>CAWAFS010000042.1:0-35720 GCA_963781335.1 uncultured Actinomycetota bacterium | reverse complement strand
ACCGTCTCGGGTCCGCCACCCTTGGCGAGTCGGCTCAGGGCGCGGTCCACCCGGTCGCACACCACCGATGCCGGCGCGAGCCCGGCGAGGTTGGACCTCGAGAGTTGGGTGGCCCGCCGGTCACTCTCGACGGCGACGACCGAGCCCTGCGGACCGACGGCATCGGCGAGGAAGGCGGAGAACAGACCCACGCCGGCGTAGAGGTCGAGCACGCGCTCCCCGGCCGCCGGGGCGAGCATCCCCAGGACGGTGTCGACCAGGGCGCGGGGCGCCCCCGGGTGCACCTGCCAGAACCCGTCCCCGGAGACCTCGAACTCGTGCGTCCCGTGTGCGGTGGTCTCGACCCGCTCCACCAGGGGCGCAGGATCTCCGGGCTCACGCGCCTCGGGATGGGCGATCAGGCAGCGATCGACCAGGACCACCTCGTGCGAGCGGTGCTTGCGCAGTCCGCGGTCTCCACCGGGCAGGTGGACGTACTGCATCCGTGTGCGCCAGAACAGGCCGTCCTCGTCGCCCGGCACCGGCTCCACGACCACGTCGCGCTCCAGTCCGGCGAGGCGGGCCAGCTGCTCCGACACCACCCGGGCCTTCAGTCGTCGCTGCTCGGACAGCTCGACGTGCTGGAAGTCGCAGCCGCCGCAGCCGCCGGGGTGGGCCAGCGGGCAAGGAGCCTGGACGCGACGGGGCGAGACCTCCGCCACCTCCACTGCATCGGCTCGGAGGAACTTCCCGCTGTCCTCGGTGATCTCGACGGTGACCTGCTCACCGGGCAGGGCGTGCCGGACGAAGACCACCATCTCGCGCTCGTCGAGACCGGTCGCGACGCGGGCCACGAAGTGACCGCCGTGAGCGACGGCGCCGACCTCGACGTCGTAGCGCTGCCCGACCAGCGAGTCGTGGGTCCGGGTCACCGGCCCGACCGGGTCTGGCCGCGTCGTACGTCGCCGGGGCGCAGGCGCTCCAGCTCGAGCTCCTCGCGGTACTTGGCCTTCTCCGACCCCTTGAGCTGGTAGGGCACCGAGGTGACCATCACGCCGGGTGTGAACAGGAGCCTGGCCTTGAGCCGCAGCGCGGTCTGGTTGTGGAGCAGCTGTTCCCACCAGCGGCCGACGACGTACTCCGGGATGTAGACAGCCACCACACCGCGCGGGTTCGCCTGGCGGAGCTCCGCGGCGTACTGCACGATCGGCCGGATCACCTCGCGGTACGGCGAGTACAGCATCTTCAGGGGTACGTCGATCCGCTGGGCGTCCCACTCGTCGAGGAGCTTGTTGGTCTTGCCGCCGTCGACGTCGACGAACACGGCCTCGAGGATGTTGGGACGGCTGGCCTTCGCATAGGCCAACGCCCGCATCGTGGGCTTGTGCAGCTTGGACACCAGCACCACGGCGTGCACCCGGGTCGGCAGCATCTGGTCGTCGTCCCCGACGACGAGCTCCTCCTCGACCCGGTCGTAGTGGCCCCGGATCGCGACCATGATCGCGTAGAACGCGCCCATCGCGAGGACCGTGATCCATGCCCCCGCCAAGAACTTGGTGACCAGCACGATCACCAGCACGACCGCGGTCATCCCCAGCCCAAAGGTGTTGATCGCGCGGGACCTCATCATCCGTCGGCGCTCCGCCGGGTCCGACTCAGCCTTCAGATGCCGGGTCCAGTGCCGGATCATGCCGAGCTGGCTGAGGTTGAAGGAGATGAAGACGCCCACGATGTAGAGCTGGATCAGACGTGTCGTCTGCGCGTCGAAGACGGCGATCAGGATGATCGCCATCACCGCCAGGAAGACGATGCCGTTGCTGTAGGCGAGACGGTCGCCGCGCATCCCGAGCGCCCGCGGCGCCAGACCGTCCTTGGCCAGGATCGAGCCCAGCACCGGGAAGCCGTTGAACGCCGTGTTCGCCGCGAGCACCAGGATGATCCCGGTCACCACGACCACGAAGTAGAAGCCTGGTGAGAAGTGGTCGAAGATCGCGCGGGCCAGCTGGGCGATCACGGTGTCCTGGGCGAAGTCCTCCGGGACCGGCAGCCCCGTGGCCGTGCGCAGGCGGTCCAGGTGGTGCGGGTCGACGTACTGCAGTCCCATCTGCCGGGCCAGCACGATCACGCTGACCATCATCGTCACGGCGATCAGCCCCAGCATGAGCAGGGTCGTCGCAGCGTTGGCGCTCTTGGGCTTGCGGAACGCGGGCACGCCGTTGCTGATCGCCTCGACCCCGGTCAGGGCCGCGCAGCCGGAGGAGAACGCCCTCGCCAGCAGCAGCACCAGCCCGATGGTCGTCAGTGGCTGTTCCCAGCCCTCGTCGGGGATGATCTCGAGCTCCGCGCTGGACACGTCGGGCAAGGTTCCCATCGCCAGCTGGTAGAGGCCGTAGGCGCACATGCCCAGGATCGCGAACATGAACAGGTAGGTCGGCACCGCGAAGAAGGTCCCCGACTCGCGCACCCCGCGCAGGTTCATCGCGGACAGCACGATGACCATGCCCGAGGCGACGAACACCTCATGCCCGGAGAGCCCCGGGAGGGCGGCCGAGGCGTACTGCGAGGCAGAGGAGATCGACACCGCCACGGTGAGCACGTAGTCCACCAGCAACGCGCTGGCCACCGTGACACCGGCGGAACGGCCCAGGTTGACGGTGGCCACCTCGTAGTCACCGCCCCCTGAGGGATAGGCATGAACGGTCTGCCGGTAGGAGGCCACCACCGTCAGCATCACCAGGGCGACGGCCAGCGCGACCTTCCAGGACCACACGTAGGCCGAGGCCCCGGCGATGCCCAGCATGATGAAGACCTCATCGGGCGCGTAGGCGACCGAGGAGAGCGCGTCGCTCGCGAAAACGGGTAGGGCGATGCGCTTCGGCAGCAACGTCTCGCCCAGTTGGGAACTGCGCAGCTTGCGACCGAGCAGGATCCGCTTGGAGACATTCCCTACTCCCACACTGGGAGGCTAGAGCACTCCGCGCCGCCGCGAGGCCGGGACCCATTACTGTTCGTCACGTGCACGTTGTGATCATGGGCTGCGGCCGCGTCGGTTCGACGCTTGCCAGAAGCCTCGAGGACCGGAACCACACCGTGAGCGTCATCGACAGCAACCCCGATGCGTTCCGGCGGCTCGGCCCGTCCTTCAACGGCACCAAGGTCACCGGCTACGGCTTCGACCAGGCAGTGCTGGCCGAGGCCGGCATCGAACGTGCCGACGCCTTCGCCGCCGTCAGCAGCGGTGACAACTCCAACATCATCGCCGCGCGGGTGGCCAGGGAGACCTTCGGAATCCAGCAGGTGGTCGCCCGGATCTACGACCCCGGCCGAGCCGAGGTCTACCAGCGTCTCGGCATCACCACGGTTGCGACCGTGAAGTGGACGGCCGACCAGGTGCTCAGGCGGATCCTCCCTGCGGGCGCCGAGCCTGACTTCCGTGACCCGTCCGGCACCATCCGGGTCGACCAGGTCCCGGTGTCCGAGCCCTGGGTGGGATCGCGCACAGTGCAGTTCCAGGAGGAGTCCGGCTGCCGGATCGCGTGGATCGACCGTCTCGGGGAGGGCGTGCTGCCGACCCGGGAGACCGTCCTGCAGGAGGGCGACCTGCTCCACCTCGTGATCCGGGAGCAGCACGCCAGCGAGGTCTACGACGTACTCAAGAGAGGCCCGGAGGACGACGAATGAGGGTCGCCATCGCTGGTGCAGGAGCCGTGGGGCGCTCGATCGCCCGCGAGCTGATCGGCAACGGTCACGAGGTGCTGCTGATCGACAAGGATCCGTCGTCGATCAAGCCTGACCGTGTCCCGGATGCGGAGTGGCTGCTGGCCGACTCCTGCGAGCTCTCCTCCCTCGAGGAGGCCCGGCTGCAGGACTGCGACGTGGTGATCGCCGCGACCGGTGACGACAAGGCCAACCTGGTGACCTCGCTGCTCGCCAAGACCGAGTTCGGCGTGCCGCGCACCGTCGCCCGCGTCAACCACCCCAACAACGAGTGGCTGTTCACCGAGGCCTGGGGGGTCGACGTGAACGTCTCCACCCCCCGGATCATGTCGGCGCTGGTGGAGGAGGCGGTGACCGTCGGCGACCTGGTCCGGCTGTTCACGTTCCGCCAGGGCAACGCGAACCTGGTCGAGATGACGATGCCCTCGGACTCGCCGTACGTCGGGAAGCCGTCCGGCCTGGTGCCGTTCCCCGAGAACTGCTCACTGGTGACCATCCTTCGCGACGGACAGGTCTACACGCCCGACCCGGAGCAGCCGATCGAGGCCGGTGACGAGCTGTTGTTCGTCGTGCCCGCCGACCTCGAGGACGAGCTGGAGCGGATGCTCGCCCCGGCCGAGCACAGCGACCAGCCGCGCAGCAGCAACTAGTCGCTCACGCGTGCAGGTGTGGCTCGGGCTCTCCGGGCTTCAGCGGGATGCTGTTGCGGGTGAGCACCCACAGCATCGCCGCCAGAGCGGCGACCTGGAGGGGCCAGCCCATGGTCAGCTTGGCCACACCCAGCGCGGCCACGGCCGAGTCGGTGGACCACCAGCCGTTGCGCCCGGCCAGGTAGATCGGCCCCTGGACCACCACGCGGACCAGGCACGGCGCCGCGAGCAGCCAGGTGAGACGGCTGCACAGACGCACGACGTTGCGGTCGGAGTGCCATGCCGTCGGGTCTCCCGCGACGCTGCCCACGATGAACCCGACCAGGGGCCAGCGGATCGCGACCGTGAACAGCATCACGATGGCGTAGCCGAGGTTGTAGATCAGGCCGGGCAGGAAGTAGGCCATCGCCTGCTCGCCCGCGTCCCCTCCTCCACGGGCTGCCCGCCAGGCGAACAGCGCGCCGAGGCCGATGCCGAACAGGGCGTTCAGCACGAACTGCGGCGTCGAGCGCTGCACCAGCCGCACCGCCAGCAGCGCGCCGGCACACGCAACGCTGACGATGATCGCCAGCCGGAGGTCGTGGGCGGTCAGGAAGATCACCGTGAACGCGATCGTCGGGACGGCCGCCTCGAGCATGCCGCGCGCGCCACCGAGGGCCTCGGAGAGCTGCTTGCGGACGACCTCCTCGACGGTGTGCGTCGTCGGCGCCGCCGGTGTGTCCCCGTCGATCTCCGAGGTCATCGCGGTCGCAGGTCGTATCGGGGGTTGAACATCACCCGTACGCCGTCCTGGAGACCGATCCGTCCCTCGACCCGGATGGCGCGACCGGGCGAGATTCCGCTGATGCGCCGGCGGCCCAGCCAGACGACGCTGATGGAACCCGATCCGTCGTAGAGCTCCGCCTCCAGGGCCGGTACGCCGCCCCGCGGCCGAAGCGTCACGGTCTTCAAGGTGCCCTGCACGACGACTCGTCGACGGTCCGGCGCGTCGCTGATCGTGACCAGACCAGCCTTCTCGGTGTCCTTGCGCAGCTCCTGGGCCTCGGCGCGGTCCTGGTTCGCCCAGCGACTGATCGTGGTCCGCAGACGACTCTTGTGCTCGGGCATGTGAGAGAGCCTAGTCAGCAACAGGTGGGTCGACGCGGCGCGCTTCGGGCGGCAGGGTCAGTGGCAGCGGGGTACCGGGAGGCATCGCCTCACGACCGCGGCGGACGACGACCTGGCGGATCGTCTCCTCCCACGGGCCGGCGAGATCGGACTCCACAGCGGGACGTCCCATCAACGTCGCGCGGAGCAACCACGCCGGGCCCTCGTGGCCGACGATGCGGCTCACCTGGGTGACCGGCTGGCCGTCGGAGGACTGCATCGGCACGCGGCACTGCAGCTCGGTGCCGAAGCTGCCCTGCTGCTCGTCGGAGGTGCCACCCATGCGGGCCATCTCGGCGGCGATCCGTGGTCGCAGCTCCTCCCAGGCACCCGGTCCCCGGGAGGCGGCGAACGCACGCAGCTCGAGCGCGCCGTCGTCACCGATCAGCACGACGGCCATCACCTCGCCACTGTCCTCGTCGACCTGGAGCTGGAGCTCCAGCGGACCCACCGGCGCGATCAGCAGGCTGCCGAGGTCGATGCAGTCGCGCTCGTCGAGGTCGACCTCCGAAGCGTCGAACGGTCCCGACTTCTCACCGGTCCCGAGCGACTCGCCGTCGACGTCCAGGGAAAGCTCCCCGGATTCCTCGGGGCCTGACTTGCGGCCGAACCTCACGTCGTCGTCCCTCCTGCCCGGATCTCCGCCGGGGTCTGTGCGCTGGTCTGGGTGCTGGTCTGGGTGCTGGTCTGTGCGCTGGTCTGCTGGATGTCGGTCCGGGTGGTCAGCCGCGCGGGCTGCTCCTCGGCATCGTCGCGTTCTGCCTGTGCGAATCCTCCAGTGGAACCGTAGCCCCCGGCTCCGCGGTCGGACTCCGGGAGGTCTGCGGCTTCGACGAACAGCGCGGTCTCGAACCGCTGGATCACCAGCTGGGCGATCCGGTCCCCTCGCCGGACCGCGAACGGCTCGTGCGGGTCGGTGTTGACCAGGCAGACCTTGACCTCGCCACGGTAGCCCGCGTCGATCGTGCCGGGGGAGTTCACGATCGAGATGCCGTGCCGGGCGGCCAGTCCCGAGCGCGGGTGCACCAGCGCGACGTAGCCCTCGGGCAGAGACATCGCGATCCCCGTCGGGACCAGCGCCCGCTGACCCGGTTCGAGGACCAGGTTGACCGCCGAGTGCAGATCGGCTCCGGCATCTCCGGGGTGTGCGTAGGCCGGGAGCGGCAGCTCCGGGTCCACTCTCTTGATCGAGATCTCCACCATGGCTCGCGACCCTACCCGCGGGCCGCCGTGGGCCGGGTGACAGGCTTTGTCCGTGCCACCGTCCCGCCCCGATGCCTACGTCGAGCGCCTGCACGTTCCACTGCGCTGGTGGGTCCAGGCAACGATGCTGCTGGCGAGCCTGTGGCTCGCCTTCGTCGTGGCGATGCCGGCCTGGGCTGCGTTCGCGGCCACCGGGGCGCTGCTGCTGCTCACCTACGGCTTCTTCGGGTGGATCGGAAGCGTGCAGGTCGCGGTCCGTGACGGTGAGCTGTACGCCGGTCCGGCGCACATCTCCCTCGACCTGCTCGAGCACGTGGAGCCCCTCGACGCCGAGCAGGCCCGCCGGGTGCACGGGGTGGACGCCGACGCGCGTGCGTTCCTGCTGACCCGTCCCTACCTGAAGCGGGCGGTCAAGGTGACGCTCGCGGACCCGGCCGACCGGACGCCGTACTGGCTGGTCTCCACCCGCCACCCTCGCGAGCTGGCCGCGGCCCTCACGGCCTTGCGTGCAGGCGATCAGGACTCACCCTAGGGTTAGTGGGTACCCGAGGGCCGACAGACGCAGAACGTTGAGAGGCAGGACATGGCCAAGGACAAGTCGAAGAAGAAGGACAGCTCGAAGGTCTGGTCGATCTTCTCGCTGGTCGCCGCGCTCCTGGGCGCAACGGTGGCCCGCAAGAGCCTCACCGCGGCCTGGCAGAAGACCACCGGCAAGAACCCGCCCGCCAACCCGGCCGACCCGGACGTCGACCTCTGGGAGGCCGTGCTCTGGGCCACCGTGAGCGGCACCGCCGTCCAGCTGGCGCGGATGCTGGCCACTCGTCGCGCGGCGAACTACTACGCGAAGTCCACCGGGCACCTGCCGCCCGGGCTCCGCAAGGACGACCAGGATGCCGAGGACGCCCCTGCGCCGACCACCTGACCGACTTCATCAGCACGTGCGAAGGGCCGTCTCCCCCGCAGGGGAGACGGCCCTTCGTTCTTGGTGATGTCGGTCAGGCGCAGTCGCGACAGATCAGCTTCTTCTCGTCCGCAAGCTGGCTGCGGTGGTGCACCAGGAAACAGCTCATGCAGGTGAACTCGTCCAGCTGCTTGGGCTTGACCTCGACGGCCAGCTCCTCGTGCGAGAGGTCAGCGCCGGGAAGCTCGAAGGATTCGGCCGCTTCGGCCTCGTCCTCGTCGACCTTCCCGGAGTTCTTGTCGTGACGGCGCGCCTTGAGCTCCTCGAGACTGTCCTCGTTCTGCTCTTCTTCGGTCTTGCGCGGTGCGTCGTAATCGGTTGCCATTCGTTCTCTCCTGCTCCCAAGTCCCAGCGTGGGCCACGGGTGTCGGTCGGGCCTGTGCCCAAATCGAGCCCCGAAGCTCGTTGATGCATCTGAATCCACGTGAGGCGGAGATTGTGCACTAGTCACGGCGATTGTGCACACCCAACCCCAGGGATGCGGTGTCCGACTGCCCGGACGTGTCGTGAACGCACGTGCTCGAGTGGTTGTTCCCGAACCCTCGAGGCCCTGGTGAGTGGGTCACTCCCGGCCGTGCCCGACCCGTGTGCGGGGGTCACGTATCCGCCCGACCCGGGGCATTTCCGCCCGGATCAGCCCCGGGGGTCACCCAGGAACCCACAGGAACGGACCAGCGCCGAGAAGTCGTCCCAGCCCGCAGCGGGGGCGCACACCGCCAGCTCCTTGCCCGCGAGCGTGGTCCAGACCTCGAAGGTCGCTCCGGCCTCGGCGGCGACAAGACCGGCGGCGGCGTAGTCCCACAGGTGGACTCCTTCCTCGACGTAGGCGTCACAGTGGCCCGAGGCGACGGCGCACACGTCGAGGGCGCAGGAGCCGTGGCGACGGATGTCACGCACCTGCGGCAGCATCCGGGCCACCGCCTGGCCCTGCCGTTGCCGGACGGTTGCCTCATAGCTGAAGCCGGTGGCCGCCAGCACCTGGTCGAGCGGTGGGCTCTGCCGGACCCGCACGGGTACGCCGTTGAGCGTTGCTCCCCCGCCCAGTGTCGCGGCGTACTCGACGTCGGGGAGCGGACTTCGCACCACTCCCACCACGATCTCGCCCTCCTGCATCGCGGCGATCGACACGGCGTACTGAGGCAGCCCGTAGAGATAGTTCACGGTGCCGTCGATCGGGTCGACGACCCAGGTCACCCCGGACGTGCTGGCGACGTCGTCGCCCTCCTCGCCAAGGAAGCCGTCGTCGGGCCGCGCTCCGAGCAGCCGCCCGAGGATGAGCTCTTCGCAGGCGCGGTCGGCCTCGGTGACGACGTCGACCGTGCTGGACTTGGTGCCGGCGACGTCGACACCCCTCGAGCGCATCGAGGCGATCAGCTCGCCCGCCTCCCGTGCGGTCGCGACGGCGAGGTCGAGGAGCCCCTGGAGGCTGCCGTCCGGGGTCACGAGCGGCTTCAGTCCTGCCCGCACAGCGCGGGCTTGGCTCCGCGAGGGTTGGGGCAGCACCCAACCGGACACACGTCCCAGAGCGCTTCGGACCCCTCCGCGGCACGGTCGGGTGACTCGCCGCGCTCCACGGCACCACGCTCCAGCAGCAGGTCACGGACCATCGCCACGAACCGCGGATCGATCCCGGCCGTGGCCGCTCGAGCGAACGGCAGCCCGATCTCGGCAGCAGTTTCCTGCGCCTCGGTGTCGAGGTCGTAGATGACCTCCATGTGGTCGGAGATGAAGCCGATCGGCACGACGACGACCCCGGGGACCCCGCGGTTGCGGAGCGCACGCAGGTGGTCGTTGACGTCCGGCTCGAGCCACGGCATCTGGGGCGGTCCCGACCGTGAGCAGAACACCAGCTCGGAGGGGTAGCGGTGGCCGGTCTCCTCGCGCACCCGCTCGATCACCTCGGCGACCACCACCCGGTGCTGGGCGACGTAGGCACCTCCACGCGCGCCGCTGGCCTCGTTCATGCTCTCCGGGATCGAGTGCGTGACGAACGCGAGGTGTCCCCCGCGCCGCGCGTCCTCGGGGAGGTCGGCCAGCGCCGCGAGGGTGGCGTCGACCATCGGCTCGATGAAGCCGGGGTGGTTGAAGTAGTGACGCAGCCGGTCGATCCGCGGAGCACCCGGGACCTCGTGAACGGCGGCGGCGAGGTTCTCGCGGTACTGACGACACCCGCTGTAGGACGAGTAGGCGCTGGTCAGGATCGCCGCGGCCCGGGTGACCCCGTCGGCCTTCATCTGTTCGATCGTGTCGCGCAGGAAGGGGTCCCAGTTGCGGTTGCCCCAGTAGACGGGAACCTGCACCCCGTTGGCCTCCAGGTCTGCCTCGATCGCATCGACGAGCTCACGGTTCTGGTCGTTGATCGGACTGCGCCCGCCGAAGAGGAAGTAGTGCTCGCCGACCGCCTCGAGCCGCTCGTCCGGGATCTCCTTCCCCGCGGTGACGTTGCGCAGGAACGGCAGGACGTCGTCGGGCTTCTCGGGTCCGCCGAAGGACACGAGCAGGAGCGCGTCGTAGGGGTGCACGTCCGGCGGCTCCTGAGAGCCTCGCTTGGCGACCGTCTCGAAGGGCATGGCCCCAGACTAGAAGAGGGTGCCCACGGCGCGGCACCGGCTGTCCCGACAGTCTCCTATCGTTGGCCCGTGCTCGACTCCTACCGCCGGGTCTTCTCCCACCCCGGCGCCCGCGCCTTCTCGGCCACGGCCCTCGTGGCCCGGCTGCCGATCTCGATGATGACGCTGGGGATCGTGCTGCTGGTGAGCACGCTGACCGGCTCCTACGGTCTCGCGGGACAGGTCTCGGCCGCCTACATCATCGGCAACGCGGTCTTCGCCGTTCCGCACGGACGGTTGGCCGACCGGTTCGGCCAGGGCCGGGTGCTGTACGTCGACTCCGTCGTCTTCGCGCTCACGAGCGGGCTGATGATCGTCTCGATCACCGACGACTGGGCCCTGCCCCTCCCCCACGTCCTGGGTGCGGTCGCCGGCGCCTCCATCCCCCAGATCGGCACGATGGTCCGGGGACGCTGGGCGCACCTGCTCCGGGTGGACAGCGAGCGGCACACCGCGTTCGCCGTCGAAGGGGTGGCGGACGAGGTCGTCTTCGTCAGCGGGCCGGCGCTGGTCACCTTCCTGTCCACCGTCTACGCACCCCAGGCCGGCCTGGTCGTCGCGGTGGTGGTCGGCACCATCGGCTCGGTTGGACTGGCGCTGCAGCACCGGACCGAGCCACCGGCGCATCCACACGACCCCACGGAGGTCCGGGCCTCGATGCCATGGGGGCTCCTGGTGCCGATCGCGCTTGCCGCCATCGCGCTGGGCAGCCTGTTCGGCGCACTCGAGGTGGCTTCGGTGGCCTTCGCCGACGATGCCGGCCACAAGTCCGTTGCCGGGCTGATGCTCGGCGCGTTCTCGTTGGGCAGCCTGCTGGCCGGGGTCGCCACCGGCGTGATGCTGTGGAGGTCGGGGCCGCTCGAACGGGCCAGGGTCGGCATGGTCGTCCTCGCCGTCGGGACCGTCTCACTGCCGTTCCTGCCCGGCCTCGTGATCGTCACCTGCGCCCTCTTCCTGACCGGACTGGCCCTCGCGCCCACCCTGATCGCCGTCTTCTCCCTGATCGAGGCGTCCGTGCCGCGGGCTCGCCTCAACGAGGCGATGGGCTTCGTGCAGACGGGGATGAGCGCGGGCATCGCGCCCGGGGCCTGGCTGGCCGGGGTGGTCGCCGACGAGCACGGCGGGTCTGCCGCCTACTGGGTGTGCACGGTCTCGGCCGTCCTGGCTGCCATCGCCGGTTTCGCCGTACGCGCTCCCCAGCAGGCTGAGCAGCCGGTCGACGCCGTGGAGGGCTAACCTGCGCAACATGGCGACGTGGACCAACTGGGCAGGTCTGGCCACGGCTCATCCGACGCAGGAGCTCGCTCCGCACGACGTCGGCGACGTCGTCGACGCCGTGGTGGCCGCGCGCCACCAGAACCTTGCCGTGAAGATGCCGGGGACCGGACACTCGTTCACCGACATCGCGGTCACCGACGGGCTGATGCTGCGGCCCGGCAACCTGCGCGGCATCGTGGCCGTCGACCGCGATGCGCTGACGGTCACCGCTCTCGCCGGCACGCCGCTGCGTGAGCTGAACACCGCCCTGGAGCGCCTCGGGCTGTCGCTGCACAACATGGGGGACATCGAGGAGCAGACCCTGGCCGGAGCCATCTCCACCGGCACCCACGGCACCGGCGGCACCGTCGCCTGCCTGAGCGCCCAGGTGGCGGGGCTGGAGCTGGTGGCCGGTGACGGGACGCTCCTGCGCGCCGACGCCGACCAGAACGCCGACGTCCTCGACGTCGCTCGCGTCGGGCTGGGTGCGCTCGGCATCATCACCTCCATCACCATGCGCGTGGAGCCGTCGTACGTCCTCGATGCCCTCGAGACCCCGATGCGGTGGGCCCAGGCGATGGAGGGGTTCGACTCCCTGGTCGCGGACAACGACCACTTCGAGATGTTCTGGTTCCCGCACACGGACCGTCTCCTGACCAAGCGGAACAACCGCACGCTGAAGGCGCCCGAGCCGCTCTCGCGCTTCCGCGGATGGTGGGATGACGAGTTCCTCGCCAACCGTGCCTTCGGCTGGGCGAACCGGCTGGGCAACGCCCGTCCGGGGCTGGTGCCGCGGATCAACGACCTGTCCGCGCGGGCGATGTCGGAGCGCCGTTACAGCGACGTGCCGCACAAGGTGTTCACCTCGCGCCGCGGTGTGGTCTTTCGCGAGATGGAGTACGCCGTGCCCCGGGAGGCGGGCCTCCCGGCACTGCGTGAGGTGCGTGCCCTCGTGGAGCGCAGCGACTGGAGGATCGGCTTCCCCGTCGAGGTCCGGGCCGCACCTGCGGACGACGTGCCCCTGTCCCTCGCCCACGGCCGCGACACGGTCTACCTGGCCTTCCACGTCAACGCCCAGTCCGACCACCGTCCCTACTTCCATGCGGTCGAGGACGTGATGCGCGGCTACGAGGGTCGCCCGCACTGGGGCAAGCTGCACACCCGGACGGCCGCGGACCTCGAGCCGGCGTACCCCCGCTGGCGGGACTTCCAGGCGATGCGCGACCGGATCGATCCCGACCGGATCTTCAGCAACGCCTATCTCGACCGGGTGCTCGGTTAGACGCTCGCGGGACCGCTCGGCAGCGGAGCCCGCCAGTCGCGCCACATGGCCAGCACCCGGAACCCGAAGCAGATGATCACGCCGGGGATCGCCACGACTCCCTCCTGCAGACCCCACCCCTGGGCGAGCACGGCCCAGGTCGCCCCGGCCAGGGCCGGGGTCGCGTAGAGCTCGCTGGAGAACACGACCGGGACCCGGCCGGCCAGCAGGTCGCGCGCCATCCCGCCACCGATCCCGGTGACCATCCCCATCAGCGCCGCCGGCACCGGCCCCAGCCCGAAGTCCAGCGCCTTGAGCGCGCCGGTGACGCAGAACAGTCCCAGCCCGGCGGCGTCGAAGATGCCCACGACGCGTTCGGCGCGGCCGACCAGCGGGTGGAAGGCGAAGGTGACCAGGCCGGCCGCGACCGGCACCAGGAGATACCTCCAGTCGGCGAGCGCGGCCGGTGGGGTGGCGTCGATGAGCACGTCGCGCAGGAAGCCGCCCCCGAGACCCGTCGTGCCGGCCAGGACGAGCACGCCGAACACATCCATCTCCCTGCGCACTGCCACCAGGGCGCCAGAGATCGCGAACACGAAGATGCCGCTCAGGTCGAGCACCAGCAGCAGCGTGCTCGTGTTCTCTTCGCCCATGAGGGAAGGGTAGGGCGAACGGCGCGTCGCCCCGCTCAGGCGCAGGTCAGGCTGAAGTAGGCTCGTGCCGCACGTGCGATGCGAAGGAGCAGCAACGGATGCAGGACCTCACCCCGGTGGGGCTGAGCAAGGACGGCAGGACACTGCTGCTGGTCAGCCCAGCGGGCGAGGAGTTCGCCGTTGCTGCGGACGCCCGGCTGCGCAGCGCACTGCGTGGCGAGAACCTACGACTCGGCCAGTTGGAGATGAAGATGGAAAGCGCACTGCGTCCTCGTGACATCCAGGCACGCATCCGCGCGGGCGAGTCCCCCGAGGCCGTTGCTGCAGCCGCCCAGACGACGGTGGAGGCCATCATGGGCTTCGCCACCCCGGTGCTCGCCGAGCGCGCCCACGTCGCGCAGACCGCGCTGAAGGCCTCCGTACGCCGCCGCTCCGGTGAGTCCTCCTCGGCGGGTCGCACCCTCGGCGAGGCAGCCGGACTGTTCTTCGGTGACCACTCCCTGCACGACGAGGACGTCGAGTGGGACGCCTGGCGCCGCGCCGACGGCCGGTGGGCCCTGGTGGCCGCCTACGCGATCGACGGACGCAGCCGCACGGCGGAGTTCAGCCATGACCTGCCCGGTCGCTACGTGATCGCGGAGAACGACGAGGCCCGCATCCTCACCGGTGAGCTCCACGAGCCGGAGGCGCGTGGCGCCTCGGCCTCTGGCCGCCAGCCCCTGTCGCAGCCCCAGTCCCGACGGTTGAGCTCGGTCCCCTCCCAGGACGAGCTCCCCCTCGGCGACGACGCGATCGAGCTGGTCCGCGACCGGGCGCCTTCGGCCGACGAGCCGACCGACCTCCCAGCCGCGGAGGACGACACCCAGCCGGTCGGCCATCGGGCCGACCAGCCGCTCCCGGGAGCCGACACCGCCGACGCCGACTGGATCGCACAGCCGCCGATCGACGACCCCATCACCGCGGAGCAGCGCGACGCCGGTCCCGGGCCGCGACTCCTCCCGACTCCGGAGACGACATCGGGGACGACATCGGGGACGACCCGCTCGTCGAGGAGGGCATCGACGACTCCGGGCCGGGAGGCGCTGCCGCCCTGAGCGACGAACCGGTGCCCGAGCCGACCCCGCCGAAGAAGAAGAGCCGGTCCTCAGTTCCCTCCTGGGACGAGATCATGTTCGGCGGCGGCAAGAACGAGTGACCCACCCCACTCGTGTTGCGGGTGGCAGACTTGGTTACTCACGGGTAATATAATCTCGATCGCGTGACCAGGAGTGGCGCGACGAGTTGAATGGCTGGCAGACACTCCCGACGCGAGAGCGGTGCTCCTCACCATGTCCTACTTCGTCACCGGCGCCACCGGATTCATCGGCCGCCACCTCGTCCATGAGCTGCTCGCCAACCGCGAGGGCGAGATCTTCGCGCTGTGCCGCGAGAGCTCGCTCGGGCGACTCGAGGCACTGATCGAGGACTGGGTCGCTGCCGGGCTGGAGGGGGGCCGGGTGACTCCGGTGATCGGTGACCTCGGAGAGCCCGACCTCGGGATCAGCCAGCAGTGGATCTCCACCCACGCCGACGAGATCGACCACTTCTTCCACCTCGCGGCGATCTACGACATGACCGCCTCCGAGGCGATGAACGAGACCATGAACGTCGGTGGCACGCGCAACGCCGTCACGCTGGCCGGCAAGCTCGAGGTGGCGCACTTCCACCAGGTCTCCTCGGTGGCGGCCTCGGGTGACTACCGCGGCGTCTTCGACGAGTCGATGTTCGACGAGGGACAGCGGCTGCCCTCGGCGTACCACCGCACGAAGTTCGAGTCCGAGAAGATCGTGCGCGAGGAAGCCGAGGTCCCCTGGCGCGTCTACCGCCCGGCGGTCGTCGTCGGCCACTCCGAGACCGGCGCGATGGACAAGATCGATGGTCCCTACTACTTCTTCCCGCTGTTCAAGACACTGAGGGACAACCTCCCCAACTGGATCCCGCTCGTCGGCGTCGACCTCGGCGACACCAACGTGGTGCCGGTCGACTACGTCGCCAAGGCGATGGACCACATCGCGCACCAGCCCGGACTCGACGGCCAGGCCTTCCACCTGGTCAACCCGGAGCCGATCAGCACCGTCGACCTGGTCAACACGTTCGCGGGGGCGGCGAAGGCCCCGCAGTTCGCCGTGCCCGTGGACCGCAGCGTCACCTCGCTGCTGCCCACGGCCTTCCTGCCTCGGGCCCTGCGACCCGCGAACCTGCTGGGCGCTGCGCTCCGCACCCCGGCCGTGCACCTGGCGCTGAGCCAGACGATCGGCCGGCTCGGCATCCCACCGGAGGTGCTCGAGCACGTCGCGTTCCCCTCCGTCTATGCCTCGCGCTCCACGGAGCGCGCGCTGGCGGGCTCAGGCATCTCGGTGCCCGACCTGGAGTCCTACGCCTCGACGCTCTGGTCCTACTGGGAGGAGATGCTCGACGACTCGATCAAGAGCGACTCCTCGACGGTCAAGGCACTCACCGGCAAGACCGTGGTGATCACCGGGGCCTCCTCCGGAATCGGCCTGGTGACCGCCGTCCAGGTCGCCAAGGCCGGGGGGATCCCGATCCTCGTGGCTCGAGGGCAGGACAAGCTCGAGGAGACCAAGCGACTGATCGAGGCCCAGGGCGGTCGCGCCCACAGCTATCCCTGCGACCTCTCCGACATGCACGCCATCGACGCTCTGACCAAACAGCTCTCCGAGGACTTCGACCACCTCGACTACGTGGTGAACAACGCCGGTCGGTCGATCCGGCGTTCACTGAAGCTCAGCGAGGACCGCTTCCACGACTTCGAACGCACCATGCAGCTCAACTACTTCGGCGCCATCCGGCTGATCATGGGCATCCTGCCGAAGATGCGGGAGCACAAGTCGGGCCACGTCGTGAACATCTCCTCGATCGGGGTGCTCACCAGCCCGCCGCGCTTCTCGGCGTACGTCGCCTCCAAGGCTGCCCTGGACGCCTGGAGCAACGTGGTCTCCAGCGAGCTGATCAGCGACGGAGTCTCGTTCACCAGCATCCACATGCCGCTGGTGCGCACACCGATGATCGCGCCGACCAAGATGTACGACAAGTTCCCGGCGATCACCCCCGCGCAGGCAGCGGGCAAGGTGATCAGGGCGCTGGTCGAACGGCCGCACGAGATCAACACCAAGACCGGCAACCTCGGTGCGCTCGCGCACACGCTGGCACCGCGAACGGCCTTCCGGATCCTGCACGTGGCCTACCAGGTGTTCCCGGACTCCACTGCCGCACGCGGCGAGGGTGCCAAGGCCGAGAAGGTGAGTGTCCAACGTGCGCTTGCCCAGGCGTTCCAGGGCGTCCACTGGTAGGGTTCGTCCCGTGCTGAACCACCTGTGTTGTCGCTGTCTCTGACACCAGCCTGCGGGCTGGTGCCGTCCTCGACGCCCGACAGCCCCGACACACAGGATCGATCACCACATGTCTGCCTTCGACTTCCCCCGCTGGACCCGCACCCTCGGCGCGCGCGGCTACGCCGTGCTCCCCGCGAGCCATGCCGTGCCGGTGTCCCTGTGGATCCACGACCGCGACCCGCTGGACGGACGGGTGCTGCACTTCTACGCCCGCGGCACCCGGCTGCGCCTCGCCGTCTACCGGCCCAGTGACCTGACCGCCCTGATCCTGCGGGCGGCCTGCGACTGCGAGGAGCACCGGCAGGCCGGGGCCACCGGACGCGTCGTACTGAACCCGGGGGCGGTGCCGCTCGAGGAGCACGAGCTCGACGGTGCGTCGGTCTTCGGCTGGCGCGGCCACGAGGCAGCCCTGCTGCCGCTGCGGGACGCCGCCGGGATCTTCGAGAGCCTCCTGGCCCGCGTGTCCCAGCGGGCCACCCGGCATGCGAGGACCGCCTGACTGACACGATGCGGGCATGCGGATCTTCCACATCGCCACGGCAGCGGACTGGGAGCGTGCGCGTCAGTCGGGCAGCTACACCACCTCCACGGTCGGCCGCACGCTGGAGGAGGAGGGGTTCCTGCACGCGGCGCACCGGCCCCAGGTGTCCGGGGTCTTCACGCGCTACTACCGCGAGCTCGGCGAACCGCTGGTCCTGCTGACGATCGACACCTACCGCCTCGGGGTTCCGTGGCGCGAGGACGAGGTGGGCGACGAGACGTTCCCCCACATCTACGGTCCGCTCTCCCCCAAGGCTGTCGTGGGAGTGCAGCCACTGAACAAGCGGGGCGGCACGGAGGCGTTCACGTCGTTGTTCGTCAAGGAGATGGCGATCCGGTTCGTGGTGGCGATCATGGCGATGCTGCTGGCCTTCGTCGGCGCCAGGGTGGGCCGTGAGTTCGACGCAGAGTGGGCGAGGTTCATCGGAGCCATCACAGGCTTCTTCGTTGGCGTGGTCATCGCCGCCGCGGTGTTGCGACGACGTGCGCGGTGGACCGCCTCCGGGTCGCGGAACCGATCTAGGTGACCTGCTTGCCCGTGGCGACCGGCCGGCTGGGGTCGGCGACCCACTCGCTCCAGGAGCCCGGGTAGAGGGCGGCGTCGATGCCGGCCACCGCCATCGCCAGGAGGTCGTGCGCGGCCGTCACTCCCGAGCCGCAGTAGGCCGCGGCCTCGTGGCCATCCGGGATCGCATAGACCCGGCGTAGCTCCACCGGAGAGCGGAAGCGCCCGTCGGCGGCGAGGTTGGCACCGGTCGGCACGTTCACCGCCCCGGGGATGTGGCCTGCCACCGGGTCGACGTGCTCGATGTCTCCCCGGTAGCGCTCCGGGTCGCGCGCGTCGACGAGCACGCCACGCCCGGCGAGGTCGAGCACGTCGTCGACCACCAGGACGGGCAGCTGTCCCGGACGAGCCTGGAAGCTCCCACGTGCCGGGGACGTCTGAACGGTCGATCGCTCATGACCCGCCCGCACCCAGGCCGACCAGCCCCCGTCGAGCACGCGCACGTCCTCGTGCCCGGCCCAGCGCAGCAGCCACCAGCACCTCGCCGCGGCGCGGCCGGCCCAGTCGTCGTAGACCACGACGGCCCGGTCGTCGCAGACGCCGGCGACGCGCATCGCCTCCTCGAAGACCGAGGCATCGGGGAGCGGGTGCCGGCCGGCCGGCCCGGGGGCCGCTGCGAGGGCCGAGTCGAGGTCGACGTACGACGCCCCGGGGATGTGACCCCGGGCGAACTCCGCCGCGCCTGGTGGTCCGCCCATCCGGTAGCGGACGTCGAGGACGGTGCACCCCTCCAGGGAGGCGAGCTCGTCCGCCGCGATCAGCGGGCTGTCACTGGGTGCCTGCATGGCATGATCCTCCCCGATGGCTGAACTCCAATTCTTCACCGGCACGATGGATTCCGGGAAGAGCACGCTCGCGCTGCAGACCAACCACAACCACGCCGCCCGGGGCCGGATCGGCCGGATCTTCACGACCCACGACCGTGCCGGCGAGGCCCGGATCTCCTCGCGGCTCGGACTGACCCACGACGCCATCGAGGTCGACGAGTCCTTCGACTTCTGGCGCTACGTCGTCGACGAGCTGACCCATGGTGCCCGGATCGACTACCTGATCTGCGACGAGGCCCAGTTCTACGTCGGCGTACAGGTCGAGCAGCTCGCCAAGATCGTCGACGAGCTGCAGATCGACGTGTTCGCCTTCGGCATCCTCTCGGACTTCCGGACCGAGCTGTTCGAGGGATCGCGCCGGCTCGTCGAGCTCGCCGACCGGATGAACGTGCTCCAGGTCGAAGCGCTGTGCTGGTGCGGCAAGCGCGCCACCCACAACGCCCGGACGGCCAACGGCGAGATGGTCACGGAGGGCGAGGTGATCGTCGTCGGCGACGTCGAGAGCGACGTACCCGCGGAGATCGCCTACGAGGTCCTCTGCCGCGCCCACCACCGCCGCCGGATGACCGCCGCCCGGGCGAAGGCGATCTCGATGATCGCCGAGCCGCTCCCGTTCGCCTGAAGGGCTGCCGGTTTCCCCGGTCGGCCGGTGAAACTGACGGTTGTAGGCCGATGTTTCGGTGGACAAGGTCCGGTTTCCCCGGTCGGCCGGTGAAACATCCACCTCACCCCACCAGGATCGGGATGTACATCTCCCGCGGCGTGAGCGAGCCGTGCAGGCCGATGAGCGTCATCTCGTAGGCGAAGTCCTTCGAGCTCATCAGCGCCCAGTCGTCGTGCGCCGCCACGACGACGTCGCCCAGCCGGAGTCGTACGCCGGGGTCGACCGGGCCGAACCAGCCGCGCGCGATGGCCTCGTCCCGGGTGAGCACGGTGGCCCGCCCAGCCAGGAGCTCGCGCCAGGTGGCCGCCACCTCGGCCACGGCCCCGCCGCGGCAGTAGACGTGCCGGAAGCGAGCCTCCCCACCCAGGAGCGTCACTCCGTCACGAAGCTGGGGGTGGGCGTCGACGTCGATGTGCGTGTTGGGCGAGGAGTCGACCATTCCGTGGTCGGCGACCACGAGCAACCGCACTTCGTCGGGCAGCTCCTCGCGCATCTCCTGCACGTCCTCGTCGATGTCGCGCAGCTGCGCCCGCCAACGCTGGGAGTCGACGCCGGCCCGGTGCCCGTGCCAGTCGAGGTCGCCGTCGTAGACGTAGGTCACCGACGGCCGGCGGGCGGCACCCGCCACGGCACCGGCCACGCGCTCGGCCACGTCGTCGGCACCGACGTACTCCGCGCCCCGCTGCCCGCACCTGGTCAGCCCCGAGCTCGCGAACTCGCGCTTGCTGACCACGCTCGTGTGCACCCCCACGGCCTCGAGCCGGGAGAACGCGGTGGCGTTCGGCTGCCACTCCAGCGGGTCGACGGGCTGGTCCCAGTACAGCGAGTTGAGCAGCGCGCCGGTCTCCGGCACCCGGGCGGTGAACCCCACGAGACCGTGCTGACCGGGCGTCATCGCGGTCCCCAGCGAAGTGAGCGAGGTCGCGGTCGTCGACGGGACACCGCAGGTCGCCGGCGGCTCCCCCAGCAGGGAGTGGAGGTAGGGCGCCTGCACCCGGTGCTCCGCGAGCAGCTCGTGACCGAGTCCGTCCACCAGCATCACGACGTACGCCGGCGCGGGTGGCAGCACCAGGGAGGACTCATGGAATCCCACGGAGACACCGAGGGCCGAGGCCACCGCGGGCAGGACGTCGCCCAGGGTGCGACCGTTCGCTCCGGTCCCAGCACCGTTCCCAGATCCGGTGCCTGGCCCGGTCGTTCTGCCCGAGTAGTCCGGCTCGACGAAGCCGGGCAGGGCTGGGCCGCTCACCGTCAGCTCTGCGTGCGGGCCGACAGGCTCTCGGCGAACACCAGGAGGTCGTCGACCGCCACCTGCCCGTCGGCGGCCGAGCTCACGCGCAGGGAGAAGTCGTCGGAGACCACCATGCCGGTGTAACCGTGGTCCGCCTCGCACTCGGGATCAGCACACGCGGCCGGCTCGAGGTCGATCCGGTTGATCCCGCCCCACCCCACCGTCAGCACGGCCTCACTGGGCGTGGGCTCCCCACCCCCGTCGAAGGTGGCCGGGTTGGCGACCATCCGGTTGACCACGATCGAGCGCACCGACGTGAGCATGATCGCTTCGGTGGACGTCGAGGTGTAGGGCTCGGGAAGCAGGTCGTCGGGAGCGTGCTCGTCGGTGTGGCAGAGGATCAGCCGGGTCCCGGTGAGTACGACGACGGTGATGTGCCGGCGTACCTCGTCACGGTCGATGGTCGGCTCGTGGTGCACCAGGAACGACGTGACGCTCTCGCCGGCCACCGCGGACCGGACACCGGCCGCCACCACCTGGGGGTAGTAGCCGGTCTTCTCGATCGCGACGACGAGGTCGCCGAACCGGTCGGTCTGGGCAACGTGGGGCATGGCCTCAGTCTGTCACGCGTTCGCGCAGGTCAGTCGTGCAGCGTGTCGTCCAGTGGCGCCGTCAGCCGCCTCACGAACAGGTCCGAGCGGGGCTCGGCCATGGGCTCCACCCGACCGGAGGCGTGCAGCACGCTGACGCCGTCGACCGTGGCGTGCACGAGCATCAGGTCGAGCCGGCTGAGCTGCGGCAGGTCGATCTTGAGCTGGGCCACCCGCCGGATCAGGTCCTCCACCGCCGGTACGTCGACCTGCTCGCTGCCGCGGTAGCCGAACAGCAACGGCGCAGCCTTGATCGAGCGGACCGTCTCGGCGGCGTCCAGCACGCTGATCGGGGGGATCCGGTAGACGCGGTCCCCCACGAGGTCGGTGAGTGCACCCGAGACACCGAAGGAGACCGCGGGACCGAAGAGCGGGTCCTCGAGCGCGCCGATCGCGACCGGAACCCCCGGTCGGGCAGTGGGCTGGACGACGAACTCGGCATCGGCCGGGTTCGTGATGATCCCCATCATCGACTCCCACGCATCGCGCATCTCAGCCTCGTCGTCGATGTTGCGCCACACGTGGGCCTGGTCGGGGCGCTGGCGGAGCCGCTCCGCGGTCGCCTTGAGCACGACGTCCCAGCCGAGCTTCTCACCGGCCCGCACCGCCTCGTCGACATCGGCCACGGGCAGCCGATCCCAGAGCTCGATCCCGTAGCTGCCGAGCAGGGTCTGGAGCTCCGAGCCGCTCAGGTCGTGGCCGTCCGGGTGCTCCATCAGCAGCTGGTTGACCTGGCGCTTGGCGGCGTCGAGGTCGATCTCGTCGAGCACGCCCACGGTGTCGTCGTGGCGCTTGAGCCAGGCGGCGTACTCCACCACCCGGGCGAGGGCTCGCACGGCCGCCTCGACCGCCGGGTAGGAGGGGACCGACCCGCGGCCCGCGGTGTGGCCCGAGAGGTCCGGCACACGCAGCAGCTCGGGAACCCCCTCGCGCCCGAGGAAGGTCGAGACCAGTGGCTTGTCGGACTGCTCACCGACGGCAGCGAGCACGTTGGCGACCTCCTCACCACCGGCGTCCAGGGGTGGGATGTAGACCACCACGACCGCGTCGACGTGCTGGTCGTCGATGGCCGCGTCCAGGGCGTTCTCGAAGTCGTCCGCGGTCGCGTCGGCGCCCAGTGCGGTGGCACTGGTCACCGTCAGTCCGCTCGCCGCGGCCGCGTCGACCGCGAGCAGGCCGAGAGCGTCGGAGTTGCCAACGATCGCGACCCGTGAACCCGTCGGGAGCGGCTGGTGGGCGAGCAGCTGGGCGACGTCGAACATCTCATCGAGGGTGTCGACCTGGATGATCCCGGCCTGCCGGAACATCGCGTCCACGGCCTCGGGCGGTGCCGCGATGTGCCGGACCGCGTGTCCCATCGGCACACCCTGTGTGGTCCGTCCGGAACGCACGGCGATGATCGGCTTGACCAGCGAGACGCGGCGTGCGATCCGGGAGAACTTGCGCGGGTTACCGATCGACTCGAGGTAGAGCAGGATCACCTCGGTGGCAGTGTCCTCCTCCCAGTACTGCAGGAGGTCGTTGCCGGACACGTCGGCTCGGTTGCCAGCACTGACGAACGTCGAGAGGCCCAGTCCGCGGCCGCGGACCTTCTCCAGGATCGCCGAGCCCAACGCGCCCGACTGGCAGAAGAAGCCGGCCCGACCGCGCGGAGGCATCACCGGTGAGAGCGAGGCGTTCAGGGAGACCTCTGAGGCAGTGTTGATCACGCCGAGGCAGTTGGGCCCGATCAGGCGCAGGCCGTAGGACCGGGCCAGGCCCACGAGCTTGCGCTGCCGCTTGCGGCCCTCCTCACCGGTCTCGGCGAAGCCGCTGGAGATCACGATCAGACCGTGGACGCCCTTCGCCGCGCAGTCGAGCACGACGTCCTGCACCGCCTCCGCCGGCACCGCGACGATCGCCACGTCGACGTCGCCGGGGATGTCGCCGACCGTGGGGTACGCCGGCATCCCGGCCACGGAGTCGGCCGCCGGATTGACCACGTAGACCCGGCCCGCGTAGTCGCCCAGGACGAGGTTGCGCACCAGCAGGGCACCGATCGTGTCACTGCGTCGGGAGGCGCCGATGACCGCGACGCTGCGCGCGTTCAGGAAGGCGGCGATGGAGGCGGCCTCGGAGCGATGCTCCCGCGCGGCGATGACACCGATCGAGGTGTCGGTCGGGTCGATGTCGAACTCGAGGTGCATCACCCCTTCGTCCCAGCCGCCCTTGACCGTGTAGCCCTGCTCGCGGAACACCTGGATCATCCGGCGGTTGTCCGGCAGCACCTCGGCCACGAACCGGTCGACGCCGCGTTCACGTCCGGCCTGGGCGAGGTGCTCGAGCAGCAGCTGCGCGATCCCCCGGCCCTGGTGGGCGTCCTGCACCAGGAAGGCCACCTCGGCCCGGGTCCCACCGGAGGCCCTCTCGATCACGTCGTAGCGGCCCACGCCGATGATCTTCTTGGCGACGGTCACCACGAACGCCACCCGCTCGTGGTGGTCCACGTTGGTGAACCGCTCCACGTCCCGGTCGGACAGGGTCGGCATCGGCGCGAAGAACCGGAAGTACT
The DNA here is from genome assembly GCA_963781335.1 of uncultured Actinomycetota bacterium. GTDB lineage: Bacteria > Actinomycetota > Actinomycetes > Propionibacteriales > Nocardioidaceae > Marmoricola. Next base: position 11,864 of record CAWAFS010000042.1, on the reverse strand, counting down.
TCGACTCGTTGGAGACCTGGGAGTAGAACTCCACGAGCCCCTCGGCGTCCTCGGGGAGGATCGGCCGGAGGTGGGCGGTGCGCCCGTCGCGCAGCAGGACGTCCGCCTCCCAGTGGTCCGGGTAGTCCGGGGGGGAGGATTCGGGGGGATGGGAGCCCTGGACTGTCACGACTGAAAATGTACCGTCCGGTGGTGTTCGGCGTGCCCCCGAAGCGTTCTTCTCGGCCGGTTGGGACAATCGCCGCATGGCCCGTCGCACCGCACCGCCCCCGGAGGAGTTCGAGGAACACATCGTCGACATCGACGTCGGCGACGAGATGCGGACCAGCTTCCTGGAGTACGCCTACTCGGTCATCTACTCCCGGGCGCTGCCCGACGCCCGCGACGGCCTGAAGCCGGTGCAGCGACGGATCCTCTACGCGATGCACGACATGTTCCTGCGCCCCGAACGCGGTCACGTGAAGTCCTCCCGCGTGGTCGGGGAGGTCATGGGCCGGTTCCACCCCCACGGTGACGGCGCCATCTACGACGCGCTCGTCCGCATGTCGCAGTCCTTCTCGATGCGCCTGCCGACCGTGGACGGCCACGGCAACTTCGGCTCCCCGGACGACCCGCCGGCCGCGATGCGCTACACCGAGGCACGGATGGCGCCGGCCGCCGTGGCGATGACGGCCACCATCGACGAGGACACCGTCGACTTCCGGCCCAACTACGACGGCCGCGAGGTCGAACCATCCGTGCTCCCCGCCGCGTTCCCGCACCTGGTCGTCAACGGCGCCGCCGGGATCGCGGTCGGGATGGCCACCAACATCGCCCCGCACAACCTCGTCGAGGTCATCCAGGCCCTTCGTCACCTGGTCAAGCACCCCCAGGCAGACCTCGATGCGCTGATGCGGTTCATCCCCGGCCCGGACCTGCCGACCGGCGGAAAGATCATCGGTCTCGACGGTGTCCGCGACGCCTACGAGTCGGGACGCGGCAGCTTCCGGATGCGCGCCACGACCCGGATCGAGTCGGTCACCGCCCGACGCAAGGGCATCGTGGTGACCGAGCTCCCCTACGGCGTCGGCACCGAGCGCGTGATTGCCGCGATCAAGAAGCTCGTGCAGACCAAGAAGGTCCAGGGCATCGCCGACGTCAAGGACCTCACCGACCGCACCAAGGGCCTGCGGCTGGTGATCGAGGTCAAGAACGGTTTCCATCCCGAGGCGCTGCTCGACCAGCTGTTCCGAAGCACGCCGCTCGAGGAGTCCTTCGGCATCAACGCCGTGGCCCTGGTCGACGGCCAGCCACGCACCCTCGGGCTCAAGGAGATGCTGGAGGTCTTCCTCGAGCACCGATTCGACGTCGTACGCCGCCGCTCCTCCCACCGCCGCGGGAAGGCCGCCGACCGGCTCCACCTCGTCGACGGGCTGCTGCTCGCGATCATCGACATCGACGAGGTGATCCAGCTGATCCGGGGCAGCGACAACGCCGAGATCGCCCGCGGGCGGCTGATGGACGTCTTCGACCTGACCGAGATCCAGGCCAACTACATCCTCGACATGCCCCTGCGTCGGTTGACCAGGTTCTCCAAGATCGAGCTCGACAAGGAGCACGACGAGCTGCAACGCACCATCGAGGCGCTCGACGAGATCCTCGGTGACGAGGCGAAGCTGCGCACCGTCGTCTCCGACGAGCTCGCTGAGGTGGCCAGGACGTTCGGCACCCCGCGGCGCACGGTGCTGCTCGAGTCCTCAGGGCAGACCACCACCACGTCCGCGACGCCGCTCGAGGTCGCCGACGACCCCTGCTATGTGTTCTTGTCCTCCTCCGGCCTCCTGGCTCGCACGACCACCCTCGACCGACCCGGGGAGGGTGGCGGGCGCAACCGTCACGACGTCATCGTCTCCGCAGTCACGGCGACTGCCCGGGGCGAGGTCGGGGTCGTCACCTCGGCCGGGCGCGTGGTCAAGCTCGGCGTGCTCGACCTGCCGACCCTGCCCAGCACCGCCAACCATCCCAACCTGCAGGGAGGTGCGCCGGTCGGGGAGTTCGTGACCCTGGAGGGCGAGCGCGTGCTCGCGCTGACCAGCTTCGAGCCGGCCACACCCGGACTCGCCCTCGGCACCAGGCAGGGCGTGGTCAAGCGTGTCAACCCGGAATACCTTGCCAACCGCGACGACTGGGACGTCATCACGCTCAAGGACGGTGACGAGGTCGTCGGAGCCACCGAGCTGCGCAGCGGCGACGAGACGTTGTGCTTCGTCACCAGCGACGGCCAGCTGCTGCACTTCGGCGCCGGCCAGGTCCGTCCGCAGGGCCGCTCGGGTGGCGGCATCGCCGGTGTGAAGCTCGCGACCGGCTCCCGCGTGGTGTCGTTCACCGCGCTCGACCCTGACAGCTCGGTCGTGGTCACGGTGTCCGGCTCGGGCGCTGCGCTGCCTGGCACCGAGGCCGGTTCGGTCAAGGTCACGCCGTTCGAGGAATACCCGCCGAAGGGTCGCGCCACGGGCGGCGTGCGTTGCCACCGCTTCCTGCGAGGTGAGGACGAGCTGGTCTTCGCCTGGGCGGGCGCTGCCCCGGCGCTGGCGGCCGCGGACAGCGGCGCCCCGGTCGACCTGCCCGCGCCGATCGTCCGACGAGACGGCTCCGGGCAGCCGGGCAGCCAACCGATGGTGGCGTGCGCCGGGCCGGTCACGGAGTCCCTCCCGGTGGCGCCTTCCGCTGGGTCATCCCCCGGCGTGGCAGGCTGAACGCATGCCTCACCCCGTGCGCAGTCGTGCGCTCTCCCTGATCGCGTTCGCCCTCGCCACGCCGATGCTGCTCGCCGGCTGTGGCGGCGGCGAGGAGAAGGCCGACGAGAAGAGCCCGACCGAGGTCATGGAGACGGCGAAGAAGAACTTCGACGACGCCAGCAGCGTCCGCATCGCGCTCTCCACCACCTCGACCCCGAGCGCAGGCAACGGCGTGCTGGGCGCCACCGGCGACCTCACCCACGATCCCGCCTTCGAGGGCGACGTCAAGGTGGTCCTGAGCGGCCTCACCGCCACCGTCCCGGTCACCTCGATCGGCGGCAAGGTCTTCGCCAAGCTGCCGCTACAGACCAAGTACGCCGTGATCGACCCCGGCGAGTACGGCGCTCCCGACCCGGCCGACTTCGCGGACCCCGAGGACGGGCTCTCCGGCCTGCTGACCAAGATCGAGGGCCTCGAGGCTGGTGAGGACCAGCGCTCCGGTGAGGTCATCCTGACCCAGTACACCGGCACCCTGCCCGGCGCCGCGGTCAAGAAGATCATCCCGAGCGCCGTCGCCAAGGAGACCTACGAGACCGAGGTCGGCGTCGACGAGGACGGGTTCGCGACCACCGTGAAGGTCACCGGGCCGTTCTTCACCGGCAACGACGACGTCACCTACGACGTGAAGTTCACCGACTACGACCAGGGCGTCAAGGTCACCGCTCCCACGGGCTGAGCGGCGGCGCGGTGACCAGCACGAGTCCCGGCCACGAGGGAGCCACGGGAGGCGACGGGTCGGTCGAGGGCCCCGGGCGCGCTGCACGGCTGCTGCTCGGGCTCGCGGCTGTCGCCGTCGCGTTCGCTGCTGCGGACACCTACGTCGTGGTGCTCTCCCTGCCCGACATGATGGGCTCGGTCGGGCTGAGCGTCGACGAGCTCCAGCGGGCCGCCCCGATCGTCAGCGGCTTCCTGCTCGGCTACGTCGCGATGCTCCCGCTCATCGGCCGGATCGCCGACCTGCGTGGCCGGACGCCTGTGCTCGTCGCGGCGCTGGTCGTGTTCGCCTTCGGTTCACTCGTGACCGCCGCGGCGTACGACCTGGGCAGCCTGGTCACGGGCCGCTTCCTGCAGGGCGTCGGCGGCGGCGGCCTCGTCCCGGTGACGCTGGCCCTGGTCGCCGACCTCTATCCCGCGAACCGGCGCGGCGTTCCGCTCGGCGTCGTCGGCGCGGTCCAGGAGGTCGGCAGCGTCCTCGGCCCGCTGTACGGCGCCGTCGTGCTCTCCTTCGGCACCTGGCGCGACATCTTCTGGATCAACCTCGCCGTCGGACTGGTGCTCGCTGCCGCGATCGCCACCCTCACCCGGCCAGGAACCGCATTTCCGGATAGTCCGAGACGCTCCCGTCCCCGCCACGCCGGGTATGACGACGGGAGCGTCTCGGACCATCCCTTCTGGCGGCGTCTCGACTGGTTCGGTCTGCTCCTCGTCGCCCTCACCCTCGCCGCCATGCTGCTCGTGATGCGGCAACCGCGGTCGCTGGTCACCTCGGTGGACCTGGGCGGACCGTTCGTCCCGTTCTCGGGTAGCTGGTCCATCTGGTTCTCGCCCCTGGGCGTGGTGACGATGCTGCTGGCGCTCATGCTGCTCGCCCGGCTGTTGGTCTCCGCCCGTCCTCTGGTCGACCTGCGCGACTGGTGGCGCTCCATGCGCGAGGCCGACCTCGTGGGTGCCGGGCTGCTGTCGGTGGCCCTCGGCGGCATCATCTTGGCGTTCGCCACCGCGGATCCCGAGGTCCAGGTCTTCTCGGCGGCCGGAACGTGGTATCTCGGCGTCGCGGCGATCGGCGCGGTCCTGTTCGTCCTGCACAACCGGCGCTCGCCCGCACCCCTGGTGCCCCACGGCGCCTTCGCGCAGCGACCGGCCTGGGGTTCGGTGCTGGTCAGCTTCTTCGTCGGCGCGGCACTGATCGCCGCCCTGGTCGACATCCCGATCTTCGCCCGGATCACGGTGGCCGACGGGTCCCAGATCAAGGCCGCGCTCGTGCTCGTCGAGTTCCTGGTCGCCCTCCCGGTCGGAGCGCTGGCAGGTGGCCTCCTCACGCGGAACGTCGCGGCCGGGCCGGTGGCGGCGGCCGGCATGCTCCTCGCGGCCGTGGGCTTCTGGCTGATGGCCGGGTGGGGCTTCGAGTCCCTGGAGCACCTCAGCTCCTCGGCCGTGCTCGCGATGACCGGTCTCGGCTTCGGGCTGGCCCTCGCGCCGGTGAACGCCGCCCTGCTCGCGAGCACGGTCGACAGCGTCCACGGCGTCGCCAGCGCACTGCTCGTGGTCTCCCGGATGGTCGGCATGCTGGTGGGGATCTCCGCCCTGACCACGATCGGTCTCCGCCGCTACTACGCCGTGCAGGTCGACATCCCCTCGCCCAATGTCGTGTGCGAGAACGGGCGGACCCGCTGTGCGGCATACACCCGGATGATCGAGGAAGCCGGCATCGAGCAGCTGCATGCGATCTTCATCGGTGCCGCGATCTGCGCGCTGGTGGCGGCCGTGGCCGCCGTCGTCTGCTTCCGCGGGGCGCGCACCCGAGGCGTGACCACTGACCGGGCTCTGCTCGGCACCGGATAGTTTTGCCTCATGGCCCATGAATTCGACGACCTGCTGGCGGCCAACGAGAGGTTCGCGGAGACCTTCGACCTCGCGGGCTTCGACGGCGTGGCGCACGCCGGGATCGCCATCGTGACCTGCATGGACTCCCGCATCGACCCGCTCGGGATGCTCGGGCTCGTTCCCGGCGACGCCAAGATCTTCCGCAATCCTGGCGGACGCGTCACGCCTCAGGCGCTCGAGGCGCTTGTCCTCGGCGCTCACCTGCTGCGGGTCCAACGCATCCTGGTCGTCCCGCACACTCGCTGCGCCATGGCCAGCTCCACGCTGGAGGAGCTGCGCGACGCGGTCGCTGAGTCCGCCGGCCAGGACGCGTCCTGGCAGCACTTCGGAGTCGTGCCCGACCAGGAGGGAGCCCTGCGGGACGACGTCCGCCAGGTGCGGTCCCATCCCCTGATCCCCGCGCGCGTCGCCGTCGGCGGTTTCCTCTACGACGTCGACACGGGACTGCTCGACCAGCTCGCCTGAGTCAGGTCGTCAACTGCTCGCTCCGTGCCCGTCGGGCTGGTCGGGCGAGAACGGCCACTCCTCGAAGTGGCGGCACCGCCCGTCCCCGGCGAAGCGCAGCACCCAGAGGTCGCGCCAACGACCCGCCCCCGGGTCCGCGTACTCGACCTCCACCCGCACGACCGCGGTGTCGCCATCGACCGCCACGACCTCGGAACGCATCGTGAACGTCTCGTCCGGTCCCTCACGCTCGGCCTCCCAGAGCTCCCCGATCGCATCCATGCCGTCGACCGTCGCCGCCCAGGGAGACATCACGTATCCGGCGTTCTCGGTGAACAGCCCCGACAACGCCGTGGTTCCCGGGGTTCGCCAGGCCCTCTCATAGCTCTCGATCCACTTGCGAACGTCCTCGTGTTCCATGGGCCCCATGCTGCCGCACCACCCGGGCTCGGTTGACGCGAGCAAGAATGGCTCGATGGATCTCGACCAGGCACGGGACTTCGTCCGCTCCCACCACCGCGCCGTGCTCGCCACACGTTCCGCGGGCGCATCCAGCAGAGCCCCGTGCTGGTGCGCGTCGACGAGGAGGCCCAACCCCCTGTCCCCCGCGCGTCACCCAACCCGGTCACCGCGCCGGGAGGAAAGCCGCCCCAGGAGCGCACCGGCGACGGCGCCGGCGAGCGCGCCGGCGACGTTGCGGGCCATGTCACCCGCCTGACACCAGCCGATGCTCAGCACGGCCTGCACTGCCTCAGCCCCCAGGCTCAGGGCCAAGGCGCCCAGGGCGACCGGCCACACCCGGCGCAGTGCCCACGCGGCGAAGAAACCTGCGGGCAGGAGCAGCACCAGGTTGAGCAGCTGCTCGGCGTTGGTCGGCTCCAGGGCCCAGGCCCACTCACAGGTGGGCCGGCGCCGCAGGTCGACACCACGCCTGGCGAGGGTGAGCGCCGGGAACAGAGCCAGGGCCAGAGCCGCAGCCACCGCCACGGCACGTCGTCCGGCCTCCCAGGCGGCACGACGCGACCCGAGGATCGTGACGACGACCAGCACGGAGGCGGAGGCGAGGTAGCCCAGCTGTACCGAGCGGCGCCCCAGCAGGCTGGTGACAGTCCCCCAGACCTGGTCCCAGGCTGAGCTCAGGGTGGCCGGGTCCACCCCGTTCAGGCGTCGATCGAGTCGGCGTCGACCTCGTAGGCGCCGGCCACGATGAAGTCCTTGCGGGGGGCCACGTCGGAGCCCATCAACAGCTCGAACACCTCAGCGGCCTGCACGGCGTCGTCGGCAGTGATCCGGCGAAGGGTGCGCTGCCGGGGGTCCATCGTGGTCTCGGCCAGCTGATCGGCGTCCATCTCGCCGAGCCCCTTGTAGCGCTGCACCGGGTCCTTCCAGCGCACGCCCTTCTTGGTGAGCTCCGCGAGCTTTCGCTGCAGCTCGGGGTCGGAGTAGGTGTAGACGTACTTGTCCATCCCCTTCTTGGGGTTGGTCAGCTCGATCCGGTGCAGCGGGGGAACTGCGGTGAACAGGCGTCCGGCGGTGACCAGGTCGGGCATGTACTTGAAGAACAGCGTCGCCAGCAGGCAGCGGATGTGGGCCCCGTCGGAGTCGGCGTCGGCCATGAAGATGATCCGGCCGTAGCGTGCCTGCTCGAGGTCGAAGGTCCGACCGGAGCCGGCGCCGATCACCTGGATGATCGAGGCGCACTCGGTGTTCTTCAGCATGTCGGCCACGGTCGCCTTCTGCACGTTCAGGATCTTGCCGCGGATCGGCAGCAGCGCCTGGAACTCCGAGTCGCGGGCCGCCTTGGCCGTCCCCATGGCCGAGTCGCCCTCGACGATGAACAGCTCGGACCGGTCGACGTCGGTGGTGCGACAGTCGTTCAGCTTGGCCGGCAGCGCCGAGGACTCGAGCGCGTTCTTGCGCCGCTGGGTGTCCCGGTGCTGGCGCGCGGCGATCCGCGTCTTGCAGGCCCCGAGCACCTTCTCCATCACCAGCTTGGCCTGGGCCTTCTCGGCCCGCTTGGTGGAGGTGAGGAAGGTCTTCAGCTCCGCCGCCACCACCTTGCGTACGACGGACCGGGCGGCCGGCGTGCCGAGGACCTCCTTGGTCTGGCCCTCGAACTGCGGCTCGGCCAGCCGGACGGCCACCACCGCGGTCATGCCCTCGAGGACGTCGTCCTTGCTCACGTCGGTGTCGTTGGCCTTGAGTACCCGCGACGCACGCATCACGTCGTTGAAGGTCTTGGTCAGTGCCGCCTCGAAGCCGGCGACATGGGTCCCACCCTTGGGGGTGGCGATCACGTTGACGAAGGAGCGCAGCTCGCTCTCGTAGCCGGTCCCCCAGCGCAACGCCACGTCCACGTTGAGCTCGCGCTCCACGTCCTGGGGGGTCATGTGCCCCTTGTCGTCGAGCAGCGGGACGGTCTCGGTGAACACGTCCGAGCCCTGGAGGCGGAGCACCTCGGTGACGCGCTCGTCGTGACTGAGGTATTCGCAGAACTCGGCGATCCCCCCGTCGTGCCGGAAGGTCTCGGTCAGCGGCTCGTCCCCACGACGGTCGGTGAGGGTCAGCTCGAGTCCGGGCACGATGAAGCTCGTCTGCCGGGCCCTGGTGACCAGCTCGTCCCAGGCGAAGGTGGCGTCGCGTGTGAAGATCTGCCGGTCCGGCCAGAACCGGACCCTGGTGCCCGTGACGCCCTTCTTGATCCGGCTGCCCTTGTGCAGTCCCGACTGCGGGTCGAACCTCGCGGAGGGCCCCTCCCCGGTGAAGACGCCCGGCACGCCACGCTGGAACGACATCGTCTGGGTGGCCGGCGACCGGTCCACCTCCACGTCGAGCCGCGCCGACAGGGCGTTGACGACCGACGAACCCACACCGTGCAGGCCGCCCGTGGCGGCGTACGAGCCCCCGCCGAACTTTCCGCCGGCGTGCAGCTTGGTGAAGACCACCTCGACCCCCGAGAGCCCCGTCTTCGGCTCCTTGTCGACCGGGATGCCGCGCCCGTTGTCGTGGACCTCGGCCGAGCCGTCGGGATGCAGCCGGATGTCGACCCTCGTGCAGTGGCCGGCCAGCGCCTCGTCCACGGCGTTGTCGATGATCTCCCACAGGCAGTGCATCAGGCCACGGGTGTCGGTCGAGCCGATGTACATGCCCGGCCGCTTGCGCACGGCTTCCAGGCCCTCGAGGACCAGCAGGTGCTGGGCGTTGTAGGTGTTGTCGATGACGGTGACCTCTTGCTGGACCTCTGCAGGGACGGTGGGCATGGCGCGGGCGTTCAGAGCTGGTTGTCTCCGAATCTACCGACCACCGCGTCGGGGGGATTCATCGACGCGCCACCAATCCGGGGCACGCCGGGCGACGAATCAACAGCGTCCGGCTTGTGCGGTGTGCTGAACTATCAAGAACAGGTACATCCCGGTGAGTTCGTCCGTTTCGCCACTTTCTGATCCGTAGCGCGGCAGACTCGACTCAAGGCATGTGAGGAGCACCACCCCCGTCTCATTGAGGGGCGCCCGGCCGCAAGGGAAGTATCCAGCGTGGTTCACTGTTGTGACTGATGAAGCGATCGAGGAGGGGAACCCTTCCGTGACTCGATCGTTGAAGAAGTTCCTAGACGAGAGCGAGGCCAGACCGTGACTACTGCGACAGCCCCTAGCGCCGCACCGCTCACTGCGGTCGACCGGTGTGATCGATGCGGTGCCCAGGCCTACCTCCGCGTGCAGCTCAAGAGCGGCGGTGAGCTCCTGTTCTGCGCCCACCACGCTCGCGAGCACAGCGACAAGCTCCGCGAGGTCGCCGAGCACGTCCAGGACGAGACCGGCCGGCTCGCCGACAACCGTTCCCCGTCCTCGGCCAGCGACGCCTGAGGCCCACCAGCCAGACGTGACCCGAGGCCCCGATCCCCTGTGGATCGGGGCCTCGGCCATGTCCCGGGCGCCGGGTGAAAGAGTCAGCACATGAGCGGAGTCGAGGTCCTCGTCGCCCTGGCCATCGCCGTCGGGCTGGTCGGCGTGATCGTCCCGATCCTCCCCGGGTCGCTGCTCGTGCTCGGCGCGATCCTGGCGTGGGCCTGGCACCTGGGCAGCCCCACGGCCTGGGTCGTCTTCGCCGTCGCCACCACCTTCATCGCCCTCGGCAGCATCGTGAAGTACGTCGTCCCGGGCCGTCGCCTCCAGGACTCAGGCATCCCCGCCTCGACCCTGTTGCTCGGCGGGCTGCTCGGCATCATCGGGTTCTTCGTGATCCCGGTCATCGGGTTGCTGATCGGCTTCGTGCTGGGTGTCTACCTCGCCGAGCTGCGACGGGTCGGAACGCAGGCCGCGTGGCCCGCCACCAAGCACGCCCTCCGGGCAGTCGGGCTCTCCATCCTGATCGAGCTGGTCAGCTCGCTCCTCGCTGCCACCACCTGGGCGCTGGGCGTCGTCCTCACCCCCTGATGACTGTCCTCCTCGCTCTCGGCGCCGCGATCGCCTACGGCCTCTCGGACTTCGTCGGCGGCGTCGCGTCACGTCGTACGTCGGTCTGGCCGGTCGCCCTCACCGCGTGTCTGGGCGCCGCCGTGGGCACCGTGGTGCTCGGCCTGATGGTGCCGGGGGACCCCACCGGCACCGACTTCGCCTGGGGCCTGCTCGCCGGAGTGGGCAGCGGAACCGGCACGGCGTTTCTCTACCGGGGCTTCGCCCGCGGCCGGATGGGCGTGGTCGCACCGGTCTCCGCCGTCGGCGCCGCCCTCCTGCCCGCAGCCCTGGCCGTGGCGACCGGCGAACGACCAACCGCCCTCGTCTGGCTCGGCATGCTGGCGGCGCTGCCGGGGATCTGGCTGGTGTCGAGGGAACCGGCTCCCGCTGATGCCCCGGCGAGCAGCGCCGAGGGACTGATGGACGGTGTGCTGGCCGGCCTCGGCTTCGGACTGCTGTTCGCGGCCCTCGGGCAGGTCCCCGAGGAGGCCGGCTTCTGGCCGGTGGTGGCCGCCCAGATCGTCTCGCTCGTGGCCGTGGCCATGGCTGCGTGGACGCTGGGAGGCGACCCGGTCCCTCGTCGGAGCGGCGACTGGTGGGGCCTGGTCGCCGGTGTCCTCGCCACGCTCGCCGTGGTCGGATTCCTGCTCGCCCGTCAGGCGGGCCTGCTGAGCGTGGCCGCCGTGCTGACCTCGCTCTACCCCGCTGCAACGGTGCTGCTGGCCACCCTCCTGCTGCACGAGCGACTACACCGCGCCCAGTCCCTTGGACTGCTCCTGTGCGGGGCCAGCGTGGTCTGCGTTGCCCTCGGTTGATCCGGCCAGCGTGTCAGTGGTCACAACCGGAACAAACCGGTCCGCGCTCCGGTTATCGAGGTGACAACCAAGGAGCCCCACATCATGCACACACTGCTTGACCTCAAGCTGGCCGACTCGATCGACCAGGACCGTCGCGCTGCTGCCCTGGCGCAGGGCGAGAGGTCCGCACGCCTGGCCCGAGCAGCGCACGTGCGTCGCCCCCGCAAGGCCTGAGCCCTTCTCGGAGCGGAGCCGACCGTCACGCCGAGTGACGTCCGCGCTGGCGTTCCTGCCGCTCCCACGCATCGGATGACTGGCGTGGCAGCACCCACGGCTGGTCCTCCTGCTCGGCCGCGTGGCGCCCGCCGGATATCGCGCCTCTCTCGAGCCCGTTGCGTGCTTCGTACTCGCGTTCGGTCAACACCTGGCAGGCGATGGCTTCGGCTCCGGTGGCTGCGCGCGCGATCGCCGCCGCGGTCGTGCACGCGTGCGCCAGCCCGGTCGCCGGAAAGCAGATCTGGACCTCGACCCAGCCACGCGGCGAGACTGCCAGAGCCGGTCGGTAGTCGCTCAGCGTCTTCATCGCCTCGTCAAGGTCGACCTGATGCCTGGTCGCGACTTCGACAGTTGCGACATACATCGTGCGCATCAGCTCCACCCCCTACGGTGTTGACCAAATAGTGGGGCCAAAGCCACCGCGTCGGCAAAGAACTCGTGGCCCGACGCGAGCGGTGAACTAGACCGAAGGAGACGACCGGGTTGAGAAGTGCTCAACCGGGAACTTCGAC
>CAWAFS010000041.1:0-238955 GCA_963781335.1 uncultured Actinomycetota bacterium | reverse complement strand
AGGTAGTCGCGGAGGACCTGCGAACGGCTCGGGTGCCGCAGCTTCGACATGGTCTTCGACTCGATCTGGCGGATCCGCTCGCGGGTCACGCCGTAGACCTTGCCGATCTCGTCGAGGGTCTTCGGCTGACCGTCGGTGAGGCCGAAGCGCATCGAGACCACGCCGGCCTCGCGCTCGGACAGGGTGTCGAGCACGGCGTGCAGCTGCTCCTGGAGCAGGGTGAACGAGACGGCGTCGGCCGGCACGATCGCCTCGGAGTCCTCGATCAGGTCGCCGAACTCGGAGTCGCCGTCCTCGCCCAGAGGCGTGTGCAGGGAGATCGGCTCGCGGCCGTACTTCTGGACCTCGATGACCTTCTCCGGGGTCATGTCGAGCTCCTTGGCGAGCTCTTCCGGGGTCGGCTCGCGACCGAGGTCCTGCAGCATCTGGCGCTGGACGCGGGCGAGCTTGTTGATGACCTCGACCATGTGCACCGGGATCCGGATGGTGCGGGCCTGGTCGGCCATGGCTCGGGTGATCGCCTGGCGGATCCACCAGGTCGCATAGGTCGAGAACTTGTAGCCCTTGGTGTAGTCGAACTTCTCCACCGCACGGATCAGGCCCAGGTTGCCTTCCTGGATCAGGTCGAGGAAGAGCATGCCGCGGCCGGTGTAGCGCTTGGCGAGCGAGACCACGAGCCGGAGGTTGGCCTCGAGGAGGTGGTTCTTCGCGCGACGACCGTCCTCGGAGATCCACTGGAGCTCGTCGAGCATCTTCGGGCCGATCTTGCCGCCCTTGGAGAGCTTCTCCTCGGAGAAGAGGCCGGCCTCGATCCGCTTGGCGAGCTCGACCTCCATCTCGGCGTTGAGCAGAGGCACCTTGCCGATCTGCTTGAGGTAGTCCTTGACCGGGTCGGCGGTCGCGCCCGCGACCATGACCTGCTGCTCGGGTTCGTCGGTCTCGTCAGCAGCGGAGACGATGAAGGTGGCGTCCTTCTCGTCCTCCTTGATCGAGGGGTCCGTCTTGACGTCCTTCTCGAACTGCTCGTCAGGGACGTCGAGCAGCACCTTCTTGCCGTCGGGACCGACTGCTCCGACCTCCGCCTGGAGCTGCTCGGCAGTCTTTGTGGCGGTCTTCGCGGTCGCCTTCTTGACGGGGGCCTTCTTCGCGGCCGGGGGGGAGGTGGCCTTCTTGGCGGCCGCCTTGTTGGCGGTCGTGCTTGACGAACTCGAGGACACGAACTACCTCTCGATTGTCGTTCAGAAAATTTTCAGGAAACGTCGGGGGCGCGACAAGAGCCGTACCTGTCAACAGCCGCACGCACATTGTGGCACGCCCGCCAAGGGTCGCCCGCCACGGTTCACCCGCGCGCGGCCGCCTTCTTCTCCTTCTTGAACGCACGCACCTTCTCGAGGGAGGCGGCGTCCACCACGTCGGCGACCGAGCGGTAGCCCTCATGGGCGTAGTCGCCCACCACTGACTCCCACCCCTCAGGGCGTACGCCGAGCTGCTTGGCCAGCAACGCCACGAAGATCTGCGACTTCTGCTTGCCGAAGCCGGGCAGCGAGGTCATCCGCCTGAGCAGGTCACTACCGTCGGCCGCCTCGGTCCAGATGCGCTCCGCATGGCCGTCGTACTCGTCCACCACGATCTTCGCCACGGACTGGATCCGCTCGGCCATCGACCCAGGAAACCGGTGTACCGCCGGCGGCTCGGAGCACAGCGACGCGAACTGCTCCGGCTCGGCGGCGGCGATGCCGGCCGGGTCGAGGCTGCCGAACCTCTCCAGCACCTTCGCCGGCCCGGCGAAGGCACGCTCCATCGGGAACTGCTGGTCGAGCAACATGGCCATGAGGACAGCAAAGGGCGACTCGTCGAGGACGCGGTCTGCCTTCGGATCACCTGTGATGTTGAAGCCCATGCGACCAATCATGCCCCGGCCGGAGCACACCGCGATCGCAGGTGCTCCTGCCGCTGCGCGATCGTGGCTCGGCCGGGTGGACACCAGGTGGTACAGCCCGAGGGAGCACATTGTCCTTTTCAACCCGAATACCCGTTTTATACCTCTACTGTCTGCCGGGCAGCGCACCCCATCACCGCCACCGGCACGCCGCGCTCCTCCACCCTTCCAGCGCAAGGACCACCCATGTCGCCCGTCTCGCTGCCCCAGGTCCTGCCGTCCTCCTCGCCCAACCGGCCACGCGCCTCGCTGCGCCCCTACCGCCGGGTGATGGCCGGGGCCACGGCGGCACTGCTGACGGCCGGCCTGCTGACCATCACCACCCAGGCCGCCCAGGCCACACCTCCGGCCACGACTGGAATCCTCATCGGCTGGGGCGGGTCATGGAACGGCCAGGCCGACGCACCGGCCAGCCTCGCCGACCAGACGGTCACCGCCATCGCCGCCGGCGAGTCCCACAGCCTCGCGCTCACCGCCGACGGCCACGTCACCGCCTGGGGATATGGCGGGAACGGGCAGACCGACGTCCCGGCCGGCCTCGCCGACCAGACGGTCACCGCCATCGCCGCCAGCGCTGACCACAACCTCGCGCTCACCGCCGACGGCCGCGTCACCGCCTGGGGCTACAACGGGGAGGGCGAGAGCGACGTGCCCACCAGCCTCACCGACCAGACCGTCACCGCCATCGCCGCCGGCCGCAACCACAGCCTCGCGCTCACCTCCGACGGCCGCGTCACCGGCTGGGGCCGCAACGGGGAGGGCGAGAGCGACGTGCCCTCCAGCCTCGCCGATCAGACCGTCACCGCCATCGCCGCCGGTGACTACCACAGCCTCGCGCTCACCTCCGACGGCCACGTCACCGTCTGGGGCTACAACGGGCAGGGGCAGACCGACGTGCCCACCAGCCTCGCCGACCAGACCGTCACCGCCATCGCCGGCGGCGGCTACCACAGCCTCGCGCTCACCTCCGACGGTCACGTCACCGGCTGGGGCGCCGATTGGTATGGCCAGACCGACGCACCCTCCAGCCTCGCCGACCAGACCGTCACCGCCATCGCCGCCGGCGTCTACCACAGCCTCGCGCTCACCTCCGACGGCCACGTCACCGCCTGGGGCTACAACGATGACGGCGAGACCGACGTGCCCACCAGCCTCGCCGACCGGACCGTCACCGCCATCGCGGCCGGCGGCTACCACTCGCTCGCGATCTACCGGGCCACAGTTGCCGCAGCCGTGACCGGAGTGCCGACCGTCACCGGCACCGCGTCCGTCGGGAAGACCCTGACCGGTGACGACGCGGAGATGACCACCGACCCGGCCGGGGCCACCCGGACCCACCAGTGGCTGCGCGACGACGCACCGATCAGCGACGCCACGGCGACGACCTACACGTTGACCAACGACGACGCCGGGCACAGCATCAGCTTCCAGGTGGGGGCCACCGCCGACGGCTACGACGACGCCACCCCTGTCACCTCCGAGGCGGTCGGCCCGGTCGACGGCGGCCAGACCACGCTGCCGGCCCCGTCGATCTCCGGAACCCCGGTCGTCGACGGCACCCTGACCGGCACCCTGCCCGAAGGGCTCGACCCGACCGACGCGACGATCACCTGGCAGTGGTACCGCGGCGACATCGCGGTCGGGGACGCCACCAGCACCTACACCCCCACCGCCGAGGACGTCGGCGAGGTTCTGACCGTCACCGCGACCGCGACCCGGGATCACTTCGAGACGGAGTCGCGGTCCACCGACACTGACACGGCCGTCGCGCGCGCCACGTTCGCCGAAGGGCCCTCCGCCACCATCACCGGAACCGGCAAGGTCGGCGAGACCCTGACCGCAGGCACGGGCGACATCTCCCCGACCCCGGGCGACATCGGCTACCAGTGGTACGCCGACGACGACGCGATCGAGGGCGCCACCGATGCGACCTACGTGCTGCAGGCGGCCCAGCGGCACACCTCCATCACCGTGCGGGTGACGGCGACCAGGGCCGGCTACGACGACGTCACCCATGCCTCGGCAGCGATCGACGACATCGCCACCGAGCTCGCACCCGACCTGTCCTTCAACGCGGACGACACCACCCTGAGCCGCGGGCAGGGCGCCGAGCTCGACTGGGACACCAGCGAGGCCGACACCGTCACGGCATCGGGCGCCTGGACCGGAGCCAGGGCGATCTCCGGGTCAGCCTCCGTGGAGCCGACCGCGCTGGGGACCAGCACCTACGTCCTGGAGGCCACCAACACCAACGGCACCACCCGCAGCCAGGTGAGCCTGGAGGTCACCCGCCCCGCCAGGACGCTCGGTCTCACCGCACCCACGGGCCCGCGCCTGGCAGGCCGGCTCCTGGCGCTCACGGTCCGCGACCTCGAGGCCGGCGAGCCGTACTCCATCCGGGCCGGAGGAGTCCGGGTCGCGGCCGGCACCGCGGGCAGCGGGCTGTTCACCCGCTCGATCGTGATCCCGACCGGCTCCCGCCAGGGCGTCGTCCCGATCAGCGTGACCGGCTCGGAGAACGACCGCACCGCCAGCACCGCCATCACCGTCCTGCAGCCCAGGGTTCTGGGCGTGCGGGTGCCGAAGCGCGTCGTGCGCACCCGTCACCGCCAGTTCGTCAGGGTCACCGGACTAGTCGCGGGCGAGTCCGTCACCGTCGCCTACCGCGGCAAGAGGGTCACGCCCCTCGGGGCAACCGCCGACCGCAACGGTCGCTTCCTCGCCACCTTCCGTGTCGGACGACTCCAGGGCACCAAGACGGTCCAGGTCACCGGCGCGTTCGCCGTACGCCATGGCACCACCAGGTTCCTGGTCAGGAACCGCTGAGTCAGGTCGACGCCGCACCCCGTCTGGGCAGGGTGCCCTGTGGACGAGCCGACACCCGACACCTGCGGGAGGGCAGGGTGAGCCTCATGGACTCCACGTTGGCGACCGGGATCCGCGCCGAGCTGCACGCCTTCGTGGCTGCCGCCGGCACGCGGCGGTCCCTGCCCACGTCGTGCCACGTCGGTCATCCCGGAGGTGAACAGTCGCGATGGCTCCCCGACGTGACCACCGACCCCTCCATGCGTACTGACCTGGTGGAACGCGCCATCGACGGGCTGGCCGTCACCGAGAGCGCGTGCGCCTGGGTCTGTCGGGGCGGCGAGCTCGAGGTCAGCGACGTCGACGCCGAGTGGTTCGCGGCCGCCAGGACCGGCTTCGCACGCCACGGACTGCGGCTCCCGGCATTCTTCGTGCTGAACCGCACCGGCTGGCTCGACCTGGTCACCCAGGAACGGCGTCGGTGGAGCCGGGTGCGGACCACTGCAGGCTCGAACGTGCGGTGAGCCCTACACCGGCCAGGTGTGCACCGGCTCGTTGGCGTGCATCAGCGCGCGGTAGTCCTGGAGGGTCAGCCGCAGCGCCTCCGTGCGTTCGGCCCCCGCTTCCTCGTGGGCCTTGACCTTCTCGACATACCAGGAGGCGCCGTTGCGGTGCAGCACACACCGCTGCTCGATGATCGACAACAGCCGGGTCGCCTCGTCGGACTCGACCCCCCAGCGGCTCAGCCCCTCGTGCGCCATCGGCAGCAGCCGGCGCAGCACCAGCTCGGTCGCGTCCACCTCGCCGATACCGGGCCAGTAGATCCGCGCGTCGATGCCGTGCTGGGCCGCCACGTGGAAGTTCTCCTCGGCCGCGGAGAAGGACATCCGCGACCACAGCGGGCGGTCGTCCTCCGCCAGCGAGCGGGTCAGACCGAAGTAGAACGCCGCGTTGGCCATCGTGTCGATCACGGTGGGGCCCGCAGCGAGCACGCGGTTCTCCACGCGCAGGTGCGGCACCTCGCTGACGACGTCGTAGACCGGGCGGTTCCAGCGGTAGATCGTGCCGTTGTGCAGCTTGAGCTCGGACAGGTTCGGGGTGCCTCCGGACTCGAGCACCTCCAGGGGGTCCTCGTCGTCGGTGATCGGGAGCAGCGCCGGGAAGTAGCGCACGTTCTCCTCGAACAGGTCGAAGATCGAGGTGATCCAGCGTTCGCCGAACCACACGCGCGGTCGGACGCCCTGCTCCTTCAGCTCCTCGCTCCGGGTGTCGGTGGCCTGTTCGAAGAGGGGGATCCGGGTCTCCCGCCACAGCTCCTTGCCCAGGAGGTACGGCGAGTTCGCGCCGACCGCCAGCTGGACACCGCTGATGGCCTGCGAGGCGTTCCAGTAGGCCGCGAAGTTCTCCGGGCTCACCTGGGTGTGCAGCTGGGTGCTCGTGCACGCAGCCTCCGGCATGATCGAGTCCGACGTCGTCCGCAGCCGTTCGGTGCCCTGGATGTCGATGACGAGGTCCTCCCCGCGCGCCGCGAGGACCTGGTCGCTGATCAGTTTGTAGCGCGGGTTCGGGCTGATCGTCGTCGGCGTGAGGTGCCCGTCCTCGAGGGTCGGCAGGATGCCGATCATCACCATGTGGGCGTGGACCTCGTTGGACTTGCTCTCCGCCTGGTTCAGGCTGCTCCGCAGGTCGTCCTCGAAGCCGGAGACACCGCGGGAACCGAGCCGTCGGGGCAGCACGTTGATCTCGAGGTTGAACTGGGCGAGCTCGGTCTGGAAGAGCGGGTTCGCGATCGCCTCCAGCGCCTCGGCGCTCTTCAGCGCGGGACGACCCTCGTCGTCGACGAGGTTGAACTCGATCTCCATGCCCGTCATGGGGTCGTCGACGTCGAATCGGGACTCGCGCAGCATCCTGGCGAAGACGTCCAGGCACCGGCGCACCTTCTCCCGGTGGCGCGTGCGATCAGCCCGGCTGAACTCCTGCAGGTCGACTTCTTCTCCCATGAACGCACCCTAGAGGAGCGGAGCTAGGTCTCACGAGGCCTGACCCTCAGCCTCGTGGTCCCGGGCGGTAGCACGGAAGACCGCCAGGTCGTCCCCATCGATCTGCTCCCACACGGTGGGTGGCACGGCACGGGTGAGCAGATCGGCCACGCAGTGGGCCATCGAGTAGTCGGGGTCCACCTCGAGGCAGCGGTCGATCGCGCACCAGGCCAGCGCGCCGTCACCGTGCTGCCACGCGGCGAACGCAAGCAGCGAGGACACACCCGGCAGCAGGTCTCGGGGGCTGCGGCGCACCAGACCCCGCCACAGCTCCACGTGCGGTTGCGACGTCTCGCGGGTGATCTCGGCCAGAGCCACGTCGCGTGTGGGTGCCAACGAGGTGAGCACCAGCAGCCGGCCTGCTTCGGCTGCATCGGGTGCTGTGACCCTGTTCGAGGTGGACCTGTGTGCGGTTGACCTGTCTGCTGGGTCGGCGTCGACGTGTGCCCGGATGCGCCGCTGCAGCCAGCGTGCCTCGGCCTGGAGAAAGCCATGGGCGCGATCAGCGGCCTCCTCGGAGGTGGCCACGAGATCGGCGAAGCGGGTCGCCGCCAGGGCCACCGCGACCGCGTCGTCCTCGTCGGTGCCCACCAGGGAGTCCGCGAGCTCTTCCCGGTCGCGGTGGACGACGTGCCCATCGAAGACCCGCTGGGCGGTGAACGGATGTGTCTCCAGCTCATACGCCGTGCCCGGCGATCCGTCCTCGGGGATCCGGTGCCAGCAGCCGTCGTCGACGCGGAGCACGTCGAGCAGGTCCACCCCGAAGTCGGTCAGGCGGTCGATCAGCAGCCGCGCCTGTTCGAGCGCCAGCTCGACGTCATCGGTGTAGAGCAGCATCGCCGCGCGGCGTACGCCGTTGGCCACCACGGCGTCCATGAGCACGCCGGCGACGGCATCCTGGTGCGCAGGCTCGACGGGCAGGTCGACCCGCGCATGGAAGCCACCGCCCGGCGGCCCGAAGGTCAGCAGGACCACGGAGTCCTGCGGATGGAAGCCGAGCACGGCGGGCACCACCGCGATCAGGTCGGTGGGCGTGCGAGCGACGAACGTGGTGGCGTCGGAGCTGTTCGGCTCCGGTGCAAGGGGTGTGGTCATGCGCTTCACCCTTGGAGCCGCCGCCGCTCCCGGCCAGCGAACCGTAGCGGCCTGTGCACAACGCGTGGCCATCCGCGCGATGTGGACGCGAACCGGTCTGGAAGGCCGTGGCACGATCACCAGGTGCGTTCCCAGCCGACGATCCTGCACGTGGATCTCGATGCGTTCTTCGCGGCCGTGGAGCAGCGCGACAAGCCCTCGCTGCGTGGCAAGCCGGTGGTGGTCGGTGGTGTCGGTGGTCGGGGGGTGGTGGCGACTGCGTCCTACGAGGCTCGGACCTTCGGGGTGCACTCCGCCATGTCCACGGCGGAGGCCCGACGACGCTGCCCCAACGCCGCGTTCCTCTCCGGACGGTTCCACGCCTACCGCGACACCAGCCGCGCGGTGATGGAGCTGCTGCGGTCCACGAGCCCGTTGGTGGAGCCGCTGTCGCTGGACGAGGCGTTCGTCGACCTCGAGGGCGCCGACCTCCCCGACCTCTCGGTGACCTCGGTCAGCGCGTTCGCGCGGCAGCTCAAGGAGCAGGTCCACGAGGTCACCGGTGGGATCGCCGGCTCGGTCGGCATCGGCACCTCCAAGCTGATCGCCAAGATCGCCAGCGACCTCGACAAGCCCGACGGCCTGGTGGTGGTCGCGCCCGGGATGGAGCAGGACCTGCTGCGCCCGATGCAGGTCACGGTCATCCCCGGCGTCGGCCCCGCCACGGCTGAGCGTCTGCGCCGCGTCGGTGTGCACACCGTCGAGGAGCTCGAGCGCCTGACCGAGGAGGAGCTGGTGCGGCTGCTCGGCCGCGCGCACGGTTCGGGGCTCTTCGCGCTCGCCCGCGCCCAGGACGACCGGTCGGTGGACCCCGAGCGCGAGGCGAAGTCGATCAGTGTGGAGGACACCTACGACACCGACCACGTCGACAAGCGGCTGCTGGAGGCACTGCTCGACCGGCAGTCCGCGAAGGTCACCGAGCGGCTGCGCAAGGCCCGGATCTCCGGACGTACCGTCTCCATCAAGGTGCGGCTGCACGACTTCTCGACCGTGAGTCGCTCGGCGACCCTCTCCGAGCCCTCGGACGACGGTCGACAGATCGCGCGGGTCGCGCGACGGATGCTGGCCGAGCTGGACACCTCCAGCGGCGTACGGCTGCTGGGCGTCGGCGTGTCCGGGTTCGCCGACTGGATCCAGGAGGACCTCTTCGGCGACGAGGTGGACGCGCAGGAGGAGGTGCTCCCCGATGAGGCGACCGAGGCCGCGGTCGCCGCGATCTCACGCCATCGAGGCTGGGCGCCGGGCATGGACGTGGTGCACGAGGCACATGGCCGCGGCTGGGTCTGGGGTTCGGGCCGCGGGGTCGTGACGGTGCGCTTCGAGACCGCGGAGACCGGCCCGGGCCGCGTGGTCAGCTTCGGCATCGCCGATCCCGCCCTGACGCCCTTCAGACCACCCGAAGAGTGATCTGGTCACCCGGCCTGAGCTGGGCACACACCGCGAGGTCGTCGCAGAGCACCACCCCGATCACCGGGTAGCCGCCGGTCGTGGGGTGGTCGTTGAGGAAGATGACGGGCTGCCCGTTCGGAGGCACCTGGACAGCTCCCAGCACCATCCCCTCGCTGGCCAGCTCCTGGTCACTGCGCCACCGGACCGGCTCCCCCTCGAGCCGCAGACCGATGCGGTTGGACTCGCTCCGCACGACGTACGCCGACCCGTCGATCGCCTCGACCGACTCCTCCTCGAACCAGTCGTCACGCGGACCCAGCCACAGTCGCAGCTCCCGGGAAGGTGGCGGGGTGCGCACCGCCTCGACCGGGACCGGCGACCGCCCGGGCGACCCGATCGGGAGCACGTCACCGTCGCCGACCGGCTCGGGTCCGAGCCCGGACAGCAGGTCGGTGGAGCGCGAGCCCAGCACAGGATCCACCGCGATGCCACCCGACACCGCCAGGTAGGCGCGCAGTCCCTCGGTGGCAGCACCCAGCTCCACGAGGGCTCCGGCGGGCACCGCGACCGCGTTGGCCCAGTCCCGGCCGCGCCCGTCGACGACGACCGGGACGCGAGCCCCGGTGACGGCGATGGTCACCGCGCTGCGGGTGCGGAACGACAGCTGCCCGCCGAGACACTCCAGCGTCGCCGCCGACTCCTCGTTGCCGACCAGACGGTTGGCCAACCGATGGGCCGGAGCGTCCAGGGCGCCGGAGCGCGGGACTCCCAGGTGGGCCTGACCGGGTCGGCCGAGGTCCTGCACGGTGACCTGGGGTCCCGCTTCCCGGATCGCCAGCGCCCGCTCAGCCATCGTCGAGGTCCTCGTTCACGTCCACGAAGCGGACCCGGGAGCCGGGCGTGAGCAGCGCAGGCGACTCGCGGTCGACGTCCCACAGGCGCTCGTCGGTCCTCGCGATCAGCTGCCATCCTCCCGGCGAGGACCGTGGGTAGACCCCGGTGAACGCACCGGCCAGTCCGACCGAGCCGGCCGGGACCCTGGAGCGCGGCTCGTCGAGCCGGGGCACGTGCAGCTCCGCCGGCAGCCCGCTGAGATAGGCGAAGCCCGGGGCGAAGCCGCAGAACGCCACCACGAACTCGCAGTCCCGGTGCCGCCTGACGACCTGCTGGACGTCGAGGCCGGTGTGCCGGGCGACGGACTCCAGGTCGGGGCCGTCGTAGGTCACCCGCAGCTCGACCAGGGCTCCCTCCACCTGGTCGGGCAGGACGCCCGGCCATCCCTGGAGCCCCTGGAGCACGGACTCCAGGTCCCTGAGGCCGTCCAGCAGCAACGTCTCGGCGGCCGGGACGACGTCGATGCAGTCCAGCTCCCCGGTCTCCAGACGACGCCTCGCCTCGGCGTACGCCGTCCGAGCCTCGTCGGATCCATCGCACTCCAGCAGCAGTGCCTGGTCTCCGACACGGCGCGCTCGCATCTCACGATCCTCGCAAACAACTGTCCTGGAGAGCGAGGACCGGGCAGAGTCTGAGCTCGTAAGTGGAGAGAAATAGGCGAGGGGTCCGCGAAAGTATGAGTTTCGCGGACCCCTCTGGGTGGAACAGCCGTGATGCTCTGCTCCGAACCAGCGACTCCCGCAGACCTTGTCGTCTCATCACCTTGACGACCTCCGGTGAGTCTCCCCACCGGGCGGATCTGCAGTTCTCATCCGGTTCCCCACTGCCCTTGCAGGCTGCGGTGAGTGATTTCTACGTGACGGGCTCGGCCCGGCACAAGGGCAATCCCACAGTTCTCAGAAGTATTTTCCCCATCCACCGGGTTGCCCACAGAACCTCGCTGCTCGTCCACAACAAAAGCCCGTTCTCCACACTGCGTCCACAGGCGCCTGTGGACAGCTTGGGACTCAAGAACGGCCTGCAGATCACCGCGGAAGGGAACGCATCGCTCACCATGGGCGCACGTCGTACCCCGCTGCGACCAGGACGGCGCGAACCGAGGTGGCCACCTCCACGGCTCCCGGTGAGTCACCGTGCACGCACAGCGAGTGCACCTTCCCCGACCGCGCCATGTCGACGGCGTTCCGCGCGACGGCCGCCGCCCCCTCGACCAGGGCTCCCGGCTGGTCGCGTGGCACCAGCCGGCCCTCGGCGGTGTAACCGCGGTCCGGAAAGCCCTCCCGGATGCTGGTCCGTCCGGCCGACTCGGCGAGCCGGAGAACCGCCGAGCCCGGCAGGCCCAGGACGGGTAGGTTCCCGCTCCCGCGGAGCACCGCCGCAGCCTGCTCCTCGTCGTCCACCACCCGGTTGTAGAGCGCACCGTGCGGCTTGAGATAGGCGACCTCGACACCGCAGGACGCCGCGATCGCCCGCAGCACCTCGACCTGCTCGGCCACCCACTCCGTGAGCAGGTCCGCAGCGACCTCCATCTGCCGTCGACCGAAGTTGTCCCGGTCGCGGTAGGAAACCTGGGCGCCGACCACCACCCCCCGCTCCGCCGCGGAGTCGCAGACGCGGCGCATGGTCTGCTCGTCGCCGGCATGGAAGCCACACGCGAGGTTGGCGCTGCTCACCACCTTCATCAGGCCCTCGTCGTCGGTGACGCCCTCGCCGAGATCGGCGTTGAGATCGATGCGCATGGCCCCAGTCTGCCGCCCCGGCGCCCTGCCGACCTCGCTGAGAAGTGCCTGAGAAGTCGCGTCGGAGGCAACTTCGCGGGGTACGGGCACGTCTGAAGGGGTGAGGCGTCACGACGTGGCACCCCACGAGTGCAGGCGGGAATCCCCCACCATCGGCACGTGTTGCAACAAACAGGACCAGCGCCAACGGTCCACCTGTAGGAAGGGAAGACCTCCATGAGCACCACTACCACCAGCACCCGCAACGATCGTGAGATCGAAGGGCGCGACAGCGTCGGTCTCTACCTCGACGAGATCGCCCGGACTCCGCTGCTGGACGCCGCGACCGAGGTCGAGCTGTCCAAGACCATCGAGGCCGGCCTGTTCGCCCAGAAGCTGCTGGACGAGGGCCGTGTCGGCCGTCGCAAGGGCGGCGCACCCAAGTTCGCGACCGAGACGGAGCTGCTCTGGATGGTCGAGGAGGGCGAACGCGCGATGCAGCGCTTCATCAACGCCAACCTCCGCCTCGTGGTCTCCATCGCCCGCAAGTACGGCCGCAGCCAGATGCCGATGCTCGACCTGATCCAGGAGGGCAACACCGGCCTGATCCGTGCGGTCGAGAAGTTCGACTACGCCAAGGGCTACAAGTTCTCCACCTACGCCACCTGGTGGGTGCGCCAGGCGATCACGCGTGGCATCGCCCAACAGGCACGGGTCGTACGCCTGCCGGTGCACGTGGTCGAGGAGCTGAACCAGGTGGGCTCCGCTCGTCGTACCCTCGAACGCCAGCTGGGCCGCGAACCCGACCCCGAGGAGATCGCCGCCGAGCTCGACATGGACATCGAGCGGGTCCTGGACCTGATGTCCTGGGGTCGCGACCACGTCAGCCTGGACACCCCGATCGACGAGGATGGCGACACTTCGCTGGGCGACCTGATCGCCCAGGAGAGCTCCCCCGGTCCTGACCTGACGGTGCTCGACACGGAGTCGCGCGACCGCCTCAACACCCTGGTCGGACTCCTGGACGAGCGCTCGGCCGACATCGTCAGGTCGCGCTACGGGCTTGTCGACGGACGTCAGCACAAGCTGGCCGACATCGGCTCGCGCCACGGCATCTCCGCAGAGCGGGTCCGCCAGCTCGAGCGGGAGGCGATCGCCAAGCTGCGCCGCCTGGCCGACCCCGACCTGGCAGCCTGAGACCCCGGAGCCGGGACTGATACTGCTCGGCGGACCGGGCCAGGCCTGAGCACTCAGCCGTTCCGCGACCCCGCCGAGACCACGTCCGCGAAGACCTCCGCCACCAAGGTGCGGAGGTCTTCGCGCGTCCCGGTGTTCTCGATGACGTGCGTGGCGATGGCCAGGCGGTCCGCACGCGACGCCTGCGACCGGATGCGTGACATGGCGTCCTCGTCGGTCCAACCACGGTCACCGGTCATCCGCTCGACCTGGAGCTCGGGAGGAGCGTCCACGACGACGACGGCGTCGAAGGTATCGGCCCGACCGCTCTCCGCCAGCAGCGGGATGTCGTGCACCACGACAGCTCCCGCAGGTGCCTGCTCCTCGAGCTCCACGATGCGCTCGAAGACCAGCGGGTGCACGATCTGCTCGAGCCGCTTGCGCGCCTGATCGTCGTTGAAGACCAGACGTCCCATCGCCTGGCGGTCCAGCTCTCCATCCGCGCCGAGGAGCTCTTCGCCGAACTCGTCGACCACCGCCGTCAGGCCCGTGGTGCCCTTCGCCACGACCTCGCGGGCCAGGGCGTCCGCGTCGATGATCACGGCCCCGAGGTCCGCGAACATGGCCGCGACCGTGCTCTTGCCGGAAGCGACACCACCGGTCAGTCCAACTCGGGTCGTCATGGCGCGATCATCCCAGCCGGCGTCCCGCCCGGGCGCCCGGGCACCTGAGAGGATCTGCGGGTGGACGTGCTCGAGCTGCCTCCCGGGTCCAGGATCGCCCTGCTCGTCCCCGGCTCACCGGCGTACGCCGAGCTGGTGATCGCCCTGCTGCGCCGAGGGATCTTCCCTGTCCCGATGGACGTGAAGCTGATGCCGAGCGAGCGCGAGGAGCTGCTGGCCGACATCGATCCGGCGCTGGTGGTGGCCTCGCAGCCACAGCTGGAGGAGCTCCTCGCGGCGCTGGGCGGAGAACCTGTGGAGGGCCCGCCGCTCGGCAGGCCGATCCATCTGACCAGCGGCACCACCGGCCGCCCCAAGGGCGTCTACTCCGGACTCCTCGAGACAGCCGAGGCAGAGGCGTTGCTCGCGGAGGAGCGCGACCTGTGGGGCTTCCAGGCAGGCGACGTGAACCTGGTCCTCAGTCCGATGCACCACTCCGCGCCGTTGCGGTTCTCGATCGGGACGCTGCTGGCCGGTGGCCGGGTCGTCGTACCCGGCGAGTTCGACCCCGAGGTCGTGACCGCTGCGATCCGCCGGCACCGGCCCACCTCGATGTTCTGCGTGCCGGCCCACCTCCAGAGGCTCTTCGCCCACTGGGACGCTCTGCTCGACTCGGGTGGCAGCACACCTGACCTGACCTCGTTCCGGCTCGTCGCGCACGCCGGCGCACCCTGTCCCGAGTGGGTGAAGCGGCGACTGCTCGAGGTGTTCCCGCACCGTTCGACGTGGGAGTTCTACGGGTCTACCGAAGGGCAGTTCACTGCCTGTCGCAGCGAGGAGTGGGTCCAGCGTCCGGGCACGCTGGGTCGGGCGCGACCGGGTCGCACGATGACCACCGACGAGGACGGCCACCTGTGGTGCGTCGTACCTCCTCATGCGCGGTTCGGCTATCTCGGTGACCCGGAGAAGACCGCGGCGGCCTGGCGGGAGACCGATGCCGGACCGGCGTTCACCGTGGGCGACCTCGGGCACGTCGACCAGGACGGCTACGTCTTCCTCGACGGCCGACGTGAGGACCTGATCATCAGCGGCGGCGTGAACGTCTACCCCGCCGAGGTCGAGCGGGTGCTCGCGGAGGTTCCCGGCGTGGACGACATCGCCGTCTTCGGTGCTGAGGACGAGCAGTGGGGGCAGCGCGTCTGCGCCGCTGTGGTCGGTGCCATCGACCTCGACACGCTTCGGGCACACGCCCGCGGTCACCTTGCCCCGGCGAAGCGGCCCAAGGAGTACCACCGCCTCGACGACCTCCCCCGCACCCCGACCGGCAAGGTGCGTCGGCTCGATCTCCCCGATCTGGTCACGGAGGAGCACTGATGGGGTTCAGCAAGGCGGAGCTCGAGTCCTTCCAGGACGTCGAGGTGCCCGACCTGCTTCCCGAGCCACCCAACGAGCTCCGACTGCTCTTCGTCGGAATCAACCCCGGCCTGTGGACGGCAGCGGTGCAGACGCACTTCGCGCACCCGGTCAACCGCTTCTACCCGGCGCTGCTGCGCGCCGGCATCCTCACCGACCCGGTCAGTCCCTCGGCCGGGATGAGCGACGTCGACCGCGACCGGTTCCGCGGGCGCGGGCTGGGCATCACCAATCTGGTGCCGCGAGCCTCCGCCAGGGCTTCCGAGCTGTCCGCCGCCGAGCTTCGCGAGGGCGGAGCGCGGCTGCGTGAGCTGGTGCGGTCCCGGCGCCCCCGGGTGGTCGCGATCGCCGGCGTCACGGCGTACCGCCGGGCCTTCGGGGTGCCCCGGGCACAGCTCGGTCACCAGGGCGAACCCTTCGAGGGCGCCGACCTGTGGGTGGTGCCCAACCCCAGCGGCCTCAACGCCCACGAGACGGTGGCCTCGCTGGCTGACGCCTACGCCGCCGCAGGCCGGGCGGCGGGCGTTTTGTCCCCGTCCTGACCGTGCCCCGCTGCCACCAAGAGGGATGGCGGAATCTTGTCGTATAATGACTTTTCTGCCACTCGTGGCGGGATATCAATGACCGCAAACTTGATGTCATGACCATCACAGCGATCCTCCTCCTCCTGCTCGTACTCGCCGCCATCGCGGGCCCGGCGTTGGCAACGTTCATCCACAACGACGGCTACGGACGCCGTGGCCCCGGCTCCACGCCGCCCCGCAGCCACCAGCCCGACCTGTTCGATCCGCGGCACCGCGCCTGAGTCGGGAACTCCCGGCGAGCACACCGCCGGACACACGAGGAGCCCGGCCCCCTTGCGGGGACCGGGCTCCTTCGTCGTGGTGCGGTGCGGTCAGGCCTGACCGCCGGTGAGCTTCTCGCGCAGCGCCTGGAGCGCCTCGTCCGAGGCGAGCGATCCGGCCTCGGGCTCGGTGCCCTCCTCGGCGGCAGCCTCGCCACCACTGGAGTAGGACGTGGCCTCGCCGGCCTCGACCTCGGCCTTGGCGGCCTCGGTCTGCTGCTTGAGGTGCGCCTCCCAGCGCGCGTGCGCCTTGGCGTACTGGTCCTCCCAGACCTTGCGCTGGTCGTCGAAGCCCTCGAGCCACTCACCCGTGTCGGGGTCGAAGCCCTCGGGGTAGATGTAGTTGCCCTGCTCGTCGTAGGTGGCCGACATGCCGTAGAGGGTGGGGTCGAACTCCTCGCCCTCGACCGCGGTGGCGGTCTCGTTGGCCTGCTTCAGCGACAGCGAGATCCGACGACGCTCGAGGTCGATGTCGATGATCTTGACCATCACGTCGTCGTTGACCTGGACCACCTGCTCGGGGATCTCCACGTGGCGCTCTGCCAGCTCGGAGATGTGCACCAGTCCCTCGATGCCCTCCTCGACACGGACGAAGGAACCGAACGGGACCAGCTTGGTGACCTTGCCCGGAACGATCTGGCCGATCTGGTGGGTGCGGGCGAAGTGCTGCCAGGGGTCTTCCTGGGTGGCCTTGAGCGAGAGCGAGACACGCTCGCGCTCCATGTCGACGTCGAGCACCTCGACGGTGACCTCGTCACCCACGGTGACGACCTCGGAGGGGTGGTCGATGTGCTTCCAGGACAGCTCGGAGACGTGCACCAGGCCGTCGACGCCACCGAGGTCCACGAAGGCACCGAAGTTGACGATGGAGGACACGACACCCTTGCGGATCTGGCCCTTCTGGAGCTGGGTGAGGAACCCGTGGCGGACCTCGGACTGGGTCTGCTCGAGCCAGGCGCGGCGTGAGAGCACGACGTTGTTGCGGTTCTTGTCCAGCTCGATGATCTTCGCCTCGAGCGTCTGGCCGACGTAGGGCTGCAGGTCGCGTACGCGGCGCATCTCCACCAGCGACGCGGGCAGGAAGCCACGCAGGCCGATGTCCAGGATCAGGCCGCCCTTGACGACCTCGATGACGGTGCCCTCGACGACGCCGTCCTCTTCCTTGACCTGCTCGATGGTGCCCCAGGCGCGCTCGTACTGGGCGCGCTTCTTGGACAGGATCAGCCGGCCTTCCTTGTCCTCCTTCTGGAGAACCAGGGCCTCGACCTTGTCACCGACCTGGACGACCTCGTTGGGGTCCACGTCGTGCTTGATCGAGAGCTCGCGCGAGGGGATGACACCCTCGGTCTTGTAACCGATGTCCAGCAGAACCTCGTCGCGGTCGACCTTGACGATGGTGCCTTCGACGATGTCACCGTCGTTGAAGTACTTGATCGTCGCGTCGATGGCGGCGAGGAAGTCCTCCTCCGAACCGATGTCGTTGACGGCGACCTGCGGAGCGTCGGTAAGAGTGGGGGTGATTGTCATAGGGAAAGAAGAGCCTTCGGATGGATAGGAGTCGTGCGGGCACGCGCAGAAGCCCGTTTCACCATCACGATTGTTGTTTCGTTCACCCATCACGGTTTCCCGATTCGGGCCGACAGCGAGCGAGAGGCTGCTACGTCTGAGACTCAGGCAGACTTCTGGCGCACCGCAGAGTCTATCCGCCAGCGCGTCTGAGCGTCCAACCGAGCCTGAGCGGTCCAGGGACGGAGCTACTCCACGGCGGCCGCCAACAGCTCTCGCGCGCGTGCGACGACCTCGTTAGCCTCGTCGCGCGCCGCCAGCTCAACCAGGGCGAACAGGTCGGCGGCCCGGGCGCGATGGAGCAGGTCGTCGCCCCCTGGGACCGTTGCGACGGGCATGAGCTCGCGGTAGGCGGACGTCACGGCGTCTGCGAGGTGCGGGAGCGGGTCGAAGCGCAGCAGGTTGCCGAGGTCTGCGTACGGCGAGCCGGCCATCGCGAACTCCCAGTCGAGGACTCCGGTCACCTCGAGGGTGGCCGGGTCCACGAGCAGGTTCTTCGCGTTGAAGTCACCGTGCACCAGACACACTCGCTGGTCCTCGTCAATGAGGTCCTGCGCGTGAGCGGCGAGCGTGTGCAGGGCGTCGGCCACCTGCTCGTGGAGAACAGCCACCAGCCTCTCCGAGTGCGCCTCTACCCACGCCTGCAGGTCGCGGGCCTGGTCCGGCAGGTCATGCGCGACCAGGGTGCGGTCGGCGAAGGCCCCCGCCCGCGGCTGGGCCATGTGCCCGAGACGCCCCAGCAGGGTGCCCAGGTTCGCGCCCACGGCCGCCTGCTGGCGAGGATCGAGCGCTGGCAGCAGGAGGTCGAGCCGCTCCCCCGGCAGGTGCGAGGTGACCAGCAGCCCCGGGAGGTCCACATCCGGGTCGCCGCGGCGTACCTCCAGGACGTCGGGGACGGGCAGCAGCCCGCGCACGAGCTCCAGCACCGCCGCGTCGATCTCCGGGGCGAGCGGCCCGCGACGTGACGACCGTGCCCCGTAGACGCGCACCACGGTCCGCTCCCCCGCAGCCTCGGCCAGGAAGGTCTCCCCGCTGTGCCCTCCCGGGAGTGGTTGCAGCGAGGTGGGGAAGCCGTCCATGCCCCGACCCTGCCACGTGGGTGGGACCGGGCGGGGATAGCCTTCGATCGTGTCTGGAGTCCGCCCCGAGCGACGCCCTGTCGACGAGGCCGAGTCGCTGCTGGCCAACCGTGCCGACTGGGACGCCTACGCCGACGAGTACCAGTCCACCCATGGTGAGTACCTCGGGGACGCCGGGTTCCTCTGGGGACCTGAAGGGGTGCGCGAGGACGACGTCCGCGTCCTCGGCGAGGTGGCTGGCAGCAAGGTGCTGGAGATCGGGTGTGGAGCGGGTCAGTGCTCCCGGTGGGTGCTGGCGCGCGGTGGCAGACCGGTCGGCATCGACGTGTCCTGGCGCCAGTTGCAGCACAGCCGGCGGATCGACCAGGAGCACGAGGTCGTCGTACCCACCCTGTGTGCTTCTGCTGCCGGCCTGCCGTTCGGCGATGCGACGTTCGACGTGGTGTTCTCCGCGTTCGGCGCCCTGCAGTTCGTGGCCGACGCACCGGCCCTGGTGGCCGACGTTGCGCGAGTCCTGCGTCCCGGTGGTGTCTTCGCCTTCTCGGTCACCCATCCGACGCGATGGATGTTTCCCGACGACCCGGGTGAGGAGGGCCTGGTGGCCTCGCAGTCCTACTGGGACCGCACGCCCTACGTCGAGGTGGACGACCAGACCGGAGCAACGCGGTACGTCGAGCACCACCGCACGATCGGGGACTGGGTCAGCGCCCTGGCGCGCAACGGGTTCGTCCTCACCGACCTGCACGAGCCGGAGTGGCCCGCCGAGCACGACCGCACCTGGGGTGGGTGGAGCCGAGTCCGCGGCATGCTCACGCCGGGGTCGGCGATCTTCGTCAGCGAGCTGGCAGCTGCGCCGTCGCGGGGCTGATCAACAGTGTGCTGGCTGCTGTGAGCACACGCCCGACGGCAGGGAGTCACGGGAATCAGTGCTTGCAGATGGTGTATTCCCCAGCGCGGTCGAAGGTGACGACCAGGCGAGCGTCATGAGCGGTCGTCGCGATATGGATGGGCGTGCCCGAGGCAATGTCCCAGGTCCGTGATGCAGAGACCTGCTTGCCGCGCTCGAGCCTGGTCGTGACCTGCGTCGAAGGACTCTTCACCGCGATCTCGACTCCGTCACCACCCGTGTCGACGGCAATCTCGGGATGATCAGAGACAGTCCGGTAGGGCGCGCACGCTGTGCCCGGGAGCAACGGCTGCTCGAACGACACACTGACAGCGACGTTTGGCGCGAACAGTCCGAACGTGTCACGGCTGACTCCGACGAAGAACTCCGACTCGGCCTCGATCCTCTGCCTCGCGCTTGCCGGCTTCCCCGGCAACGTCCACGCGATGCGCTTCGAGGTCACGAGATCCACATTCATCCGCTCATCGAGTCCGTCTGGTCGCGCTGTCAGCACCTCCTCGCCGGCCTCGTTCGCTGCCAAGGTGCCCACGACGCGGTCCCTCAGACCCGACGAGACGGAAACGAAGGCATCGGCCTCGTGACGCTGCAGGTCGAGGGCGTTGAGCAGGTATGCCGACGCGAGCACACCGACGAGCACCGGGAGTCCGCCTCGTGGAACTCGCGGAGCAGCGCGCCTCACCGCGAGCAGGAGCACCGCGACCGAGGGGGCCAGAAGCACCAGGGCGACGTAGGCGTAGCGCGATTCGGTCACCGGAGGGTAGCCCTCCGGCCCGCCGCCGACGGCGCTCAGCGAGAGCTGGACCATGGCACCGACCTGACCAGCCCAGGCAAGATTGCGAGCCTCGCGCGGCAGTGATCGCAGGACCAGCGGCGCTCCGATGACCAGGCACAGGAGCAACGCACCCGAGTCCGGCACCCCAGAAGCGCGTTCCAGCGCGGTTGTGGCCCCTACCCAGGTGAGCTTCGGCAGCGCAAGGAAGTCCCATCCCCCCAGTCGGACACGGTCGTAGTCACGGCCAAACACTGCGAACCAGGTGAGAAAAGCGAGAACGGCCGGGGCCGTGCCCAGGGCGGCGGCGAGCAGACCCCGACGCAGCCAGAGCCAGACCCCGGCCGTGACCAGAACGACCAGCCCCACGCCCGACGACATCACGGCCAGCAGGAGCAGCCCGGCACCTGTCGCGACCCGGGCTCGGGACGTGTTGGTGCTGAACTGCAGCAACGCCGCGAGGCCGAGAGCGAGCGACAGCACCAGCGGTAATGGGTGATCGCTGATGTAGGCCTGAGCGCCGGCGCCGAGGAACACCACCGGCACCACAGTCACGGCGGCCAGGCCGGGCCCCCACGAAGCGCGGCGCAAGAGCACGAAGAGCAGCACCACCACCGAGAGGTGCAGCAAGAGGCTGACCAGCGAGTAGGGCCAGCCGTGGCTGAGGCCGAACACCGGAAACAGCACGCGGTAGAGCAGGAACGGCACGGTCAACCAGTGCCCACGATGAGAGGCGAGCAAGCCCTCGTCTGAGCCGGGCAGCGCCCCGCGCTCGGTGATGTAGTAGAGCGGGTCGGCTGTCAGCCAGGCGCCGCGGATCATGATCAGGCTCAAGACCAGCTGAACCAGCATTGCGAGGGCCAGCAACAACACCGGCCAGCCGATCTTCTTGACCCCGGAGTCGAGTCGGGTGCCCGCGATGGACGCCGCCCGCCGCGCGCGTACGCCCATCAGCATGCGCACACCCTAGACTGCGCAACGTGTCCGACCCCACTCACCCGGCCGCGCGCGTCCGGGCCCTGGACGGGCTCCGCGGATTCGCGATCGTCCTGGTGGTCCTGTCGCACGGATGGACTCTGTGGCCAACCACGTTCATCACCTCCCACGGGTGGGTGGAGCCGATCTTCCGGAGTGGCGACTCCGCCGTGACCATCTTCCTCGTCGCCTCTGGATTCCTGCTGTTCCGTGCCATCGCGGCCAGCGAGAGCCAGGCCCAGATGGCACCACTGACGGTGGCCGTGCGCCGCATTGTTCGGGTCGGTCCTGCGATGTGGGTGGTGCTTTTCACGGTCATGGTGGTCGCAGCCATCGACGTCACCGACGCCGAGACCAAACAGACCAACCGCGAGTCGCTGTGGCACGCCCTGACCTACACCTACAACTGGCTGGTCCAGGAGAACCTGACCGGAACCCGGATGGACCTGGGACACCTCTGGTACATCTCTGTCGACATGCAGGCCGTGGTGATCGTCGCGGTGATCGCGTTCGTCCTGCGGCATCGGCCGACGGCACTGCTGGCGACACTCTCCGCCCTCTTCGTCGTCCTGGTCATGTGGCGCTTCCATGCCTATTCCATCGAGAACATCTACATCGTGCTGAACCGCACGACAGTCCGGATGGATCCGTTCGTCGTCGGGGCCTTGTCGGCAGCACTCGTCCCGCGACTGCCCTCTGCCGACAAGTTCTACCGTTACGCCGCACTCACCAGCCTCGCCCTGATGCTTCCGGTCCTCTACTGGTGCTTCCGTGACGCGAGCTACCTGCGGTGGGGCGGCACGGTCCTCGAGATCCTGGTCGCAGCATTCCTCGTGTGCGTGACGCTAGCGCCACAACGGGCACAACGGATGAGGGGAAGCGGCGCGCTGCTCACTCTGGGTCGCATGTCCCTCGTGATCTACGTCTGGCACTTCCCGATCTTCCACTTCGTGAGCCGGCACACCTTCGACTGGGACTGGCCATGGAAGGTGGTGGTCGCAGTGGGCGCCACCGCTCTCATCTCTGCGGTTTCCCAGGTGGTCATCGAGCGACGGGTCACGCGGTTCCTGACCCGCCCCGAATGGGACGGGTTGCGTGCTGGGGACCTCAAGGGACTGGCGCAGCGCCTCCCGGGACGCACCCAGGCGAAGACCTCCAGCCAGCTGTGATGCCCCGCATGCTCGTTACTCGCGCCTGAACCGCTGACGCACCTTGGCGAACCCGCCAAGGAAGCGGTGGGCCACGTCATCGGAGAGCCCGAGGCGGCGCTTGGCCCGGTCGTAGAGGTCGAGGGCGGTCCGGTCGGCCGCGATCGCCACCCGCTTGAGACCGTCCTGGGGCCTGGCGCGGTAGTGCGTGGCTCGACGGACGGTCTTCTCCTCCTCGGTGAAGTAGTAGAGAGCCATGCTGCGCCTGGCCATGTCCTCGGGACAGGTCAGTCCGTCCGGGTGCCCGTGGTAGCTGATGTCGGAGGTCGTGAAGACCAGCATCCGGTTGCCCCTTGGCGTGACCCGGTCCCGGCAGGCGAGCATGTCCTTGTCCCACAGCTCCAGCTTGCCGCCCCAGTCGTCGTGCCACTCCTCGTTCAGGTAGAGCAGGACGTTGACGCGCCTGGCCCAGTTCTCGTGCTCGTGGTGGGTGCTGAAGTCGGTGTGGATGTTGAGGTGACCGCCTTGACGGGTCTGGTGCAGCCCGCCACCGTCCATGGACCAGTCCGACTTGAGGCCCTGGATGCCAGTCAGCTCCTCGAGGTAGGTGACGAACTCCGCGGAGGTCAGCGCCTCGGCCGCGGCACGCAGTGCGGGAGCCCAGCTGTCCGCCTCGGTGTTGGAGTACTTGGCCTCGTTGACATGGAGGTAGCCCTTCCAGAAGGGGTCGTGGATCCCGGGGAACTCCTCGACGGTCGCCTTGAAGGCGTCTGGGCTGAGGACGTCGTCGACGACGATGTGAGGGAAGGGCTCGGCCGCGGCGTACTGCGCACTGACTTCTGGAAGTTCGGCCCGGAGCGAGTCAAGGCTGAGGATCTCGTCGATCTGCATGAGCACATACTATGAACGCGGCCGCGACTCGAGACGTGGCCCTACACTCGGCACGGATCTGGCGAGAGCGCCTGCGTTGTCGGCAGGCACAGGGAGGAACGCACGTGACGTCGGCACATCGATGGCCCGAGTCTGACCCCATCCAGAACCCGCGTGTGGGAGTCCTGGTCGTCGCGTTCAACGCCGCCTCCACCGTGGCGGCGACCCTCGCGAGGTTGCCCGAGTCCTTCATCGCGAACGTCGACCACATCATGGTGTGCGACGACGCCAGCAGCGACGACACCTACCAGGTGGCCGCAGACTTCAAGAGCAGGTCCACGTGGCCGCTGACCGTCGTACGCCACGAGACGAACCTTGGGTACGGGGGCAACCAGAAGGCCGGGTACGAGTGGGCCATCAGCCACGGGCTCGACGTGGTGGTGCTCCTCCACGGTGACGGGCAGTACGCACCCGAGGTCATCGAGGACCTCACCGCGCCGCTCCTGCGCGGCGACGCCGATGCCGTGTTCGGCTCGCGGATGATGATCCGCGGTGCCGCACGCAAGGGCGGCATGCCGCTGTACAAGTTCACGGGCAACCGGATCCTCACCAGGTTCCAGAACAAGCTCACCGGGCTGGAGCTCAGCGAGTGGCACAGCGGCTACCGCGCCTACCGAGTCGATGCACTCGCCACGCTTCCGCTGTCCACGTACTCGGACGGCTTCGACTTCGACACCGAGATCATCCTCGGCCTGGCCTCCGCCGGGAAGCGGATCGCCGAGGTTCCCATCCCGACCTACTACGGCGACGAGATCTGTTACGTCAACGGCGTGCGCTACGCCAGGGACGTCACCATCGACGTCGCTCGACACTGGGCCCGCGAACGCGGCTTCGGTGCCGGCGGCGAGCTCCCAGATGACTACGGCCTCAAGGCAGAGGACGGGTCGCACCGGGTGTTGCTGAACTGGCTGGCTGCGAAACCAGCCAGCGCGGTTCTGGACGTGGGATGTTTCGACGGACGATTCGCATCCCGGGTCCGGGCAGCGGGGCACTCCGTGGTCGGAGTCGACAAGTTCGAGCTGGACGGCGTCGGCGACGCGGTCAATGAGTTCGTCGAGGCCGACCTCAACGACCCGCTGCCCGACA
The DNA here is from genome assembly GCA_963781335.1 of uncultured Actinomycetota bacterium. GTDB lineage: Bacteria > Actinomycetota > Actinomycetes > Propionibacteriales > Nocardioidaceae > Marmoricola. The sequence continues at coordinate 214,482 of CAWAFS010000041.1, read as the reverse complement.
GCCTTGACCGGAAGTTCGAGATCATCGTGGCCGCTGACGTGCTCGAGCACGTCGCTGAGCCGGACGAACTGCTGCGCGCGCTGCGCGACCGGCTCGCGATGGACGGCGAGATCCTCGTCTCGATCCCGAGCATCAGCCACTGGTACCCCCGCGGCCGGATCATGGCCGGACGGTTCGACTATGACCAGCGAGGTCCGCTCGACCGCGGGCACCTGCGCTTCTTCACGCGAAGGACGATGGAGCGGATGTTCGCCGAGTGCGACCTCAGCATCATCGAGTGGCAGCCGGTCGGCGCGCCCATCAAGTCGATGACCAGCAGGCCCTCGCGGCTCGTGGACTCCATCGCTGCAGTCGATCGGCGACTGAGCAAGGCGTGGCCGAACATGTTCGGCTACCAGCACCTGTACCGGCTCAAGCACTCCTGAGTGGAACGAATCCAAGACCCAGAGCGGGCGGGTAAAACGAACCTCACCTCAGCCTGGGTCAGGCTTCGATCCGGTGCACACCCTCGGACTCATCCTCAGCACTCTCCCGACGCCAGAGGATGATCCCGGGGACTAGCGTCAGGAAGCCGAGGATCAGCGCCACGATCGGCAGCGTGTTGCGGGCCAGGTTCAGCAGGCGCACGTTGTCCTCGGCGTCCTGGACGCTCTTCTTGACCTGGGCATCGGTGAAGGAGATGTTCAGGCTGAGGAACGGGTCGCCTTCGGAGGTGACGCGGGCCTGGTCGTCGCTCTGGTCCACGATCGCGCCGGTCAGCGGCTCGACATAGATCGTCTTGTCGGAGGAGTAGGTGCCCTCGACACCCTCGGTGACCTCGATCGGCTCCTCGTCGGCAATAACCTCGAAGCGGTACGTGCGCAGTCCCTGGACCGTCGAGGTGCCCTTGTAGACGGCGTTCAAGGACTTACCCGCCGTGCCGTCCCAGAAGGCATAGGTCTGCTTCTTGGTCTGGAACGGGAACTTGTTGATCAGACCCTTGTGCTCGCCGGCGTCAGCCGAGACGTACTTGCGCTCCTCGACTGCCACACCGGTTTTGCGGTCGGTGGCGTACTTGTCGGTGGAGGCCGTGAGCAGGCGTTCCTGCGGGTCGTCGGCAGGGACGCAGTTCGGCGGGTCGCCCTCATCCCTGACCACGCAGGAGGAGTTCTCCCACACGATCACGGTGCCGTCGGACTTCTCCGAGTCGGCTCGGGTGATGCTGGTGACCTTGACCGGAAACTCCGGCTCGGTGCCCAGCTGTGCGGTGCCGCTCAGCAAGGTCGTGGAGTCCACGTCCAGTGGTGTGCGCAGCAAACTGTCAGCGGCCCAGAACTTCGTGAGAACAGCGAGAATGAGGAAGAAAGCCCCCAGCATGATCAGAAGTGCAGCCAGCGACTTGCGCACCCGGTTTCCCTCCCAGTAGAAGCCCGAACGGACGATCCGGACCCTACACCAAGGTCAGGGGCTCCACGCGGAGGCTGTGACGCTCAGCGAGCATGCGTTCTACTGGTGCGTATCATGGCCCCGGCTCCCCCAAATTCCGCTTCGATCGCATGGTCGCGACCCAACGAGAAGACTCCAGTCCTTGTCAGCAACCGCCCCACCCTCGGCGCCCGCCACAACCGGCGTTGAACCGGCGGATACGCCAGTTGGCGCTGACCAGGCACCCGCCCGGGCGCGGGTCCGGTTCGCATCCGTTGTAGGAGTGGGAATCGGCGCCGCGGCGTACTTCCTGACGCTGCTCAACTATTCGTTCGACCTCCTGCGGGGAGCCACTGCGTTCCGTTACGCCGAACAGTTCTTCGACCTGCAGGCAGATGCCCTCCGCGCTGGCCGTCTGTGGGTGCCACCCAACAGTCTCGGCATCGAGGGGTTCGTCGTCGACGACCGCACGTATTCCTACTTCGGGATCTTCCCCGCCCTGCTGCGGATCCCGGTGCAGCTGATCACCCACGAGTACGACGGGCGACTGACACTGATCTCGATGGCGATCGGCTGGATCGTCTATGCCACGATGACCACGCGTCTGTTCTGGTTGATCCGTGCCTGCATGGGCAGACCCGCGATGCCGAGCCGGCTCGAAGCAGTCCTGGCGGGCCTGTTCCTGGCCGCCAGCACTGGGGGAACGGTGCTCACCTTCGACGCGGCACTCCCGTGGGTCTATCACGAGGTGTACGTGTGGTCCGTCGCCTCTGTCGTGGGGGCCCTCTACTGGCTGCTGCGGGTGATGCGTTCACCGGACAAGGGTTCGATCGGCTGGCTGTTCGCCTTCGCGCTCATCGCTTCGTTGACCCGGACTCCCGGCGGATGGGCCGTGTGCCTCGGGACGATCGCGGCGGCAGTCTGGATTGCCTCCGGGCGGTTGAAATCGAGCGACGCACGCCTGTGGCCCAGAGTGTTGGCTGCCGGGATGCTGCCTCTCCTGGTTGGCATCTTGATCAACTACCTGAAGTTTCGACACCCCTACATGTTTCCGCTCCAGAACCAGGTCTGGACCGAGCTCAACGCGCATCGCCGGGAGGTACTCGCCCAGAACGGGGGCACTCTCGCCGGACTGCAGTTCTTCCCGTCGTCATTGGTCAACTACTTCCGCCCGGACGGCATCCGTTTCGTCGACTACTTCCCCTGGGTGACACTGCCTCCCGAGGCCGCGGAGGGCCACGGTGCAGTCCTGGACCAGAGCAGCCGCACAGGCAGTGTCCCGGCCTTCATGCCGCTTCTCTTCCTACTGGCGCTGGCAAGCGTGCCGGTCCTGTTTCGTCGCGGGCTTCCCACGACCGCTCGACCCATCCGGCTGATCTGGGGCGCAGCCGTGCTGATGACGGGCGCGGTGATGGCCTACGGCTACATCGCCTACCGCTACACCAGTGAGTTCGTGCCGGGTCTTGTGGTGGGCGCCGCGGTCACGACGATCGCCCTCAGCGGCTGGCTCAGCACACGGCCTCGAGTCTTCTCCTTCGTCTTCGTCGGCGCGTTCGCCGGCCTGACACTGTTCTCGCTGACGGCGCAGATGGTCGTTGGGTACACCATCGCAGCCACCACCCACAAAGGCCCGACGCTGGAGTCCTACCTCTCCAACCAGGTCGCCGTCAGCGGTTCGGGGCCTGCCTTCAAGAACTTGGTCACCCAGTCCGGAGGCATGCCCCTGGGTGGTCGCGCCGACGACCTGTGGATCCGCGGTGACTGCGACGCCCTCTACTTCAACACCGGCGAGGCCTCCGACCCCTGGTTCCTGGTGCAGGAGCGAGACACGGCCGTGGTCGTGCAGATGTCATCGCCTGTTGCACCCGGTCTGTACCCCCTGCTGCGAGACACCGAGAAGACGCAGAACACTGTGGATCTCAATGTCACCGCAAACCGCCAGGCTCAGCTGGTCGTCGACAGCGACGAGGGCGTGAAGCGTGGTCAGCTGTTCGACCTGCCTCCGAATGTGGAGATCCGGGTCGGATCGCGGATCCTGCCGGAGCTGGGGGCGGCAGAGATCAGCTCGACTCCCGGCGGTGCCGTCGGGTTCCTGCCCACGGCTCGCTGGGACGCGAACCAGAAGCCCTCGTTCAGCAGCATCGAACCTGTCCCGGCCGACGGAGGGACACCCGGTCTCTCCGTACGCCTCGCGGAGGTCCTGCCGCTCCCGCTCTGCCAGCGCATCGCCAAGGCGGCCGACGTCCCGATCTCCGCTGCGAACTGACACAGCCTTGCGGATCACGTTTCTGACCTGGCGCGACTCCGGACACCCGGATGGCGGCGGCTCCGAGCTGTACGTCGAGGAGCTCGCCCGACATCTGGTCGCGCGCGGGCACGAGGTGTCCGTCCTGTGCGCCTCCTACCCGGGATCGCAGCGCACGTCGGTCGAGCACGGCGTGCGGTTCCTGCGCCGCGGCGGCCGCCTGACGGTCTACCCACGTGGACTGCTGTACCTCCTCACCCCCGCGGGACGTCGCCGAGACGTCGTGGTCGAGGTGATCAACGGCTTGCCGTTCGGGGCGCGCCTCATTCGCCGCCGCGGGCTCGTCGCCGTCGTGCACCACCTGCACGAGCAGCAGTGGCGGATGATCTATCCCGGCCCGGTCGGTCGGTTCGGTTGGTTCGTCGAGTCGCGTGTCACGCCGCGGATCTACCGCAGAGTGCCCCATGTGACGGTCTCCGAGTCCACTCGTCGCGGACTGCTGTCACTGGGTCTTCCCGCAGCTGGTGTGCGGATCGTGCGCAACGGCCTGACCAGCTGCGACGTGGTGGAACCTCGGTCCCCGGAACCCCGGCTCGTGGTGCTGGCCCGGTTGGTCCCCCACAAGCGCATCGAGCATGCCTTCGTCATTCTGGCCGCGCTGAGAGAGGAGTTCCCCGCTGTGCGCCTCGACGTCGTCGGGGCGGGATGGTGGCGCGACAAGCTGGTCGCCCATGCGGAGTCACTCGGGGTCGACGACCTCGTCCTCTGGCACGGTCACGTGCCCGACCTCGAGCGGGACCGTATCCTCGCCAGAGCCTGGATCGCGGTGCTGCCCTCCACCAACGAGGGCTGGGGCCTCAGTGTCATCGAGGCCGCGGCCCAGGGAACTCCGACGGTGGCCTACCGCGACGCGGGCGGGGTGAACGAGTCGATCGTCGATGGGCTCACGGGAGCGCTCGTGAGCGATCTCGACTCCGCCCTCGACGCGGTGCGAGACCTTCTCGGTGATCCTGTCCGGCTCGCCTCGTTGGCAGTAGCGGCACAGGAGCGCGCCCGGACGTTCTCGTGGGAGAGCTCAGCAGTCGCCCTCGAAGAGGCGCTGAGCGCAGTCGTCCGCGACGGTCAGTTCGTGCCGTAGGTGATGATCGGCTTCTCTGCCGGGTTCGTCGAGGGCGCGGAAGTCTGCGAGAAGATCAGACCGTAGGTCGCGACCAGCGCGAGCAGACCGCCGGCGGCGGCGGGTGCAACGACGGCTGTGAGCAAGGTCGCACCATCTTCACCGCGGAACTTGAACATCCCCACTTGCTGACCTCGCTTCTAGACCTTCGTCTGACGACGAGAGGCAGAGTACCAGCGAACTGCCCCCCGACCGGCCAGGATGCAGGCACCGAGCCAGGCCACCAACATGACGAGGTCGAACCCGATCACCACGACACGTCGCCAGGCCGCCACGACCTGGTGCGGTCGAGGGGTGGCGCTGACGCGGTACAGCCGCACGTCCGGACCACCGCCCACACGCTCGAGCCCATCGAGCTGAAGCTTCGGCGTGAGCGGGTCGTCGGTGTAGACGAGGGCCCACCCGACGCCGAGTCCGGCCAGCTCCATCCCCGCGTCTGGAGCCGACGCGGCGCGGCGTACGGCCTCGGTGGTGGGGTCCCGGTCGCCGACGACCCGACGTCCGACGACCAGTTCGTCGGAGCCGGCCAGTGGGACGTCGAACCACGCGTAGGCCGGATCGTGAGCGGTCCGCGAGTTTCCCCAGTCGAACCGGCGATAGGACCTCCATGGCAGGAGCACCATGGCGCCGGAGTCCGGAGATGCCGCGAGCGTGTCGCGGATGGCGGCGAACTCATCCGGATAGCTGACGGGCCGGACCGCGTCCCAGGTCTTCGCGGGGGCGTCGGGGAGCAACACGAACGGCAGGCAGATCCCGAGGACCGCCACCACTGCTCCTGCGGCCGAAGCGTGGCGGGCCGTCCACGACCTGAAGCGGTCGAGGCTGACCGCCAGCGAGAGCACCGCGAGTACGACGAGGGGAGCGATCCATTTCTGGGAGTCGCGCAGCAGCCCGCCGCCGGGGACGTGCGCCACGACCCAGCCCATCAAGCCGTCGATCCCCGGGAGGTGTGGTGCCAGTGCCAGGAGCAGCCCGCCGAGTGCGAGCGGGACTAGCGGTGCGGCGCCTGACGGAAGCTGCCGCAGCGCGCCCACGATGACGACCACCACGACCACTGCCGCGAGGACACCGAGCGCTGAGGTGCGTGAGGTGGGAACGCTCTCGAGGTCCCAGATCGCGCCGAGGCCGAGCAGGCTGAGCAGTGTTCCACCAGGCGCGTCGGGCTGGGCCCTGAAGGCGGCCACCCCGACAGCATCGGCGGTGCCGTCAGTTGCGCCGAGGAAGGAAGGCAGCACCCAGGGCAGCTGGAGGAACGCGCATCCGACGGCGACCAGAGCGACGCGCGCTCGACGCGGGCCGGCCAGCGCCACCGCAGTGATCGTCGCCAGGACTCCCCCGGTCGGTGTCAACGACGCCAGCCCCACCCAGGCCCAGGTCGACCAGGGTGGCGACAGGGTGCGGCCGGGCGGCAGCTGGCGCGCTCGCACCGCGGCACCCGCGACGAAGAACAACGACCCGTAGCCCAGCAACAGCGCCCACTGACCGAGCGCGAGACGCTCGACGACAAAGGGGTTCCAGACCGCGAACGCCGCCGCTGCTGCCCGCGAGGACGCCGTGCACCCCGCCGCCAGACGGTGGGCTCCGCCTCCGGCCAGGACGAGTCCGGACAACACCCCCAACCGGAACAGCACCTCGCCCGGGACGACGTTCCCGAGCAGGGCGACCACGGCGTCGAGCGGCACCGCTCGCGGCAGCCGGCCGCCGAGTCCGAGCGTGTCCAGGGTGAGCGGCTGACGTGGTGAGAAGACGAGGTCGCCGGAGAGCCCGAGTCCCGCGCCGGTCAGCACCGGCAGGCAGAGCAGTGCCGCCAGCACCAGCACCCAGATGTCGAGCACGATCGTCGCCCGGGTGCGACGGACTCCGCTCATGCGTCACCCCTCGCCTACATATGCTGACGCGCACACCCTAGGTGCGCAGGCACCCCAGACGGAGCAGGCGGCCACCCATGAGCAGGAGACCGAGCCGTGGCCCGGGCGCACCCGCCGCGGGACACGACGACCGGTTCGAGGAGATCTTTGCCAGGGCGGACCACATCCCGGGCTGGCTCACGCGAGACCAGGCGCGGACGCTGTACGACGCTGCGAGCCAGCTGCCGCACGATGCGCGCATCATCGAGATCGGTTCACACCAGGGCCGCTCCACCGTCGTGCTCGCCTCGGCACGGACAGATGTCGAGGTCATCGCCATCGACCCGTTCGTCGGAGGCAAGTTCGGCGGTGAGCTGACCCGTCGACTGTTCGAGCACCACCTCGACGAACACCGGGTCGCGGAGCGGGTCCGGCTGGTGGCGGAGCCCAGTGAGCAGGTGCGGCACTCCTGGACCGAGCCGGTCGGGCTGGTCTACGTGGACGGCAAGCACGACTGCTGGAGCGCCGGCCACGACCTGGGGTGGTCGGCGTTCCTGCCACCGGGGGGCCTGGTCCTCGTGCACGACTCGTTCTCGTCGATTGGGGTCACGCTCGCCCTACTGGCCCGAGCGTTGCCGCGGCGAGATCTGCGTTACCTCGGCCGGGTGGGCAGCCTGGCGGTTCTGGAGCGAGCACGCCCAGAGCTCACAGACCGGCTGCGCATGCTCGCGGAGCTCCCGTGGTGGGCCCGCAACGTCGGCATCAAGATCCTGCTCCGGCTACGGCTGACACCGCTGGCTCGAAGGCTCGGTCACCACGACACCTTCGATCCGTACTGACCGGGGATCGCCCGGCGCTGAGGGGCAACCGTGGGGGCCCGCCTTAGGGTGGCGCTTGTGGGCGGTGATCAGAGCAGGAAGCAGGTGACGAAGTCGTCGCGCGGGATGGTGATCGCCGTCGCGATGGGCGTGATGAATGTCGCGACCTACGGCTTCACCATCGTGGCCGCCCGGGTCCTGGGCCCACGCGACTACGGCGCCTTCGCTGCTCTCATGGGCGTACTGCTCGTGCTCATGGTCGCCTCACTCGCGCTCCAGGCCACCGCCGCGCGTCGTATTGCCGCCACCCCGGACCACGTGCACCAGATCGAAGGCGTGATCCTGAAGGTCGGCCTCCAGGCATCGTTGGGGGTGGGCCTGCTGTGCCTGGTGCTCGCACCGGTCGTCAACCAGGTGGTGCGACTCGACCACCTGGCGACGGCGGCACTGATCGCGCTCGCCGCGGCGCCCCTCACCCTGATGGGTGCACAGGCCGGGATCCTCCAGGGCGAGCGTCGGTGGGTTCCACTGGCGATGATCTACCTCAGCGTCGGGGTCCCTCGGCTGGCCATCGGCCTGGCCATGATCCTGTGGCGTCCCACGGCGTTCTACGCGTTCCTCGGAGTGGCCCTCGCCGCCTACGTGCCCGTGCTGGTCGGCTGGCTGGCCCTGCGCCATCCGCGAGAACCAGGCGACCACTCCCCTGACCACAGCAGCCGCGCGCTGTGGCACGAGACCTTCCACAACTCCAACACCCTGCTCGCGTTCTTCGCCCTGACCAACGTCGACATCCTGGTCGCCCGCAACGTGCTGGACAGCCACCAGGCGGGGCTCTACGCCGGTGGCCTGATCATGGTCAAGGCAGTGCTGTTCCTCCCGCAGTTCGTCGTGGTGCTGGCCTTCCCGTCGATGTCCGACGCGTCGGCCGCCAGAGCCACGCTGGTCAAGAGCCTCCTGGTCGTGGCGCTCTTCGGCACTGCGGCGTCCATGGGTGCTCTGGTCCTGTCCGGGCTGGCCGTGATCTTCGTGGGCGGCGAGGAGTACTCCTCGATCAAGGACCAGCTGTGGGTGTTCGCCGGACTCGGCACCGTGCTCGCGATGGTGCAGCTGCTGATCTACAGCGTGCTCGCCCGCCAAGCCCGCCGGGCGGTGCTCCTGGTGTACTTCGCGCTTCTCGCGGTCGTGGGGGCTGGACAGCTGGCCGGCTCGGTGGACGAGCTGATGCTGATCGTGCTGGGAGTGGACCTGGCGCTCCTCGCATCGCTCGTGATGGTGGCGCTGCGCCACTCGAGCCCCACGCGGGACAAGATCGAGCCCCTCACCATCCCGACACCGGGGTAGGTCCGGACCCGGAGTCGGGGGGCGCTCACCGTCAGTGGGCGGCTGCGTGCCAGCTGTTCCCGGTCCCCACGGACACGTCGAGAGGCACGGTCAGCTTCGCCGCCGACGCCATCTGTTCGCGCACGAGTGTCTCGAGCGCCTCCCGCTCTCCCCGGGCCACCTCGAAGACGAGCTCGTCGTGGACCTGCAGCAGCATCCGGGATCCGAGCTGCTGGTCACGCAGCGCCTGGTCGACGTTGAGCATGGCGACCTTGATGATGTCCGCAGCCGAGCCCTGGATCGGCGCGTTCAGCGCCATCCGCTCCGCCATCTCGCGACGTTGGCGGTTGTCGCTGGTCAGGTCGGGCAGGTAGCGACGCCGGCCGAGGATGGTCTCGGTGAAGCCGGTGCGACGGGCCTCGTCCACGATGCTGGCGAGGTAGTCGCGTACGCCGCCGAAGGTCTCGAAGTATTCGTCCATCAGCCCGCGCGCCTCGCTCGTGTCGATGCGCAGCTGCTGCGAGAGGCCGAACGCGGAGAGCCCGTAGGCCAGGCCGTAGTTCATCGCCTTGATCTTGGCGCGCATCTCGCTGGTGACCTCGGTCGGTTCGACGCCGAAGACGCGGGCGGCCGTCACCGAGTGGAAGTCGTGTCCGGAGCGGAACGCCGCGATGATCTCCGCATCCTCGGAGAGGTGCGCCATGATCCGCATCTCGATCTGCGAATAGTCGGCCGTCAGCAGCTCGGTGTAGCCCGCGCCGACGACGAAGCCCTCACGGATGCGCCGGCCAGCCTCCGTGCGGACCGGGATGTTCTGCAGGTTCGGGTCGGTGCTGGAGAGCCGGCCGGTGGCCGCGATGAGCTGGTTGAAGGTGGTGTGGATGCGGCCGTCCTCCGCCACGGTCTTGAGCAGCCCCTGGACGGTCTGGCGCAGTCGGATGGCATCGCGGTGCTCCAGCAGGTGCTCGAGGAAGGGGTGGGCGGTCTTCTCGAAGAGGCTCTGGAGCGCGTCGGCGTCGGTGGTGTAGCCGGTCTTGGTCCGCTTGGTCTTCGGCATGTCGAGCTCGTCGAACAAGATCACCTGCAGCTGCTTGGGTGACCCGAGGTTGACCTCCTTGCCGACGACCTCGTAGGCCGCGTCGGCGGCTTCGCGGACCCGGACCGCGAAGCCCTCCTCCAGCTCGGTCAGCAGGTCGTGGTCGACTGCGATCCCGACCTGCTCGATGCGGGCGAGGACGTCGATGAGGGGCAGCTCGACGTTGGTGAGCAGACCGGTGCCACCGCGGTCTTCCAGCTCCTCGTCCAGGGCAGTGGCCAGATCCAGGACCGCGCTCGCGTGCAGCATCGCGGTGTCGGTGCTGCCCCCGTCCGACAGAGTCTCGTCGAGGCCGTCCAGGCTGAGCTGCCCGTCGTCGGACGTGCCCTGCTTGAGCTCGCGCTTGAGGTAGCGCACGGTCAGGTCGGCCAGGTCGTAGGAGCGCTGGTCGGGACGCGCCAGATAGGCCGACAGTGCGGTGTCGCGATCGAGTCCGTGCAGTGGCCAGCCTCGGGCCGCCAGCGCCAGCATGGGGCCCTTGGCGTCGTGCAGCACCTTGGGCTGGTGCGGGTCGCCGATCCAGGACACCAGCGCGGCGTCGTCCTCGGGGGCGATCGTCTCCATCGACACGTGCGCTGCCGCTCCCCCACCCGTGGCGAGGGCGATCGCGAGCACGTCGCCGGTGCCCGAGCCCCAGGTCCCCTCCAGGTGTACGCCAACGCGGTCACCCTCGCTGGCGTGGGCGGCGAGCCAGTCGCCGACCTGACCGGCCTCGAGTCGGGTCATGTCGAGCGCGAATCCGGAGTCGTCGATCTCCTCCTCCGACTCGAGCGTCTCGAAGAGCCGCTCACGGAGCACCCGGAACTCCAGGCCGTCGAAGAGCGTGTGCACCTCCTTGCGGTCCCAGGGCTGGATCGCGAGGTCGCCGGGGACGAGCGGGAGGTCGAGGTCGCAGACCAGGGCGTTGAGCTGACGGTTGCGGATCACGTCGTCGAGGTGCTCGCGCAGACTTTCGCCTGCCTTGCCCTTGATCTCCTCCGCACGGTTGACCACGTTGTCGAGGCCGTCATAGAGGGTGATCCACTTGGCTGCGGTCTTGGGCCCGACACCGGGCACACCGGGGAGGTTGTCCGAGCTCTCCCCCACCAGAGCGGCCAGCTCCGGGTAGCGGGCCGGTGGCAGGCCGTACTTCTCCTCGACGGCCGCGGGGGTCATCCGCTTCATCTCGGAGACGCCACGCATCGGGTAGATGACCGTGGTCCGGTCGTTGACCAGCTGGAACGAGTCACGGTCGCCCGAGCAGATCAGCACCTCGTAGTCGTCGACCATCGCCTGGGTAGCCAGGGTGCCGATGATGTCGTCGGCCTCGAAGCCGACCTTCTCGACGTACGGCACGCGCAGGGCGTTGAGCACCTCCTTGATCAAGGAGACCTGTCCCTGGAACTCAGACGGGGACTTGGCCCGGTTGGCCTTGTACTCGGCGTACTGCTCGGCCCGGAACGTCGCACGGGAGACGTCGAAGGCCACGGCGAGGTGGGTCGGTTGCTCGTCGCGGAGCACGTTGATCAGCATCGCGGTGAAGCCATAGACCGCGTTGGTGTGCTGCCCGGTCGTGGTCGAGAAGTTCTCCACGGGCAGGGCGTAGAACGCGCGGTAGGCGAGCGAGTGGCCGTCCAGGAGGAGGAGCCGCGGCCGGACGGTGGTCTGAGGTGACACTGGCACGGATTCGACCCTAACGGGTCAGGCCGACAACCTTCGTCCGGGAGGTCGCTGGGGACTCCGCACCTGCCGGGGCTACAGCGACGCCTGACGCCGGCGCATGGAGCGCCGCTGCGCGAGCACCTGGACCAGATGCCGATTGCCGCCACCCACCCCCGCCCGGTCGCTGGTGAGCTTCTTGCGCAGACTGGCCACGCTCGCGTGGCGGACGGTGCCCAACGTCGTCAGACCCAGGCGTGCGAAGAACCGGTTCGTCTCCCGGTTGCCGTCGGTGATCGCGGTGACCTGGCTGATGTCCTTCTCCTCTGCCCACATGAGTGCAGCCTCCATCAGCGCGTGCCCGTAACCATGCCGGCGCAGCTTGGGAAGCACCAGCAGGAACGAGGTGTGTACGGCGGGCTCCATCATCAACGGCGTCATCGGCCCCCGGGTCAGCTTGATGCTGGCGACGATCCGGTCCTCGGAGACAGCGACCAACAGACGTTCGTCCGGCTCGGCCGCGAGATTGGCGAGCGCCCGCACGGCGTCCTCCTGGGCACTGGGGGATCCGATGCCGTGACGGCTGGTGGCGGCCCAGAGCTCGAGGAGCTCGTCGGCGTCCTCGGGGACCGCGTCCCGGATCTGCGGTGCCTGACGTGGCATGGAAACCCCTTCCGTGCCCGTGGACCTGCCGTGGTTCGACGGTCAAGACTAACCCCTTGACAGTTCAACTCTAAAGGACGTCGGAGGCCACCCGGGACCGAGGGCCATCGGGGGGTGCAGTGGGCTACTCCAGCAAACCGGCCACCCAGCGTCCCCCCACCTCGTCGGTCCTCGACTCGCGGTCGTCGTCCATCAGGCTGAAGCACTCTCGCCGCAGACGTGCTCCAATTGTTGCCTCAATGTCCGCCACCTCGCCCTCGGTGCATCTAGTGTGTCGATCCGTGAGGTGCGTTCGTGGTGCGGCCGAAGCAGCCTTGATGGCTGAACCGCCGCCTCATGCCCGCCGACGACGAGGTGACAGGAGTTCCATGCAGGTCCGCCTACCCAGATACGCTGCGCTCGCCGCAGCGATCGTGCTCGCCGCGTTGGTGCTCCTCGCGTCCGCTCCGCTCGCGACGGCCGCAGTGGGTTCCGCAGCCGAGACCCAGACCTGTCAGAAGCCACCGCCCAGCGAGGGCGACGCGATCCACATGATCGGGTGCCTCACCGACAACCGGGAGTCACCGCCGGTACCCGTTGCCGACGTCGAGGTCACCGTCGAGGACGAGGAGGGGGAGGTCGTCGGCGAGGGCATCAGCGACGCCCAGGGCGTCTTCGACGTCACGCTTCCCGGGACGTCGGTCGACAACCTCGGCAAGAGCTTCACGATCAAGATCGACACCAAGACGCTGCCTGAGAACACCTCGCTCGTGAACGCGGAGCGGACGTCCCTCACCACCCGGATCACGACCGATGCCGACATCTTCGTGACGTTCCCCATCGGGGAGGAGAGGGCCGCCGGCGCCGGAAAGGCCACCCAGCTCCTCCAACTCGCGGTCGGCGGCATCACGTTCTCATTGCTGCTCGCCCTCGCTGCCCTGGGTCTCTCGCTGATCTTCGGGACCACGGGCTTGACGAACTTCGCCCACGGCGAGCTGGTGACCTTCGGTGCGATCGCGGCTCTCGCGGTCGACAGGCTGCCCGGGGAAATCCGGGTGGGTGGACTCAACATCACAGTGATCATCGCCGCAGCGGCGGCGTTCGTGATCGGCGGTGCCTTCGGCTGGGTCCAGGACAAGGGGATGTGGTCGCCGTTGCGCAAGCGCGGCACGGGCCTCGTGGCGATGATGATCATCACGATCGGCCTGTCCATCTTCCTGCGCAGCGTCTACCAGTACTTCATCGGCGGCGGGAACTACAGCTACTCGCAGTACACGACGGCCAAACCTTTCTCCGTGGGACCGGTGCTGATCACCTCCACCCAGATCGGCGTCTCGCTCGTGTCCCTGGCCGTACTGGTCGCAGCCGGTCTGACGCTGGCGAGGACCCGGCTCGGCAAGGCGACCCGAGCGGTCGCAGACAACCCCGCCCTGGCCTCTGCGTCTGGCATCAACGTCGAGAAGGTCATCCGGCTGGTGTGGGTGGGCGGTGGCGCCCTCGCCGGACTGGCAGGTGTCGGGCTCGGCCTCACCCAGGGCTTCAACTACCAGTTCGGGTTCAAGATCCTGCTACTGATCTTCGCGGCGGTGGTGCTGGGCGGTCTCGGCACGATCTGGGGCGCCCTGGTGGGCAGCTTCGCGATCGGGCTGCTGATCGAGGTCTCCACCATCGTGGTGCCTGCGGAGCTGAAGTATGTCAGTGCGCTGGCCGTGCTCATCATCGTCCTCGTGGTCCGACCCCAAGGCATCCTGGGCCGCCAGGAACGGATCGGTTGAGGGAGAAGGAATCATGGACTGGACCCAGATGTTCGGCCTCGCGCTCCAGCAGGGCCTTGGACCCACCGCGATCGTCTACTGCCTCGCCGCGATCGGCCTGAACGTGCACTTCGGCTACACCGGCCTGCTCAACTTCGGCCAGGCAGGCTTCATGGCCGTCGCCGCCTACGGGATGGCCTCGATCGTGGCCACGTGGGGGCTCTCGTTCTGGTTCGGCTTGTTTGTCGGCCTCGCCCTCAGCGTGGTGCTCGCCCTCCTGCTGGGCATTCCGACGCTCCGTCTTCGGGCGGACTACCTGGCGATCGTGACCATCGCCGCCGCCGAGATCATCCGGCAGACTGTCGGCTCGGTCAGTCTGCTGGAGTATTTCGGTGGCCAGGACGGGCTGCAGCAGTTCAGCGGCACCTTCGCCGGCCTGAACCCCTACGAGGGCCGGCACGGCATCGAGGGCGTCGTCACTTGGCGCGCCTACGACTTCTGGGTGATGACCGTCGGATGGGTCCTCGTGGCCCTGTCGTGCCTGGTTGTCTACCTGCTGATGCGCAGCCCGTGGGGGCGCGTGCTCAAGGGAATCCGGGAGGACGAGGACGCCGTCCGCAGCCTCGGGAAGAACGTCTACGCCTACAAGATGCAGTCGTTGGTCATCGGTGGCCTCTTCGGCGCGCTGGCCGGCTTCGTGATCGCCCTGCGAAGCGCGGCGATCAACCCATCGTTCTTCGCCACCGACGTCACCTTCTTCGCCTACACCGTGCTGCTGATCGGTGGCGCGGCGCGGGTCTTCGGACCCGTCGCCGGTGCCCTCATCTTCTGGTTCCTGATCACGTTCCTCGACGTGTTCTTCTCCCAGGCGACCGCCAATGACCTGATCCCGGACTACATCATGACCGGCACGCAGGCCAGCCTGATCCGGTTCATGTTCATGGGGCTGGCGCTGATGTTGCTGATGATCTACCGACCACAGGGAATCTTCGGAGACCGAAGGGAGCTGGCTCTCGATGCCCGCTGAGATGGATGAGGTGGAGCAGGTCATCGAGGTGGACACCTCGGGCAACCGGGCAGCCCTACGCTCCTCGGCCCACGAGCCAGGTGCGGCGAAGTCGGACCCGATCCTTGTGGCGGACAACATGCGCCGCACGTTCGGGGGCCTGGTCGCGGTTGACGTCGAGCACGTCGAGATCCAGCGAGGGGTCATCACCGCTTTGATCGGACCCAACGGCGCAGGAAAAACAACGTTCTTCAACGTACTCACCGGCTTCGACACGGTGCAAGACGGTGAGTGGTCGTTCAACGGCAAGAGCCTCAAAGGCGTTCCCGCCTACCGCGTGGCGCGACGCGGGATGGTGCGGACCTTCCAGCTCACCAAGGTGCTGTCCAAGCTGACCGTGCTGGAGAACATGCGCACCGGCGCCACGGGCCAGAAGGGCGAGACCCTGCTGCGCGCCATGTTCGCACCACTGTGGCGCGAACAAGAGGAGAGCATCACCCAGAAGGCAGACGCACTGCTACAGCGCTTCCTCCTCGACGCCAAGCGTGAGGACTTCGCCGGCTCCCTCTCCGGAGGTCAGCGCAAGCTGCTCGAGATGGCCCGCGCCCTGATGGCAGAGCCCGAGATGGTGATGCTCGACGAGCCGATGGCCGGGGTGAACCCCGCCCTGAAACAGTCGCTCCTCGGGCACGTGAAATCGCTGCGAGACGAGGGCCGGACGGTGCTCTTCGTGGAGCACGACATGGACATGGTCCGCGACATCTCCGACTGGGTGATCGTGATGGCCCAGGGCCGGATCATCGCCGAGGGCCCCCCGGACTCCGTGATGAAGGACCCGCGCGTCGTGGACGCCTACCTCGGCTCACACCACGGCGAGGACCTCAGCGCCATGGAAGACCAAGTGATGTCCGAGGCCGAGGCCGAGCTCACCGGTGCCCCGCCCCCAGACCACTCGAAGGGAGACCACCGTGGCTGACCCGGGAAACACGACGACCGGCCGCGAGGTGCACCTCAAGGAGGCCGAGGGCGCGGTGCTGCGCGCAGACGAGCTGGTCGCCGGGTACATGCCCGAGGTCAACATCCTCAACGGTGCAGACCTCTACTGCCAGAAGAACGAGCTGGTCGGCATCATCGGACCCAACGGCGCGGGGAAGTCGACCTTGCTCAAGGCGATCTTCGGTCTGGTCAAGGTCTCCACCGGAACGGTCACCCTCAAGGATCGGGACATCACCAACCTGCGCGCAGACTCACTGGTGACCGCCGGCATCGGGTTCGTGCCGCAGACCAACAATGTCTTCACCTCACTGACCATCGCAGAGAACCTCGAGATGGGCGGTTTCCAGTCGCCGAAGACGTTCCGCGAACGGTTCGACTTCGTGTGCGACCTGTTCCCGACCCTGCGAGACCGGCGCAGCCAGCGCGCGGGCTCGCTCTCCGGCGGCGAGCGACAGATGGTGGCCATGGGTCGTGCCCTGATGATGGAGCCCTCCGTGCTGCTCCTCGACGAGCCCTCCGCCGGTCTCTCCCCGGTGATGCAGGACGAGGTGTTCGTGCAGACCAGACGGATCAACCGCGCGGGTGTCTCCGTGGTCATGGTCGAGCAGAATGCCAGCCGGTGTCTACAGATCTGCGACCGCGCCTACGTCCTGGACCAGGGCCGCAACGCCTACACCGGGACCGGGGCCGCACTGGCCAAGGACCCCAAGGTCATCGAGCTCTACCTGGGGACCCTGGCCAAGGGCTGAGCGCACGACAGGGTCGACGACTGGACCCAGGCGCGCGAGGACCAGCCCCTGAGAACCAGCGAGCCCCCGAACCGTATCGGTTCGGGGGCTCGCCGTTCGGCTCAGTCGGTGATCACTCCACCAGTCCGGTGACCGAGTCAACCTTGTCGTAGGTGTTGCCCTTCTTGTACTGGAAGATGCCGATCGTGCCCTTGGCGAGGCTGCCGGTCTCGTTCATGTCCGTGGGACCCGACTTGCCTTCGTAGTCGATGTCCTCCCCGTCCTCGACCAGCTTGGAGCACTCTTCCCAGCCAGTGCACTGGGTGCCTTCCTTGGAGATGTTGATCAGCTCCGAGGCGATCGCCTCGCCGCTGTCGTCGCCGGCGGCGAGGGCAGCGAGGGCGGACATCATCACCGTGTCGTAGGACTCGGTGCTGTAGGTGAAGTCCTTGACCTTGGGGTCGATGGCCTGCAGCTGCTTGTTGAACTCCGGGTCGGCTTCGGCGGGAGACGGGGCGGTGCCCTTCATGCCGGTCAGGTCGAACTTCTCCGCCGAGTAGTCGGCCAGGTTGCCGTCGACGAAGTAGATCTTGATCTTGTCCGGACCGAGCCCCTTGGCGATGAACTGCGGGATGATCTTCGTGGTCTCGTTGAAAGCCACCAGGATCACTGCGTCAGGCTTGGCGGCGGCAATCTCGTTGACCTCAGCCGTGTAGTTCTCGGCGTCGGCGTTGTAGAGAACCTTGGCCGCCACAGTGGCCCCAGCAGCCTCGAGGTTCTTCGCGGCGGAAGCGGCAAGACCCTCGCCGTAGAAGTCCTGACGGGCCAGGACGGCGACGTTCTTGTTGCCGTCCTGCACTGCGAGGTTGGCGACCACCTTGCCCTGGAGGACATCGGAGGGTGCCGTGCGGAAGTAGAGGCCCTTGTCGGGGTACTCGTCGAAGCCCGCCGCGGTGTTGGCCGGCGAGAACTGCACCACGCCGGCTCCGGTGATCTTGTCGATCACGCTCTTGGAGACGTTCGAGGAGGCTGCGCCCACGACCACGTCGACATCCTGCGCAAGCAGCTTGTCGACGGAGGCACCGGCGATGTCCGGCGTACCGTCACCCGAGTCGGAGTCGATCTTCACGATCTCCTTGCCGTTCACGCCACCGGCCGCGTTGATCTCGTCGACGGCCAGCTGGACGCCTGCGAACTCGGGGGGACCGAGGAAGGCAAGGTCACCCGTCTGCGGCAGCAACGTGCCGATGGTCAGGGTGCCATCACCCTTGGCTGCCGGCGCGCTGGACCCGTCGTCCTTCGTGTCGTCGGAGCTGGAGTCATCACTGCCGCACGCAGTGAGCAACAAGGATGCCGCAGCGAGTGCCGTGGCCACCCGCCAGGTGAGGGTTGGGCGAATCATTGATCCTCCGTGAGGGACGGTCGGTGCGACTGGCCTCGAGGTGGGGCGCCGCATGGATGGGGTGAAGGTACTGCCAAAACCTCCGCAGCGAGCGCACAGCAGACGCCAGGGGGCGTGTCGTTGCAATTCCGTGACCTGCCAAGCGTTTCGGACTAGTTGTCGGGCGGCTTCTCGGCACGCCCGGAGCGGTGCGGACCGTGGCGCGCGACGCCCTCGGCAACTTCGCGCATCGACAGGCGCAGGTCCATGGCCGTCTTCTGGATCCAGCGGAAGGACTCAGGCTCGGTGAGGCCCAGCTGCTGCTGGAGCATTCCCTTGGCACGGTCGAGTGCCTTGCGGGTGGCCAGCTGCTCCCCCAGGTCGTGCACCTCCGACTCGAGCTGTCGCAGCTCTGCGAAGCGGGAGACGGCCATCTCGATCGCGGGAACGAGGTCGGCCTTCGTGAACGGCTTGACCAGGTAGGCCATCGCGCCGACGTCCCGGGCCCGCTCGACGAGGTCGCGCTGGCTGAAGGCCGTCAGCATGACGACCGGGGCGATCCGCTGCGCCGCGACCCGTTCCGCGGCTGCCAGGCCGTCCAGACGCGGCATCTTGATGTCCATGATCACCAGGTCAGGGCGGAGCTGCTCGGCGAGAGCAACCGCCTTCTCGCCGTCCTCGGCCTGGCCGACGACGTCGTACCCCTCCTCGGCCAGCATCTCGGCGAGGTCGAGGCGGATCAGGGCCTCGTCCTCGGCGATCACGACGCGGGGAGCCGGGTTGGGGGTGGTCACGAACAGAGAGGATATCGAGATCGGGTAACTTGGCGGCCGTCGCCCCGGTAGCCCAACGGCAGAGGCAATGGTCTCAAACACCATCCAGTGTGGGTTCGAATCCCACCCGGGGCACCATTGCGATGTCTCGAGACACTGTTGACAGGTGTCTCGGGACATCGTTGCATTTCAGCGGTGTTTGGGTCGAGGTCCTGGTGGGCGGCCGAGTGGTTGGTAGTCGCGGTTGGGGTCCAGGGTGAGTTCGCGGAGGAGTTCGCCGGTCTCGGCGTTGATGACGCGGATGTTGAGGTCGGCGATCAGGGCCAGGACTCGGGTGCGGGCGTGCTCGCGGCCCAGGCCGATGTGGCGTAGTCGGCTGTTGTAGCGCAGCGTGATCACGCCGGTGGTGTCGACGCGGTCGCGGCGGACCCGGTAGTGCGGCTCGATGCGGGGTCCGCTGGGCATGGCTTTGGGCCGGGCGGCGAAGGCCTCGGCGGGGGTACGCCGGTTGATGGCTCGGTGCGGGCGGATGGTGTTGTAGTAGGCGCGGAACCGGTCGAGTTGTCGTTGCAGTTGGTCGAGGTCGGCTGCTGGGGGTTGGGCGGCGAGCCACTTCTTCTGGGTCTGGTGGAAGCGCTCGACCTTGCCGCAGGTCTGCGGGTGGTAGGGCCGGGAGTGGCGGAACTGGATCCGGAGCAGGTCGAGCTCGAGTTCGAGGGCGTTGCGGCCGCCGGTGCCGCCGGCGTGGCGGGTGGTGAAGACCATGCCGTTATCGGTCAGGACGCTGGCGGGGATGCCGTGGCGGCGGAATCCGCGGCGGAAGCTGGTCACTACGTCGGCGCCGGTGGTGGTGGTGCGGGCGTCGGAGACCAGGTCGAGGCGGGAGTGGTCGTCTTCGATGTTGAGGATCTCCACGGTGCTGCCGTCGGCGAGGTGCCAGTGGGTGATGTCGGCTTGCCAGCGTTCGTTGGGCATCTCCGCGCAGAAGCGTTTCCCGGCACCCTTGGGGCGTTTCCTGGGTTGTGGGATGACGAACCCGCGGCGAACCAGGATCCGCCAGATCGTGGAGACCGACGGGACCTGGATCGGGTCCGGGTCGCGCAGGAGATGCACCCGGATGGTCTCGGCTCCGGCGTCGAGGCCCTTCTTGGAGAGTTCCTTGCGCAGCCGGATGATCCGGTCCTCGACCTCGAGACCGACTGCGCGGGGGTTGGAGTGGGGTCGTTTGGAACGGGGCCGGTAGGCAGCTTCACCCTCGGCCTCGAACCGTTTGACCAGCTGGTGCACCCAGTAGCGGGAGACCTGGTAGTCGCGGGCGACCTCGGCCTTGGTTCGTCCCTCGACCACGACCGATGTGATCACGAGCTCGGCAAGCGGCATGGCGCACCTCCACGAACGAGGTGTCAACTATGTCGCGGGACAGGCGACAACTATGTCGTGGAATCGAACACCACCCGGGGCACCAATCCACCCGGGGCACCAAACGAGTCGCGCGACATCAAGGGGCGTGGACGCGCGACGCGCAGATCGAGTTGGAATGCTGAGTCTCAGCTCGGGTCATTCAGCTCGGCCAGGGCCTGCACGTCAAGCTCCAAGCGCCCGGCGGCCAGGGCAGAGTCGAGCTGGTCGACCGAGCTGACCCCCACGATGGGCCGGATGGCGGGTTGGTGATGAAGCAGCCAGGCGAGCACCACCTGTGAGGGAGCGGCGCCCAGGCGTTCGGCCGCCCTGCCGAGCGCCGCGAGGCGGCGGCTGCTCCCGGGGTGGTCGTACTCCTCGGGGAACGGCCGGTCCGGGCGGTCGTAGCTGCCCTGGACGAGCGGGGAGTAGGCCCAGATCTCCATCTCGGGGTGCTCGGTCGCATAGTCGAGGCCCTCGTCGGTCAGGAAGCCGAACCGGTGGTCCTTGCCCGCCACCTGCGCACCGGGTCGCGGACTGAGGTAGGACGTCGTGGGCTGCAGCATCGTCCACGGCTCCACGCCCAGGTCGGCGGCAATCCGCCGAGCGCGTTCGACGCGCCAGGTCGGGTGGTTCGACACGCCCAGCCGTCGTACGACGCCTCCGGCGACCAGCTCACCCATGGCGCCGACGGTCTCGGCCAGGTCGGTCGCCCGGTCCTCGCCGTGCGCCCAGTAGACGTCGATCTGGGCGAGGCCGAGGCGTGCGCGGCTGCGTTCGGCCTCGCGGCGCACGACGTCAGCCCCCAGTCCCTCGACCGGCCCGGAGAGGTCGCCCGGCGTGGCGGGTTCCTGGCCGACCTTGGTGGCGATCGTGAGGTCTGGACGCAGCCCGGGGTGGTGCCGCAACCAGCGCCCGAGCGTCTCCTCGCTCTGCCCACCTGCACCGGTCTGGCTCGTCCAGAACGAGTAGCAGTTCGCGGTGTCGATCGTGGTGCCTCCGGCCTCGACGAAGCGGTCCAGGAGCGCGAAGGAGGTCGCCTCGTCGCTGCGGGTCCCGAAGTACATCGTGCCGAGGACGAGCTGGTCCGTGCGGTCGGTCATGGGCAAGGGACCAGGAGGGGGCGTCGGGGTGCCGAAGGATCAGCCACGGCTGCGGTAGGCGGGCGCTACCTCGTTGATCGCGTCTCCGATCCGGTGGATCCGCAGCGCGTTGGTCGAACCGGGGATCCCGGGCGGACTGCCCGCGATGATCACCACGAGGTCACCTTCCTTGACCCGGCCGATCTTGAGCAACTGCTCGTCGACCTGGCGGACCATCTCGTCGGTGTGCTCGACCCTCGATGTCAGGAACGTCTCCACACCCCAGCTCATGGCGAGCTGCGAGCGGACCACGGCTTCGGGGGTGAAGGCCAGGACCGGTATCGCGCCGCGATAGCGAGCCATCCGGCGTGCGGAGTCGCCGCTCTGCGTGAACGCGACGAGGAACTTCGCCCCGATGCGCTCAGCGACCTCGGCAGCCGCCTTGGCGATCACGCCACCCTTGGTCCTGGGCTGCCAGTCGATGGCCGCCATGTGGTGCAGCTCGTGGTGCTCGGTCGAGCTGATGATCCTGGCCATCGTGCGCACGGTCTCGATGGGGTACTCCCCCACGCTGGTCTCGCCCGACAGCATCACGGCGTCAGCTCCGTCAAGGACCGCGTTGGCGACGTCGGAGGCCTCGGCCCGGGTGGGGGCAGGACTGCTGATCATCGACTCCAGCATCTGGGTCGCGACGATCACGGGCTTGGCGTTGCGGCGCGCCTTCTCGACGACGCGCTTCTGCAGGAACGGCACATCCTCGAGCGGGCACTCCACGCCCAGGTCGCCTCGGGCGACCATGAAGCCGTCGAACGCATTGATGATCTCGTCGAGGTTGTCGATGGCCTGCGGCTTCTCGATCTTGGCGATCACCGGGAGCAGGACACCCTCTTCCTCCATGATCTTGCGGACGTCCTCGACGTCCTTGGCGGAGCGGACGAAGGACAGCGCGATGAAATCGACCGTGAGGTGCAGGCCCCAGCGCAGGTCCTCGATGTCCTTCTCCGACATCGCCGGGACACTGACGGGCACGCCGGGGAGGTTGATCCCCTTGTGGTCGCTGATCCGCCCACCGGTGACCACCTGTGTGTGCACGTCGGCGCCGTCCACCTCGGTCACCCGCAGGCGCACCTTGCCGTCGTCGATCAGGATCTGGTCGCCCGGGCCGACATCGCCGGGCAGGCCCTGGTAGGTCGTGGAGGCGATCTCGTTGTTGCCGCCCAGCTCGCGGGTGGTGATCGTGAACGACTGTCCGGTCGTGATCCGGGTCGAGCCCTCCTTGAAGTGCCCCAGCCGGATCTTCGGTCCCTGCAGGTCGACGAAGACGCCGACCCCGTGCCCGGCCTCGTCGGAGGCCTTGCGCACTCGGTGGTAGATCTCCTCGTGCTCGGCGTAGGTCCCGTGGCTGAGGTTGAGCCTGGCCACGTCCATGCCGGCTTCCACCAGCTCCCGGATGCGCTCCATCGACGAGGTGGCCGGACCCAGGGTGCACACGATCTTTGCTCTCCGCACCCGCTGAGCCTATCGGGAGTTACTTGAACGTTCCAACAGCAGCGTCGGTTTCCCCGGTCGGCCGGGGATTCCGGAGGTTGTGGGGTGATGCTTCACCCGACCAGCGCAGGATTCCCCGGCCGACCGGGGAAACCTGCAGGTCTCACGCAGTGAGCGGACGCTCCGTCGGGGGGATCGGGGCGGGAAGGTTGGTGGTCCCGGTGAGCCAGGTGTCCACGGCCGCGGCGGCCGCCCGGCCCTCGGCGATCGCCCAGACGATCAGGGACTGGCCACGGCCGACGTCGCCGGCGACGAAGACCCCGTCGACTGAGGACGAGTAGCCGTAGTCGCGGGCCACGTTGCCGCGGTCGTCGAGGTCCACGCCGAGCTGCTCGATCAGGCCCTCACGCTCGGGACCGACGAAACCCATGGCGAAGAGCACCAGCTCGGCAGGGATCTCCCGCTCGGTGCCCTCGACCTCCTGGAACTTCCCGTCCTTGAACTCGACGTCGACGAGCCGCAGGGCGCGCACGTTGCCGTCGTCGTCACCGAGGAACTCCTGGGTGGAGACGGCGTAGACGCGGTCACCGCCCTCCTCGTGCGCCGAGGAGACCCGGAACGTCATCGGGTACGTCGGCCACGGCTGGTTGGGCGGCCTGGTCTCCCCCGGCTGGTCCATGATCTCCAGCTGGGTGATCGACGCGGCCTTCTGGCGGATCGCCGTACCGAGGCAGTCCGCTCCGGTGTCACCTCCACCGATGATCACCACGTGCTTGCCATCGGCCCGGATCTGGTCGTCCACCTCCTCGCCCAGCGAGACCCGGTTGGACTGCGGGAGGTACTCCATCGCCTGGTGGATCCCGCCGAGCTCACGACCGGGAGCCTGCAGGTCGCGGGCCGCGGTGGCGCCCATGGCGAGGACCACCGCGTCGTAGCGCTCACGCAGTGCGTCACCGGTGAGCGTCTGGCCGACGTTGACGCCCGCGCGGAAGACGGTGCCCTCGCGGCGCATCTGGTCCAGGCGTCGGTCGAGGACCTTCTTCTCCATCTTGAACTCGGGAATGCCGTAACGCATCAGGCCGCCGATCTTGTCGGCTCGCTCGTAGACCGCGACGGTGTGGCCGGCGCGGGTGAGCTGCTGGGCCGCGGCAAGACCCGCGGGTCCCGAGCCGATCACGGCGACGGTCCGACCGGAGAGCCACTCGGGTGGCTGGGGACGCACCGCGCCGGACTCCCAGGCGCGGTCGGCGATGGAGACCTCGACGTTCTTGATCGTCACGGGGTCCTGGTTGATGCCCAGCACGCAGGCCGTCTCGCAGGGAGCCGGGCACAGCCGACCGGTGAACTCGGGAAAGTTGTTGGTCGCGTGCAGGCGCTCGCTCGCGGCGTCCCAGTCGTCACGCCAGACGAGGTCGTTCCACTCGGGGATGATGTTGCCGAGCGGGCACCCCTGGTGGCAGAACGGGATCCCGCAGTCCATGCACCGGCCCGCCTGGGTCTTGATGATCGGCAACAGCGCGCGACCCGGCCCACCGGGGTAGACCTCGTTCCAGTCCTCCCTGCGCTCCTCCACCGGGCGTCGGGGAGCCTTCTCGCTCCCGTGCTTGAGAAAGCCCTTGGGGTCAGCCATTGGCTGCGCCTCCCTTCGTCACGGTCGCGGTGTGGTCAGCCATGGAGGGCCTCCATCATCGCTGTGGCGATCTCGTTGTCGTCGAGTCCGGCGGCCTCGGCCTTGGCCTTGGCCTCCATGACGATACGGAAGTCACGCGGGATCACCTCGGTGAACCGGCCCAGGGCGTTGGGCCAGTCGGCCAGCAGCTCCTCGGCGATGGTCGAGCCGGTCTCCTCCGCGTGCTGGCGTACGAGCTTCTCGAGAGTCTTGCGCTCGTCACCCTCGACCGCGCCGAGCTCGACGAGCTCCCTGTTCACCCGGCCCTCGTCGAGGTCGAGCACGTAGGCGACGCCACCGCTCATGCCGGCGGCGAAGTTGCGTCCGGTCGGGCCGAGCACCACGACGACGCCGCCGGTCATGTACTCGCAGCCGTGGTCGCCGACCCCTTCGACGACCGCGGTGGCACCGGAGTTGCGGACACAGAAGCGCTCGCCGGCCTGCCCCCGCAGGAAGATCTGCCCGGAGGTGGCACCGTAGGCGATCGTGTTGCCGGCGATGATCTGCTCGGAGGCGTCGAAGGTCGCCGACCGGTCCGGGCGTACGACGATCCGCCCGCCCGAAAGGCCCTTGCCGACGTAGTCGTTGGCGTCGCCCTCGAGGCGCAGGGTGATCCCGCGCGGGACGAAGGCGCCGAATGACTGCCCCGCCGAACCGGTCAAGGTGATGTCGATGGTGCCCTCCGGCAGTCCCTCACCCTGATAGCGCTTGGTCACCTCGTGGCCCAGGATCGTGCCCACCGTGCGGTTGACGTTGCGGATCTTGAGGTGTGCGCGCACCGGCTCGCCGTTCTCGAGGGCGGCCGCGCAGAGCTCGACCAGCTTTTGGTCCAGTGCCTTGTCGAGCCCGTGGTCCTGCTGTCGGGTGTTGCGGCGGGCGGTGTCCTCGTGCAGCTCGGGCACGTGGAAGATCGGGGTGATGTCGAGACCCGCGGCCTTCCAGTGGTTGACCGCCTCGGTCGAGTCGAGGACATCGGCATGGCCGATCGCCTCGTCGAGCGTGCGGAAACCGAGCTCGGCAAGCAGCTCACGCACCTCCTGGGCGATGTACTCGAAGAAGGTCACGACGTACTCGGCCTTGCCGCTGTAGCGCTCGCGCAGCACCGGGTTCTGGGTGGCGACGCCGACAGGGCAGGTGTCCAGGTGGCACACGCGCATCATGATGCAGCCGGAGACCACCAGCGGTGCGGTCGCGAAGCCGTACTCCTCCGCCCCGAGCAGTGCCGCGACCACGACGTCACGTCCGGTCTTGAGCTGGCCGTCGGTCTGCACCACGATCCGGTCACGCAGGCCGTTGAGGAGCAGCGTCTGCTGGGTCTCGGCCAGGCCGAGCTCCCAGGGACCACCCGCGTGCTTGAGGGAGGTGAGCGGCGCCGCGCCGGTACCGCCGTCGTGCCCGGAGATGAGCACGACGTCCGCGTGGGCCTTCGAGACACCGGCAGCGACCGTCCCGACCCCGACCTCGGCCACGAGCTTCACGTGCACGCGAGCCTGCGGGTTGGAGTTCTTCAGGTCGTGGATCAGCTGGGCGAGATCCTCGATCGAATAGATGTCGTGGTGCGGCGGCGGCGAGATCAGACCCACGCCAGGAGTGCTGTGCCGGGTCCTGGCCACCCACGGGTAGACCTTGTTGCCGGGCAGCTGCCCGCCCTCGCCGGGCTTGGCCCCCTGGGCCATCTTGATCTGGATGTCGTCGGCGTTGGTCAGGTAGTCCGAGGTGACGCCGAAACGTCCGGAGGCCACCTGCTTGATCGAGGAGCGGCGCTCGGGATCGTGGAGCCGGTCGGCGTCCTCGCCGCCCTCACCAGTGTTGGACTTGCCACCAAGACGGTTCATCGCGATCGCCAGGGTCTGGTGCGCCTCGCCGGAGATGGAGCCGTAGGACATCGCACCGGTGGAGAACCGCTTCACGATCTTGGAGACCGGCTCGACCTCGTCGATGTCGATCGACTCACGCCCGGTCGCGTCGGAGTCCTTGAAGCGGAACAGCCCACGCAGGGTCATCAGCCGTTCGGACTGGTCGTTGATCCGGCCGGTGTACTGCTTGAACACGTCGTACTTGCCGGCCCGGGTGGAGTGCTGCAGCCGGAAGACCGTCTCGGGGTCGAACAGGTGCAGCTCGCCCTCGCGGCGCCACTGGTACTCGCCGCCGATCTCGAGCTCACGATGTGCGGGCGCGATCCCACCGACCGGGTAGGCCGTCCGGTGCCGGCGCTGGACCTCGTCGGCGATCACGTCGAGCCCGATGCCGCCGAGCTTGGAGGTGGTGCCGGTGAAGTACTTGTCCACCAGCTCCGTGGAGAGCCCCAAGGCCTCGAAGATCTGGGCTCCGGTGTAGGACGCGACCGTGGAGACGCCCATCTTGGACATCACCTTGAGCACGCCCTTGCCCAGTGACTTCACCAGGTTGGTGACCGCCTTCTCGGGCTCGACCTTGACGTAGTAGCCGTCGCGGGCGAGGTCCTCGACGCTCTCCATGGCGAGGTAGGGGTTCACGGCCGCTGCGCCGTAGCCGATCAGCGTGGCCACGTGGTGGACCTCACGCACGTCACCAGCCTCGACGATCATGCCGACCTGGGTGCGGGTCTTCTCCCGCACCAGGTGGTGGTGCACGGCCGCGGTCATCAGCAGCGAGGGGATCGGCGCCTTGGTGGCGTCGCTGTGGCGGTCGGAGAGCACGATCACGCGCGCGCCCCCCGCGATGGCCTCGCTGACCTCGAGGCAGATCTCCTCGAGTCGAGTGGCCAACGAGTCACCGCCGCCGCTGACGTCGTAGAGGCCGCGCGAGACGTGGGTGATGAAGCCGGGCATGTCACCGTCACGGTTGATGTGGCGGATCTTGACCAGCTCGTCGTTGGTGATCACCGGGAACGGGAGCACGACCTGGCGGCACGACGCGGGCGTCGGGTCCAGCAGGTTGGCCTCGGGCCCGATGGTGCCGTTCAGGCTGGTGACCAGCTCCTCGCGGATGGCATCGAGCGGGGGGTTGGTGACCTGCGCGAAGAGCTGCGCGAAGTAGTCGAACAGCAACCGCGGCCGGTCACTGAGCACCGCGATCGGAGTGTCCGTGCCCATCGAGCCGAGCGGTTCGGCCGAGGTGTTCGCCATCGGGGTCAGCAGGACCCGCAGCTCCTCCTCGCTGTAGCCGAAGATCTGCTGGCGACGGGTGACCGAGGCGTGCGAGTGGATCACGTGCTCGCGGTCGGCGATGTCGGCGAGCTTGATCAGACCGGCGTGCAGCCACTCGTCGTACGGGTGCTCCTTGGCCAGCTCGGTCTTGATCTCCTCGTCCTCGATGATCCGGTGCTCCTCGGTGTCGACGAGGAACATCCGGCCCGGCTGCAGCCGGCCCTTGCGGACCACCGTGGCGGGGTCGATGTCGAGTACGCCGACCTCGCTGGCCAGCACGACCAGTCCGTCGTCGGTGACCCAGAACCGCGAGGGACGCAGGCCGTTGCGGTCGAGCACGGCACCGACCTGGGTGCCGTCGGTGAACACGACACAGGCCGGTCCGTCCCACGGCTCCATGAGTGCGGAGTGGAACTCATAGAAGGCGCGGCGCTTGGCGTCCATCTCGGTGTGGTTCTCCCACGCCTCGGGGATCATCATCAGCACCGAGTGGGGCAGGCTGCGCCCGCCGAGGTGGAGCAGCTCGAGGACCTCGTCGAAGGAGGCGGAGTCGGAAGCGCCCTGGGTGACGATCGGGAACAGCCGCTCGAGGTCACCCGGGATCAGGTCGGAGTCGAGCAACGCCTCACGGGCACGCATCCAGTTGCGGTTGCCCATCACGGTGTTGATCTCGCCGTTGTGGGCGATGAACCGGAACGGGTGGGACAGCGGCCAGCTCGGAAACGTGTTCGTGGAGAAGCGCGAGTGCACCACGGCGACCGCGCTCTCGACGCGCTCGTCGACGAGGTCCGGGAACACGTGGTCGAGCTGCTCGGTGGTCAGCATGCCCTTGTAGGCGATGGTGCGGCTCGAGAGCGAGGGGAAGTAGACGTCGGTCTCGCGCTCAGCGCGCTTGCGCAGGCAGTAGGCGAGGCGCTCGAGCCCCATGCCGAGGATCCGGCTGCCCTTCGCCGAGACGAAGAGCTGGACGAACGAGGGCATGCAGTCCAGGGCGGTCCTTCCGAGCGAGGAGGTGTCCGTGGGCACCTCACGCCAGCCGAGGACGTTCAGGCCCTCCTCGGCCGCGATCTCCTCGATCCGCTTCCGGGTCTTGGCGACCTGCTCGTCGTCACCGGGGATGAACGCGGTGCCGGCGGCGTACGAGTGCTTGCCGGGCAGTTCGAAGTCGACCACCTCGCGGAAGAAGCGGTCAGGAACCTGCATCAGGATGCCGGCTCCGTCACCCGAGTTGGGCTCGGCTCCTGCGGCACCACGGTGCTCGAGGTTGCGCAGGGCGGTGAGCGCCTTGCTGACGATGTCGTGGCTGGGGACGCCTGTCAGGGTGCCGACGAAGGCGACGCCACACGCATCGTGCTCGTGTGCGCCGTCGTAGAGCCCCTGGGGCGGCGGGAATGCCTGCACGTGCACTCTCCCGTCGTCGGTCAGCGCACTCGGGTCCCATGGTCTGGTGAGGCCCGGCGAGTGCGGCGTATATGTGCATGCTGGTGCTGGGACGACATTGGCCCATGCGGAAAACTCAGCGTACAGCAGGATTTCGGAGCCCTGCGAAGCCGTTTCAGGAGTTGGTTCTCTCCGCCGGGGCATGTGTGGGGCCGTAGGGCGACGGTTCTCGGGTCGCGGGCGGTCGGTGACGTCGTCCGACCACCACGAAGTAGGCCGCGGCCAGCACGAACAGGACGATCGAGGTCCAGACGTTGAACCGGAGGCCCCCGACATCCTGGAGCTCGACGGGATCGATACGCAGGTCCTCGATCCAGCCTCGGCCGAGCGTGTAGAGCATCACGTAGAGCGCGAACACCCGCCCGTAGCCGAGCCGGAACCGTCGGTCGGCCCACACCAGGACAGCGATCGCCGCGAGGTTCCAGAGCGCCTCGTAGAGGAACGTCGGGTGGAAGGTGGCGAACTGTTCGTAGCCGTCGGGCCGGTGGTCCGCGTCGATCTCGAGACCCCAGGGTCGGGACGTGGGCTTGCCGAACAGCTCCTGGTTGAAGTAGTTGCCGAACCGGCCGATCACCTGGGCCAGCAGCAGGCTCGGGGCGAGGGAGTCGGCGAGCGGGCGCAACAGGATCCCGTGGCGCAGGCAGTAGAACCAGGCACCGAGCAGCCCACCCGCGATGGCACCCCAGATGCCCAGCCCGCCACGCCAGATCTCGAGGGCGGCCACCGGATCACCGCCGTCACCGAAGTAGAGGGCGTGGTCGGTGGCGACGTGCCACGCCCTGGCACCGACGAGGCCGGCCGGGACCGCCCACAAGGCGATGTCACCGATCTGCCCCGGGGTGCCACCGCGGGCCAGCCAGCGCTTCTCGCCGGTCCACACGGCGACGACCACCCCCAGGATGATCGCGATCGCGTAGGCCCGGATGGGCACGGGACCGAGGTGCCAGACACCTTCGGAGGGGCTGGGGATGGACAGCAGGGTCAGTTGGGTCATGCGTCTTCCTTCAGGATCTGCTGCAGGTCCTCGGCCATGTCGGACGGCGAGGTGGCGCCCGTCCAGACAAGGTCGCCGGCTCCTTGCCGGACCGAGACGACGACGGTGGAGTGGTCGACCTCGTAGCCGCCACTGGGCAGCTTCTGGCCCTGCTTGATGAAGATGTCCATCGGCTTGGCCAGGGAGTCGATCTCGTCGAGTGTCCCGGTGACCCCGACGAAGTCGGGGTCGAAGCGGTTGAGATAGGTCCGCAGGACCGGCCGGGAGTCGCGAGCCGGGTCGGTCGTCACGAAGGCGACCGCGACCCGCTCCTGCTCGGCCGGCGTCAGCCTGGCCCTCGCCGACGCGATCGTGCTCATCACCACCTGGCAGATGTCCGGGCAGTTGGTGTAGCCGAAGAACACGAGGGTGCGGCGTGGCTGGGTGGCCAGGTCGAACGGCTTGCCCTCGGTGTCGCTCAGCTTCGACCCGGGTACGGCGTAGGGCTGGTCGAGCAGGATCCCGTGGTAGCCGTCGTCGTCCGACCTGGTGATACCCGTGACCGGTGCACCCGACTCGGCAGCGGAGCCGCAGCCGGCGAGCAGTCCCAGGAGCACGATGGCGAGCAGCGCCCTAGCCACGGCGTACGCCCTCGGCGAGGCCCTCGGTGAGGGCCGCGAGTGCCTTGAGGCCCGCCGAGCGGTCGGCGGCGTCGAGCAGCACGCGGACGAACGCAGACCCGACGATCACGGCTTCCGCGTAGCCCGCCACCTCGGCGGCCTGGTCCCCGTTGGAGACTCCGAGGCCCACCCCGACCGGGAGGTCGGTGACGGCGTGTGTGCGCCGGACCAGCGGACCGGCGAGGTCGGAGGTCGCGGTGCGGGCGCCGGTCACCCCCATGACGGCGGTGGCGTAGACGAACCCGCGGCATGCCTCTGCGGTGTAGCGGAGTCGCTCGTCGGTCGACGAGGGCGCGACCAGAAAGATCTTGTCGAGGTCGTGGGCATCCGCGGCCGCGATCCACTCGTCCGCGGAGTCGGGGGTCAGGTCGGGGGTGATCAGGCCGGCTCCTCCGACGCCGGCGAGGTCGGTGGCGAACCGCTCCACGCCGTAGCGCTCGACAGGGTTCCAGTAGGTCATCACCACCGTCGGCGTGCCGGTGGCGGCCACCGCCTCCACGGTCCGCAGCACGTCGCTGGTGCGGATCCCACCCTCGAGCGCGCGCTGCGCGGCGGCCTGGATCGTGGGACCGTCCATCACCGGATCGCTGTAAGGGAGGCCGACCTCGATCACGTCACACCCGGAGTCGACCATCACCCGGATCGCGTCGATCCCGCCGGACACGTCGGGGAAACCGGCGGGCCAGTAGCCGACCAGGGCGGCACGTCCCTCGGCCCGGGTCCTCTCGAACGCTCGCGCAGTGCTCATCCGGCGCTCACGTGGCTCTCATTTCGCGCCCTCGGCGATCTGCTCTTCGTCTGCGGGCCGGGGAGTGCCGTCACTGCTGGCCTGGCCGAGTCCGAACCACTCGATGGCGGTGCCCATGTCCTTGTCGCCGCGACCCGAGAGGTTGACCAGGATCGTCGAGCCCGGGCGCTCCTTGGCCAGCACCATCGCACCGGCGATGGCGTGTGCGGACTCGATGGCCGGGATGATCCCCTCGGTGCGGGCGAGCAGCGCCAGTGCGTCCATCGCCTCGGTGTCGGTCACCGGCCGGTAGGACGCCCGGCCGGAGTGCGCGAGGTGGGCGTGCTGCGGTCCGACACCTGGGTAGTCCAGGCCCGCGGAGATCGAGTGTGACTCGACGGTCTGTCCGTCCTCGTCCTGGAGCACGTAGGTGCGCGCGCCGTGCAGCACCCCGACCTCACCAGCCCAGATCGTCGCCGCGTGACGCGCGGTGTCGACACCGTCACCGCCCGCCTCGAACCCGAAGATGTCCACCGACTCGTCCTCGAGGAACGCCGTGAACAGGCCGATCGCGTTGGAGCCACCGCCCACGCAGGCAACGACGGAGTCAGGCAGGGAGCCGGTGAGCTCGAGGCACTGCTCCCTCGCCTCGTCGCCGATCCCCCGGCAGAAGTCGCGCACCATGGCCGGGAACGGGTGCGGCCCGGCGGCGGTGCCGAAGCAGTAGGCAGTGTGCTCGACGCTGGCCACCCAGTCACGGATCGCCTCGTTGATCGCGTCCTTCAGGGTGCGCGACCCCGACTTCACGGGGATCACCTCGGACCCGAGCAGCTGCATCCGGGCCACGTTCAGCGCCTGGCGCTCGGTGTCGACCTCACCCATGTAGACGGTGCAGTCCAGGCCGAGGTACGCCGCAGCGGTCGCCGCAGCCACGCCGTGCTGGCCGGCTCCGGTCTCGGCGATCATCCGGGACTTGCCCATCCGCTTGGTGAGCAATGCCTGCCCGAGGACGTTGCGGATCTTGTGGGCGCCCGTGTGGTTCAGGTCCTCCCGCTTGAGCAGGATCCTGGCCCCGGCCACCTCGCTCAGCTTGGTGGCGTCGTAGAGCAGGCTCGGCACGCCGGCGTACTCCCGGAGCAGGCGCTGGAACTCCGCAACGAAGGCGTGGTCGCCCATCGCGTCCTGCCAGGCCACCGTGAGCTCATCCAGCGCTGCCATCAGCGCCTCCGGCATGAACCGCCCACCGAAGTCGCCGAAGCGACCGCTCTCGTCGGGTCCCGCAGTGCTCACCTTCCGGCCTCCTGTGCTGCCTCGCGGACAGCCTTGATCGCCGCCACTGCGCCCCTGGGGTCGCCGTCCTTGACCAGCGCCTCTCCCACGAGAACGACATCGGCGCCCTCACCGGAGAACCGAGCTGCGTCACCCGGGCCGGCGATGCCGGACTCCGCGACCGAGACGACGTCGTGGGGCAACAGGGTGACCAGTCGAGCGAAGGTATTCGGGTCCACGTCAAGGGTCTTCAGGTTGCGGGCGTTCACGCCGACGAGATCGGCTCCCACGTCCAGGGCACGCGCGATCTCGTCCTCGTCGTGAACCTCGGTCAGGACGGTCAGACCCAGGGAACGGGCCCGCTCGTGCAGCTCCTGCAGGAGAGCGCCGCCGAGCGCCGCGACGATCAACAGCACCAGGTCGGCGCCGGCTGCCCGCGCCTCGAGGAGCTGGTAGTCGGTCACGATGAAGTCCTTGCGCAGGACCGGGGTGGACACCGCGGCGCGCACCGCGCGCAGGTCCTCCAGGCTGCCTCCGAAACGGCGTTGCTCGGTCAGCACCGAGATGGCGTCGGCGCCACCGGCGGCATAGGCCACCGCCAGGGCTGCGGGGTCCGGGATGTCGGCCAGGGCGCCCTTGCTCGGCGACTTGCGCTTGACCTCGGCGATCACCGAGAGGCCGGGTGAACCAAAGGCCGGCATCGGGTCACGAGGAGCTGGAAGCGCCTGCCCCACCTCGGCCAGATCGGCCTCGCTCAGCTGCGACCGGCGTACGGCGAGGTCCTCACGCACGCCGGCGACTATGTCGTCGAGCACGGACATGCGAAGGCCTTTCCGGAGAGGGCAGGTTCATGGAATCGACACGGGCGATCGATGCGTCCCAAGGTTCTCACACAGACCACAACGGACAGGTCCGAGCCGGGCTCCGGCTCGGGGTCTGGCCATGCCTGCGCCGGCGCTCGGCGTTGTCGATCCTCAGGGGGCGAGCCAGCTGCCGGCCGGGAGGTTGCGCACCACGCTGAAGAGCACGACCACGACGGTGAAGACCGCGACCAGCGTGGTGGCCTGCCGCCGCGCGAGCACCTGTCTTGGTGCATCCGTCCAGGCACGCCGGGCCCAGTGCAGCCACCACAGCACGAGGACCGGGACGAGGGCGACGAAGACCAGGTTGCTGCCGGCGGCCGCGACGAGGTCCCCGTTGGTGAGGTCGTTGACCGCCCGGAGACCGCCGCAGCCCGGGCAGTAGTAGCCGGTGAGCGCAGTCCACGGGCAGAACCCCCAGCTGCCGGAGCTGTGCGGGTCCCGGAGGTGCAGCGCGAGCGTGAGCCCGCCGACGACTCCCGCGGTGACCAGGGGGCCGGTCATCCGGACCCGTCGGGACAGCGGCGCGGTCGGTGCCTGCGGTGTGGCTCCCGCAGTCAGGGGTGGATGCGCGCCGGTCCTGCCCATTGCCTCAGTGCCGGCTGCTGCCGTAGCCCATCTTGTTCAGCACAGCGAGGACGATCAGCGCGACGGGCGCCAGCGCCACGCCGACCCAGAACAGGGGCATGCTGCCCGCGATCAGGCCGATGCCGCCCACCACGAACCCGGCGAGGGCCACGACGACGGCCGTCCAGGCTGCGGGGGTGTTGCCGTGGTTGTCGGACATGGAACTCCTCGGGAGGGGTGGATCGCTCGGTCGGCGACATTCTAGTGGTGAGCGGTCCCGAGCCGCGGCACCCTCCCTGTGGGCACTAGGTGCGGTTGGTGTCCGTCGGGTCCCGGCCCTCGTCGAGCGCGCGCCACAGCTCGCGGTCCGGGTCGGCGCTGCTCTGCTCGCCCGCTGGTGCGGACGCACCGGGGGCGTCGTACCGGCTGCCCATCTCGGGCCAGCTGCCTGCGAGTCGGACGGCGAGTGCCGCGGGCACCAGCGCCACCACGGAACACACACCGGCGGTCCAGAACCACGCCGTGAAGCCCTCGTCCTGCGAGCCGCGGCCCATCAGCTCGTCGTAGGAGTCACCGGCAGAGCCCGGCAAGGTCACCCAGCCCACGGCCACAGCCGCCACGAGACCGACGGAAGCGACCGCCGCGAGGACCGCGAACACCCGGCGCACCCGCCCCCGGGTCACCAGCAGCACGCCCCAGGCTGCGAGGAGCACGAGGCTGATCGCCGAGGCCACGGGATAGCGGATGCCCGTGTCCAGCGCCGTCATGGAGGCGTCGCTGCTCCCGGGGGTTGAGCCTCCACCCAGCCATGGCTTGGCGCTGGCCACCGCAGCGAGCGCCGCGGTCGCCAGACCGAGCAGGACGACCGGCCCGAACGTTCGCCGTCCCGAGCCGGGCTCAGTCATCGGCACCCACGACGAGCAGCAGGCCGGCCCCGAAGCAGGTGTCGGTGCCGGTGTGACATGCGGGACCCGTCTGGTCCACCTTGAGCAGGATGGTGTCGCCGTCGCAGTCGAGGCGCACCTCGACCACGCGCTGGGTGTGGCCGGAGGTCGCGCCCTTGACCCAGTACTCGCGACGCGAGCGGCTCCAGTAGGTGCCCCGGCCAGTCGTCAGGGTGCGATGCAGCGCCTCGTCGTCCATCCAGCCGAGCATCAGCACCTCGCCGGTGTCGTGCTGCTGCACCACCGCGGGCACCAGCCCTTCGGCGTTGCGCTTGAGCCGTCCGGCGACGGCCGGATCCAGAGCTGTCCCAGTCACGCGTCCAGTATCCGTGATAGGTCGTCAGCGGGACTGCTGGGCCACCCACGAGGAGTGCAAGCGGGCGTAGACGCCGGATGCGCCGTCGGGCAGCCGGCGTTCGACCAGCTCGGCGTGGCTCCCCCGCTGAACGACGCGGCCCTGGTCGAAGACGATCACCTCGTCGGAGTTCTCGGCAGTGGAGAGCCGGTGCGCGATCGTCACCGAGGTGCGACCACTCATCAGCCGTTCGAGCGCCCGTCCGATGCGCATCTCGAGTGCCGGGTCGACCGCGCTGGTCGCCTCGTCGAGCACGAGCAGGTCGGGGTCGGCGAGGTGGGCGCGGAGCAGGGCCACGAGCTGCCGCTCACCGGCCGACAGCGACTCGCCGCGTTGGCCCACGCGGGTGTCGAGTCCGTGCGGAAGTCCGTCGAGCCAGTCGCCGAGGCCGAGCTCCCCGGCCGACGCGACCACCTGTTCGCGGGTGGCGTCGAGGTCGCCGTAGCGGACGTTCTCCATCAGCGTGGAGTCGAACAGGAAACCCTCCTGCGGGACCAGCACCACTCGGCGGCGCAGCGAGGCGAACTCGACCGACCGGACGTCCACCCCGTCGAGCAGGACTGCTCCGGTGGTGGGGTCCATCAGCCGGGTGAGCAGCTTGGCGAACGTGGTCTTGCCCGACCCGGTCTCCCCGACCACGGCGACCCTGCTGCCTGACTCGATGTGCTCGTTCACCTCGCGCAGCACCAGCGGACCGCCCGGGTAGCCGAAGGAGACGTCCTCGAACGCGACGTCCATGGCGCCGCGCGGCAGTGACTGACCCGACGGACCGGGGTCATCGAGGTCGGCGGGGGTGTCCAGGATCCCGATGACCCGCCTCCAGCCGGCGATCGCGTTCTGTGCGTCGGTGAGCACCTGGGTGCCCATCTGCACCGGGCCCACGAACAGCGTGACCAGGAACGCGAAGCCGATCACCTCACCGGAGGTGATGTCCCCCGCGAACCCGAGCCAGATGCCCACGATCAGCACCCCGGCGTTGGCCAGGCCCGCGGAGACACCGCCCAGGCTGAACGAGAACGCGGTCAGCCCCTGGGCTCGCGTGGCAGCCACCTGGTTGACCGAGATCGCCTCGTCGATGCGGTCCTGGGTGCGCTTCTCGATGGCGTAGGTGCGGACGGTCACCGCACCGACGACCGGCTCGGAGATGGCCGAAAGCATCGCGCCGACGGAGCGGCGTACGACCCCGTAGGCAGCCGAGAGGCGCCGCTGGAAGTAGCGAAGCGAGAGGAACAACGGCAAGAAGCACACCCAGACCAGGATGGTCAGCGGCCAGGAGTAGAACAGCATCACCACGGTGGCCAGCAGCACCTGGCCGACGCTGATGATGCCGAAGACCCCACCGAAGACCAGGAACTGCGACACCTGGTCGACGTCGCTCGTCACCCGGGAGACCAGCGCGCCGCGGTGCTCGGTGTTCTGGGTGAGCAGCGGCAGGTCGTGCACGTGCCGGAAAGCCTTGATCCGTAGCGTGGCCAGCCCCCGCTCGGAGGCGGTGAACAGCCGCGCCGTCATGAAGTACGACGACACCCCCGTCGCCACGATCGCCAACGCCGCCAGCACCGCCATCGAGGTGACGAAGGAGACGTCCACACCGCCGGGCCCGTTGATGCCCCGGTCGAGGGTCTGTTGCACGGAGATGGGCACGACGAGCCGGCCGGCGGTTCCGAGCGCCGCGAGGACGAGCGTCCACCGGAAGCCGTCGCCGAGCTCCGGCGAGAAGGCCAGCCCGCGCCGGATGGTGTCGCGTGCGGTGATCTCCTCGCCGCTGTCGACGCTGGTGCCGAGGTCGGTGAGCTCTTCGAGGTCGAGGCTCACTGCGGCACCCCTTCGGTCTCGTAGGCGTTGACCAGCCGCGCGTAGTCAGGGTTGCGCGCGAGCAGGTCCTGATGGGTGCCACGGTCGGCGATGCGCCCGCCCTCGAGGAACAGCACCTCATCGGCGAGCGCGATGGTCGCCTTGCGGTAGGCGATCACCAGCAGCGTGGAGTCGCCCCCGCGACGACGCATGGCCGCGAGGATGCGCGCCTCGACCTCCGGGTCGACCGCCGAGGTCGCATCGTCGAGGACGAGCAGCCGGGGACGTCTGACCAGAGCGCGCGCCAGCGACAGTCGTTGTCGCTGCCCACCGGACAAGGTGGTGCCGCGCTCCCCCAGCTTGCTCTCCAGGCCGTGCGGCAGCGCGGCCACGAAGCCGTCTGCCTGGGCGGTCCGCAGGGCCTCCCACACCTCGTCGTCCGGGATG
This sequence comes from uncultured Actinomycetota bacterium, assembly GCA_963781335.1. GTDB lineage: Bacteria > Actinomycetota > Actinomycetes > Propionibacteriales > Nocardioidaceae > Marmoricola. Next base: position 176,836 of record CAWAFS010000041.1, on the reverse strand, counting down.
TCTGCTCCCAGGGTGACGTTGTCGCGCACGGTGTCGTCGAAGAGGAACGCGCTCTGCGGCACCAGTGAAACGTGCGCGGCGAGCTGGCCGGGCGCCAGCTCCCGCAGGTCCTGGCCGTCCACGCGGATCGCCCCCGACAGGGGGTCGACGAGGCGGGTGACCAGCGAGGTGAGCGTGCTCTTTCCCGAGGCAGTGGCTCCGACGACGGCGACGGTGCGCCCGGGAGCGATCGCGAAGTCGACGCCGTCGAGCAGCCTCTGCCCTTCCTCGTAGGTGTACCCGAGGTCGTCGACGACCAGCGCTGCACCCTGGGACTCGTCCTGGGTCGGCACGGCCAGCCGACCGGTGCCGTAGGTCGTCTCGCTGACCGTGTCGAGCACGCCGTGCACGCGGTCGTAGCCCACCACCGAGCGTGGGAACTCACCGAGCATCCAGCCGATCGACCTGATCGGGAAGGCCACGATCGTCAGCAGGTAGGCGATCGTCACCACGTCACCGGGATCGGCCGTTCCTGACCGGACGCGCAGCACACCAACACCGAGCACGGCCAGCACACCGAGGTTGGGAAGGCTCTCCAGGAACGGGTCGAAGGCGGCCCGGATCCGACCCGCGCGGATTCCCTCGTCGCGCAGATCCCTGGCCTTGGCCGCGAACCGGTCGGTCTCCTGGCTCTCGCGGCCGAGCGTCTTGACCACCATGGCACCGTCGAAGGACTCGTGGGCGATCTCGCTGAGCTCGGCGCGCAGCGCCTGGATGCGGGTGAAGATCGGCGAGGACATCCTCTGGAAGACGACGTTGACCAGCATCACGAGCGGGAACACCAACAGGCCGACCAACGCCATGGCGATGTCGGTGAACAGCATCTGCACGATCGCGATCACCATCATCGCGAGCGTGCCGACCGCCATCGGCAACGGCGCGATCGGCGCCCAGGCAGCCTCGACGTCGGAGTTGGCGTTGGAGAGCAGCTCACCGGTCGGGTGGCGCTGGTGCCACGACATCGGCAGCGAGAGGTACTGCCTGGTGACCTCGCGCCGGTAGGCGGCTTGCATCCGGTACTGCATGATCCCCGCACCCAGCCGGCGCGCGACGATGCCGACAGCCCGCAGGATCGCCACCCCGAGGAACAGCGCGAAGATCGCCACCAGTCCCTTGGTCGTGGTGGTCCCCGTCTCGAACGCCGGCAGGAGGACGTGGTCGGTCGACCAGCCGAGCACCCATGCGTCGGCCACGGTCAGGGCACCGAACAGCACGCTGCCCAGCGTGGAGAGCGTGAAGACCCACGGCTCACGACGGATGGCGACCCCGAGCACGCGGAAGCCGTCCATCAACGTGGAAGCGCTCCTGGCGCGGCTCACTGGCAGAGTCTTTCGGGTGAGGTCGACACAACGAGTCCAAACATATTCGGTGACCCTGACATTCCGCAGTGGACAATCCCGTGTGCGGCGGGTCCACCTCGTCCGCAGCAGCCTAGGATCACCGCATGGAGTCGATGTCGCGCAGCGAGCGCGCCGCCCTCTGCAACACCGCCCTCGAGGCCGGCGAGCAGGCCCCCACCCTGTGCGGGCAATGGACGGTCAAGGACCTGGTCATCCACCTGCTGGTCCGGGAACGGGACCCGCTCGGCGCACCGGGCATCGTCTTCCCGCAGCTGGAGCGCCTCACCGACCGGTCAGCGCGACGACTCGCCCGTCAGGACTTCAGCTCGTTGGTGGAACGGGTGCGCAGCGGACCGCCACGATGGTCACCGATGTCCCTGCCGCCACTTGACCGGACGCTGAACACCCTGGAGTACTTCGTGCACCACGAGGACATTCGGCGGGCCGGGACCGAGTGGGAGCCACGCGAGCTCACCGACCGGGAGCAGAAAGTTCTCTGGAAGGCGATCGGCACGGCCGGCAAAGGGCTGGTCCGCCCGATCGGGGTGCCCGTGGAGATCCGCTGGACGAGTGCCCAGCGCGAGTCGTCCGCCGTCTTGCGCGCGGGTGAGGATCCCGTCGTCGTGACCGGCACCCCGGCCGAGATCACGATGATGCTGTTCGGTCGCGAGCAGCACGTCGGGCTGGAGTTCGGGGGTCCCGAGGCGTCGGTGAAGAAGCTGACGGCGACAGACCTGGGGCTCTGAGCACCTCGTCCGAGTGGTCCGTCGAAACGGCCGTTGAGCTGTGCGTCACCGACGATGGTCAGCGCGCTCGTGCCAGTCAGGAGCTCGCGGCCCCGCGCCGGTCAGACGGAGGCGAGGAACGCCCCTACCCGCTCCATGAGCAGCGCGGACGCCTCGGGGTCGTAGGCGTCGAGCGAGGAGTCGGCGAACAGGTGCTGGTCGCCGGGATAGACGAAGAGCTCGGCGCCCGCGGTGGAGTCGGCAAGCTCGCGTGCGGCCGGCAGGTCCTCCTCGAAGAACTCGTCACCCTCCTTGCCGTGAATCTGCACCGGCACTCCTTCCGGCCACGCCTCCCCGAACTCCGCGACCGGGATGCAGGAGTACATGAGCAGCGCCCCGCGGGCACCGGGCAGGGTCTGCGCGAGCCGCTGGGCGATCGTCACGCCGAAGGAGAACCCGGCGTAGACGAGCCCAGGGGCGAGGTCGCCGGCCGCGGCGGCGCCGCGCTCCCGGATCGCGTCGAAGCCTGTATCCCGTGCGAATCCGAAGCCCTCCTCGATGCTGGCGAACGTGCGGCCGTCGAACAGGTCGGGCGTGTGCACGGTGTGCCCTGCCTGCCGGAGGTCGTCGGCGAAGGCCCGCACTCCGTCGGTCAGGCCCTGGATGTGGTGGTAGAGCAGCACCTCGGCCATGTCAGCGGTTTCCTCGTCTGTTGATCGATTCTCGTGAGATCCACGATGCTGACCGGTTCCATCGTGGCCGACAACCCCCGGCCTAGGAACTGGACACTTGTTCCTGCGGCTCCCGCATGAACGAGCCGCGAACAGCATCTGCTCGCGGAGAGATGCCAGGCGACTTCAAGGACTTCGAGGTGGTCGCCCGGGACTCTGCGACGGTGTTCGAGCAAGGAAAAGAACCGCTCTCAGTTCACCATGATGTGCACGTGGTCGTAGTGGTTCGCCGTGGCCGAACCGCGGTCGGACATCGACCGGAAGCCCTCGCCGGACCTCTGGATGGTCCAGATGCGCTGCGACCAGATGATGTCGAAGAGGTCGAGCTCGGCCCTGTGGGCGAAGAGGTAGTCGGCCAACCGCTGACCCACCGAAGAGCTCGGCACCATGAAGTCGATGGCCTGACCGTTCACGTGCTCGCCATGGCCGTCCTGCCCGCCGTACGCCGAGAGCTCGGGGAAGGCGTTGCACGCTGCCCGGTAGGTGCGGACGGCTGCGGGCTGGAGCCCGCCCTCGATGCCGGAGCCGTCAGGGCACGGCGCATTGCTCACGGCCGTGGCCTCGGGCGTCTTGTCCTTGCTCAGGTAGTCATCGGTGACCCACCGGGCCGACTTGTTCACGATGACCTCGGCGTAGCCGTTCTGACGACGCCCGGAGATGGCGACGTGCGTGCCCGGCTTCAGCAGGCCGGCCGCGCGAGCCTTCGCACGCGGTTCGAGACGCAGGTCCAGGGGCGCGGTGCTCCAGAGCTTGCCCTTGGCGACGGGCACCCGGTTGTCCACCAGGGGCACGCGCGCACTCGACCGGGACGTGCCCAGGGTGCGGTCGGCGGGGACCGAGGAACTGCTGAGCGTGGACCGCGCGGCGTGTGCGGCGGCGCCCAGGCTGCTCGTGGAGGCGCTCGGGGTGGAGGGGGATCCGGAGCCGCTGGTGGCGACTCCGAGGCCGACTGCGAGGACGGTGACCAGGGGGGCGGACACCAGGACGAGGCGACTCCGGCGGACCGTCGTGGGCTCAAGGCTGTGTTTGCCTCGGGGCACGGTGATTCCTAACTTCGGGGGGTCGAGATCCGTCCTACCCAAACATGAACCGGGCCGACTGCCCAATCTGCGTCAGACAAATGGGGCGTGAGGCTCGCCACACGCCACTGCCACTCGGTCGGTCGGCAACTAGCCGCCCGTGGTCTCGTTGGCGTCCTCGCGTAGGACGCTGCCGGTGCCGTCGGTGTCCTCCAGCCACCCCTCCGGGAGTGCCACGTTCTTGCGGGGGCTTCCCTGTCGACCGCGCGGCGTGCCCAGCTCGACGACCGGGAACTCCGCGGCGGGATCCAGCTGCTCCAGCAGCCCGGAGAGCTGGTCCAGCGTGCTCACCAACGCGAGGTCACGCCGGAGCTCGCCACCGGCCGGGAAACCCTTGAGGTACCAGGACACGTGCTTGCGGAACTCCTTGCAGCCACGTTCCTCACCCAGGTGCCGGCCGAGCAGCTCGGCATGCCGGAGCATCATCCGCGACACCTCGCCGAGACGTGGCAGCGTGGCGACAGGCTCGCCGGCGAAGGCCGCGGCTAGGTCGCGGAACAGCCACGGACGGCCCAGGCAACCTCGGCCGACCACGACACCGGCGGCCCCGGTCTGCTCGAGCATCCGCACTGCGTCGGAGGCCTCCCAGATGTCGCCGTTGCCCAGCACCGGGAGGTCGACGTGTTCGACCAGCCGCGCGATCGCGTCCCAGTCTGCGGTGCCGGAGTAGCCCTGGATCGCCGTGCGCCCGTGCAGTGCGATCGCCGCGGCACCGGCCTCCTGGGCGATCCGCCCGGCGTCGAGATAGGTCAGGTGGTCCTCGTCGATCCCCTTGCGGGTCTTCATCGTGACCGGCACGTCGTGGCGTGCCCCGGCCCGCACCGCGGCCGTCAGGATCTCGCCGAGCAGGGTCCGCTTCCAGGGCAGGGCGGCTCCCCCACCCTTGCGCGTCACCTTCGGCACCGGGCAGCCGAAGTTCAGGTCGACGTGGTCGACGCCGTACTCCGTGCAGAGGATCTCGGTGGCCCGGCCGACGTACGCCGGGTCAGTGCCGTAGAGCTGCACCGAGCGCACCGTCTCCTGCTCGTCGAAGACCAGCATCTGCTTCGTGGTGGCATCACCCTCGACCAGCCCCCGGCTGGTGATCATCTCGCAGACGTAGAGCCCGGCACCTTGCTCACTGCACAGCCGTCGGTACGCCGCGTTGGTGATCCCCGCCATCGGCGCCAGCACGACCGGGGTGGAGACCTCGAGCGAGCCCAGGCGGAGCGTGGTGGGAAGAGAGGCGAGAGCGGTGGTCAGGGGTTCGCCTTCTTCTTGTTCGACTTGTCCTTCTTCGCGGTTGCGGGCGGCAGGATGGCGCCCTCCCAGGTGATCGCCGGGAACGCCTGGAGCGGGCGGTAGCTCATCTTGGTGAGCGTGCCCCCGTTGGGCACGAAGTAGACGAGGCAGCCAGTCATCGACTTCCCGGCGGTGAACCCGGCCGGCAACGGCAGCGAGGGGCAGGCGGCGAAGCTGTTGTTGAACGTCGACTGCTGGATCAGGGTGTCGGCCTGGTCCACGGCGTAGATCGGCACGGCCATCCTGCTCAGATCACCGGTGCCGACGTTCTTGACCGTGACGCGTACGTAGTAGGCCCGCGACTTCTTGGTGCGGTCGTCGAGCTGATAGGCAGCGAAGTCCGTGAGGCGAGCCGCCTGGATCGAGTCCACCGACAGTGAGAGCACCGTGCCGCGCTCCGGGTTCGGCTCGTAGGCGACGACTGCCGGTGCGCGGAAGTCGAGCTTGGTGCCGGCGTCGGTCAGGGTCACCCCGTCGGGAACGTCGACGTTGACCGTGGGCTCGTCGGACGAGGGTGCCGCCGTGGGCTTCGCGTCGGCGTCTCCCCCACAGCCCGACAGGAGCAGCGCGGGCGCGAGCAGGGCGGCGATCAGGGCGCTGCGGGCGCGGGTGGGTGGCGTCACGCGCACATTCTGCCCCCCGGCCGTCACGATCGTGGGCATTCGGTGATCCGGCCGCGCGGGTCTGCTGAGGTCAGCAACCGATGAGGCGTTCGGCGAACCAGGTGCGCACGCCCGCCAGCGGGATCCGCTCCTGGGCCATCGTGTCGCGCTCGCGCACGGTGACCGCGCCGTCCTCGAGGGTGTCGAAGTCCACGGTGACGCAGTACGGCGTGCCGATCTCGTCCTGGCGACGGTAGCGGCGGCCGATGGCACCCGAGTCGTCGAAGTCGACGTTCCAGAACGCGCGGAGCTCGGTCGCCAGGTCCCTGGCCTTCGGGTTGAGCGCCTCGTTGCGGCTCAGCGGCAGCACCGCCACCTTCACGGGGGCGAGCCGTGGGTCCAGCTTGAGCACCGTGCGCTTGTCCACACCACCCTTGGTGTTGGGTGCCTCGTCCTCGGTCCAGGCATCGACGAGGAAGGTCATCAGGCTCCGGCTCAGGCCAGCCGCCGGCTCGATCACGTAAGGCAGGTAGCGCTCCCCCGATGCCTGGTCGAAGTAGGACAGGTCCGTGCCCGAGTGCTCAGAGTGCGTCCTGAGGTCGAAGTCGGTGCGATTGGCGATGCCCTCGAGCTCACCCCACTCTGACCCGGCGAAGCCGAAGCGGTACTCGATGTCGACGGTGCGCTTGGAGTAGTGGCTCAGCTTCTCGGTGGGGTGCTCGAAGAGACGCAGGTTGTCGGGGTTGATGCCGAGGTCGGTGTACCAGCGCATGCGCTCGTCGATCCAGTGCTGGTGCCACTCCTCGTCCTCGCCGGGCCTGACGAAGAACTCCATCTCCATCTGCTCGAACTCGCGCGTGCGGAAGATGAAGTTGCCCGGCGTGATCTCGTTGCGGAAGCTCTTGCCGATCTGGGCGATGCCGAACGGCGGCTTCCTGCGGGTGCTGGTGACGACGTTGGCGAAGTTCAGGAAGATGCCCTGCGCGGTCTCGGGGCGCAGGTAGTGCAGGCCGCTCTCGTCCTCGAGGACACCGAGGTAGGTCTTGAGCAGGCCGGAGAACTGGCGCGGTTCGGTCCACGCGCCGCGGGTGCCGCAGTTGGGGCAGGCCAGCTCAGCCAGGTCGACCGAGTCGGGGTCCTCGACCTGCCCGGACTTCTTGGCCTTCTTCTCGGCGTACTGCTCCTGGAGGTGGTCGGCCCGGAAGCGCTTGTGGCACGACTGGCACTCGGTCAACGGGTCGCTGAACGTCGCGACGTGGCCGGAGGCCTCCCATGTCTTCCGCGGCAGGATCACGCTGGAGTCGAGGCCGACGACGTCCTCGCGGGACTGGACCAGCGAACGCCACCACTGCCGCTTGATGTTGTCCTTGAGCTCGACGCCGAGCGGGCCGTAGTCCCAGGCGGACTTGGTGCCGCCGTAGATCTCCCCACACGGGTAGACAAAACCCCGGCGCTTGGCGAGGGAGACGACGCTGTCGACCGGGGATGGGGGCGCTTTGGCCACGGTGATGCTCCAGGTGCTCGGTGCGTACCCGGCCGCTGGCTGCGGTGGGCGAAGGGCCCACCTTACCGAGCGTGCGAGCCTGTCCTCACCGCAGTTCCCGCGGGAGGGACACGTTGAGCTCCCCGTCGAGCGACTCATAGGCCGACGGCTCGTCGATGGTCCTGCTCAGCAGGGGAACCGCACCGAGCTTGACGTCGTACGACGACAGGGCGCGGCGATAGCTGCCGACGTCACGCCAGCGGGTGACCATCGTCCACAGGGTCGGGTCGTCGAGGTTGCGACCGAGCCGCCCGTCGTCGTACCCCTGCTGCTGCGCGAGCACGGCGAGGGCGCTCTCGAGCTCGGCCCGGAAGGACTCAGCCGCGTCGTCCGGCACCCTGAACCTGTTCACCACCAACACCCCGCAGACCCTAGCGCCACAACAGACTTGACAATGGTTCTCATTTCACTTGAGAATGATTGTCATGTTGTCACGCCTCGTCCTGCCGCTCGCGCTCGCACTGGCCCTGGCTGTGCTGAGCGGATGCGCCGAGGACAGCAGCAGCGGGAAGCCAGTCGTGGTGGCCTCCTTCTACCCGTTGCAGTACGTCGCCGAGCGGATCGTCGGTGACCACGCCGAGGTCATCAACCTGACCAAGCCCGGAGTCGAGCCGCACGACCTCGAGCTCTCGCCACGGCAGACCGCCGACCTGGCCGGCGCCGACGTGGTCCTCCACGAGGAGGGCCTGCAACCTGCCGTCGACGAGGCAGTCCGGAACGAGTCGCCGGAGCAGGTCGTCGACGCCGCCTCGGTGGTCGACCTGCAGCCGATCGAGGGAGGCGACAGCCTGGACCCGCACTTCTGGCTCGACCCCACCCTGCTGGCCGAGGTCGGTCAGGCGTTCACCACGACCATCTCCGAGTCGGACCCAGCCAACGCCGAGGCCTACCGCGCTGCGAACCAGGAGCTCCAGGCCGATCTGCTGGCGCTCGACCGGGAGTTCCGCGACGGCCTGGCCGAGTGTCGCTCGCGCGCGCTGGTGGTCAGTCACGACGCCTTCGGCTACCTCGGTCGTCGCTACGACCTCGAGGTGCTGCCCATCGCCGGGCTCTCCCCCGATGCCGAGCCCTCGCCGCGCCACCTCGCGGAGCTCGCCGACCTGATCCGCACCAAGAACATCACCACGGTCTTCAGCGAGCGGCTGGCCAGTCCGAAGCTGGCCGACACCCTCGCCTCCGACCTCGACATCAGCACCGCGGTGCTCGACCCGATCGAGGGGCTTGCCTCCTCCGAGGAGTCAGCCGACTACGCCAGCCTGATGCGGGAGAACCTGGCGGCCGTGATGAAGGCCGGAGGCTGCAGATGAGCGTCCACCCCGAGCCCGTCGTCGAGATCCGCGGCGCAGGTGTGTCCCTCGGCGGCCGGCCGATCGTGCGCGACATCGACCTGACCGTGCACGCGGGCGAGGTCCTCGCCCTGCTGGGAGCCAACGGCTCCGGCAAGTCCACCCTGGTCAAGGCGATGGTGGGGCTGCTCCCACTGAGCACGGGCGAGGTGAGGCTCTACGGCGAGCCGCTGGCCGGGTTCGGCCAATGGCACCGACTCGGCTATGTCCCGCAGCGCTCACCGATCACGACGGGGGTCCCGTCGACGGTGAGCGAGGTGGTCGCGGCCGGCCGCCTCTCCCGCCGCAGGCCGTTCATGCCCTCGCGCCGGGCCGACCGGGAAGCCGTCGAGCGCGCTCTGGAGGCCGTCGGCCTGTCCGACCGGGCCCGGCACTCCGTCTCGACGCTCTCCGGCGGGCAGCAGCAGCGTGTGCTGATCGCGCGGACGCTCGCGGGTGAACCGGAGCTGCTGGTCCTCGACGAGCCGAACGCGGGTGTCGACCTGGACAGCCAGCACGCCATTGCCGGAACACTCGCCTCCCTCGCCCGGTCGGGCGCGACCATCGTCGTCGTACTGCATGAGCTCGGGCACCTCGCGGACGTGATCCAGCGGTCCGTGGTGCTGCGCGAGGGACGCATCGTCTACGACGGTCCCCCGCACGGCTCGCCCACGGAGCGCGACCTGCACGACCACGACCACGACCACCACCATCATCCTGCGACTCCGCCGATCTTCCGCCCGTCGGTGCAGGCACCCTTGGACGGGGGGGCGTGATGGACCTGTTCACCGCCCCCTTCATGATCCGGGCCCTGATCGCCGCCGCGGTGACCGGACTGGCGGCGCCGGCCGTGGGCACCTACCTGGTCCAGCGGAGGCTGTCCCTGATGGGTGACGGGATCGGCCACGTCTGCGTCACCGGTGTCGCGCTGGGGCTGCTGACGGGGACCTCCCCCACGTTGGCTGCTGTGATCGTCGCTGTCCTCGGCGCCCTGCTGATCGAGCTGATCCGCTCCACCGGCAAGGCCACCGGCGACGTCGCGCTGGCGCTGCTGTTCTACGGCGGCATCGCGGGCGGGCTGCTCATCGTCTCGCTCTCCGGCGACGGCGTGTTCGCCCTGCAGCAGTACCTCTTCGGGTCGATCACCACCATCTCGCCGTCCGGTGTGCTCGTCAGCGTGGCGCTGGCGGTCGTCGTGCTCGTGCTCTCGTTCGCACTGCTCCCCCAGCTGTTCTCGGTCGCCAACGACGAGGACTACGCCCGGACGACCGGGCTCTCCGTGCGCTTCTACAACGTGCTGATCTCGGTGCTCGCGGCAGTCACCGTCAGCGTGGCGATGCGCACGGTGGGTCTGCTGCTGGTCAGCGCGCTGATGATCATCCCGGTGGCGACTGCGCAGCAGTTCTCGCGAGGTTTCAGGACCACCATGCTTGGCGGCATGGTCGCCGGCCTGCTGGCCGCGGTCGGCGGGGTGAGCGTCTCGGCGTTCGCCGACGTGCCACCCGGAGCGACGATCGTGCTGGTCTCACTCGCCGGCTTCGCCGTGACGGCACCGCTGGGCATGGTGGTGCAGCAACGCCGGCGTGCGCAGGTGCCGTTCCCGGTGCAGGCGCTGTCCCAGGTGGCCCACGAGCACGCTCGTGAGCACGACGGCGTCGACGAGCCACACCGCCACGAGCACGGGCCGCGGTGCGGCCATCCGGCCGTCGAGCACGGTGACCACGTCGACTACATCCACGACGGCCACCGCCACGCCCCGCACGGAGGGCACTATGACGAGCACTGAGCCAGTCGTCCCGACAGCAGGCGTCCCGGGAGGCAGGCCGACCCGCCAGCGCCGCGCCATCGCCACGGTGATGGAGACCTTCGACGACTTCCGTAGCGCCCAGGAGATCCACGCACTGCTCACCCAACGTGGCGAGCAGGTTGGCCTGTCCACCGTCTACCGGGCACTCCAGGCCCTCGCCGAGGCCGACGAGGTCGACGCACTGCGCACCGAGGCCGGCGAGAGCATCTACCGGCGGTGCAGCGCCTCGCACCATCACCACCACCTGGTGTGCCGGTCCTGCGGAGCAACCGTCGAGGTGGAGGGACCGGCGGTCGAGAAGTGGACGCACTCGGTCGCAGCCGCACACGGCTACTCCGAGGTCAGTCACACCCTCGAGATCTTCGGGACCTGCGCCTCCTGCTAGGCCCCCAACACCGCCGACCCGTCGCATCTGAAAGCCCCAACACCGCCGACCCGTCGCATCTGAAATAGACAGGACTCCGCCGGTGATCGGACAGGCCGTTCGTCGGACGTCGTAAACTGGTTCTCGAGCCACTGGAGGTCGCCATGTCGTCCGATCAGCCCGAGAAGACACCCGCCGCGAACAAGTACGCGAAGCTGCCGAAGCAGATCCGGCCCGAGGACATGGTCACCAGCCAGGAAGCGCGCCCTCAGCCCTCCGAGAAGGGCGAGCACGACCGCGAGACCGAGTTCATGCTCCGGACCACGGGTCTGTTCATCTAGCCGGCATCTCCTCGACCCAGCCGATCAGAGGCGCCGACGCGCGTCGCGTACGCCGTTGAACAGGATGCTCTCGATGTCCCGGTCCTGGCCGAACACGTTCTCCTTGGTGACCGGCTCGATGATCCAGTCCCGCTCCTCGCGCAGCCACGTGCGGCGTCGGCGATCACGCTCACGTTGCTCAGGGGTACGACGATGCCACTCCTCCCCGTCGTACTCCACGGCGAAGCGAAGCTGCACGACCCCCAGATCGAGCCAGTAGGACCATCGACCGGAGCGCTCGATCTCGATCTGCAGCTCCGGGTGCGGCATCGTCAGGAGATCGAGCCATCGAAGTCGCAGGATCGACTCGCCCGGCGACTCCGCCCGGCCATCAGCCAACGGCACGAACCCGCGCAGCTGGCGTACGCCGCGCATGCCACGAAACTGCCCCGTTGCCTGGCGCAGCTCCTCGTGCGTGAACACGCCGAGCCGGAGCATGGCGTCGAGAGCGGCGAACGCACGGTCTCGCGAGAGCAGCCGGCCCAGGTCGCAGGCAGTTCGGAGCGGCGTCGTCACGCGAAGGCCGAGCACCTCGATGACCTCGTCGGGTCGCAGCGTGCGCTCCCCGCTCGCGGACAGCTTGTTGCGGAGTCGTGCCCCCTCCCGGTTCACGAACATCGAGACGGCCGGCACCACCAGATGATCGCCGGGCGCCAGCACCATCGGGGCGCCGAGAAGCCACCCGGCAGTCCGGTCCGTCACTATCGCGTCCCGAGGCACGACCAACCGCAGGGCCGCGGCACGCAGCTCGAGCGAGTCGGGGACCTGTGCAGCGACGTACACCCCCTTGAGCAGCCGGCGCAGGTAGCCCTGCTCGCACAGGACACTCAGCTCGGAGGAGTGGATGCCCGACCTCCGGGCGTCGGCCGCCGTGAACGGATCCTCGAGTGACAGCGGGAAGCGACCGTCGAGGAACGGAGCACCCAGGTCGAGGAAGGGCCGGAACATGGCGACAGCATGGATCGAACTAGCGGAACGCGGCTTCGGTCATCCACAGGCCCACTGTGCGACCTTTCAGATGCGACGGGTTGGCGGGGTCTTGGCTTTCAGATGCGACGGGTCGGCGACGGTTTCAGGCGGAGCCGTAGCGGCGGTTGCGGCTGGCGTAGGTCTCCACCGCGGTCCACAGGTCGCGGCGGTCGACATCGGGCCAGAGGACGTTGGTGAAGACCATCTCGGAGTACGCCGCCTGCCACAGCATGAAGTTGCTCAGCCGTTGCTCGCCCGACGTCCGCCAGACCATGTCGGCGTCCGCGACCTCGGGGACGTAGAGGTACCTGGCAAAGGTTCGCTCGTCGATCCGTTCGGCGTTGAGCCGTCCGGCCGCGACGTCGCGACCGATGGCGCGCGCGGCGTCCGCCAGCTCCGCCCGGCCGCCGTAGTTGACGCACATCGTCAGTGTGAGCACGTCGTTGTCGCGCGTCAGCTCCTCCGCGACCTGGAGCTCCTTGATCACCGACCGCCACAGTCTCGGAGTGCGTCCCGCCCAGCGAACACGTACGCCGAGCTCGTGCATCTCGTCGCGCCGTCGGCGGATCACGTCCCGGTTGAAGCCCATCAGGAACTTCACCTCGTCAGCCGATCGGGACCAGTTCTCGGTGGAGAAGGCATAGGCGGAGATGGCCTTCACGCCGATCTCGATGGCTCCCTCGACCACGTCGAAGAGCGAGTTCTCGCCCTGCTCGTGACCAGCCGTCCGCGGCAACCCGCGCTTCTGCGCCCAGCGCCCGTTGCCGTCCATGATGATCGCGACGTGCCCGGGCACCTGGTCGATCGGGACATCCGGCGGCGTGGCGCCGGAGGGGTGCGGGTCAGGGCGACGCACCTCCCGCCTGCTGCTGCGACGCACGGGTCACGCCTCGCCGACGTAGGGCATCGACCGCAGGCCACGCTCGAGGTGCCAGGAGACGAAGGCCGACACCAGCCCGCGGGCCTCGCGGCGGTTGCGTTGCTCGGCCACGTCGACGACCGGCCAGTCGCCGGCGAGCAGGGCACCGAGCAGCAGCAGCGTCTCCGGGGCCGGGTTGGCCGAACCGGGCACGCGGCACGTCGGGCACAACGTGCCCCCCGCCGCCGGGCTGAACGCGCGGTGCGGACCCTCGAGGCCGCAGTTGGCGCAGGCAGCGAAGGACGGTGCGTAGCCGGCCACCGACAGGGAGCGCAGCAGGAAGGAGTCGAGCACGTCGCCGGACCGGTGCTCACCTGCGGTCATGGCCCGGAGGGCACCCATGAGCAGGAGGTACTGCTGCACGGAGGGCTGGCGTTCCTCGGAGACCAGCCGCTCGGCGGTCTCGAGCATCACGCTCCCGGCCGTGTAGCGGTCGTAGTCGGCGGAGATGGTGGCGCCGTAGGGGGTGCGGGTCTCTGCCTGGGTGATCGTGTCCAGGTTGCGGCCCACCGCCAGCTGAAGGTCCACGTGCGTGAAGGGCTCGAGGCGGGACCCGAAGCGCGACGAGGTGCGGCGTACTCCCTTGGCGACGGCCCGGACGACCCCGTGCTGCCGGGTGAGCAAGGTGATGATCCGGTCGGCCTCCGCCAGCTTGTGGGTGCGCAGCACGATGGCTTCGTCGCTGTACAGGGGCATGGGGTCATTGTCTCCTGCTGGGGTGACAACCGGCAGCGACCCGCCGTCCCCGACGGCAGCATCGGGGCTCAGGCCGAGATGCCCCGCGCCCCGCGCCCCGCGCCCCGTCGTGTCGACCGGCTCACCCCTGGAGTCGTCGGGCACCGGGCTCGGTGTCGAAGCAGCGTGCGACGAACTCGGCAGTGATGGCGTTGAGCCGCTGGGGACGCACGCGCCACTCCAGGATGCCGCGCGCCTCGACGAACGTGGACTCGGGGAGCTCCTCCGCGAGCATGGCCGCGTCCGCCGCGGGGTGGATCGGGTCGCGGGGGTGGCCCACCACGAGCGCGGGAGCCTCGATGCCACGCCGCAACCGCGACGCAGGGGCGATCCGTCCGAAGAAGATGCCGTGGATCACGGCAGCCATCGGTGCCGGGCGTTGGTCAAGGGTGTCCAGCATGATTCCGGCCCAGAACGGCACCACCCCGCGAGGCACCGCCCGGGTGACCACCCGGAGGCTCCGGACCGACAGCGGCACGAAGCGCGACAGGAACAGCAGCGGCGCGAACGCCAGGATCCCGGCCTCGAGGGCGTTGTCGAGCACGGGCATCTCCGCGATCACGCCGCGCACGCGGTCCGGGGCCAGTACGGCGACCTCCAGCGAGGCGTTCGCTCCCAGCGAGGTGCCGCCGATCACCGCCTGCTCGATCCCCCGGTCGTCGAGCAGCGCGATGATCTGCTCACCGAAAGCCGTCATGGAGTACTCCAGGGGGTCCTCGGGACGGTCCGAACGTCCATGACCCAACATGTCCACGCAGAGCACGTGTGCTCCCGCGGCAGCAAGGTGGCGCGCCAGCGGCTGGTGCATCCTGCGTGGCATCAGCTGACCGTGCACGAGCACGACCCAGCGATCGCCGCCGCCGTACTCCGTGTACTCCAGCCGGTGACCGTCGTGGAAGTACTGACCGATGCGCTCCGAAACCAGGGCCATGGGCCCACCCTGACACGCGGATCGTCGAGCGAAGGTGCACGACGGCCCCCCGGCCACGGCAAAAGTCCTCACTTCGCCCGCCGGTAGGCGACAATCAAGGCGTGAGCAGAGGACGGCTCGACTCGGAGAGCCTGCTTCTTGGCGCGCTCGTGGTTGCGGCCTACCTTGCCGGCGTCGGCGCCCTCGAGGTCGGACGCGCCACCGGAAGCACCGCAGCCTGGTGGCCAGCGGCCGGCATCGGCGTGGTCGCCGTCCTGCTGGCGCCGCGTCGGCACTGGCCGATCGCCTTCGTGGCCCTGTTCCTCGCCTTCACCCTGGCCAACCTGACCCTCGGACGCTCCGTGCTGATCTCGAGCCTCCTGGGGCTCAGCGACGTCGCGGAGACGGCCGTGGTCGCCTTCCTGGTGGTGACCTACATCGGCCGCCGCCTCGTCGACGTGATGGACGTGTGGCAGCTCTTCGCGATTGCCACCGGAGGTGCAGTGGTGGCCGCGCTCGGCATCTCGCTCACCTACGCCTACCTCATGGGCAGCGATTTCTGGGCGACTGCGTGGCTCGTCCTGCCCTCGCACGCCGCGTCGGTGATCCTGCTGGCCCCGCTGGCGCTGCTGAGCACCCGGCCCCACCGACCGCGCCACTCGACCCGAGGAGTGGAGGTCGCGGCCCAGGTGGCCCTCCTGGTCACCGCGACACTGGTCACCTTCGCCTCAGCGCGGTACACGCTGGGCTTCGCACCGCTGCCGGTCATCGTCTGGGCGGCGGTCCGGTTTCGCGAGTGGATCGTCGTCCTCGAGCAGATCGCCTATGCCACGACGGTCACCCTGTTCACGCAGTACGGCTCAGGTCCGTTCTCCCCGGCCGTCGACGCGGACCCGGCGAACGCCACCCAGCATGCCCAGCTCTACCTGATCTGCCTGGTGCTGATCGGTCTCCCGCTCGCCACGGCGATGCGACAGCATGACGACGCGCTGACCCGGGTGCGGGCGAGCGAGCGCACGTTCCGCCGCAACTTCACCGAGTCCCGGGTGCCGGTGGCCATCGTCGGCTGCGAGAACGACCATCTGTCCTTCGTGGAGTGCAACGCTGCCGCGGTCGACCTGCTGGGGCAGTCCTCCTCGGACCTGTCGGGCCAGCGGGTGACCGGGCTGCTCACGTCGTCTGAGCTGGAGGACGCCGCAAGCAGGATCCTCGACGGAGAGTCGGGCGGCTGGACGGGCACGATCGGCGTCGCCGCTGAGGCGCGGACGCGCCTGGACGGCACCCTGTCGCTGATCGAGCAGCACGAGGAGGGCGCGACCTTCTCACTCAACCTGGTCGACGTCACCGAGCCCTACGAGCTGCAGGAGCGCCTGCAGTCGGAGCGCAACTACACCCGGGCGGTGATCGACACCGCCAGCAGCATGATCGTGCTCACCCGTCTCGACGGCACCGTGATCGCAGCCAACCCGGCAACAACCTCGCTGACCGGCTACGCCGAGGAGGAACTCCTAGGACGCCCCATGTGGGACCTGCTCGCCGAGCACCAGCGTGCCGACGCGGCCCACCTCATCGCCCGCGAGGAGCTTCCGCGCACGGGCGAGGCACAGCTCCGGACCAAGGACGGTCGGCAGCTTGCGGTGGTCTTCTCCAGCGACAGGCACCGTGCGAGCGCCGACGCCCCTGTCACCGTGGTGCTCTCGGCCACGGACGTGACGGCCGCGCGACAGAACGCCGGCATGGTCAACCACCTGCTGCGCTCGGCGCGCACCATCGCCTTCGTCGGCACCGACCTGACCGGCAGGATCACGTTGTTCAACACGGGCGCCGAGCACATGCTCGGCATCGACGCGGACTCCGCGACCGGTCGCGAGCTCGTCGAGTTCATCTCCTCGGAGGACCTCGAGCGTTACCTCTCCCCCGGTCGGGACCGCACGACCTTTGAGACCATGGTCGATCATGCGGCCGAGGACCTGACTCCCGAGACGCGGGACCTGACCTGGCTCCCGGTGGGGCGCTCCCCGCTGAAGGTGTCCATGACGACAAACCCGGTCACGGACACCTTCGGTGACCTGTTCGGCTACCTGTTCGTGGCCAGCGACATCACCGACACCCGTCGCAGCCAGGACATTCTGGTCAACGCGCTGCGCCGGGAACGAGAGGTCGTGTCCAGGCTGAAGGACCTCGACCAGGTCAAGGACGACTTCGTCACCACCGTCAGCCACGAGCTGCGCACCCCGATGAGCAGCATCATCGGTAGCGCGGAGATGCTCGCCGACGGTCTGGTGGGAGAGCTCGCCCCAGAACAGCAACGGATGGTCGATGTGATCACCCGCAACGGCGACCGCCTGCTGGCGTTGGCCGACGACCTGCTGATGCTGGCCACGTTCGACCACGAGTCCTGGCCGGAGCAGTCGGCGGGCGTCGACCTGCGCGACGTCGTCGCCGAGAGCGCGAGTGCGATCGTCTCGATACTGGCGCCGCGTGACCTCGTCGTGGGTTACAGCCTGCCCGACGAACCGGTGCTGGTCCGAGGCGATGCGAACCACCTCGAGCGGGCGGTCACCAACCTGCTCACCAACTCCGTGAAGTTCACCCCCGACGGAGGACACGTGCATGTCAAGGTCCATGCCGACACCACGTCCCGATCGGCGGTCCTGAGTGTCGCCGACACCGGGCTCGGAATCGATGGCTCCGAGTTGTCCAAGCTCTTCGACCGGTTCTGGCGCTCCGTCTCGGTCCAGGAGCGCGCCATCCAGGGGTCGGGACTGGGTCTGCCGATCGTGAAGTCCATCGTCGAGAGCCACGATGGCCATATCGACGTACGGTCAGAACCCGGGGCCGGGACCACCTTCACGGTGACCCTGCCGCTGGTCATGGACCGCGTCGTCGCTCCCTGAGGAACGCCACGACCACCCGGAGCGAGGGTGCTCAGCCGCGGTTGACCGCGGAGATGACTGCCTTCAGCGAGGCGGTGACGATGTTGGCGTCGAGTCCGACACCCCAGAGGATCTGGTCACCGACGGCGCACTCGACGTACGCCGCGGCGATCGCGTCCCCGCCGGAGGAGAGCGCGTGCTCCGCGTAGTCGAGGACGCGCACGTCGAACCCGTTCTCGAGCCCATTGATGGCGTCGACGAACGCGGCGATCGGTCCGTTGCCCGAGCCGTGCAGCTGCCGAATCTCGCCGTCGACATAGACGTTCACGTCGAGCTGGTCCTTCTCGCCCGCTGCCGACGAGGTGTGCACCGAGTTGAGCCTCAGCGGCGCCTCGCGCGCGAGGTACTCACGCTGGAAGGAGTCCCAGATCGCCGCGGCGGTCATCTCGCCACCTTCGCCGTCCGCCCTGGACTCACTCTGCTCCTGCACCACCCGGCTGAACTCGATCTGCAGCCGACGCGGGAGGTCGAGCTTGTGCTCGGACTTCATCACGTAGGCCACGCCGCCCTTGCCGGACTGGCTGTTCACCCGGATCACGGCCTCATAGGTGCGGCCGACGTCCTTGGGGTCGATCGGCAGGTACGGCGCCTCCCAGGGGTGCTCCCCGACCGGGTGCCCGGCCCGCTCGGCCTCCTCCTCGAGGGCTTCGAGCCCCTTCTTGATCGCGTCCTGATGGGACCCGGAGAACGCGGTGTAGACGAGGTCGCCCGCGTAGGGGTGACGCGGGTGGACCGGCAGCTGGGTGCAGTACTCGACGGTGCGGCGGATCTCGTCGATGTCGGAGAAGTCGATCTGTGGGTCGACCCCCTGGCTGAACAGGTTCATCCCCAGCGTCACCAGGCACACGTTGCCGGTGCGCTCCCCGTGCCCGAACAGGCAACCCTCGACCCGGTCGGCGCCGGCCATCACCGCCAGCTCGGTCGCGGCGACAGCGGTGCCCCGGTCATTGTGCGGGTGCAGGCTGATCGTCGTGTGGGCGCGCCGCGTGAGCTGACGGGAGAACCACTCGATCTGGTCGGCGTAGACGTTGGGGGTGGCCACCTCGATCGTGGCGGGCAGGTTGAGGATGATCTCGCGACCGTCCTCGGGCTGCCACACGTCGGAGACGGCCTCGCACACCTCGAGCGAGAACGGCAGCTCGGTGCTGGTGAAGATCTCCGGCGAGTACTCGTAGCCGATGACGGTCTGGCCGAGGTTCTGCTCGGCGTACTTCATGAACAGCTCGGTGCCGCGAACCGCGATGTCCTTGATCTCGTCATCGGTGGCCCGGAAGACGACCCGCCGGAACAGCGGGGCGAGCGCGTTGTAGAGGTGGATGTTCGCGTGGTGCACGCCGACCAGTGACTGGGTGGTCCTCTCGATCAGGTCCTCGCGGGCCTGCGTCAGCACCGAGATGGTGACGTCTTCTGGCACCTTGTCGCGCTCGATCAGCTGGCGGACGAACGCGAAGTCGGTCTCGCTGGCCGAGGGGAACCCGACCTCGATCTCCTTGTAGCCCATCGCCACCAGGAGGTCGAACATCCGGTGCTTGCGCTCGGGTGACATGGGGTCGATCAACGCCTGGTTGCCATCGCGCAGGTCGGTGGAGAGCCACCGGGGCGCCTGGGTGATCTGCGCCGAGGGCCAGGTGCGGTCGGGCAGGTCGATCGGCGGGAAGGGTCGGTAGCGCTGCACGGGCATGCCGCTGCTGCGCTGGGTGTTCTGGAATCCGGAGTGCTGCAGTGTCATGGTCTTCTCATCGCGTGGGAGTGACGGGCGCCGGGTAGACGAACTCTCCGCCGCGAGGGGTCCGGCTCCGCTCAGATGTGCGGGGTGACCTCGCGGCGGCAGCGAAGAAGCCCTTCGGGACGCGCCCGGCGGGCGCTCCTGCGGACAAGCAACTGGCGCGTCATGACAGGAACACCTTAGCAGCGGTTCGGGCGAGGTCAGGGTGCCTGCGGCAGTCGCACGGTCACCGTGGTGCCCTCGCCCTCGACAGAGTCCACCTCCACGCTGCCCTCGTGCCACTCGACGACGGACCGTACGAGCGCCAGGCCGAGCCCCGTCCCCTGGATCTCGTCGGCCATCGA
This sequence comes from uncultured Actinomycetota bacterium, assembly GCA_963781335.1. Classification (GTDB taxonomy): domain Bacteria; phylum Actinomycetota; class Actinomycetes; order Propionibacteriales; family Nocardioidaceae; genus Marmoricola. Next base: position 157,081 of record CAWAFS010000041.1, on the reverse strand, counting down.
GAGCGAGGAGCGGAAGAAGCGAGAGAACAGCAGCTCCTGCTCGTGCACCGGGATCCCGATACCGGTGTCGGTGATCGACACCACGACGTCGGGCGCATCGTGCTGGAGGCGGACGGTCACCCGGGCACCGACATGGCTGAACTTGGTCGCGTTGCTGATCAGGTTCAGCAGCACGCGCTCCACCTGCTTGCGGTCCGCGAGCACCGGCGGCAGCCCGGGATCGATCACCACGGCCATCTCCAGCTCCTTGGCCAGCGTGGCCGGCACCAGTGCCTGCAGGCACTCGGTCACGACCCCGGAGAGGTCGGTCGGCTGGCGCTCCAGGCGCACCTGTTCCGCGTCGTAGGCCGAGAGGGTCAGCAGGTCCTCGACCAGGTCGCGCAACCGCCCGACGTTGCGCCCGATGATCGCCACGCCCTGGGAGACCCCGTCGTCCAGCTGCCCCAGCCCACCCTCGTCGAGCATCTCCAGGTAGCCGACGATGCTGGTCAACGGCGTGCGCAGCTCGTGCGAGACGGTGGAGATGAAGACGTCCTTCGCCTGGTCGAGCTCCTCGAGACGACGCAGGGACTCCCGTTGCTGTTCGAACGCCTGGACCTGGACCAGCGAAGCCACGAGGTCGTGGGCAAGCCCTTCGCAGATGCCGAGCTCACGCTGCGGCCAGACACGTGGTTCCAGGGACTGGAGCAGGAGCCAGCCGACCACTTCGTCGCCGACTGCGACAGGCACCGCCGCCAGCGCACGCACTCCGAGTGACGCGAAGATCTCCTCCGCGCCCGCCGGTTCGAGACGCGGGTCCTCATCGATGTGCTCGATCTGCAACGGCGAGCGGGACTGAGCGGCCTCGAGGAGCAGCGAGATGAGCGCCTCCGGCAGCTCCACGAAGGAGTGGGGCCGCGGCAGGTCCGCGCTCTCCTGGGAGCTGCTCCAGCTGCCGTGCACCGCCGAGAAGAGGTGGGCGTCGACGAGCATCACGTCACAGCGGTCGACACCGGTGGCCTGACCCACCGTCTCGGCCGCTCGGTCGATCAGGTGCCCGGAGTCGAGGTCGTGGCGCAGGAAGTGGGCCAGCTCGTCGACGACGCGGCTCTGGTCCTCCCCTTCGAGCAGGTCGGACTGGGTGGATCGGAGCTGGCGGACCGAGTCGTAGAAGTCGGCCGTGTCGCGTTCGCCGGTGGACTCTGCCGCTCGACGCAGGGCCCGTTCACGGGCCAGCTGCCGACGTAGACGTCGCACCTCCGCAACCGGGTCCGCCGACCCGGTCCACGACGACGTCATCATGGTCACCTTGCCCAAGTTCCGCACGTTTTACGTGCATTTGTCGGTCGGATCAGCCCGGCCGATCTCCGGCCTCAGTCTCACCCGGCGATCGTAGGCTCAAACCCCCGTGGTCACCCAGGGTCGGGCTCATTCGCCTGACAGACTGCGCTGACATGAGCCGCCTGCTCGTCGTACACCACTCCCCGACGACCTCGTTGAAGTCTCTCACCGAGGCCGTCCTCGCCGGCGCCCACGACGACGCGATCGAGGGCGTCGAGGTGGTTGTGCGGGAGGCGCTGGACTTCGCCCGCGGTGACGCCGACCACCGGGACCTGCTCGATGCCGACGGCTTCGTGCTCGGCACGACCGCGAACTTCGGCTACATGTCGGGCGCCCTCAAGCACGTCTTCGACTCGACCTTCCTGCAGGTCGGCGGCGCCCTCGGCGACGACGGCACCGGGCAGGCGTCGCAGGGAGTCACCTCCCGTCGGCCATTCGGCCTCTATGTGCACGGTCGCTACGACACCACCGGGGCGGTCCGCTCAGTGCTCTCGATCACCGGTGCGCTCGGCTGGAGGCAGGGGTACGACGTGCTCGAGGCGATGGGAGAAGTGACTGAGGCGGATGTGCAGTCGGCGTACGAACTCGGCGGTACGATCGCGGCACTGATCACCCGGTGACTCCCCCGCACGCCGGGCCGCCGCATCCTCGTCCGAACCAAGGGCCCGCGCCCGTCTGCATGGAGGGAACAAGCACGTGCCTCGACGTTCTCGCCTCGGCGGCGGTGCCGGCGTGCTGGCCGTCCTGCTCACGGGATTGTTGATCGCGGCCTGCGCGGCGCCGTTGAAGCCCGAGACCGTCGCCGACAAGAACACAGCGCCGACACTCGGTGCGTGCTACAAGCTGAAACCCTCGGACACCGAGAAGTCCAGCAACATCTCCGAGCCGGTCCCCTGCAGCACGCCGCACACCGCACAGACCTTCGCAGTCGGCACGCTGCCCGACACGACGGGCCAGGACTACCGGGCCCCCGGGCACGGCAAGTGGATCTTCCCCACCTGCGAGCGGGCGTTCGAGAAGTTCCTCGGTCTTGACGAGAGCATGGCGATGCGCATCCAGCTGAGCTGGGCCTGGTTCCGTCCTTCCGAACGGGGCTGGGAGAAGGGTGCCCGGTGGTACCGCTGCGACGTGGTCGGCGGCACCGCCGAGTCCACGACGTACGGCGTCCTGCCGGCCACCGCCAAAGGACTGTTCGCGGCCAGGCCACCCGAGCAGTGGATGACGTGCGCGCAGGGCGAGACCGTGCTGAAGTCGAAGAAGCTGCCCTGCACCCAGAAGCACAACTGGCGGGCCGTCACCACGATCAAGCTCGGCAACCCCAAGGACGCCTACCCGGGTGACCGGCTCTCGGAGGTTCGCACTCGTGACTTCTGCTCGGACTCGGTGGGAGCCTGGATGAACTACCCCGTCGAGTACGACTTCGGCTACACGTGGTTCCACGAGGCCGAGTGGCAGGCCGGCAACCGGCGTTCGGTGTGCTGGGCGAAGACGGATCGATGAGCCGTCGGCACCGAGTCGCTCGACTGCTCGCGCCCCTCGTCCTGCTGGCGGTCGTCGGGTGCGCCTCGGACGACGGGGAGTCCACGACCGCCTCGACACCGCGTCCGAGTCCATCGACGACCTCGGCAACGCCGCCCGCTTCCGTCCCCCAGGTCGGCAGCTGCCACGCACTCTCGGTGAGCGAGGCGACGGACCCGGTCGACGCCACTGGCCCGGTCCCGTGCCGCCGGCCACACACGTCGGTCACCATCAAGGTGGGCGAGCTCTCTCCTGTCGCGGACGGCCACCTCCTCGCAGTCGACTCGGAGACCGTGCGGGCCCAGATCGCCAAGGCGTGTCCCCGCAGCCCCGGCGCCTACCTCGGTGGCGACCAGCAGGCCCAGCGGCTCAGCCGGTTCGAGGTGGTGTGGTTCACCCCCTCCCTCGAGCAGGCCGACGCAGGCGCCAACTGGTATCGCTGTGACGTCGTGGCCGTGCGCTCGGAGGGCCAGCTCCTCCAGCTCCCCGCCCGGTTGAAGGGCGTGCTCGACCAGGACGGCGCACTCGACCGCTTCGGCACCTGCGGCACGGCAGCACCCGACGCGCGCATCTTCGACCGGGTGGTCTGCTCGCAACGCCACACCTGGCGAGCGGTCGACGCCATCGACCTCCCGAAGAGCGCGCGCTACCTGGCCAAGGACGTGGCTGCGACCGCCGACGCTGCGTGCAAGGACGTCGCTGCCCAGCGTGCCGACGGCGAGCTCACCTACACCTGGAGCTTCGAGTGGCCCACCAGACCGCAGTGGGCGGCCGGTCAGCGCTACGGCTACTGCTGGGTGCCAGAGGCCTGAGCCGCTAGCGAACCGGGTGACCGGACTCGCTCAGCGCCCGCTTCACCTCGGGGATACGCAGGGTGCCGAAGTGGAACACGGTGGCGGCGAGCACGGCGTCGGCACCCGCCTCGACCGCCGGAGCGAAGTGTTCGACCGCCCCGGCACCTCCGCTGGCGATCACCGGGATCGACACCTCGCTTCGGACCAGGCGGATCAGCTCGAGGTCGAAGCCGTCCTTGGTCCCGTCGGCGTCCATGGCGTTGAGCAGGATCTCGCCGGCTCCGAGCTCGGTCGCACGCACCGCCCACTCGATCGCGTCCAGTCCGGCCGAGGTCCGGCCTCCGTGGGTGGTCACCTCGAAGCCGGACGCAGTCCCCGGGGTGCGCCGCGCGTCGACGGAGAGAACCAGGACCTGGTTGCCGAACCGGTCGGCGATCTCCGCCAGCAGCTCGGGGCGCCGGATCGCGGCGGTGTTCACGGCGATCTTGTCCGCTCCGGCTCGCAGGAGCCGGTCGACGTCCGCGACACTGCCGACCCCGCCGCCCACGGTCAGCGGGATGAAGACCTGCTCCGCGGTGCGCGCGACGATCTCCATCGTGGTGGCCCGGCCCTCGTGGGAGGCCGAGATGTCGAGGAAGGTGAGCTCGTCGGCCCCCTCCGCGTCGTACACCTTGGCGAGCTCGACCGGGTCACCCGCGTCCCGGAGCTCCTGGAAGTTGACGCCCTTGACCACGCGTCCGGCATCGACGTCCAGGCAGGGGATCACGCGTACGGCGAGACTCATCCCGGGTGCCGTCCTGGCCCTGATCGACCCCTGGTCAGGTCGAGGGCCTCGGTCAGGGTGAACCGGTCCTCATAGAGCGCTGTGCCGATGATCGCGCCCTCGACACCCTCGTCCACCAGGCCCATCAAGGCCTCGAGGTCGGCGAGCTCGGTGATCCCACCCGAGGCGACCACGGGTCGGTCGGTGCGTGCGCACACGTCGCGCAACAGCTCCAGGTTGGGACCCTGCAACATGCCGTCCTTGTTGACGTCGGTGACCACGTAACGCGCGCAGCCCTCGGCATCCAGCCTTGCCAGGACGTCGTAGAGGTTGCCGCCCTCGCGCGTCCAGCCACGGGCCGCGAGCGTCTCGCCGCGCACGTCGAGACCGACCGCGACCCGGTCGCCGTGCGTCGCGATGGCGCCGGCACACCATGCCGGGGACTCGAGCGCCGCGGTGCCGATGTTCACCCGACGGCACCCGGCAGCCACCGCCGCGGAGAGGGAGTCGTCGTCGCGGATGCCGCCGCTCATCTCGACGTCGATGTCGAGGGTCCCGACGATCCTCGCGAGCAGCTCGCGGTTCTCACCGCGACCGAACGCGGCGTCCAGGTCCACCAGGTGGATCCACTCCGCGCCCGCCCTCTGCCAGCGCAGCGCCGCCTCGATCGGGTCGCCGAACCGCTTCTCGGAGCCGGCGACCCCCTGCACCAGCTGGACGGCCTGGCCACCAGCGATGTCGACGGCCGGGAGCAGCTCGAGGTGGTCACTCATCAGGGGCTCCTTGGTGCATCGGCGACTTCATCGGCGGCGGAACAGCATCGTGTGCAGGACGGGGGCAGCGAGCAGGCTGACGATCAGCACCATGGCGCGAGCCGGCCACTCGGGAAAGACGAACCACACCACCACGTTGACGAGCAGCAGCAACGCGAAGGTCGCACCGGTCTGCCTGCGGCGGCGAGCGGCCAGCACCCCGGTCTGGCGCGAGCGCCCACGTGGCAGGCGCAGCCGCAGGATCCGGCTGCGGGCATCGCGACGCTCGCGCCGCTCGGCCCTGGACGCCCGCGCGGCCGCCATGATGGCCGCCTCCTTCTCACGGGCCTCGCGACGGCGGGCGCGTTCCTTGCTCATGGTGTGTTCACCGCCGGCTCACCGTCGCTCGAGCCCCTGCACCCAGTTGCGCAGCAACCGGGCACCGGCGTCGCCGGACTTCTCGGGGTGGAACTGGGTGGCGCTGAGCGGTCCGTTCTCCACCGCCGCAACGAACCGGTCACCGCCGTGCTCGGCCCAGGTCACCAGGGGCGGGCGGGTGCGGTCATTGGTGACCAGGGTCCACTCACGCACGCCGTAGGAGTGCACGAAGTAGAACCGCTCGTCCTCGATCCCCTCGAACAGCGACGTGCCCGGAGCGACCTCGACGGTGTTCCACCCCATGTGGGGTACGACGGGCGCCCGCAGCCGTTCGACCGTCCCGGGCCACTCGCCGCAACCCTCGGTGGTGACCCCGTGCTCGGCGCCGTGCTCGAAGAGGATCTGCATCCCGACACAGATCCCGAGCACCGGACGCCCCCCGGCGAGCCGCCGCCCGATGATCTCGTGCCCGAAGACCGCGCGGAGCCCCTGCATGCACGCGGCGAACGCACCCACCCCGGGGACGACCAGCCCGTCGGCGTCCATCGCGGCCTGCCGGTCGGCCGTGAGCGTGACCTCCGCGCCTGCCCGCTCGAGGGCACGGACCGCGGACCGGAGGTTGCCGGAGCCGTAGTCGAGGACGGTGACCGTTGGAGCGACGGGGGTGGCGGACGCGCTCAGAGCGAACCCTTGGTCGAGGGCACACCGGTCTCGCGCGGGTCGAGGGCCACCGCGTCGCGCAGCGCACGGGCGACCGCCTTGAACTGGGACTCCACGATGTGGTGCGGGTCGCGGCCCGAGAGCACCCGCACGTGCAGGGCGATCTGGGCGTGGTGGGCGAGGGTCTCGAAGACGTGCTGGGTCAGCGAGCCGAGGTAGCCAACTCCCGCCTGACCCGGGCCGATGCTGACGAACTGCTGTCCCTCGGGCTCACCGAGGTGCACGCAGTAGGGCCGGCCGGAGACGTCGACGGCGCACTGCACCAGCGACTCGTCCAACGGCACCAGCGAGTCGCCGAAACGTCGAATGCCCGACTTGTCGCCGAGCGCCTCGAGCAGGGCGTCGCCCAGGGCGATCGCCGTGTCCTCGACCGTGTGGTGGGCGTCGATGTGGGTGTCGCCGTCGGTCTGCACGGTCAGGTCGAACAACGCGTGCCGACCGAAGGCGGTGAGCATGTGGTCATAGAAACCGACGCCCGTGGAGACGTCGGTGCGGCCCGTGCCGTCGAGGTCGAGCTCGACGAGGACCTTCGACTCCTTGGTCTGGCGCTCGATGCGAGCGGTGCGGCGCTGTTCCGCGGTCACTTGGTTACCTCCGTCAGGGCGTCCTTGAACGCCGTCATCTCTGCTTCCGTGCCGATCGAGACCCTCAACCAGCCTTCGGGGCCGGTCACCCGGATGAGCACACCCCGGTCGAGCAGCTGCTGCCAGAGTGCCTCACGATCCTCGAACCGACCGAACAATACGAAGTTCGCGTCACTCTGCGCGACTTCGAAGCCCTTCGCCTGCAGCCACTCGACGGTGCGATCGCGTTCCGCACGCAGCTCGTCGACCTTGCCCAGCAGCTCGTCGGCGTGCCGCAGCGCAGCACTCGCGACAGCCTGGGTGACCGCCGAGAGGTGGTAGGGAAGGCGCACCACCCGCAGCGCGTCGCACAGCTCCGGTGCTGCTGCGAGATAGCCCAGTCGAGCTCCGGCGAGCGCGAACGCCTTGCTCATCGTCCGGGTGACCACCAGGTTGCGGTGCTCAGGGAGCAGCTCGAGCGCGGACGGGGTTCCGGTCCGGCGGAACTCGGCGTACGCCTCATCGATCACCACCACCCCGGGGGCGTCGGACTCGTCCACCAGCCTGCACAGGTCGCCGATCACGTCGTGCGGCAGCGCGGTTCCCGTCGGGTTGTTCGGCGAAGGCAGCAGGATCACGCTCGGCTGGTGCTCCTTGACCAGTCGACGTGCCTCGTCGAGGTCGAAGCTGAAGTCCTCGTGCCGGCGACCGGCCACCCAGGTGGTCATCGCATCGCGGGCGTACTCGGGATACATCGAGTACGTCGGCGCGAAGGAGACCGCCGTTCGGCCCGGGCCGCCGAAGGCCTGCAGGATCTGCAGCATCACCTCGTTGGAGCCGTTGGCCGCCCAGAGCTGCTCCGCGCTGATGGCGGCGCCCGACTCCCGGGTCAGGTAGGCCGCGAGGCCCTCGCGCAGCCCGGTGAACTCACGGTCCGGATAGCGGTTCAGCGTCGATGCGGCCAACGTGACCGCACCGGCGATGTCCTCGACCACGGCCCGCGAGGGCGGGTAGGGGTTCTCGTTGACGTTCAGCGCCACGGGCACGTCGAGCTGGGGAGCGCCGTAGGGCTCGACTCCGACGAGCTCGGCGCGCAGCGGAGGCCAGCTGGACACCTCGGCCACGCCTGACCGCGTTCGCGGGGTCACGGCCGACCGAAACGCACGTTGACCGCCGCCCCGTGACCGGGCAGGTCCTCCGCATCGGCCAGGGTCACGACGTGCTCGGCCACCTCGGCGAGGGCCTCACGGGAGTACTCGACGACATGCACCGAACGCAGGAAGGAACGCACCGAGAGCCCGGATGAGTGACAGGCGCAGCCGGCCGTCGGCAGGACGTGGTTGGAGCCGGCGCAGTAGTCGCCCAGCGAGACCGGCGCCCACGGGCCGACGAACACCGCACCTGCGTTGCGCACCTTCGCCGCATCCCGCGCCGCGTCCGCAGTCTGGATCTCGGTGTGCTCCGCGGCATAGGCGTTGATGACCTCGAGGCCCTGCGTGACGTCGTCGACCAGCACGATGCCGGACTGCTCGCCGGTCAGCGCGGTGCGGACCCGGTCCACGTGGCGGGTGACGGCGACCTGCTTCTCCAGCTCGGCCTCGACCTCGTCCGCCAGGCGCAAGGAGTCGGTGACCAGCACGGAGGCAGCCATCGGGTCGTGCTCGGCCTGGCTGACCAGGTCGGCTGCGACGTACGCCGCGTCGGCGGTGTCGTCGGCCAGGATCGCGATCTCCGTCGGCCCGGCTTCCGAGTCGATCCCCACCACGCCCTTGAGCAGTCGCTTCGCCGAGACGGTGTAGATGTTCCCGGGGCCGGTGACCAGATCGACTCGGCGGCACGGGCCCGCGCCGTAGGCGAACATCGCGATCGCCTGCGCACCGCCGACCGAGTAGACCTCCTCGATGCCGAGCAGTTCGCACGCTGCCAGGATCGTGGGGTGCGGGAGCCCGGCCCACTGGCTGAACGGGGTCCGCTGCGGTGAGCTGGCGAGCGCGATGGAGCCGACGCCGGCCACCTGCGCAGGCACGACGTTCATCAGCACGCTCGAGACCAGCGGCGCGATGCCACCGGGAACATAGAGGCCCACCCGGTCGACCGGGATCAGGCGCTGGGTGACCCTGGCGCCGGGGCCGAGGTCGGTGACCGTGTCGGTGCCGAGCTCGGCCACGCAGGTCAGCCGTAGCCGGCGGATGGACTCCTCGAGCCCCGCGCGGACCAGTGGGTCGAGGGTGGCGAGTGCCTCGCGCAACGCCTCACGCGGCACCGCGATCTCGGTCTGGACGACCCCGTCGAACCGTTCGGTGTACTCAGCGATCGCCGCCACGCCGCGGTCGCGCACGTCCTCGCAGATCGGCCGGACGACGTGCAGCGCGGCCTCGACGTCGAAGTCGGCGCGCGGCACCAGGCTGCGGTAGTCGGGCGCAGCAGCAGCGCTGCTGCCCCGAAGGTCGATCCGGCGAATCATGGACCCAAGTCTAGGCGTGGCGGGGTGCTCGGCCCGACCGCCTCCAGGCGCCGGACTCCCGCGGGGCGTTCTAGGATCTGGAGGCATGGGGTACGACGAAGCTCTCGCCGCCCGGGTGCGGACGGCGACACGCGGCACTGAAGGCGTCACGGAGATGCGGATGTTCGGCGGGTTGGCGTTCCTCGTCAACGGCCACCTGGCCGTGGGCGCGAGCAGCAACGGCGGGCTGATGCTGCGGGTGGATCCCACCGAGACCGAGTCCCTGGTCGGCGCACCCGGTGTCACGCGCTTCGAGATGCATGGTCGCTCGATGAACGGCTGGCTGGCCGTGGCACCGGCCGCGGTCTCGTCAGACGAGCAGCTCCGGCACTGGGTCCGGATCGGCCTGACCCATGCCGGGTCCCTGCCGCCGAAGTAGCTCCCGGTGAGGCGCTCACGCCTGCTCGACGGACCCGCCCCGGTCCTCGTGCTGGTCGGCGTCGCCGCCGTCGCGGCAGGCCTCCGCGGCGACTTCACGGACCTGTCCGTCTACCAGTACGGCGGTCGGGCGGTGCTCGACGCGCTGCCGGTCTACGAGTCCGACGACCCGGTGACGGGGCTGCCGTTCACCTACCCGCCCTTCGCCGCGGTGCTGCTGGTGCCGATGGCGTGGTGGCCGGCCTGGATGGCGGCAGCGCTGTGGACGGCGGCTTCGCTGGGAGCGCTGGCCCTGGTCGTGGTGCTCGTACGCCGGGCCTACGGCCGGACCGCGCCGGGATGGCTGGTCGCCCTGCTGACCGGCGGTGCCCTGGCCCTGGAGCCGGTGTGGCAGAACCTGACGTTCGGGCAGATCAACCTGCTGCTGATGCTGGTGGTGCTGGTCGACCTGGTCGGGCCGGCACGGCGCTGGTCGGGCGTGCTCGTCGGCATCGCCGCGGGCGTGAAGCTGTCACCGCTGGTGTTCGTCGTGCTGCTGGTGCTGGTCGGCCGTCGTACCGCAGCGGGGCGGGCGGTGCTGGTCTTCGCCGCGACCGTCGCCGTCGGGTTCCTGGTGATGCCGCGCTCGGCGGCGTCGTACTGGACCGACGGGCTCCTCGACGCGGGCCGCGTCGGTCCCCCGCAGCTCGCGCACAACCAGTCGGCCTACGGAGCGCTGACCCGGCTCCTCGACGCGTCGCCTCCGACGTGGGTGTGGCTCGCGGTGGCAGCACCGCTGTCACTCGCGGCCCTGGTCGTGGGCGCCGGATGGTGGCGACGCGGCGATCCCGTGCTCGGCACCTGCCTCGCGGCAGTGGCCATGTTGATCGCCTCGCCGGTCTCCTGGTCGCACCACTGGGTGTGGGCGGTGCCGGTCGCTCTGACGCTCTGGGAGCGGAGCCGGTGGGCGGGGACGGCATGGGCCCTGGTGTTCGTGACCCGCCCGGTGCTGTGGCCGCCGTACGGCGAGGAGCGCGAGTTCGGGTGGAGCGCCCCACAGCACCTCATCGGCCACGCCTACCTGTTCGCCGCTCTCGCCCTCGCGACCTGGGCCGCGATCGTGGTCAGCCGGCGGAGGAACACCTCCGGATCGGCGCACTGAGGTATCTCGGAACGAGTGCCGGTGCTCATGGCAGCACCACCATCACAGCGCTCGAGAGGAACCACCACCATGCCGACCATGACCGCCCCGCCGCGGGCCACCACCACCGAGTCACACGTCCACAAGACCCCACCGCGCAGCCTCGCGCACGTCGTGCTGGACCGGGTCACCGCCGTCCTGACGGCCCACAGCATCACCGTGCTCCGGGTCAGTCTCGGCCTGGTGTTCCTGGTGTTCGCCTCGTTCAAGTTCGTCTCCGGCGCCAGCCCTGCCGCCGACCTCGCCGTCGCCACCGTCGAACAGCTGACGCTCGGAATGGTCAGCGGTAGCGCGGCCCTGCTGATGACAGCCCTCACCGAGACCGTCATCGGGCTGACCCTTCTCACCGGTCGCTTCGTCAAGGTCGGCCTGGTCGTCCTGGCCGGCGCGATGGTCGGGATCATGTCCCCGCTGGTGCTGTTCCCCGACCAGATGTGGAGCGGCAACGGGCCGACTCTCACCGGTCAGTACGTGTTCAAGGACATCGTCCTGGTCGCCGCCGGCCTGGTCGTCGCCGCGCACACCCTCGGTGCGCGTCTGCGACACACCTACGACAGCTGAGTGTGCACGCGGACGCCCGTCTGGCGCGCACGCGAAGGTCTCCGGCCCTGGTGGCCGGAGACCTTCGTCCAATTCTCGCCCTTCGGAAGGGGCGCGCCATCGCCTGGAGCTCACCGTCCGCCCCCACGGGGCCGACACGCCCTAGATTGGCAGGGTGACCACGGTGCCGCTGTTCCCGCTGAACGCGGTGGTCTTTCCCGGCGTGGTCACTCCCCTGCACATCTTCGAGGAGCGCTATCGCGCCCTGGTCCGCGAGCTGATGGGGATCGAGACCGTGTTCGACCGGGTCTTCGGCATCCTCGCGATCCGTGAGGGCTACGAGGTCGGTGACCACGGGATGCAGTCGGCCCACCGGACCGGGACGCTGGTCCAGCTGACCGAGGTCGACGCCTACGACGACGGTCGGTTCGACATCGAGGTGATCGGCCGGCAGCGGCTCCAGGTGATCGAGTCGGACAGCTCTGGTCCGTTCCTGCGCGGCGAGGTCGAGCTGCTTCCCGACGGCGACGAACCCGAGGCCGTACCCGAGGCCGAGGCCACACTCGCCACCTTCGAGACCTATCGTGAGCAGCTCTCGGACCTTCGCGGTGGTCCGGTGCTGGCCGGCGAGATGCCGAGCGATCCGGCGTACCTCTCCTATGCGCTCGCCAGCACCTGCCTGCTCACGCTCCCCCAGCGACAGGCGCTGCTGGAGGCCGACAGTGCTCGCCTGCGGCTCGGGATGTTGCGCCGCACGCTGCACGAGGAGATGCGGGCCATGCGCGCCCTGCCGTCCCTCCCGGCCACCGAGGTGGCCCGGACCCGCTGGTCCCCGAACTAGCCGGGTTCGCGCCTACTTCAGCGCGAGCCGGAGCAGTCCGTGACTGGTGCTCCCCTCGTTCCACGCACTGGCGCCCAGTGCCCGCAGCACGGCGAGATTGTCCGCGACCTCGGTTGCGTCAGGATCCTCCTGGTCCGCAGCGAGCTCACGCAACCCGTCCATCCAGGCGTTCTCGAAGGACACGTACAACACCGCCTGCGCGTCATCGGCGTGGGACACGACGTCCTTGAAGCTCTTCGCCTCGCCGAGCGATCCGGTGCCCCGCAGCGTCTCCGCGTAGTCCGGCGTGGTGGCGATCGACACCTTGCCGTCACCGGACGAGACCGTGGCCGGCAGCTCGGACAGCTTGACCCCGGCCTTCGCCTCGGCCTTGGCGATGACGGCCTCGATCTTGTCCGTGTCGCCGTGGATGAGTACGCCGAGGGGGACGTCGGCCGGGCTGGCGATGTCCTCGAGGTCGGCAGGTGCGTCACCGCCCACCGAGATGCTCAGCGACTTTCCGAGCAGGGTGATCAGGTCGTCGGGCAGGTCGAGGCCGGTGCTCTCACCGAACAGGTCTCGCAGCGAGAAGGGGCTGTCGTCAGTCACCGCGTCGCTCTCCTTCAGCGCCTCGATGGCCTTCTCGGGGACTGCCATCGCCATCACGGCTGCGGTGTCCTTCGGGAGCGCAGCGACATGGGCTCCGACGGTCCGGCCCTTCTCGGCCTTGCCACCGCTGCTGGCGAAGGACAGCTCGATGCCACCGTCGTTGAACTTCAGCACCGCTGCCGCACCCTCGAAGTCCTCGAAGGCCTTGGCGAGCTCGTCCTCCGAGCTCTCACCGGGGCTGGTGCCCGGGTCGCCGCTGAGCGGACCCACCTCGGACCGGATGGCGTCGGAGACGACCTGGACGCTCTTGCGGCTGACATACATGTTGACGATCCCCGGTCCGCCGGCCTCCTCGGTCCATTTCTGGAAGTCCGCGTTCTCGGACAGCGGGGCCCTCTTCCCGGCGGACGCGATCGCCTGCGCGTGCGAGGTGCTGTCACTCGCGAGGACGTAGTCCTCGGTGAGCGTCCAGCCGAAGTCCTCCTCGTCGGCCTCCGTGCACTTCGCCAGCTTGGCGAACCCGGACTTCGCCTGCTCGGTGTCGGTGACCTGCAGGGCGAACACGGGTGCGGTCTTGCCGTCGCCGAGGAGCACGCCACCCACGGCGGCGCGACTGCCGATCCACGGCTGCACGTCCGCCTCGTAGTCGAGGGACTTGCACGCCCCGTCCTTGAGCGCCTCGTCGAAGACGGACTTCACCAGGTCGGAGTCGGTGGTGACCCCGGTGCGCTCGCGCCAGCTCGGGAACTTGCGCAGCGTCTTGATCGCCTCGACCTTCTGCCCACCCGAGGGGTCGAGATCCACGGTAGCCATGGCGAAGGTGGAGTCGGGAAGCACCTCGGCCGGACGGGGGCCGCTCGCGAAGAACTGCCAGGCCGCAAAGCCACCCCCGGCAATGAGCACGACAGCGAGCACCGAGGCGATGACGGCGAGCAGGCCGCGGCTCCTGCGTGCCTGAGGCTGCTGCTCGGGCAAAGCAGCGGTGTACTCGGTCATGTGTGTTCAACCCCCCGGGACGCAGCCAACGACTCCGCGAAGAGTACCGAGTCAGGGCAGCTCGTCATCCGGCTTTCTCAGAATCCACACGTAGACGATCGCCCCCAGCACCGCGAAGATCGACCACATCCAGGCGATGCCCGGAGCGTGCAGCTCCAGCTGCATGGGGACCTGCGCGCCTTCCTTCAGCCCGCGCAGGGCGGCGACCTCGTCCGGAGGACCAAGTGAGCGTCCGACGTTGGTCATCACCCACGACGCGACAGCTCCTCCAAGAGCGACCAGCACCACCATCAGCAGAGGGTCGCGCCACCTCCAGATCAGCAGGAGTACGCCGCTGACGAGTCCGCCGACAGCGGCGATCACGAAGAACCAGCCGTCGATGCCGACCTGCTTGAGCAGCTCCGCGGGCTCGAGCGAGGCTGCCTCACCGACCTTCGTCACCTTGGGCAACGTCGTCACCTGCCACCACACGAGGGCCCCCGCGAGCCCCGCCACCGCGAACCAGAGGGCGACGACGAGCGCGTCGAGGGCACCCGCCACCAGGGTGGGGCCTCGGTCGACGGGCGCCGGACGCTGCGGCACCTGCACGTCGGTCCCGGCGCGGTCCACCGGTGTGCTCATCCCAGGCACCCGGGACCGAGCAGGTGCTTGAGGTCGCCGGAGAGGGCCGGTGAGGCAGAGACCCGGAGTCGGTCGTCCAGACGCAGGACCCGAGTCGCCCCTCGACTGACCAGGCGCAGCCGCACCTCGGTGGTGCCCGGGTGCGTCCGCAGCACCTCCTTGAGCTGCTCGACCACGGGAGGGGTGCACCGCGTGGACGGCAGCGTGATCAGCACCGGGCCGGAACCGCGGTCGTCCATCACCGGTGTGGAGATCTGCTTCCCGCGCAGCTCGGGCTGGTCCTTGCTCTTGTCCAGGCGGCCCTGGACGGCGACGACCGTGTCCTCGACCAGCAGGTTGCCGGCCAGCTGGTAGTCGCTGGGGAACAGCAGCACGTCGATCGCACCCTCGAGGTCCTCGACGGTGACGATCGCCCAGGCGTTGCCGGTCTTGGTGATCTTGCGGGTCACGGAGGTGATCAGGCCGCAGATGGTGGCGAACGACCCGTCCGGGCGGTCCTCGTCGGTGAGCAGCTGGCCGATGGTGCAGTCGGCGGCACCGGCGAGCACGTGCTCGAGTCCGGTCAGGGGGTGGTCCGAGACATAGAGGCCGAGCATCTCGCGCTCGTGGCCCAGCAGGGTCGACTTGTCCCACTCCTCGATGTCGGGCACGGTCACGCTGACCCCGAAGCCGCCGTCGTCGGCGTCCATCCCGCCGAAGAGCGAGTCCTGGCCGATGGCCTCGTTGCGCTTGATGTCGACGTACTGGTCGACCGCGAGCTCGTGCACCGCGAGGAGGGCGCGACGGCCGTGCTTCATCTCGTCGTAGGCGCCTGCCTTGACCAGCGACTCGATCAGCCGCTTGTTGCAGACCTGCGCCGGCACCTTGTCCATGAAGTCCGCGAAGTCGCTGAACCGGCCCTTCTCGCGGCGGGTCGAGATGATCTGCTCGACCACGTTCCACCCCACGTTGCGGATCGCGGTCAGGCCGAAGCGGATGTCGGTGCCGACCGGGGTGAAGTTGGCCTCGGACTCGTTGACGTCCGGGGGCAGCACCTGGATCTTCATGTGGCGACACTCGTTGAGGTAGATCGCCATCTTGTCCTTGTCGTCCTTCACCGAGGTGAGGAGCGCAGCCATGTATTCAGCCGGGTAGTTCGCCTTGAGGAACGCGGTCCAGTAGGAGACCAGGCCGTAGGCCGCGGAGTGGGCCTTGTTGAAGGCGTAGTCCGAGAACGGCAGCAGCGTGTCCCAGAGGGCCTTGATGGCACCGAAGGAGAAGCCCCGCTCGGTCATGCCGGCCGAGAACGTCTCGAACTGCTTGTCCAGCTCCTCCTTCTTCTTCTTGCCCATCGCGCGCCGCAACAGGTCGGCCTGGCCGAGGGTGTAGCCGGCCAGCTGCTGGGCGATCGCCATCACCTGCTCCTGGTAGACGATCAGTCCGTAGGTCTCCCCCAGCACCTCCTCGAGGGCGTCGGCGAGCTCGGGGTGCAGCGGCTCCACCGGCTCGCGACCGGTCTTGCGGCGGGCGTACTTGTTGTGCGAGTCCGCCCCCATCGGCCCCGGCCGGTAGAGCGCCCCGACCGCGGAGATGTCCTCGAAGGTGTCCGGCTGCATGCTGCGCAGGAGCGCGCGCATCGGGCCGCCGTCGAGCTGGAAGACGCCGAGGGTGTCACCCTTCTGCAGCAGCGAGTACGTCGCCTCGTCGGTCAGCTCGAGCTCCTCGAGCACGATCTTCTCGCCGCGGTTGGACTCGATGTTGATCAGCGCGTCGTCGAGGACCGTCAAGTTGCGCAGCCCGAGGAAGTCCATCTTGATCAGGCCGAGCTTCTCGCAGGTCGGATAGTCGAACTGCGTGATGATCGCGCCGTCGGCCGGACGTCGCATCACCGGGATCACGTCCAGCAGCGGTTCGCTGGACATGATCACGCCTGCCGCGTGGACGCCCCACTGACGCTTGAGCCCCTCGAGGCCGATGGCCGTGTCCACCACGGTGCGGACGTCACCGTCGCCGTCGTAGAGCGTCCGGAACTCGCCGCCCTCGCCGAAGCGCTTGTGCTCGGGGTCGAAGATCTGCTTCAGCGGGACGTCCTTGCCCATCACCGAAGCAGGCATCGCCTTGGTGATCCGGTCACCCATGGCGAACGGGTAGCCCAGGATCCGCGAGGAGTCCTTGACCGCCTGCTTGGCCTTGATGGTGCCGTAGGTGACGATCATCGAGACCCGGTCGTCGCCGTACTTGTCCGAGACGTAGCGGATCACCTCACCGCGGCGGCGCTCGTCGAAGTCGATGTCGAAGTCGGGCATCGAGACCCGGTCGGGGTTCAGGAAGCGCTCGAAGATCAGGCCGTGCCGGAGCGGGTCGAGGTCGGTGATCCGCATGGCGTAGGCGCACATCGAGCCCGCCCCCGAGCCACGACCGGGTCCGACCCGGATCCCGTTGTCCTTGGCCCAGTTGATGAAGTCGGCAACGACCAGGAAGTAGCCCGGGAACCCCATGCCCGTGATCACGCCGACCTCGAAGTCGGCCTGCTTGCGGACCGCGTCCGGGATCCCCTCGGGGTAGCGGAAGCGCAGCCCCTTCTCGACCTCCTTCACGAACCAGGAGTTCTCGTCCTCGCCCTCCGGGCACGGGTAGCGCGGCATGTAGGTGCCGTTGCCCTCGGTGAACTCCACGTCACAGCGTTCGGCGATCAGCAGCGTGTTGTCGCAGGCCTCGGGCATCCCGTTGCGGTCCGCCCAGAGCTCGCGCATCTCCGCCGGGGACTTGATGTAGTAGTCGTCGCCGTGGAACTTGAACCGCTTGGGGTCCGACATCACGCTGCCCGAGGAGACGCAGAGCAGGTGCTCGTGCGAGGGTGCGTCCTTCTGGTGGACGTAGTGGGAGTCGTTGGTGGCGATCGGCGCGATGCCGAGGTCCTTGCCGAGGCGGAGCAGGCCCTCGCGCACCCGGGTCTCGATGTCGAGACCGTGGTCCATCAGCTCGAGGAAGTAGTTGTCCTTGCCCAGGATTGCCTGGAAGTCCCCGGCAGCCTCCCGGGCCTTCTCGTAGTCACCGATGCGCAGCCAGGTCTGGACCTCGCCCGACGGGCAGCCGGTGGTGGCGATCAGGCCCCTGGCGTACTCCGTGAGCAGCTCCCGGTCAGCCCGGGGCTGGTAGAAGAAGCCCTCCGTGGAGGCGCGCGAGGACAGGCGGAACAGGTTGTGCATGCCCTGGGTGCTCTCCGCGAGCAGCGTCATGTGCGTGTAGGCGCCCGAGCCGGAGACGTCGTCGCTGCCGCCGTCGTTCCACCGCACACGCTTCTTCTCGAACCGGGAGGTGTTGGGGGTGAAGTAGGCCTCCATCCCGATGATGGGCTTCACGCCGTGGGCCTTGGCCTTCGCCCAGAAGTCGTAGGCGCCGAACACGTTGCCGTGGTCGGTCATCGCAATGGTGTCCATGCCGAGCTCGGCGGTCCGGTCGAACATGTCGTCGAGCCGGGCGGCACCGTCGAGCATGGAGTACTCGGTGTGGACGTGCAGGTGGACGAAGCCGTCCCTGCTAGCGGAGTTGCCCGACATGGAGCGCGATCAGCCCTTCCCGAGCTCTTGAGTGGACACCCGACTTCTGCACAGGCCCGGAGTCGTTGGTGGACCTGGTCGTGCGGGGAAGAAGGTCAGCGTACGTCAGCATGGCAGGGCCTCCGGACAGGGACACGAACCCGGTTCCGGCCCTCGCCCCGGCCGGTCAGGAGCTGCCCGCAGGACCCGGCGCAGCTCCACCACGGGCGTCGCTGTTCGCCTCCCAGGTGGCGATGCTCTCGTCGATCACGGTGTGCATCACCTTGGCGATCCGCTCCGGTCCCAGCTCGGGCACGTGCCGGGCCATCCGCTCCACGATCGCCGCCTCCCGGTCGGGGTCCCGGCCGGGCTCCCCGGAGGCGTCCCCCGAGGCGGCCTTGTGGTCCTGGACCGCGCCGGTGAGCGCCGTCCGACGCGCCAGGAGCACGGCGAGCTCGTCGTCCACGGCGTCGATCCGGCGACGCAGGTAGGCGAGCGGGTCGTCGCCCAGCCACGCCATCTGCAGGTCCGGCTCCGCGTCGTGGTAGCTGCTGCCGTCGGTGGACTCGAGCTCGATGAGACCGTGCCTGCGGTAGAAGGCCCGCGCCCGTTCGTTCGCCAGGTAGACCCTCAGCCCGAACCCACGAGGACGAAGACCCTTGACCAGGTCGAGGAGCGCGGCGCCCACGCCACGCGCCGGCCGATGCGGGTGCACGAAGATCAGATTGACCCACTCCCCCTCCAGCAGCACGAAGCCGAGGGGCACCTCGTCGCGCACGGCCACCCACAGCTCGCGTCCGGGCCGGTCGAGCAGGTGCAGGCACCACGTGCGGATCTCCTGCGGCGTCCGGGGGTCCGCGGGATGTCCCGGGGCCGTCGTGGCGGCCACGAAGACCTCCGGCAGTGAGTACAGGTCGTGGCGAAAGCCCGGCCGCAGCTCGAACTCCTCTGGGCCGCTCTCTGGGCCACTCTCTGGGCCACTCTTTGGGCCACTCTTTGGGCCGCTCTCTGGTCTCTCCTCGAGCTCGTCCTCAGTGGGCATCCCGGATGACCTCCAGTGCCTGCGCCAGGTCCTCCGGGTAGGGCGACTCGTACTCCACCTGCTCACCGGTTCCTGGGTGTTCGAAGCCGAGGCGGACCGCGTGCAGCCACTGGCGTTCCAGGCCGACCCGGGCGGCGATTGTGGGGTCGGCGCCGTAGGTGAGGTCGCCGACGCAGGGATGCTTGAGCGCTGCCATGTGCACCCGGATCTGGTGTGTCCGACCGGTCTCCAGGTGCACCTCCAGCAGGCTGGCGAAGCGATGAGCCTCGAGCGTCGCGTAGTGCGTGACGCTGTGCTTGCCGTCCTCGCGCACGGCGAACTTCCAGTCGGACTTGGTGTGCCGCCCGATCGGGGCGTCGATCGTGCCCTCGAGCGGGTCCGGGTGGCCCTGCACCAGCGCGTGGTAGGTCTTGTCGACCTCGCGGTGCCGGAAGGCGTTCTTGAGCAGCGAGTAGGCCCGCTCGGACTTGGCAATCACCATGACGCCCGACGTACCGACATCGAGACGCTGCACGATTCCCCGGCGCTCGGGGGCGCCACTCGTCGCGATCTGGAAGCCGGCGCCGCGCAGGTGACCGACCACGGTGGGCCCGGTCCAGCCCATGGAGGGGTGTACGGCGACCCCCACTGGCTTGTCGATCACCACGATCTCGTCGTCATCGTGGATGATCCCGATCCCCTCGACCACCTCGGCGACAACGTCGAGCGGATCGTCCTGCCGGGGAAAGATCACGTCGAGCAGGCTTCCCGGCACCAGCCGATCGGACTTGGCTGCCGCCTTGCCGTCGACCTGGACCAGCTCCCGGGTGAGCAGCTCGACGGCCTTGCTCCGCGAGATCCCGAACATGCGCGCGAGCGCTACGTCCACTCGTTCGCCCCCCAGGCCCTCCGGCACGTTCAGGGTGCGCTGCTCGCCGTCCGCCTCGCTCATGCGTCGTTCCGGCGGGCCACGTGGCTGTGGCGTCCGCCGTCGAGCTGGATTCCACGCAGCAGGAACACCACCATCAGCCCGCCGGCCACGTCGATGCAGATGTCAGCGACGTTGAACACCGGCCAGTTCGGCAGCGCGAAGAAGTCGACGACGTGTCCCCGGAACGGTCCGGGAGCCCGGAACAGACGGTCGACGAGGTTGCCGGTCACCCCCGCCAGGAGCAGTCCGAGGGCGAGGGCCCAGCCACGGTGCCGCACTCGAAACGCGTAGTAGGTGACCACACACGCAGCGACCACGGCCACCGCGGAGATGTACGGGGTCAGGGACGCGCCGGCGCTGAAGGCCGCACCCGGGTTGCGCACCAACCGGAGCTGGAGGAGCTCGCCGAGCACCTCGACCGGCTCACGGCCGGTGAGCTCACGTACGGCGAGCTGCTTGGTGACGACGTCCACGAGGAGCGCTGCTGCGGCAACTCCGAGGGCCAGTCCGGTGGCTGCCCTGCCCGACCGTGGTGCCGGTGGCCCGGAATCGGCGCCGCAATCGGCGCCGGAGCTGACTCCAGAGCTCGGCTCGGGGTCCTCGTTGGTAGTCAGCGACGCTCCTCACGCTGCTTGCAGCTCAGGCACAGGGTGGCTCTCGGGAACGCCATCAGGCGGTTCTTGCCGATCGGGTTGCCACAGTTCTCACACTGCCCGTAGGTGCCGTCGGCCATGCGTTCGAGGGCGTGCTGTGACTGTTCCAGCATGTCCCGGGCGTTGTTGACGATGACCATCTCCTGGTCACGCTCGAACGAGGCGGAGCCGACGTCTGCCTGGTCGTGGCCGGCGCCCTCGCCCGAGTTCTCGATCATCCCGGCCAGGTCGCCCTCAACCTCGGCGAGCTCGCCGGTCAGCCGCTTCACGTCGTCACGGAGCTGGGTCCGCACCTCCGCCAGCTCGGCCTTGCTCCACGGGTCCTCGGCCTCGAGGACCACCAGCTTGGCGGGCGCGGCGCTCCTGGTGGTGCCTTTGGCAGCGCTCTTCGCCGCACCCTTTCGGGCCGCGGACTTCTGGGGAGCAGCCTTGGTGGCCACGGTCTTCACCGGTGCTTTCTTTGCCGAGATCTTCTTGGTTGGAGCCTTCTTGGCGGGTGCCTTCTTGGCGGGTGCCTTCTTCGGGCCGGGTGCCTTCTTGGCCGGTGCCTTCTTCGCCGGTGCCTTCTTCGCCGGTGCCTTCTTCGCCGGTGCCTTCTTCGCCGGTGCCTTCTTCGCCGGTGCCTTCTTCGCCGGTGCCTTCTTCGCCGGTGCCTTCTTCGCCGGTGCCTTCTTCGCCGGTGCCTTCTTCGCCGGTGCCTTCTTCGCCGGTGCCTTCTTCGCCGGTGCCTTCTTCGCCGGTGCCTTCTTCGCAGCCGACGTGGCCGGGGTCGTGGCGGCCTTCGCCTTGCCGGCGGGGCTACGCGAGACGACCTTGCGCGCCGCGGCTCCTGCCCGGCTCGCCAAGGACTTTCTGGTCGCTGATGCCATGGCTCTGGGGGCCCCTTATCGGCTGAAGGTGTCGAGCTGCGTCATACGTGGTGGCGCGAGGATATGTTGCGCGTCGATCCCCTTCAACCCGCCGTGCCGCAGGCACCATCCCAGCACAGTCGGAGCATTCCCCGCAGGTCTGGCACACTTGAGCCACCGCAAGGCGTGGAGGGGTCAACTACCCGACTGCACGGCCATGAGCGAGCCGGGGACGGTGCGAGCCCGGTGGCACGACAGTTGGCGAACATCAGCCCGGAGTCGCTGGAAGAAACGTGGGGTCCCCGTGCCGGGGTCCCTGCGAAGTAGAACCAGCCGCGGTGGACCCCGACCGGGTCACCCACGAAGTGGGTCGGCGAGGAGGCTCGCGCCGGCCAAGGAGGGTGGTACCGCGGGGACGGCTCGCGCCGCTCCTCGTCCCTTCGTCAAGGAACGCGAGACGAAGGACTTCGGTGACCATGGCCCGCCCCTCTGACCGGCCGCTCGGCCAGTCTGCCTATACCCCTGTGCCCCCTCAGGTCGACCTGCCCGAGCTCGAGGCGGAGGTGCTCGACTTCTGGCACACCCACAAGATCTTCGAGAAGTCGGTGGCTCGCAACGAGGGGTCGGACCTCGGGACCTGGACCTTCTACGAGGGTCCGCCGACGGCGAACGGCCGGCCGGGCACCCACCACATCGAGTCGCGGACCTTCAAGGACGTCTTCCCACGGTTCAAGACGATGCAGGGCTACCAGGTCAACCGCAAGGGTGGCTGGGACTGCCATGGCCTTCCCGTGGAGCTCGCGGTGGAGAAGGAGCTCGGCTTCACCGGCAAGTCCGACATCGAGGCTTTCGGCATCGCCGAGTTCAACGCCCGCTGCCGTGAGTCGGTCCAGCGCCACGTCGACCTCTGGGAGCAGATGACCGACCGGATGGGCTGCTGGATCGACATGCGAGAGCCCTACCGCACGATGGACTCCGAGTACATCGAGTCGGTGTGGTGGGCTCTGAAGGAGATCCACGGCAAGGGATTGCTCGTGCAGGACTACCGGGTGGCGCCGTACTGCCCGCGCGACGAGACCGGCCTCTCCGACCACGAGGTCGCCCAGGGCTACGAGACGGTCACCGACCCCAGCGTCTACGTCCGGTTCCCGCTGACCTCGGGCCCGTGGGCCGGCAGCGAGCCTGTTCAGGGCGCAATCTCGGATGCGATCCCGGGCGCAGCCCTGCTGGTGTGGACGACGACGCCCTGGACGCTGGTGTCCAACACGGCCGTGGCGGTGCGACCCGACGTGACCTACGTCCTCGCCTCCGACGGCAACGAGAAGCTGGTCGTGGCCGAGCCGTTGGTCGGCGCCGCCCTCGGCGAGGGCTGGACGGTCGAGGGGTCGGTGACCGGTGCCGAGATGGAGCGCTGGACCTACCAGCGACCCTTCGACCTGGTCGAGTTCCCGCCGGTCGAGGAGGGCGGCACGGCGCCGCACCTGGTCGTGCTGGCCGACTACGTCACCACCGAGGACGGCACCGGGCTGGTGCACCAGTCCCCAGCCTTCGGCGCCGACGACATGGAGGTCTGCCGCACCTACGGCCTGCCGGTCGTCGTACCCGTCCGGTCCGACGGCCACTTCGCCGACGGAATCCCGCTCGTGGGCGGACAGTTCTTCAAGCACGCGGATGCCGACCTGGTCCGCGACCTGGAGTCCCGTGGCCTGATGTTCCGCCACCAGCCCTACGAGCACAGCTACCCGCACTGCTGGCGGTGCCACACGGCGCTGATGTACTACGCGCAGCCGTCCTGGTATGTCCGCACCACGCAGATCAAGGAGAGCCTGCTCGCCCAGAACGAGCAGACGAACTGGTTCCCGGAGACGATCAAGCACGGTCGCTACGGCGACTGGCTGGAGAACAACATCGACTGGGCACTCTCGCGGAGTCGCTACTGGGGCACCCCGCTCCCGATCTGGACCTGCGCCGAGAACCACGAGACCTGCGTGGGGTCCCTGGCAGAACTCTCCGACCTGACCGGCACCGACCAGTCCGGCCTGGACCCGCACCGGCCCTACGTCGACGACGTCGTCTTCGACTGCCCCACGTGTGGGCAGCGGGCCCGACGTGTCCCGGAGGTGATCGACGCCTGGTTCGACTCCGGCTCGATGCCCTTCGCGCAGTGGGGCTACCCCCACGTCGAGGGCTCGGCAGCGATGCTCGAGCAGGCCTACCCGGCCGACTTCATCTGCGAGGCCATCGACCAGACCCGCGGCTGGTTCTACACCCTGATGGCGATCGGGACGCTGGTCTTCGAGCAGTCGTCGTACCGCAACGTGCTGTGCCTGGGCCACATCCTGGCCGAGGACGGCCGCAAGATGTCGAAGCACCTGGGCAACATCCTCGAGCCGATCCCGCTGATGGACGAGCACGGTGCCGACGCCGTGCGCTGGTTCATGGCCGCCGGCGGGTCGCCCTGGGCCGCCCGCCGGGTCGGTCACGCCACCATCCAGGAGACCGTGCGCAAGGTCCTGCTGACCTACTGGAACACGGTGGCCTTCCACGTGCTCTACGCCAACCTGGCTGGGTGGACACCGGACAACGAGGCTGGGGCGGCGCGGAACGAGCCCGGAAGTGGACACCGCCTGGATCGTTGGGCACTCTCCGAGGCGCACGTGCTGGTCGGCGAGGTCACCGAGGCGATGGAGACCTTCGACACCCAGCGCGCCGGCACCCTTCTCTCCGCCTACGTGGACGACCTCTCCAACTGGTACGTACGACGCTCCCGCCGCCGTTTCTGGGACGGCGACCCCTCGGCGCTGGCGACGCTGCACGAGTGCCTGGTGCTGGTCACCCAGCTGATGGCTCCGCTGGCCCCGTTCATCACCGAGCGGGTGTGGCGCGACCTGGTGGTCGCGAGCAACCGGGGCAGCGCCGAGTCAGTGCACCTGTCCAGCTGGCCGGAGCAGGACCTCTCCTTGGTCGACGCAGACCTCTCGGGGCAGATGAAGCTGGTCCGGCGGCTGGTGGAGCTCGGCCGGGCCGCCCGCGCCGAGGCG
Organism: uncultured Actinomycetota bacterium; assembly: GCA_963781335.1. Taxonomy (GTDB): domain Bacteria; phylum Actinomycetota; class Actinomycetes; order Propionibacteriales; family Nocardioidaceae; genus Marmoricola. The sequence goes on along the minus strand of CAWAFS010000041.1, from coordinate 132,614 downwards.
AAGGTGAGGACCAGGCAGCCCCTGCTTCGGGCGCTGGTGGCCTCGACGGCCTACGACCGGCTCTCGGCAGAGCTGTGTCGAGAGGTGGCCGAGGAGCTCAACGTCGGCAGCATCGAGCCGCTCACCGCAGCCGGGTCCGACCTGGTCGACCACGCTGCCAAGGGCAACTTCCGCGCCCTGGGCAAGCGGTTCGCCAAGGACACCCCTCGGGTCGCCGCGGCGATCGCCGCAGCTGATGCACAGGCCCTGGGCGGCGCCCTGGCGCGCGACGGACGAGCCACGGTCGAGCTCGACGGTCAGTCGGTGGAGGTGCTGCCGGACGAGGTGATCATCTCCGAGCGTCCCCGCGAGGGATGGTCGGTCGTCAACGAGCAGGGCGAGACGGTGGCGCTCGACCTCGAGATCACCCCGGAGCTGCGCCGCGCGGGCCTGGCTCGCGAGGTCATCCGGATGATCCAGGAGGCCCGCAAGGCCGCTGGGTTCGACGTCTCGGACCGGATCGCGCTCACCTGGGCGGCACTCGACGGGCAGGGAACCGACGAGCTGGCCGGGGCCCTGGCCGCGCATCGTGACCTGATCGCCGAGGAGGTCCTCGCCACGACCGTCACCGAGTCAGCGAGGCCGCAGGATCTGGTGCAGCGCGACCCGGACCTCGGCTTCGCCTTCACCGTCGAGCGGGTCTGAGCGGAGGCTTCCCGCGGGGTCAGTCCCGCGGGGTCCCTTCGGATCCCGCCTCGTCGGAGGGGCGGTCGGTCTCGGCGGACCCGTCCGTGTCGGTGCCTGCGCCCGAATCCGTGCCCGGGTCCGTGCCCGGGTCGGTGCTCGGCACCGGGTCCGCGTCGTTGCCCTCGCCGCCGAGGATCGACCGCAGTCGCTTGGGACCATTCTGGTCGCCGGACTCCGGCGGGGCGGCGCCCTCACCGACGCCGTCGAGAGCCTCGAGCTGCTCGGTGAAGTAGCTCTTCAGCCGGCTGCGGTACTCGCGCTCGAAGGCACGCAGGGTGTCGACCTCGCTGTCGAGGCGGGCCTGCTCCTTCTCGATGTCGCCGAGCAGCTCGCTGCGCCTGATGTCCGTCTCTGAGTCGAGGTTCTGTGCGCGGCTGCGGGCTTCGTGCTCCACGGTCTCCGCCTCGGTGCGGGCGGCGACCACGATCTGCTCGGCCTCCTGCTTCGCCTCGGCGACGACCTCGTCCGCGTTCCGGGTGGCCAGCTCCAGGAGCCTGAGCGCGGCCGAGGATGCCTCGGCGGGGGTGACCACCTTGATGGTCTCGCGCGGCGCGGCGGCGGCAGCAGAGCCGATGGTGGACTCACTGTCGCTGGTCGTGCTTTCGGTCGCGGTGGCAGGAGCCGGGGTCACGGCGCCACCCTGGGCTGCCTCCAGCTTGGCCCGGAGGTCGTTGCTCTCGGCGATCAGCCGCTCCAGCTCTGCCTCGACCTGGTCGAGGAACTGGTCGACCTCGCCCATGTCGTAGCCCTCGCGGAGACGTACGGGGGTGAAGCGTTTGTTGCTGACGTCCTCCGGCGTGAGCGGCTTGACCTCGTCCTCAGGCGGCATGACCTCACCCATTCCTCGTTCGTCGAGAAGCATCTGCACGTGCGCGGGAAACGATAACGGGTTCCACGGTGATCGGTGCGGGCACCTCCACCTCCGCGACGGCCCGGAGCCGATCGCGCCGCGTCGTGGCTGTGCTGCTGAGCAACCCAGCGCGGTTCAGGAGAGCAGCAGGGTGCGGTTCAGGGAGAGCAGGATGTAGCAGATCAGGAGCAGCGCGACGAAGCTGAGATCGATCGCGACACCGCCCAGGCGCAAGGGCGGCAACACCTTGCGAAGCGCCTTCACGGGCGGGTCGGTGGCGGTGTAGACGCCCTCCAGGGCGACCAGCACCGGACCCTTCGGAGTCCACGAGCGGGCGAACATCTGGATCCAGTCGACGATGAGTCGCACGAACAGCAGCACGATGAACGTGAAGAGCACCGCGTAGATGAGCTGGCCGATGATGTTCACGTGGCGAGCCTAGAGGACCAGCCCCAACGGATCGGCACCCCCTTCAACCCTGGGTCAGCTCTGGTTGAAGAAGCCGCCCTCGGCGATGCGCTGCTTGTCCTCGGCGGTCACCGAGACGTTGGGGGGCGAGAGCAGGAACACCTTGTTGGTGACCCGTTCGATGGTGCCGCGCACCGAGAACACCAGACCTGCAGCGAAGTCGACGAGCCGCTTGGCGTCGGTGTCGTCCATCTCCGAGAGGTTCATGATCACCGGGACCCCGTCGCGGAAGTTCTCGCCCACGACCCGGGCCTCGTTGTAGGTGCGGGGGTGCAGCGTGGTGATCCGGGACATCGCGGCGACCGACGAGGTGGGACGCGGCGCCTGGGACTCCCGGGTCTGGACCGGACGGCGACGCTCGGACAGGTTCGCGACCGGGCGGGCAGCACCGTGGTCGGACGCGGGCTCCGAGCGACGAGCGGGCTCGTCGAACTCGCCGTCGGGGTCGGCGTAGTCGCCGTCAGCGTCCTCGAGCAGGCCGAGGTAGACGCCCATCTTCCGCATCGCGCTCATCAGTTGAATTCCTCTGCTCTAGTGGCGCTGTGTGCCGTGCTCCACGGCACTTCGGACACTACTTGACGACCGGCCTCGGACCGAGGACCGCCGAGCCGATCCGGAGGTGTGTCGCACCCTCGTGGATCGCCTCCTCGAGGTCCCCGCTCATCCCGGCCGAGACCCAGGTGGCCGCGGGCTCCAGCTGGCGTACGACGGACGAGGTCTCGCCCAACCTGGCGAAGGCCCCCCGGGCGTCTCCACCGAGTGGCGCGACCCCCATCACCCCACGCAGACGCAGGCCCACGGTCTCCAGGACGAGCTCGGCCAGCGCGGGGACCTGGTCGATCGCGGCACCGGACCGGCCGCTGGCATCCGGAGGGTCGAGGCTGACCTGGACGAGGCAGTCGAGGTCCTTGCCCGCTTCCTGCGCTCCACGGCCCAGCCCGCGCACGACCTTGGCCCGGTCGAGGGACTCCACCACCGAGGAGTAGCCGGCCACCGCCGCAGCCTTGTTGCTCTGCAGGGCACCGATGAAGTGCCAGTCCAGACCCAGGTCCGCGCACTCGGCCGCCTTCTCGACAGCCTCCTGGTGGCGGTTCTCACCGACATGACGGACGCCGAGGTCGGCCAGCAGCCGGACGTCGGAGGCGGGGAAGAACTTGGTGACCACCACGAGAGTGATCTCGGAGCCGCTGCGACCCGTGGCCGTGCAGGCGCGCTCGATGCGGTCACGCACCGCACTCAGCCCGGCCTCGATCTCGTCGCGTCGCCGGTCGCTCATCTGGTCCTCATCCGGATCACGCCGGCCAGACGGCCGGCCCCTTCGCCGTTGCGACGGTAGGAATAGAGGTCCGGGGACTCCAGCGTGCAGCGCGACACGTCGTGCACCTGGACGCCGAGTCGTTCGAGCTGAGCCGTCACCCCCGCACCGAGGTCCAGCCCGGGGGTTCCCCAGGACGTGGTCGACACGGTGGCCGGCTCCCCGGCCACCACCTCGTCCTGCAGCGCCTGCGGCACCTCGTAGCAGCGACCACAGATGTGCGGACCGATCCAGGCGTGCACCGTCCGCGCACCGAGCTCCCACATCTGCTCGACACAGGCCGGCACCACACCGGTCGCGACTCCCTTGCGGCCTGCGTGGGCCGCGCCGATCACCCCGGCGACGGGGTCGGCGACCAGCACGGGGACGCAGTCGGCGACGCGGACCATCAGGACCACGTCCGGGCGATCTGTGACCAGCGCGTCGCACTGCTCCCGCGAGCCGCCAGCACGGACCACGGCACTCCCGTGCACCTGGTCCATGTCCGCGAGCTCGGCGCTGGGCGCGAAGTCGTCGAGCAGGATCTCGGTGTTGCGTTGCGTGGCCCGCGGGTCGTCGTTGCCCACGAGGGCCAGGTTGAGGCTGTCGAAGGGCACAGCACTGACCCCGTCGTACCTGTCGGTGAACGCCAGGTCGACGGGGCCGGTGCTGCCGCGATGGGTGTACATCCTCGAGCCGGTGGTCCTACTTCAAGAAGTCGGGGACGTCGAGCTCGTCGTCGTCGAAGACCGGGTTGGTCGACGCCGTCGTCGGACGCTGCGATCCTCCGACCTCGCCGGCCGCCTGGGCACCCACAGTGACCGGCTCGCGACGCGGCGCTGCGGGCTCGCTGGCCTTGCGCTGCTCCGCGATGGCCCGGGCCGCGGACCGGGTCTCTTCCTGGCTCTGCGGCTTGGTCTGTGCAGGACGCGGGCGCAAGGACTGTCCCTCGTCGCGACGCTTCGGCCGACCGCCCTCGAAACCTGCCGCGATCACCGTGACCCGCACCTCGTCGCCGAGGGCGTCGTCGATGGTGGCGCCGAAGATGATGTTGGCGTCCGCGTGCACCGCCTCGGCCACCATCGCTGCGGCCTCGTTGATCTCGAACAGGCCGAGGTCGGAACCACCGGCGATCGAGAGCAGGACACCCTGGGCGCCGTCGATCGACTCCTCGAGCAGCGGGCTGGAGACCGCGAGCTCGGCGGCCTCGACCGCACGGTTCTCGCCGCGGGCCGACCCGATGCCCATCAGGGCCGAACCGGCGTTCGACATCACCGACTTGACGTCGGCGAAGTCGAGGTTGATCAGACCCGGGGTGGTGATCAGATCGGTGATGCCGGAGACGCCCTGGAGCAGGACCTGGTCGGCCTGCTTGAACGCATCGAGCATGCTCACGTTGCGGTCGGAGATCATCAACAGCTTGTCGTTGGGAATCACGATCAGCGTGTCGACCTCCTCGCGGAGCGAGGCGATGCCCTCCTCGGCGGAGGTCGCACGGCGGCGGCCCTCGAAGGCGAACGGGCGGGTGACCACCCCGATCGTCAGGGCACCCAGCGAGCGGGCGATCTTGGCGACGACCGGGGCGCCTCCGGTGCCGGTGCCCCCACCCTCGCCTGCGGTGACGAAGACCATGTCGGCACCCTTGAGCACCTCTTCGATCTCCTCAGAGTGGTCCTCGGCCGCCTGCGCACCCACATCGGGGTTCGCTCCGGCGCCGAGCCCACGGGTGAGCTCACGGCCGATGTCGAGCTTGACATCGGCGTCACTCATCAACAGGGCCTGCGCATCTGTGTTGATGGCGATGAACTCGACGCCCTTCAGCCCGACCTCGATCATCCGGTTGACGGCGTTGACTCCACCTCCACCAATACCTACGACCTTGATCACGGCCAGGTAGTTCTGGGGTGCTGCCACGGCGTTGCCTCTCATGTGCTCGCCACCCTGCCCGACTGCAGAGCGACTATCGGATGTTCCTGGGGAAGACCTCGGGCTGAAAAACCCTAACCCTGAAGTAGAGGGTTAACGTTATGTCAACCTGAGGTTGTGAGATCAAGGTAGGGGCGCAGGCGCGATGAACCCCGCCAACACGCGGGCGACACGGGCAGAAAGAAGAATTCCCGTGAACTCCCTGACCCGTCGCATCTGAAAGGCCAGAGGCCGCTGACCCGTCGCATCTGAAAGGCCGATGTCTTTCAGATGGGACGGGTCGGCGGGGTTTCGGCTTTCAGATGGGACGGGTCGGGGTTATCTGGTGGTCGGGCGACCGGGAACCGACACGTCGATCCGCTGGCCGGGTCGCCGCAGGAGCACCTCGAGCACCTCGGCCTTCTGGTCGGAGTCCTCCGCGCTCCCCCACAGCACCCGGCGGCCGTTGGCGAGCACCAGCTCGATCTCATCCACGGTCGCCACGTCCACGGTCTCGACGCGCCCGGCGATCCTCTGCGGCAGCGCATCGATGACCCGGGCGGTCTCCTCCAGCGCCTCGGTGCGCGTGTCCGGCTCGGTGCGCACCAGGGGAAGGCCGCGCGGCCGGTTGTCGTAACTGCCGAACAGCACCCCATCGGCGTCCAGGGACTGCAGCCCGTTGCCCCGGTCGATGACCGCGATCGGCGTGCGCTCGGTGACCTCGAGGTGCACGGTGTGCGGCCAGCTGCGGGAGACCTCGGCACGGCGTACGGCGGGGAGCGACTCCACTCTCGCCCGGATGGCGTCGAGGTCGACGCGCGCAAGCGGGGTGCCGGTCGGCACCTCGGCGGTTCGCTTGATCCTCGACTCCCCCAGGGTTCCGGCGCCGGAGACCTCGACTCCCTCGGCGCTGACATAGCTGGAGAAGAAGACCAGCCAGACCGAGCCGGACAGCACAGCAGCCAGCAGCAGCGCGAGCAGGAGCGTCCGCAGGCGTCGCCAGTGGCCGGCGTGGCGGCGCTTGCGGAAGTCCTTCGCGGCGATCCGCACGGTCTCCTCGTCGGGACCCGCGGATGGAGGCGGGGCCGTGCGGGCGCCCTTGGCCTGTCGGGGGTGCTTAAGCATCGACATCACGCGCACCCCGTTCCTCGAGCAGCTCGAGCACCTCGGGGCCGAGCAAGGTGACGTCGCCGGCACCGAGGGTGAGCACCACGTCACCCGGCCGCGCCCGGGCCACCAGGTGAGCAGCGGTGGCGGACCAGGACGGCTCGTAGAGCACGTGCTCCGGACCGAGGGGTACGGCGTCCGCCACCAGCGCGGCGCTCACACCCGGTTCGGGATCCTCGCGCGCGACGTAGATGTCCATCACCACCACGTCGTCGGCCGCTCCCAGTGCGACCCCCATGTCGGGACCGAAGATGCGGGTCCGCGAGACCATGTGCGGCTGGAAGGCCACCACCACCCGTCCCTCGCCGGCCAGCGAACGCGCTGCCTGCAGGTCCCCGCGGATCTCGTTGGGGTGGTGCGCATAGCTGTCATAGACGCGTACGCCGTCCACCTGGCCCTTGAGCTCCATCCGCCGACGGGTCCCGCTGAACGCGGCCAGGCCGCGTGCGAGGTGGAGGAAGCCGAACCCCAGCCGCAGGCCGCAGGCCAGCGCCATCAGGGCGTCGAGGACGTAGTGGCGTCCGGGGATCTGCAGGGTGATCTCGCCGAGCCGTGCCCCGCGGTCGACCACGGTGAAGGTCGACGTGGACCCTGCGAACCGCACGTTCTCCGCCCGCACCTCGGCGTCCGCGCTCTCACCGGCCCGGACCACCATGAGTCCCCTGTCGACCGCGAGGCGGCCCAGGGCCTCGGCACCCGGGTCGTCGGCGCACACGACCATGAAGCCGTCGGTCGACACCTGGTCGACGAAGGTGTCGAAGGCGGCCCGGTAGGCCTCCTCGGTGCCGTAGTTGTCGAGGTGGTCGGCCTCGACGTTGGTCACCAGTGCGGCGTGCGGCGAGTAGACCAGGAAGGCGCCGTCGCTCTCGTCGGCCTCGGCGATGAACAGCTCGCCGCTGCCGTGGTGGGCGTTGGAGCCGGTCTCGTTGAGGTCCCCGCCGATCGCGAAGGAGGGGTCGGCACCCGCGTGCTGCAGGGCGACCGTCAGCAGTGAGGTGGTCGTGGTCTTGCCATGGGTGCCGGCGACCGCGACCACCATCAGGCCCTGCATCACCGACTCCAGGGCTGCCGACCGCGGGAGCAGCCGCAGCCCGCGCCGGGTCGCCTCGACGACCTCGGGGTTGGTCTCGCGCACGGCCGTGGAGATGACGACCGTGTCGGCCTCGCCGAGGTTGGCGGCGTCGTGGCCGATGTGGCAGACCGCGCCCAGCGCGCGCAGGGCCTCCAGGGTGCGCGACTCCTTGGCGTCGCTGCCGGTGACGGATATCCCGCGCGCCAGCATGATCCTGGCGATGCCGGACAGGCCGGCGCCGCCGATACCGACGAAGTGGACCGTGCCGAGCTGGTCGGCGGGCAGCAACGTCTCGGGGATGGGGACCCTCATCGTCGGCCTCCCTTCCGGGAACGCGCCGTCAGGATCATCTCGGCGAGCTTGTCGTCGGCGTCGAGCGGGATCACGTGCGACGCGGCGGCAGACATGGCCGCGAGGCGGTCGGGGTCGGCCATCAGGTCCGGAACGGTGGATCGCACCCACTCGGGGGTGAGGGCGGCGTCGGCGACGAGCAGCCCACCTCCCGCGTCCACGACCGGTCGGGCGTTGTGCGCCTGCTCGCCGTTGCCGATGGGCAGTGGCACGTAGATCGCCGGCAGCCCGACCCCGGAGACCTCCGTGACGGTGTTGCTCCCCGCGCGGCACAGCACCGCGTCGGCGGCGGCGTAGGCCAGGTCCATCCGGCTGACGAACGGCACCACGACGTACGCCGGCCCGCCGGGCGTGATCTCCGGAGTGGCCTCGCCCGAGTGACCCACGATGTGCAGCACCTGGATGCCGGCCTCCGCGAAGGCGGTCGCCGCGGCGGCAACGGACTGGTTGAGCCGGCGAGCCCCCTGGGAGCCACCGGTGACGAGCAGGGTCGGGAGGTCGAGATCGAGGCCGAACGACTCGCGTGCCTCGGCCCGCAGCGACGCCCGGTCGAGGGTGCTGATCATCCGGCGGATCGGCAGGCCGATGTAGTGCGCGTGCGGCAGCGCGGTGTCGGGGAAGCTGGTCGCGACGTGTGAGGTGAACCGAGCACCGAGCTTGTTGGCGATCCCGGGGAGCGCGTTGCCCTCGTGCACGACCAGCGGCAGCCGGCGCTTGCGAGCCGCGAGGTAGGCCGGCACGGAGACGTAGCCCCCGAATCCCACGACCACGTCGGGCTGGATCCGGTCGATCACCTCCAGCGCGGCCGTCATCGCCCCGCGAAGCCGACCCGGCGTGCGAAGCAGGTCGGCTCCCGGCCGGCGCGGGAGCGGGACGGGCGGGATCAGCTCCAGCGGGTAGCCGGCCTCCGGGATCACCCTGGTCTCCAGGCCTCGCGCGGTGCCGAGGGCGGTGATCACGATGTCCGGGTCGCGACGCCGCAGGGCATCAGCGGTGGCCAGCAACGGGGAGGTGTGACCAGCGGTCCCACCACCGGCCAGCAGGACCCGTCGAGGGGCAGGTGGCTGGACCATCAAGAGCGCCTCGAGCGGGCGCTCCCGGCCGAGATCGCGCCCGGGAAGGCGCTGCGGGCCGAGTCCTTGCCGGCCCGTCGGCGCTCGCCGCGGCGGTGCCGGATCGCTGCGGCCGCCTCCGGCTCGGCGCGCGCGAAACCCACGAGCAGGCCGAGCGCCACCAGCGACGGCACCAGCGCCGAGCCGCCGTAGGAGACCAGGGGCAGCGGGATGCCGATCACCGGCAGCAGGGCGAGCACCATGCCGATGTTGATGATCATCTGGGACATCAACCAGATGGTGACACCTGCGGTCACGTAGCGCACGAACGGGTCAGCGGTGCTGAGGGCCAGCCGGATGGCGGCGTAGGCGATGGCGCCGAACAGCGCTAGCACCAGCAGCGTGCCGATCAGGCCGAGCTCCTCGCCGAGCACGGCGAAGATGAAGTCCGTGTGCGCCTCGGGCAGGTTGCCCCACTTCTGCTGGCTGGCGGAGAGGCCCTTGCCGAAGATGCCACCGCTGGACATGCCGAGCAGGCCGTGGCCGGCCTGCCAGCCGGCCCCCTGGAAATCCTTGAACGGGTCGATGAAGCTGGTCAGCCGCGCACGCCGCTCGGGGTTCGACGCGGCGAGGTAGAACGCGACCACGCCCACGAAGCACAGCGCGAAGCCGAACAGTCGCGCCGGGACGCCCACGACCCACAGCATCCCGAGCAGGATCGCGAACAGCACCAGGGCCGTGCCGAGGTCACGCTGGACCACCACGAGCATCGAGATCGCGGCCACGACCGGGACCACCGGGATCAGTGCGTGCCAGGGGTTGGCGAGCAGCTTCTCCTTCTTCGCATAGACATCCGCACACCACAAGATGATCGCCAGCTTCGCGATCTCGGAGGGTTGCACCGTGAGCGGCCCCAGGGCCAGCCAGTTGCGGTTGCCGTTGACCTCGAAGCCGAGACTGGTCTGGGTGAGCGAGAGCAGCACGACCGCCACCAGCACCGACGGCCAGGCGAGCAGTCGCAGGAACTTGCGGTTCATCCGGCTGGCCAGCCAGGCGGCGGGCAGGCCGAGCAGCACCCAGGTGAGCTGCTTGAGGAAGATGTGGTAGCTGCTGTCGTGCAACCGGTAGGAGTAGACACTCGAAGAGCTGAGCACCATCATCAGCCCGATGGCGAGCAGCATGGTCGAGGCACCGAGCAGCAGGTAGTAGGACGTCAGCGGCCGCTCCATGCTGCGTCGCACGGTCTCGGTCCAGCCTGCGACACCGGTTTTCCGGGGCGCCTGCTGCTGCGTCTCGCTGGTGACGCTCACAGGGCCTCCTCGTCGCCTAGCCTCGCCCCCTGCGGAGCACCGCGGCGGCGTAGGCGTCGCCACGTGCGCCGTAGTTGGCGAACATGTCCATGGAGGCGCATCCCGGGGCCAGGAGCACCGTGTCTCCGGGGTGTGCCAACGTTGCCGCCCCTTCGACGACGCGGTCCATGGGTCCTTCCCCTGCAGTCTCTCCGGGCTCGACATCGATCACGGGCACATCGGGCGCGTGTCGCGAAAGCGCCTCCCGGATCAGGGGTGCGTCCTGTCCGAGGAGAACGACACCACGCAGCCGGTCACGCACCCTGGTGACCAGGTCCTCGAAGCTCGCGCCCTTCGCCAGGCCGCCCGCGACCCACACCACTGGGTCGTAGGCCTGCAGGGAGGCCAGGGCGGCGTGGGGGTTGGTCGCCTTGGAGTCGTCGATCCAGGTCACGTCGTCGATCACGGCGACCTGGGCGATCCGGTGACCGTCCGGCTGGTAGTCGCGGAGCGCCTGTCGCACCGCCCCTGCGGAGACCCCGTGCGACCGGGCGAGCGCCGCTGCAGCGAGGGCGTTCGCGACGAAGTGCGGCGCGTTCGTCGCGAGGTCGGCCAGGGTGCACAGCTCGGCTGCCGAGTCCTGGCGGTCCTCGACGAACGCCCGGTCGGCGAGCACGTCGTCGACCAGGCCGAGCATCCCGACGCTCGGAGTGCCGAGGGTGAACCCGATGGCCCGGGCTCCCTCCTGCACGTCTGCGTCGCGGACCAGCTGCTCGGTGAGCGGGTCGGCGACGTTGTAGACGCAGGCGCGCTCGACGCCCGCGAAGATCCGGCCCTTGTCGGCGGCGTACGCGTCCATGCCCCCGGGGTACCAGTCCAGGTGGTCCTCGGCCACGTTGAGCACCGCCGCGGACTCCGCCTTCATCGACGAGGTGTAGTGCAGCTGGAAGCTGGACAGCTCGACGGCCAGCACGTCGTACGGCTCAGGGTCCATCACCGCCTCGACGATCGGCAGCCCGACGTTGCCGCACGCGACGGCGCGAAGACCCGCAGCGCGCAGCATGGCCTCGAGCATCTGCACCGTCGTGGTCTTGCCGTTGGTGCCGGTGACGGCCAGCCACGGGGCTGGGCTGGCGGGGTCCCGCAACCTCCAGGCGAGCTCCACCTCCCCCCAGATCGGGACTCCACGCTCGGCTGCCTGCGCCAGCAGCGGCGCTGTCGGTGCCCAGCCGGGGGAGGTCACGACGAGGTCGACGACTTCGGGCAGGGTGGCCGTCGAGCCCGGCCCGAGCCTGACGGAGGCGCCCAGGCTCTGGAGGAGGTTCGCGCGCTCGCGCCGCTCGGCGGTCTCGGAGTCGTCGAGCGCGGTCACCCTGGCCCCCAGGAAGGTCAGGTTGTCGGCTGCGGCGTAGCCGGAGACGCCGAACCCGGCCACGAGGACGCGGACCTCGCTCCAGTCGCTGTTCCGACCGAGCGACTCGATCTGCTCGGTCATACTCCGGCGACCCACTCGGCGTAGAACACCCCGAGTCCTGCGGCGACGAAGAACCCCGCGATCAGCCAGAACCGGATGACGACGGTGATCTCCTCCCAGCCGAGCATCTCGAAGTGGTGGTGCAACGGCGCCATCCGGAACAGGCGCTTGCCCTTGGTGGCCTTGAAGAACCCGACCTGGAGGATGACCGACAGGGTCTGCATCACGAACAGGCCACCGAGGAGGGCGAGCAGGAACTCGGTGCGGGTGAGGATCGCGAAGCCGGCGAGCGCGCCACCGAGCGCGAGCGAGCCGGTATCGCCCATGAAGATCTTCGCCGGCGAGGCGTTCCACCACAAGAAGCCGATGCAGGCGCCGCTGATGGCTGCCGCCACGACGGCGAGGTCGAGCGGGTCGCGCACGTCGTAGCACTTGGGTCCCGCGGCGCGACCGCACCACTGGTTGTTCTGCCAGATGTTGACGATCGTGTAGGCGCCGAAGGTCATCACCGACGCCCCGGCCGCCAGCCCGTCGAGCCCGTCGGTGAGGTTGACGGCGTTGCTGGCGCCGGCGATGAGCAGCCAGATGAACAGCATCAGCACGAACGTGGGAAGCACCAGGTCGCGCGGCTCGCGGATGAACGAGATCGCGTGCCCGGCCGGGGTCCGGAAGCGGCTGTCCTCCAGCCACGGCGACAGCGCGAGCCAGCCGAAGACCAGTGCAACGAGCGTCTGGCCGATGAACTTCGCGCGGCTGCGGAGGCCGAGGCTGCGCTGGCGGGAGACCTTGATGTAGTCGTCCAGGAACCCGACCGTGCCCAGGCCGACGAACAGGAAGATCAGCAGCAGCGCCGAGGCGCTGGGGGTGTTGCCGGTGGCGAAGGTCGCGATGAAGTAGGCGAGCACCGACGCCAGCACGATCACCAGGCCGCCCATCGTGGGCGTTCCGCGCTTGGTGTGGTGCGTGGTCGGGCCGTCGTCGCGGATCAGCTGCCCGTAGCCGTGGGAGGCCAGCACCCGGATCGCGTAACGGGTGCCGACCAGGGTGAAGATCAGGGAGAGGCCACCGGCCAGCAGGATCGCTCTCAACTCACCGGCTCCTCTCCGTCTCGTCGATCGGGTTCGGCCACGAGCGTGTCGGCGACCCGTTCGAGGCGCCCACCACGTGATGCCTTGACCAGGACGACGTCCGGGCCCGCCACATTCTCGCGCAACCAGTCATCCGCGTGCGTGGTGGTGTCGACCCGGCGCGTCCTCTGGTCGTCCCCGCGCAGCTCGACGAGCGCGTCGCTGATCCCCTGTGCGCCCTTGCCCACGACCAGGACGAGGTCGATGCCCAGCTGGTCGGCGAGCCGGCCGACCTCACGGTGCTCCGCCTCCGAGTCGGCTCCGAGCTCGCGCATCTCCCCCAGCACCGCCACCGTGCGGCGCCCGGAACGGCCCATCCGGGCGAGGGTCTCGAGCGCCGCGCGCATCGAGTCCGGGTTGGCGTTGTAGGCGTCGTTGACCACCGCGAGGCCGTCCGCGCGCTCGTGCAGCTCCATCCGCCAGGGCGACAGGCGCTCCACGGCGCGCAGGCTGGCCGCCACGTCCCCGAGCGCGAGCCCCGCCGCGAGCGCCGTGGCCGCCGTCGCGGCGGCATTGAGCGCCTGGTGCTCACCGAGCAGGCGCAGCGAGACCTGCTCCGTGCTGCCGCCGTGGACGAGCGTGAACGAGGCCCTTCCCAGGTCGTCCACCTCGACCTCCTCCAGGCACACGTCGGCAGCGGGAGACCGCCCGAAGGTCCAGAGCCGCGCCTCGGTGCGTGCGGCCATCGCGGCGACCAGCGGGTCGTCGAGGTTGAGTACGGCGTGCCCGCGCGGCCCCAGCGCCTCGACCAGCTCACCCTTGGCCACGGCGATCAGCTCCTGCGAGCCGAACTCGCCGATGTGGGCCTTGCCCACGTTCAGCACGAGCGAGATGTCGGGCGGCGCGATCGTGCACAGCTCGGCGAGGTGGCCCACTCCCCTCGCCCCCATCTCCAGGACGAGGTAGCGGGTCTCGCTGGTGGCGCGCAGGACGGTGAGGGGCAGTCCTAGCTCGTTGTTGAACGACCCGGCCGTGGCGACGGTCGGGCCGGCGTCGGCGAGGACCCGGGCGAGCATGTCCTTGACGGTGGTCTTGCCCTGCGAGCCGGTGACTGCGACGACCTGGGGCGCGTCGTCGCCCTGCCGCCGCAGCGCCAGGGCCTGCCGGGCCAGCTCCTGCAGTGCGGCGCGTGCCTCCGGCACCACCACCGTGGGCACTCCCGTGGCGCGCGTGCCGAGCACGGCTGCTGCTCCGCCCGCGATGGCCGCCGCTGCGTAGTCGTGGCCGTCCACCTGCTCACCCTCGAAGGCGACGAACAACCCGGCCGGTTCCGGGGCCCTGCTGTCGAGGAACGCGGGACCGGTGACCAGGAGCCGGGGATCAGCGTCGACGACCTCGCCACCGACGATCCGGGCGAGCTCAGCCAGCGTCAGAGCGATCACGTCGGTGCGCTCCGTGCGGTCAGTGCGGCGCGAACCTCGTCACGGTCGTCGAAGGGGTGCACCGTGCCGGCGATCTCCTGACCGGTCTCGTGACCCTTTCCCGCGATCACCACCGTGTCCCCGGTGCGGGCCATCTCGACCGCCTGCCGGATCGCCGTACGCCGGTCGCCGATCTCCAGGACCTCGGCACCACGCGTGACCTCGGCCGCCCCGGCGAGCACGGCGGAGCGGATCGCGGCCGGGTCCTCGGAGCGGGGGTTGTCGTCGGTGACCACGAGCACGTCGGCCAGCCGCGCACCGATCTCCCCCATCAGCGGGCGCTTGCCGGTGTCGCGGTCGCCCCCGGCACCGATCACCAGGACCAGCCGTCCGGTGGTGAGCGTGCGAAGGGCAGCGAGCGCGGCCTCGACCGCGTCGGGCTTGTGGGCGTAGTCGACGATCGCGAGGAAGTCCTGTCCCTCATCGACGCGCTCCAATCGACCGGGCACTCCACCGCTGCGGGCGATCCCGTCGGCGACGCGGCGCGGGTCGAGCCCCGCCTCACCGGCCAGGGCGATGGCGCAGAGCGCGTTCGCGACGTTGAAGTCCCCGGTCAGGGGCACCCAGGCGGGGATCCGCGCACCCGCAGGCGTGACCACGGTGAAGCCCGATCCCGCGGTCTCCAACGACACGTCCTCGGCCCGCCAGTCGGCGGCCCCACCCGACGGCGAGAAGGTCGCCATCGGCACCGAGGCCTCCTTCATCAGGCGGCGCCCGAACGTGTCGTCGACGTTGGTGAGGCCGCGCTGAGCGCGCTCGGGTGTGAACAGCGAGGCCTTCGCGCGGTAGTAGTCCTCCACGTCCTCGTGGAAGTCGAGGTGGTCCCGGCCGAGGTTGAGGAAGGCGGCCACGTCGAAGACCACCCCGTCGACGCGACCCATCACCAGGGCGTGGCTGGAGACCTCCATCGCACACGCGGTGACGCCCTGCTCGAGCATCACCGCGAACAGGGCGTGCAGGTCCGGTGCCTCTGGCGTGGTCAGCGAGGTCTGCACGTCGCGTCCGGCGATCCGGGTGCCGACGGTGCCGATCACCGCCGCGCTCACCCCGACCGCGGTCAGTCCACCCTCGAGGAGCCGGGTGGTGGTGGTCTTGCCCTGCGTGCCGGTCACGGCCATCAACCTCAGCGACGCCGCCGGGTCCCCGTGGAGTCGCGACGCCAGGCTACCGAGCACGCCACGCGGGTTCTCGAGGACCAGCAGGGGCACGCCCAGGTCACCGGCGATCCGGGTCCCCTCCTCGTCGGTGAGCACGGCGGCGGCTCCGGCAGCGACGGCGTCCGCGGCGTACGACGCACCGTGAACCTGGCTGCCGGGAAGCGCCGCATAGATGTCACCCGGCTGCACTCGTCGTGAGCTCAGGGACAGGCCGGTCACCGTCACGTCGGTCGGCGGGGAGCCACTCCCGCTTGCGAGATCGGGCGCGAGGACCGCTCCGGTCCAGCTACTCACCTGAGCCAGCGAAGCCCGTCGTGGCGCACGCGGTCTGGTGAGGGGCTCATCGGGCACCACCCGAGGCTACTCAGTGGCCTGGTCAGCAGCTTCGCGAGCGGCTTCGCGGGCGGCCTTCCGGGCGTCCCGTCCCCACTTGATGGGCAGCGCTGACGGCGATGTGCCCGTGGGGGGCACGGCGTACTTCTGCAGGACGTAGCTGAGGATCTTGCGGAAGACCGGTCCCGCCGTGCCGCCGCCGCTGGAGCCCCGGACGGGACGGTTGACCACGACGTAGACGGTGAAGCGGGGCTTGTCGGCAGGTGCGAAGCCGGCGAAGGAGACGGCAGTGCTGCCGTCGTAGCACTTGCACTCCTTGCCGACCTGCTGGGCGGTGCCGGTCTTGCCGGCGACCCGGTAGCCCTCGATGCCTGCCCCGGGAGCGGTGCCGACGTCCGGCGTGGTGACCAGCTCCATCATCTCCGCGGTGTCCGTCGCAGCCTTGGGGCTGACCACGCGGCGACGGCTGGTGGTGTCCGTGCCGACGTCGTTGCCGGTGCTGGTCGTGGCCCGGCCACGGATCAGGCTCGGCGTCACCAGCTCGCCGCCATTGGCCAGCGTGTTGACGGCTGCTGCCATCTGCAGCGCGTTCACCGAGACGCCCTGGCCGAAGGCGATCTGGGCCCTGGTCAGGGTCGACCAGATGTCGGCGGGGGGCAGCAGCCCGCGGGTCTCGCCGGGAAGCCCGATGTCGGTCCGGCGACCGAGACCGAACTTGTCGAGGTAGGACCAGAGCTGCTCGGGCGTGAACTCGCTGGCCGCCATCGCGGTCCCGATGTTGGAGCTGCGCGCGATCACACCGGCCATGGTCAACCGCATCAGGCCGTGGTCGAACCAGTCACCGATGGTGCGGTCGAGGACCGGCAGCTCCTTGGGCACCTTGATCCTGGTGCCGGGGGTGACCTTCTCGGAGTCCAGGAGGGCTGCTGCGGTGAGCACCTTCTCCACCGAGCCCGGTTCGTAGACGTCACTGAGCGCCTTGCTGTTGAGGAAGTTCGCAACCTTCTTGCTCGGTTTGTTGGGGTCGAACGTCGGGTAGTCGGCGAAGGCGAGCAGCTCGCCCGTCCGGGAGTCCATGACGACCGCCGCGCCCGACTTCGCCTTGGCTGACTGCACTGCGGCACGCAGAACGCGCTGGCTGTACCACTGCACATCCCGGTCGATCGTCAGCTGGAGGTCCTGGCCGTTGACCGGCTTGACCTGGCTGTTGTCGCCGAGCGGGATCCGGTTGCCGCCGCCGACCTCGTAGGTCTCCTTGCCGTTCTTGCCCGCCAGGAGCTTGTCGAAGTTCAGCTCCAGCCCGGCGCCGGAGTCCTCCTCGCCGATCAGACCGATCAGGTTCGCTCCGACATCACCGGCAGGGTAGGTGCGGAGCGGGTCGGGGCGGGTGTCCACGCCGACGTACTCGTACTTCTTCAGCTCGTCGATGACGCTGGAGGCGAGCGTGGACGGGATCTTCCGCGCGACGTAGACGAACCGGGTGCCCTTCTTGGTCAACCGCGACAGCAGGTCGAAGTAGTCCAGGTGCAGCCGCTCGGCCAGGATCTTCGCGATCGCCTCGGCGTTCGGGGTGGTCCGGGTTGGGTCGGCGACGATCATCAGGCCCGCGATCGACTCTGCGAGGGGGACACCGTTGCGGTCCAGGATCCGGCCGCGCTTCGCCGGCAGGTCGATGGAGACCAGGCCCGCCTCCGCTGCGCGGGTCGCATAGGCCTTGGAGTCGACCCCCTGCAGCTGGAACAACCGGGCTCCGAACAGCGAGAGCATCATGGAGATGACCACGAGCCCGATCCTCAGTCGGACGTGAGTGGAGCCACGCCGGCTGCCCGATCCTCGGGGCTGGGAACGCGTCAATTGTCTGCTCCGGAATCGGCCGTGCGGTTGCTGGCCTTCTTCCTATCGCCTTCGCGGGTGCCGGTGGTGGAGGTGCCGGGGGTGTCGGTGCGCGAAGTGCCTGCCCCGGCGGGGACCGCTAACTTGACGATGACCTTCTTCTGCCTGACCGCGCGCGGCAGCTGCGAGGGCAGCGGGTTGATCCGCACGGCCTCGTCCGCGGTGGCCGGAGTCGGGTTGCCCAGGACACGACCGTCGCTGAGTCGCACGAAGGCGGGCTGTGACGGCGCGACCATCCCGAGCGCCTTGGCTGCGACCGCCAGGTTCTGCGGGTTGCGCAGCTCGTCGAGCTCCATGTCGAGGGACTGCTCCTGGGCGGTGAGCAGGTTCACCCGGTCCTGCAGTGCGGTGGCCTTGAAGGAGGCCTGCTGCATGTTGGTGTTGAACATCAGCAGGCCCACCACGCCGGCCGCCAGCATGGCCAGGACGAGCACGGCGAACGGCGTACGCGCGGCCTGGGTGCGGCCCAGCGAGCGCCTCGGCGGCACCACGGTGAGGCGAGCGCGCTCGACGGCGGCGTCGGCGAATCGAGGGACCCGGCGGGCTCCGGCCCTGGCTGAGTTGATCAGACTGCTCATGCTGCGGTGTCTCCCCGATTTTTCGATGGCCGGTTGTTGTTGACGCGCTCGACAGCGCGGAGCCGGACGGATGCTGCGCGCGGGTTCTGCTCGATCTCTGCGGCGGTGGCCTGCTCGGCGCCCCTGGTCGCGTTGCGCAACGGCGGCTCGAACCCGGCCGGCACGACGGGCAGGTCGTGCGGCACCCGTGAGGTGGTGCCCGCCGCGAAGGCGCGCTTGACCAGTCGGTCCTCGAGCGAGTGGTAGCTCATCACCACGACCCGGCCGCCCACTCGGATGGAGTCGACGGCTGCCGGGATGGCGCGGCGCAGGACACCGAGCTCGTCGTTGACCTCGATGCGCAGTGCCTGGAAGGTGCGCTTGGCCGGGTGCCCGCCCGTCCGCCGGGCCGGCGCCGGGATCGTGTCGCGCAACAGCTCGACCAGCCGGGCGGAGTCGCGGAACGGCTCGGTCTCGCGAGCCTTGACGATGGCGCGGGCGATCTGGCGGGAGAACTTCTCCTCGCCGTAGCTGCGCAGGATCCGGGCGAGCTCGGCGGCCGGGTAGGTGTTGAGCACATCGGCTGCGGTGGGACCCTCGCTGTCGTCCATCCGCATGTCGAGGGGCGCGTCCTCGGCGTAGGCGAAGCCGCGTTCCCGGACGTCGAGCTGCATCGAGGAGACGCCGAGGTCGAACAGGATGCCGTCGGCTGCCTCGATGCCCAGCTCGGCGAGCACGTCGGGGATCTCGTCGTAGATCGCGTGCACCAGGGTGGTGCGACCCTCGAAGGGCTCGAGACGTGCACCGGCGAGCTCGAGGGCGTGCGGATCGCGGTCCACCCCGACGAGGTGCGCGTCGGGGCACCGGTCGAGCACCGCCTCGGAGTGTCCGCCCAGGCCGAGGGTGGCGTCGACGAAGACCGCGCCAGGATGCTCGAGTGCGGGCGCCACCAGGGCAACGACCCGGTCGAGCAGGACCGGGACGTGGCTGGGAGTGGTCACGGCCCTAGTTCCCCAGCCGCACGGCGAGCATGAGGAGGAGCGCCACACCGCAGGAGGCGGCCGCCGAGAAACACATCACGGCGATCGAGTCGCGCACCTCGTGCCTGACCCGCCGCGCGGGTGTGACGGTGCTGCCGCTCATTGGACTCGACCCCCAGGTTGCCCTGATCGTGCTGCGTGACTGCTTCATCTGCTGTGCTGCTGATCTGTGGATCTGTGGATCTGTGCTGCCTGTTCGGAATCGCAGGGCCAGGTTCTCCGTCCGCTCAGCTCCCGGTTGGAGGGAAGTGACTCATCTGGCACCGGGGAAGGTGTGTCAGAGGAATCTGGGAGGAGCGGACGCGAGCCTCGCCCTGCGATCACCGATGTGGAGTTGTGTGGTGCGGGTGTGACGCCCGGGTCTAGAACCCCGGGAAGATCTCTTCCTGCAAGTTCGCGAACGCCTGTTCCTGGTCGGCGGTGTAGCCGGTCCAGGCGCGTGGTTCCCAGACCTCGATCCGGTCGTAGACCCCGATCACCACGGCGTCGCGCTCGAGTCCGGCGTACTGGCGCAGCTCGGGGGTGATCGTCACCCGGCCCTGCTTGTCGGGCACCTGCTCGGAGGCCAGCGCGAACAGCATCCGGCCGTAGGCACGGAGCCGGGCGTCGGTCTGCGAGGCGTTCTGGAACTTCTCGGCGAAGACGTCGAAGTCGGCCTGCGTGCGGATGTCGAGGGCGTGTTCCTGGCCTCTGGTGATCACCAGGCCCTCCTTCATCTCGTCGCGGAACTTGGCCGGGAGGAAGAGACGACCCTTCTCGTCGAGCTTGGGGGTGTAGGTGCCGGAGAACATCTGCTGCTCCCCTCACCCCAACGCTGCGGGTCCAGAACTCGCCTGGTCCCTCCACTTCGCACCACTTTACTCCACATCCCTCCACCGTCAACCACTTTTGCACCACATCACTCCCCTTTTCGCCCGGCTCTGCCCCATCGGAGCCCCGGACGGGCAGGGCAGTGGAGCCGCTGGTGACCAGATCCGGACGTCCTCGCCCCTGTCCGAGCAGGCGCCCGTGTGGTGCCATGGGCTTCACTGGAGCGCGAGACACCTGGCGAACGTGGCTGGGATCCTGGCTGGGAGATCATTGGCCGGGGGATCATGGCCGGGCAGAGCGGTGGGGAGAGGTGGACCAGAGGTGGCCGGACCAGAACTGCGGGGCCCTGCGCCGGGTGGTGCCGACGTCGACGAGGTGCGCGAGGTCGCGGAACGGATCCAGGGCAACATCGCGCGGGTCATCGAGGGCAAGCCCGAGATCGCCCGGTCGGCGCTGGTCGTGCTGCTCGCCGGTGGTCACCTGCTGATCGAGGACGTCCCCGGGGTCGGCAAGACGATGCTGAGCAAGGCGCTCGCCCGTTCCATCGACTGCACCGTGCGTCGGATCCAGTTCACGCCCGACCTGCTGCCCTCCGACGTGACCGGGGTCTCGGTGTTCAACCAGGACACGCGTCTGTTCGAGTTCCGTCCCGGGGGGATCTTCGCCAACGTCGTGGTCGGTGACGAGATCAACCGGGCCAGCCCCAAGACCCAGTCCGCCATGCTCGAGTGCATGGAGGAGGCGCAGGTCACCGTCGACGGGACGACCTACTCCCTCGACGCGCCGTTCATGGTGATCGCCACCCAGAACCCGATCGAGATGGAGGGCACCTATGCCCTGCCCGAGGCCCAACGGGACCGGTTCATGGTCCGACTCTCGATGGGCTACCCGGTGGAGTCCGCCGAGATCGCGATGCTCTCTGCCCGCGGCGACGGTGTCAGCCCGCTCGAGGAGCTCGAGCCGGTGACCGACGCCGCGGAGGTACGCAAGCTGATCGAGGTCACCGACGGTGTGCACGTCTCCGAAGTGGTCCAGCGCTATGCGGTCGCGCTCACCACAGCAACCAGGCGCTCGCCCGAGCTCCGGCTCGGTGCCTCTCCGCGGGCGACGCTCCACCTGATCAGGGCGTCGAAGGCATGGGCCGCCATGCAGGGCCGCGAGTACGTGCTGCCGGACGACGTACGCGACCTGGCGCCGGAGGTGCTGCCGCACAGGTTGCTGCCGACGATGGAGGCCACGATGAGTGGCCGCCGGACGACCGAGGTCGTCCAGCACGTGCTGGCACAGGTCCCCGTCCCTCCGCCGGGTCCCCCCGGACCCTGACCGAGCCACGGAGGTGATCGCGTGCGGGACCTGACCGTCCGGGGACGTTGCTTCCTCGCCGCCGGCGCTGCCGCGATCATCTGCGGTGTCCAGATCGGTGAGCGGGACTTCGTCCGCATCGGCCTGCTGGCCGCGCTGGTCCCGCTGCTCGCCTGGCTGATCCTGCACCGCACCGAGCGCGAGGTGTGGGTCCGACGCAACATCAATGACCTCCAGGTCGAGGCGGGCGAGACAGCACAGGTCGAGCTCCAGGTCGGGAACCCCGGCCGCCGCACCGGACTGCTGCTGATGGAGGAGGAGCTCCCGACCGCACTCGGCGAACGACAGCGCTTCGTCGTCCCGCCACTCGCCCCCGGCGGGGAGACCACGCTGCGCTACCTGGTCCGGACCGAGCACCGCGGTCGCTACCCACTGGGGCCGATCCACGTCCAGGTCGCCGACCCGATGGGCATGGTCGACCTCGACCAGACCCTGCCCACCACCGCCTCGATCCTGGTGACCCCGCGCACCGAGCCGCTCCCGCAGATCCCGCTCACCGGACGTTGGGCAGGCGCCGGCGACAACCGCACCCGGGACCTGCTGGGTGGGGGCAGCCCCGACGTGACGGTCCGGGAGTATCGCCTCGGCGACGACCTGCGTCGGATCCACTGGCCGACGAGTGCGCGGGTCGATGAGCTGATGGTGCGGCGCGAGGAGCAGCAGTGGCAGTCGCGCTGCACGTTGCTGATCGACAACCGACGCACCTCCCACCGTGGCTACGGGGCGAACTCCTCGATGGAGACTGCCGTCCGCGCGGCCGCCTCGATCATGCGCAACCTGGTTGCCATGGACTTCGAGGTGCGGCTGGTCAGCGCGACTGGCCGTTCCTCCTCGCACGGCTGGCACCAGGGCGCCCGAGGAGCCACCCTCCCCGAGCAGCTCGAGCGCCTCGCGCTGATGGGGATGACGCGCAACGAGCAGCTGTCCACCGGCTGGGTCGACGAGTCGTCCCAGGGCGGGATGCTGCTCGCGGTGCTCGGCCACCTCGGGGAGTCCGACCGCACCTTCTTCGGCGGGCTGGCCAACGCCGGCGACTCGGCGTACGCCGTGGTGCTGGACGTGGCGACCTGGGGCCGCGGAACCCAGGCCGAGCCCCCGGCCACGTCCTCGCTGCGCAGCGGTGGCTGGAAGGCCTCGACCCTCGAACGTGACGGCTCGCTGGCCGCCTCCTGGCTGGAGCTGGCGCGATGACGACGAGCTATGCCACGCCCACCTCGACCACGCCACCCCCGCCGGTCCCGTCGAGGTCCACGTTCATGGACGAGTGGCGACCCGGCCCGCCCCTGCTGGCCATGTCTGCAGGCTGGGTGGCGCTGTTCGCGTGGAGCGGGATGGTGGCCCAGCCGTTGGGCTTCCTGGTGCCGACCCTGCTCGTCGGACTGGTGATGGCGCTGGCGGGGAGCGTGCTTCGCGTGCTCGGCTGGGTGACGTACGCCGTCGCCGGTGCGCAGCTGCTCGTCGCGCTGCTCTCCCTGAACCTGATCTTCGCTGCCCGGCAGTCGCTGCTCGCGGTGATCCCGACGGAGGACTCGGTGCGCCGGGTCGTCTACGCCATCAGCAACGGTGCGGCCACCCTGAACCACTACTCGGCCCCCGTCGAGGTCAACCCGACGCACACGCGCGCCCTGCTGCTCGCCTGTGCCCTGGCGGTGCTGCTGTCGATCGACGTGCTCGGCATGGGCCTCGAGCGCCCACCACTGATCGCACTGCCGTTGCTGGTCACGCTCAGCGTCCCGGTCAGCATCCTCAGCGCCACCCTGGCGCTCCCGGTCTTCGTCGGTACGGCGTTGATGTTCCTGCGGCTGCTCGCGACCGAGAACCTCGATCGCTTCGGTTCGTGGGACGGGAACCGACCGGCAGGCGGCCGCGCCTCGCCGCGGCCGGTGCTCGCCATGCTCTGGCAGGTTTCGATCATCGCGGTGCTCGTCTCGCTGATCGCGGCGCCGGTCATCCCCGTCACCGACCTGCTCAACCGCGATCTCGGCGGCGCGGGCACCAATGCCGGCCAGGGTGGCCGGTTCCAGCTCACCGCCGTCAACCCGTTCATCCGGCTGCGGCGCGACCTGGTCCAGCAGACCAACACCCCGCTCGTGTACGCCGAGACCGAGGCGAGTTCCACGTCGTACCTCCGGACGACCGTGCTCGACCAGTTCAGCAGCGGATCCTGGCGTCCGTCACCTCGCAACCTGCCCTCCGACAACGACGCCGACGGCGTGTTCCCGAACCCACCCGGACTCGCGCCGGGGATCGGCGGTGCCGAGGACGAGTGGTCGCTCCAGCTCGCCCCCAACTTCGGCACCACCTGGTTGCCGCTCCCCTACCCGATCCGCGAGCTCGACGTCGCCGGGAGCTGGCGCTATGACGCACGAACCCTCGATGTCGCCTACGTCGGCGGCAGGTCACCGTCCGAGATCAGCTACACCGCGACCTCCTTCGCGCCCGCGATCACCGCCGAGCTGCTGGAGACCAGCGTTCGCGCGCCGGCCCGGGTCCGGGAGCCGATGACCGCGGTCCCCGACGACCTCCCGGACGTGATCACCACCCGGGCCAGGGAGGTCACCGAAGGCGCGGGGAGCGACTTCGCCAGGGCGGTCGCGATCCAGGACTGGTTCCGCCAGGACGGTGGCTTCCGCTACTCCCTGGAACAGCGCAGCGGGTCCGGGATGGACCTGCTCGCTGCGTTCGTCACCGATGACCGGGTCGGGTACTGCGAGCAGTTCGCCGCAGCGATGGCCGCCATGGGCCGGGCCCTGAACATCCCCTCTCGGGTGGTGGTCGGGTTCCTGGACGGCACTACCCAAGCGGACGGCGAGATCCTCTACACCAGCGACGACCGGCACGCGTGGCCGGAGATGTACTTCTCCGGTGTGGGCTGGGTCCGCTTCGAACCCACCCCCGGCCAGCGTGCCGGCGCGACGCCGTCGTGGACCCGCGAGTCAGTCACCGCCCCGGAGCCCTCGGCCGGCCCGAGCGATGCAGCCCAGGAGACCCGGGCACCGAACGCCGACGCAGGCGAGGTCGACACCGGCAACGACAAGCGTCTCGGGCTGCCGATCTCGTGGTGGCCGGTCCTGGCGCTGCTGGTCGTCGTGGTGCTGGGGCTGGCGCCCACGGCCCTTCGACGTACGCAGCGCCGGCGCCGGTTCTCGGCCCGCACCTCCGCCCAGCTCGCCGAAGGCGCCTGGGCCGAGCTGCGGGCCCTCGCGCTCGACCTCGGTCTGGACTGGTCAGACCAACGTTCGCCGCGTGAGCAGGCCAATGGGCTGGCCAGCCAGGTGCAGGCGTCGATGGACGACCTGAGCGCACTGGACGGGCTGCTGGTCCGGCTGGAGCGGAGTCGCTACGCGCGAGCCGGCGCCGGAACCGACGAGGTGGACACCGTCGATGCCGAGCTGCGGGCGCAGATCATCCACGTCGTGGAGGCGTGGCACCAGGTGATGGTCAGGAGCGTCGACCGGCAGCACGAGTGGCGTGGCCGGGTGTGGCCGGTCTCGGTGGTGCGGGGCTAGTGGGTCAGTAGCCCTGGTTTCGGCGACGTTCCCAGCGCTGCTCCATGCGCTGCATGAAGGTGCCCTGCTTGGGAGCCTTGTTGCCTGGCCTGCGCGGCGACTTGTTCCCGGGACGGCCCATCTTGCGCGACCGCCGACCGCCCTCGATCACGTCGAAGCGACGGGGCTGGTCGTCGAAGTCGAAGAGCTGGTCCTCGCCGCTGCGCTGGGGCTGGGGGGCCGGCACGTGGCGGCCACGCCAGGCGGCCAGACCGATGGTCGCGGAACCGAGCATGACCACGAAGCCGAGGATTCCGAGCCAGGTCTGCTGGGCGACGGCGCCACTCATGAGCATCACCACGCCCAGGACGAAGACCGCGACGGCGGCGATGGTGCGCACGCGCGCGACCCGCTCGAGGGTGCTGCCCCGCAAGGTCGATGCGAACTTGGGGTCCTCTTGGGCAAGCGCGTGCTCCATCTGCTCCAGCAGACGAAGCTCCTCTTCGGAGAGTGGCACGGCATCCTCCCGCATGACTGGTCCCTCTGAGTCTAGGCAGGCTCTCCTCAAGTCGGTAGCCGGGATCAGGAAATCATGGTCGATATTTCTTTCCGGCCATCGGTCCGAGCCAGTCTTGTGCCGGCATCCGGGCCGAGGAGCGATGCGGAGAACAGCGGGTCAGGGACGGTCGCCGATGAGCAGGGTGGCCCGGCGTACGGCACCCCCGCCGAAGCGCAGCGCCGCCGCGTCGGTGGCCCGGTCGACCTCGTCCCAGCCGCGATCCCGCGCGCCGAGGACGAGTTGGCGTTGCACCTCGGCGCGCGGCATCAACCCCTCGACCCGCACCCCCACCAACCGGATCCGGGCCCGCTGCAGGCCGAGGGCGTCGTACAGCGCCGTCGCGGTCGCGTGGATCTCACCGGTCCCGTCGGTGGCGTCGGGCAGCGTCCGGGAGCGGGTGATGGTGGTGAAGTCGGCGAAGCGCACCTTCAAGGTGACCGTGCGCCCGGCGACCTCGGCGGTCCGCATCCTCACCGTCACCTTGGCGGAGAGACGTAAGAGCTCGCGCAGCACCACGGCCCGGTCGTCGGTGTCGCGACCGAAGGTCTCGTCGGCGCCCATGCTCTTGTCGGGGTCCTGGGTGACCCGGCGCGGGGTCAGGGTGCGGCGGTCGGTGCCCCAGGCGAGATGGTGGATCTGGGTGCCGGCCGCCCGCCCGATGCCACGCTGGAGGGTGCTCAGCGGCGTGTGGGCGACGTCGCCGACCGTGCGCAGGCCGAGGCGGTGCAGCTGGTCGCGGGTCTTCTCCCCCACGCCGTAGAGCTCTCCCACGTCGAGGGGGTGCAGGAAGCGGGTCACCTGTCGCGGGGGTACGACGACCACGCCGTCCGGCTTGGCCCGTCGACTGGCCAGCTTGGCCACCGACACCGAGCCGGCCACCCCGACCGAACACGTCACGCGCTGCTCGTCGGCGACCCTGGCCCGGATGTGCTCGGCGATCCGCAGCGGACTGCCGAGGCGACGGGTGGCGCCGGAGACGTCGAGGAACGCCTCGTCCATGGAGACCGCCTCCACCAACGGGGTGATCTGGCGGAAGATCTCCATCACCGAGGAGGAGACCACCTCGAAGTCGGCGTAGTCGGGCGAGATCACCACCGCCTCCGGGCACATCCGCCGGGCGCGGGTCATCGGGAGCGCCGAGTGCACGCCGTACCTCCGGGCGGGGTAGTTGGCCGCCAGCACCACCCCTCGGTGTCCCCCGCCGATGATCACCGGCACCTCGGCGAGCTCGGGGCGGTCCCTGATCGCCACCGAGGCGAAGAAGGCGTCCATGTCGACGTGCAGGATCGGGCAGTCGTGGGAGAGGTCAGGCATGGGCCCACCAGAGGACGCCCGATCTGCAGGCACCGCGGCGGCGGCCACCACGGCCGGTCCGGACAGGCGGGGGCGCCCAACCACCCCTTCGCTCGTTCCTCGCTTCGGGGGGCCAGTCCCATCCACGGTCGCCCCCGCCTGCCCTCCCCGCCCGTGATGTCCAGGCGTGGCGCCCGGAGGTGGTGGACGCCCGCACTCGACCCTGGCGCCGAACCGCTCGCCCGACGTGGCCTCGAAGGCCTGGGGGGCTAGCGGGTGGCGACGAGGTGGAGCTGGCTGGCGAGGGTGAGGTACTCGGGGCGCTCGGAGACGGCTCGCTCCAGCTCCAGGAGGGCTGCCCCGGCTCCGGGTTCGAGGTCGAGGAGGGAAGAGGGCACCAGGTCGGTGAAGACGCGGATGCCGTGGCTGCTGCGGATGGCGAAGTCAGCTCCCTCGAGCAGGTCGGTGAGCTCCTCGGTGGTGAACCGGTGCTCGCTGGCGCGGTGCTCACCGGCGGGACGCTCCGCCTCCCCCTCGAGCAGGCGCATCGCCTGGGCGAAGTGGCCGGCCATCGCCCGGGCGAGCACGGCCGCGTGGCGCTGGCTGACCACCAACGACAGGGCTCCGCCGGGACGCAGCACCGAGGCGATCGACTGCAGTGCCGTGGCCGGGGCGTCGACGAGGCCGAGCACGCCGTGGCACAGGACCAGGTCGGCACCACCCTCGGGCGCCAGGTCATGCAGGGTGCCGAGGTCGCCCTGGAGACCGGTGACCCGGTCCGCCACACCCTCCTCGTCGGCACGGCGAGCCAGCGCGGCGAGGGCATCGGGACTGGGGTCGATGACGGTGATCCGGTTGCCCAGGGCAGCCACCCGGACTGCGAAGCCTCCGGTGCCGCCACCGATGTCGAGGACCTGTTGCTCCCCGGTCCCCTCGAGCAGGGCGCGTACGGCGTCCCAGACCACCGCGGTGCGAGCGGCGGTACGTCGTTCGAGGGGGCGTTCCATGGGCGCCAGCCTAGGGGGTGCGATCCGCCGTGGCGCCGGGTCATCCCGCGCTCCCCGGGCTGCGGTGCCACAGCTTGCGGGCCACGTCGCCGGTCACCACGCCGGGTGCCCCGCTCTTGACGTCCAGCCCGGCCGGCTTGATGTCGGCGTACGGCGACATCCGGAAGCCGCTGGTGTGCACCATCACCCGGCTCGGCCCATCGGCGGGACCGGCGAACCCCCGGGGCACCCGGTCGATCTCGGCTTGGACGGCCTCCATCCCGTCGGTGCGCCACAGGTCGCTCAACGTGCCGAGGTCCCAGGCGCCGGTCGCCCGCAGCGAGACGCCACGACGCCCGGTGCGGCGCAGCTCGCCGCGGACCACGAGCAGCCACGAGCCGAAGACCGTGGCGGCATAGGGGCCCTGCACGTCCTCGAAGAAGGTCGCGTCGACCGGGCCGGTGGCGTCGTCCAGGGTCAGGAAGATGACCCGGCGCCCCGACCGGATCGGCGGGGTCTGGGTGGCCACCTTCACCCCGGCCACCAGCAGCTCGCTGCGGCTGCGGGCAGACAGCAGGTCGCCCGACCGGGTGATGCCGAGCCGGTCGAGGAACTCGGCATGGAAGTCGACCACATGCTTGCTGGCGTCGAGGCCGAGGATGTCCAGCTCGGCCCGCACCCGGTCGCCGTCGGTCATCTCCGGCAGGCCGCTGGGCCTCGCCCCCGAGGTGTCGTCCCCCAGGTCGAGGGTGAGCTGGAACGACGCGTCGCCTGCGCCTGTCGCCGACCCGGAACTCGACCCGGACCTCGACCGGGACAGCCCACGCGCTCTTCTCGCGCTCGTTCGCTCGGAGGCTCGACGCAACCGGTCGAGGTCTCCCACCTCGAGGAGCAGGTCGCGCCGGGTCAGCCGGTTGCGGCGACCGGCACCGCTCACCCCGATGCTGTAGACGGTGTCGAAGGCGCCTGCCTGCACCAGCCGCTCGACCACCGGGCGGGAGACCTGGGCGCGCTGCCAGAAGTCGGTCAGCGAGGCGTACGGCGCCCCCTCACGGGCCGCCACGATCCGGCTCACCTCGCCGTCGTTGATCCCGCGCACCTCCTCCAGGGCGAGCCGGATGCCCCACCCATGGCCCATCCAGGCGCCCTGGTCGCTCTTCGCCGCCGCCGCCGGCAGCTTGGTGTAGATCCCGCCACGGGGCGCGAACCTGCCGACCCTGGCGGCGACCTGGTCGGGGGCGAGGACGGGAGTCGTGTCGGCCAGCTTCTCCACCGTGTAGGTCGCCTGGCTGGCGTTGACGTCGAGACCGAGCACCGCGATGCCGAGCTGGCGGGCGTCGTCGAGGATCAGCCGCTTGGGGTACATGCCCGGGTCATGGGTGAGCACACCGGAGATGAAGTGTGCCGGGTAGTGCGCCTTGAGCCACGCCGACTGGTAGGTCGGCAGCGCGAACGCGGCCGCGTGAGCCTTGCAGAAACCGAACGAGGCGAAGGCCTCGATCACCTTCCAGATCTGCTCCACCACCGGCAGCGGGTAGCCGCGGCCGAGAGCGCGCGGGTAGAACCAGGTCTTCGTCGCGGCCATGCCGTCCTTGTCCCCGAGCGCGCGCCGCCACTCGTCGCCCTCGGCGTAGGTGCAGCCGGCGAACTGGGCGATCATCTCGATCACCTGCTCGTGGAAGACCACCACGCCGCGGGTGCCTCCGAGGATCGGGCGCAGGTCGTCGTGCAGGTAGGTGGCCTGCTTCCAGCCGTTCTTGACCTCGAGGTAGGGCGTGATCATGTCGCTCTTGACCGGCCCTGGCCGGAACAGCGAGATGTCGGTGATGATGTCGGCGAAGTCCTCGATCCCGGACTTGCCGACCAGCTCGCGCTGCCCGGGCGACTCGATCTGGAAGACACCCAGGGTCTTCGCCGAGGAGATCATCGAGTAGGTGGTGGGGTCGTCGAAGGGCACCTGCACCTCGTCGTCGAGATCGATGTGGCGACCATCGGTCCGCTCGATCTCGACCACTGCGTGGGCCATCGCCGACTGCATCCGGATGCCGAGCACGTCGAGCTTGAGCAGGCCGAGGTCCTCGACGTCCTCCTTGTCGAACTGGCTCATCGGGTAGCCCAGGAAGCTCCGCTCCACCGGGGTGCGATCGAGCAGGGTGCGGTCGGAGAGGAGTACGCCGCATGGGTGCATCGCGATGTGCCTCGGCAATCCGTCGAGGCTCTCCACCAGCCGGAAGAACAGGTCGAAGGAGCCCCACTCCCCGGCGGCCGCCTCGCGCGCCATCCCGGTGGACCGCAGCTCGGGCAGGTCGCGCAGCGCCATCCGGGCGTCGCGGGCCCGGATGTGCGGGAACGCCTTGGCGATGGCGTCGATCTCCCCCATCGGCATGCCCAGCGCCGCACCCACGTCGCGGATCGCGTGACGCACCTTGTAGGTGTCCATCATCGAGACCGTGGCGCACCGGTCGGTGCCGAAGCGGTCGAGGATCGCGTCGTAGACCTCGAGCCGGCGGGCTGACTCCACGTCGACGTCGATGTCGGGCAGCGACGCCCGCAGCGGGGAGAGGAACCGCTCCATCAGCAGGCCGTGCCGGATCGGGTCGACCCCGGAGATGCCGAGCAGGTAGTTGACCAGGCTGCCTGCCCCCGACCCGCGGGCCGCGCTGCGGATGCCGAGCTCGCGGATCATCTCGGTGACGTCTCCGACGGTGAGGAAGTAGGACGCGAAGCCGAGATGGCCGATCGTCGCGAGCTCGTCGTCGAGGCGCTTCCAGATCCGCTGGCGAGGGGCGGAGCCGTAGCGCCAGCCGATCGCGGCCTCGCACCTCTGTCTCAACGCATGGTCTGCGGGGGTGTCCCGGGTGGTGACGGACACGGGGGCTGCGGAGCTCTGCGGGGGGCGGTGATCGCCGGCCACCTCGAACTCGGGGAAGTGCACCTCGCCGATCCCGAGGTCTGCCCTGGGGTCGAGCACGCACTGGTCGGCGACCGTCCGGGTGGCGGCGAGCAGCTCGGTGGCTCCGCGGGAGCCGTGCTCACCGAGGCCGGCGTAGCGGCAGATCTCCTCGGCGACCTCGTGCATCTGCTTGCCGGACTTCAAGAAGCCTTCGGCGTTGCTGCGGTCGAGGTGGCGGACGTCCATCGGCACCAGCCGACGGGCAGCGTCGAGCACGTCGATCGTCGGGGCGTCCAGCCGGTCGGCGAAACGGACCGCGTTGGAGAGCACGGTCGTCACCCGGGCAGACCGCGCCAGCCCGGCCATCCGGGCGGCGTGCGGGGAGGAACCGGGTCCGGAGCCCGGCAGCCGGTGGGAGACCACCTCGACGACGAGCTGCTCGTGGCCGACCAGGTCGAGCCAGCGGCGCAGCACCGCGGCGCCCAGGTCGTTGCGCCGCAGCGTGGCGGTCCGGCCCAGCTCCGAGGCTGGGCCGAGCAGCACCCGGACGTCACCGAGATGGGCAGAGCCGGCGACATGTTCGGCCACCAGTTCGGGGGTGCACACCGGGGTGCCGCGCTCACCTGCGTGATGGGTCGCCGAGACCAGTCGGCACACTGCCGCCCACCCGCTCCTGCCGCTGGCCAGGAAGGTGACCCGGGGCAGCCGGGCGTCCCGGGTGGCGCCGCCGCGGGTCGGGGTGCGCGGCCTCCCGGTGGCGGGTGCCGGGCTTGCGAACGCCAGGTCGACACCCAGCACCGGGCGGATCCCGGCCGCCATCGCCGCCTTGACGAACCGGACCGCGCCGTAGGTGCCGTCACGGTCGGTGAGCGCGAGGGTGTCCATCTCCTGCTCGGCGGCCCGCTCGACCAGCACGTGAGGGTGCGAGGCGCCGTACTGCAGCGAGTAACCGGACGCCACATGCAGGTGCACGAAGGGATCAGCCACTCTGGTCCCGGTCCTCAGGCAACGCGGATCGGGACGTGCTCGGTCAGGCCCAAAGAGCTCTCCACCAGTGCCAGGAACCGGTCGGCGTCACGCACCAGGTCGTCGGCCTCCCGCTCGGTGACGGCACGGCGCGACCCCGCCTCGGCGGCAGCCCGCTTGCCGGCACCAGCGGCGAAGAAGCTCGCCCACTCGCTGAGCTCCGGGGCCACCTCGGCGAGCAGCACCCAGGCGTTCTTCTGACGCCGGCGTGGGCTCTGTGGCGCCGGCTGGGCGCGAGCCGCCAGCAGCGCAGCGGTCGCCCGCAGAGCAGAGACGTGGGCGTAGGCGTAGCGCTCCGGGACGCTGGTGCTGGTGATCGCCTCACGCAGCGACTCGGCCGCCCGCTCGAGGTAGGAGTGCGTCGCGGCGGACAGGAAGTGTGGCGCGCTCATCTGGTGCGTCATCTGCTCGGTCATGTCACAACCCCTCTCAGTCCATCGCCCGGACGAGCTGCCAGCTGCCCTCGGACCAGCTGAAGACCAGGTCGAAGACACCGAACCCGGGGTCGTGCTCGGGGGACTGCCCAAAAGACTGTTGGGCGGCGACCCTTCCCCGGGCCGCCGTCACCCGCCAGACCTCGCGCTCCCGCAGGAGGTCGGTGTCGACTCCCCCGCCCGATGACCCACGCCCGGCCTGGTCTGCCGTGCGCCTGGTCCACCAGGCGCCGGTCTCCACCCAGTGCGCCACCACCTCGCGCACCTGCCACAACCGACCCCGCCACAGGAACTGGTCGGGGTCCTCGTCTGCGCCCTTGCGCACCTCCACCGGATCGTCGTAGCGCCGCACCTTGTGCTCCTCACCATGATCTGCAGCCGTTCGACCCACTGTCAGTGCCCCGGTGGAGGATGGGGGTCGAGGTCACCCTCCACCGGGACGTGATCGAACATGTGTTCGAACACCTTCAAGGTACACCCCCCCTCCGACAGCTCGTCAAGTGCGGATCCACAGCCGTTCGCTACCTTGCCTCCCATGACCGAGCAGACTCCAGGACAGCCAGGAGAAGGGGCCGCCGAGCACGCCGCCATCGGCCGGTTCCGCGCCGAGCTCGAGGCCCGTGGTGGGACCGGGCGGATCGTCGTGCTCCCCGACTCGGTGCACACCGCCCAGCTCGCCGCCGACGCCCTCGGCTGCGAGATCGGCGCGATCGCCAACAGCCTGTTGTTCGACGCGGACGGCGAACCGCTCCTGCTGCTCACCAGCGGCGCCCACCGGGTGGACACCGGCAAGGTCGCGGCCGAGCTCGGGATCGCTGCCCTCAAGCGCGCGAAGCCCGACTTCGTCCGACGCCACACCGGCCAGGTGATCGGCGGGGTCTCCCCCTTCGACCATCCCGCGCCGGTTCGGACCTACCTGGACCCGTGGCTGCGGAGGTACGACGTGATCTGGGCCGCCGCCGGCCACCCTGCGGCCGTGTTCAGCAGCACCTTCGAGGAGCTGCAGGCGCTCACCAGGGCAGCCGAGCTGGAGGTGGAGTGATGTCCCACCCGGCCGGCACCAGGAGCCGCGCGGGCTGACGGCCCGCCGTACGCTCGGGAAACGGACAAAACAGACGGGGTTGTCGGCCGATCCCCGTCGTTGTCAGGTGTTGCATCGCTGGACAACGACCGGTTTCCCCGGTCGACCGGGGAAACCGGCAGCCCCCGTAGGGTGACCGCCATGTCGCGCATAGTGGTGATCGGGGGCGGGTACGGCGGGCTGGCGAGCGCGGCCCGTCTGGCCAAGATCGGCCACGAGGTGACCCTGGTCGAGGGCCGCGACCAGCTCGGTGGCGCGGTCGGCTACGTCGAGCAGGACGGGTTCCGCTGGGATTCCGGCCCGACCCACACCCTCCTCCCCGCCGTGCTGCGCGACCTGTTCCGCAAGTCCGGGCGGGCACTGGAGAAGGAGATCGAGCTGGTCCCCGTCGAGCCGGTGGCCAGGCACGTCTTCGACGACGACGACGAGACCGTGCTCGACCTGCCGGGGGGGAGCCGCGCGGCCCAGATGGAGGCTGTCGAGGCAGCCCTCGGCGCCGGGCTGGGCGCCCAGTGGGCGGCCTACGTCGACGCGTTCGCGGACGACTGGGAGTCGCTGCGCCGGGACTGGCTCGAGCGGCCGTTCTCCGCGGACCACGCGAGCAGGCAGACCAAGGCACTGCTCTCCACCCGGATGACGCTGTCCAAGCTGACCCAGCGAGCGTTCAAGGACGAGCGGCTGCGGCAGCTGGCGTGCTACCCGATGGCCCTGGAGGGCCACGACCTGCGCAATGTGCCCGCGTGGATGGGGATGTGGACCTACGTCGAGCAGAACTTCGGCGCCTGGACCGTGCCCGGCGGCATGGGCTCCCTGGCCGGCGCCCTCGCCTCGCGGCTCGAGACCCGGGGTGTCACGGTGCTGCTCTCGACGCCGGCCCTGGACCTGGAGCTCTCCGGTGGTCGCGTCGCGGGCGTCCGCACCGCGCAGGGGGTGATCGACGCCGACCACGTGGTGTGCGCGATCGATCCGCGGCGGCTGCCGGCACTGCGGTCGCTGGTGGACCGCACGATGCCGGTGATCCCGCCGGTGACCTGTCACATCGGCGTGGTCGGGGAGGTGCCCGACCTCCCGCACGAGGTGGTGCTCCACGGTGACCCGATGGTGGTCCTGCGCACGGGCGGTGACGCACCGGCGGGCGCCCATGCCTGGACGCTCCTCGGCAGGGGTCGCCTGGCCGAGGACATCGTCACCGCGATGCAACGGTCCGGCATCCGGGTCCGCGACCAGGTCGAGGTGCGCGTCGACCGGTCACCGCGTGACCTGGTGGAGCTGTGGGGCGGCTCGCCGTACGGCGTGCTGTGGCAGGGCCGCAACACTGTCACCCGGCGCCTCGGCCCCACGACGCCGGTCCCGGGAGTGTTCATGGCCGGAGCCCACGCGACGCCGGGGGCGGGCCTTGCGTCGGTCGGCCTCTCAGCGGCACTCGTGGCGCAGTCGATCGGTGCCGCCTGAGGTTCAGGCGTGCACGGACAGCGCGGCGTGGATCTCGCGCGTCGCCTTCGACCGGTTCAGCGTGTAGAAGTGCAGCCCGGGTGCGCCTCCAGCGAGCAGGGTGTCGCAGAGCTCCGTCGCGATGGCGATGCCCTCGGCGCGTACGGCGGCCTGGTCGTCCTTCAACGGCTCGAGGCGGCCCAACACCTCATCGGGGATGTCGCGTCCCGACAGCTCGACCATCTTCGCCATCGAGGTGAAGTTCAGGATCGGCATGATGCCCGGGACGATCGGGAAGTCGACCCCCACCGCCCGCGCCCGGTCCACCAGTCCGAAGTAGTCGGAGGCGCGCAGCACCATCTCGGTCACCGCGAACTCCGCCCCGGCGTCGTGCTTGGCCTTGAGCACGGCCACGTCGTCGTCCAGGGACGCGGAGTCACGGTGGCCCTCGGGGAAGGCCGCGACCCCTACGGAGAGGTCGCTGATCTGGCGGACGTGCGCGACCAGGTCGGAGGCGAACTCGATCCCGCCGCTGGTGGACACCCACTCGGTGCCCGGTCCTCCGGGAGGGTCGCCGCGCAGTGCGAGCACGTTGCGGACGCCTGAATCGGTGAGCGACTGCAGGATCCGGGTGAGCTCCTCGGTGGTGTGCCCGACGCAGGTGAGGTGGGCCATCGGCAGCATCGAGGTCTCCTGCGCGATCCGTGCGGTGATCGCCAGGGTCCGGTCGCGCGTCGTACCGCCGGCGCCGTAGGTGACCGAGACGAACGTCGGCCGCAGCGGCTCCAGCTCGCTGATCGAGCGCCACAGCACCTCTTCGCCGGCCTCGTCCTTGGGTGGGAAGAACTCGAAGGAGAAGGAGCGGCCGCTCTGGCGCAGTAGATCACCGATGCGTGCAGAACCCTGAGACATGGGCCTGAGAATACGGGTCTACGCTCGCCGGATGACCTCGGCGCACGAAGGATGGGACGCCTCCTGGGACGACGGCGACTTCCGCGACGACATCGAGTCGGCGTTGCGGGCCTTCGTCCGCAGCCAGGCCGAGTGGCTCGACCGCCTCGGACCCGACGCGCAGCGCCTCGTCGAGCACGCCCGCGTCAGTGTCGCCGGCGGGAAGCGCTTCCGGGCCGCCTTCTGCTGGTGGGGTCACCAGGCCGTGGCCGAGCCGACCGACCGGGTCGCGCTGATGCGGGCCTGCGCGTCCCTCGAGCTGCTGCACGCCAGCGCCCTGGTCCACGACGACTACATGGACGCCTCCGACGTACGCCGCGGCCGGCCGGCCACCCATCGAGCGTTCGAGCAGCTCCACCGCGAGCACGGCTGGGCGGCCAGCGCGGAGCAGTACGGCGCCGCCGCGGCGATCCTGCTCGGCGACCTGCTGCTCAGCTGGTCCGACGAGCTGCTGCGCACCTGCGGCCTGCCCGACGACCGGGTCCTGAAGGCCCTCGGCTACTTCGACCTGACCAGGAGCGAGGTGGTCACCGGCCAGTTCCTCGACGTCTCCGCGCAGGCCCGAGGATCGGCGGACGTGGACACCGCGATGACCGTGCTGCGCTACAAGTCGGCGAAGTACTCCATCGAGCGGCCGCTGCACATCGGCGCCGCCCTGGCCGGGGCGAGCCCGGAGATGATCACCCAGCTGAGCCGGTTCGGGCTGCCGCTGGGCGAGGCCTTCCAGCTGCGCGACGACCTGCTCGGCGTCTTCGGTGACCCGGCCCTGACCGGCAAGCCAGCCGGTGACGACCTGATCGAGGGCAAGCGCACCGTGCTGGTCTCCCTCGCGCTCGACGCGCTGCCGGTCGCCGACGCGAAAGTGCTCGACGCTGCGCTCGGCACCGCACTCGACCCGTCGCAGGTCGCCCACCTGTGCCGCCTGATCGACGACTCCGGCGCCCGGATGCAGGTCGAGGCCGTGATCAGCCAGCTCACCGAGCGCTCACTGGCCGCCCTGGGTGCGGCCGACGTCACCGACCGTGCCCGCGGCGTACTCGCCGGCCTCGCTGCGCAGGTGACCCAGCGGGCCGGGTGAGCGTGTCGGTTTTTCTGGTTAACCAGAGAAACTTCCAGATCCCAGCGTTGCAACGTGGGGGAAGTGGCGGTTTCACTGGTTAACCAGTGAAACCGCACCACCCCACCTCACAGCGCCAGCGCCTGCGCCCGCCGCTTGACCTCGGAACCGCGGTTCTCCCGGAGGGCGTCGATCGGACGGCCGGGGAGCGAGTCGTCGGCGGTGAACAGCCAGGTCAGCTTCTCGCGGTCGTCCCAGCCGCCGTCCGCGAAGAGGGTGAGCAGCCCGGGCACGCCCTTGACGATCTCGCCCTCCATGAGCAGCTCGGCGGGGATCTGCTGACCAGCGCCGGGCGCCGGCACGGCCGCGGCGAGCTGGTGCTCACGGATCAGTGTGCGGACCTTCGTCACGCTCACGCCCAGGGCGGTGGCGGCCGCTTTCCAGTCCAGCCATTCGTCGATCAGGGTCTGCAGGGCGTCATCGGGGGTGTTCTCGCTCACGCGCACATGCTCCCACCACGCTCACCCAAGGCGTTCACCTGCCGGATCTGGCCGCGTCGAGCCTCTAAAGTGGGCGCTCAGTCGGGAGCCTTCCCCGCCCGACGCTGGAGGAGACCGTGAACCGCACTGCCGACGCGCTCATCGGGCGCCTCCTCGACGGCAGATACCGCGTGGGCCCGAAGATCGCCCGCGGCGGGATGGCGACGGTCTACGAGGCCACCGACCTCCGGCTGGAACGCACCGTGGCGGTCAAGGTCATGCACGAGGGCCTGGCCGACGACGACGAGTTCGTCCGGCGCTTCCAGCGCGAGGCCCGCTCTGCCGCCCGCCTGGCCCACCACAACGTGGTGGCCGTCTTCGACACCGGAGACGACAACGGCACGCTGTTCCTGGTGATGGAGTACGTCCCCGGCCTCACCATGCGCGACCTGATCCGCAAGGAAGCCCCGATGTCTCCGGCCAAGGCCCTGGCCGTGATCGAGCCGGTGCTCGGCGCCCTGGCCGCCGCCCACGACGCCGGCATCATCCACCGCGACGTGAAGCCCGAGAACGTGCTGATGGCCGACGACGGCCGGGTCAAGGTCGCCGACTTCGGGCTGGCGCGCGCGATCAACTCCGAGACCCAGCACACCGCCACCGGTGGGGTGCTGATCGGCACGGTCTCCTACCTCTCCCCCGAGCTCGTGGTCAACGGCAAGGCCGACGCGCGCGCCGACGTCTACGCAGCCGGGGTGCTCATCTACGAGATGCTCACCGGCCACAAGCCGCACCAGGCCGCGAGTCCCATCCAGGTGGCCTACAAGCACGTGCACGAGGACATCCCGCCGCCCTCCGCCTCCACACCCGGCATCCCGCCGTACGTCGACGCGCTCGTTGCGCGAGCCACCGCCCGCGACACAGCCCTGCGCCCGGCCGACGCACGCGTCCTCCTCCACCAGGTGCGCCGCGTCCGCAACGCTCTCGACCACGGCGTGACGAGCGACCCGGACCTGATGGAGGACCTGACCCCGACCACCCCCGTCGGCGGCACCCGCACCCCGACCGGCGAGCTGCCGGCCCAGATCATCGAACCCCAGGACCTCTCCTCGCTCGCCGACGACGACGACGACGGGTTCTACGACCAGGAGCGCCACTCGGTCTCCCACCGGTCCGCGCCACCGCGCGACCGACCGCCGGTGATCGCCCCCACACCCGGTGGCCCCCCTGCGGCCCCCCGTCGATCCCGTCGCTCGCGCCGCGGAGCCGTGCTCCTGGCGATCGTGGTCGTGCTGGCCCTGCTGGCTGCCCTCGGCGGCTGGTACCTCGGCGTCGCCCGCTACACCTCGACTCCCGGCGTGATCAACCTCAGCGAGGCGGCAGCCCGGGTCAAGCTCGACGACGAGGGCCTCTCGCTGAAGGTCTCCGAGGAGGCCTACTCGGAGACCGTGGCCAGGGGCGCCGTGATCTCCACCGACCCCGGACCGGGTGACCGGGTGCTCAAGGACGGCACCGTCGGCGCCGTCGTCTCCCTGGGCCCCGAGCGACACAAGGTGCCGGACGTCCGAGGCACGACTCTCGACGACGCGCAGCAGTCGCTGGGCGACGCCAAGCTGGAGTTCGGCGAGGCGATCGACAGGTTCGACGAGGAGGTCCCCACCGGGCGCGTCATCGGCACCGATCCCAAGCCGGCCACTCCCCTGCGCCGGAACACCGCTGTCGACGTGATCCTCAGCAAGGGACCGCGACCGATCAAGATCCCCAACTACACCGGCAAGCCCGTTGCCGCCGTCGAGAAGGCCCTGGCGAAGCTCGGCTTCAAGGCCGACAGCACCGAGGTCAACAACGACACCGTGCCCGTCGGCCGGGTGGTCACCCAGAGCCCCAGCAGCGGCACCGGCCAGAAGGGCGACGTGATCTCGCTGGTGGTCTCCAAGGGCCCCGTGATGGTCGACGTGCCCGACGTCATCGGGATGGGCCTCGAGGCTGCGACGGCCCGCCTCGAGGCCGCCGACTTCAAGGTGACCGTGCGACGCGCGAGCCTCTACGTCGGGGTCCAGTACGTCGTGGCCACCGACCCGGGGCGCGGCAGCTCGGCGCCCAAGGGCAGCACCGTGGTCGTCAGCGTCGTCTGACCACCTCGGCCACGCCCGACATCGAGGTCACTGGTGTCACTCCAGCCACACTGGTAACGTCGATCGCTCGCCAGCCGTCGATCGGCAGACGGAGGAACCGTGTCCCTTCCCCGACGAACACAGTCCCGACGCACCATGTCCGCACGCCTGACCTCGCTCGTGGTCACCGTCACCGCGGCGACCATGGTCCCGCTGCTCCCGGCAGCACCCGCCAGCGCCAAGCCGTGGCCGGGCCACCCCGACCGCTCGATCGTGCGCTACGTCGTCCGTCCCGGCGACACTGCGACAGGTCTCGCGGTCCGCTACCACGCCTGGACCGCCGAGCTGACCAGCCTGAACCGGCTCGGCCCGAAGGGCACCCTGCGTCAGGGACAGGTGCTGAAGATCCCGATCGTGCTCTCCGCCGTACGCCGTGACCGCGGGCCGGCAAGGCCCGTCACCAGGAAGAAGCGCCGGCCACAGGCCCCCGCCCGCCCGGCCCTGCACACCGCCACGCCGCCGGGTCGAGGCTGGCTGCACGCCGACCTGACCCGCAGCCAGGTCCGTCGCCTGGTCGCGAGCACCGCGCGGCGCTACGGCGTACCCCCGAAGCTCGCGCTCGCCGTCGCCTGGCAGGAGTCCGGCTGGCAGCAGCGCCGGGTCTCCGCCGCCGGAGCCATCGGCGTGATGCAGGTGATGCCGGACACCGGCCGCTGGATGCGCTGGTACGCCGGCCGCAAGCTGCGGCTGCGCGACACCCACGACAACGTCCTGGCCGGGATCCTGACCCTACGGACCCTGCGCTCGTCCACCCGCAAGGACAACCGGGCGATCGCGGCCTACTACCAGGGGCTGGGCGCCGTACGACGGATCGGCTTCTACGACGACACGGTGATCTACGTGCGGTCGGTGCGGGCGCACGAGCGCAACATCATCCGGACCGGTAGCCCGACGTAGGCAGGCTCGCTCGTACGCTGCGTAGATGCCCCAGGCTCAGCAAGCGCGCCGGGTCGCGCTGCTCGCCACCCTCGCCCTGCTCGCGATCACCGCGAGCTGGGGCTCGACGTTCTTCCTGATCCACGACCTCCTCGACCGGGTCCCCGTCCTGGACTTC
Organism: uncultured Actinomycetota bacterium; assembly: GCA_963781335.1. GTDB lineage: Bacteria > Actinomycetota > Actinomycetes > Propionibacteriales > Nocardioidaceae > Marmoricola. Next base: position 92,363 of record CAWAFS010000041.1, on the reverse strand, counting down.
CTCGCGGTCCGGTTCACGATCGCCTCGGTGGTGATCCTGCTCGTCTCGCCGCGGGCGGTCCGCCGACTCTCGCGGGACCGCCTGCGGCACGCGATCGTGCTCGGTGCCCTCTACGGCGGCGCGCAGATCCTGCAGACGGCCGGGCTCGCCCACACGGCCGCGAGCGTGTCCGGGTTCATCACCGGGATGTACGTCGTGGCCACTCCCCTGTTCGCCGCGCTCCTGCTGCGATCCAGGATCGGCGGGCTGACCTGGGTGGCGGTGCTGCTCGCGCTCACCGGGCTCGGCGTCCTCACGCTGGGCGACGTCTCCTCCGGTCTCGGCCTGGGGTACGGCGAGGCGCTGACCCTGGTCTCGGCGATGATCTACGCCCTGCACATCGTCGGGCTCGGCGCCTGGTCGAACGCACAGGACGCCCTCGGCATGTCGATCGTGCAGTGCATCGTGATCGCGGCGATCTGCACCGGCGCCGCCGCGCCGGGAGGGATCGTGCTCCCGGCGTCGACCGGCGACTGGCTCTCGGTCGTCTACATGGCGGTGTTCGCCGGTGCCGCCTCGCTGCTCGGCCAGACCTGGGCGCAGGCGCACCTGTCCCCCACGAGGACCGCGATCATCATGAGCATGGAGCCCGTGTTCGCCGCCCTGTTCGCGGTGCTGCTGGGCGGTGAGTCGGCGACCCAGCGGATGCTGTTCGGCGGCGCTCTCGTGCTCACCGCGATGCTGGTCGTCGAGCTGGTGCCACGCCGCAAGATCGAGGGCGAGGTCTCTCACATAGCGGTCTGAGTGACCGGATGCTGGATATTTCGTCCGGCATCCGGACGGGGGGATAATCTCGTTCCATGGTCGTTGTGATGGCTCCCGGGGCGACGGAGGAGCAGATCGCGCACGTCACGCAACGCGTCGAGGAGACGGGCGGGCAGGCGTTCGTCAGCCGGGGCGTCGTACGCACCATCATCGGCCTGGTCGGTGACATCGAGTCCTTCCACGGGCTCAACCTGCGCAGCATGGCCGGGGTCCAGGACGTCTACCGGATCTCCGACCCGTTCAAGCTGGTCAGCCTCCAGCACCACCCCGACCGCTCCACGGTCCACGTGGGGCCGAAGGGCAGCAAGGTGCCGATCGGCCCGGAGACGTTCACGTTCATCGCCGGCCCGTGTGCGGTGGAGTCGGCCCAGCAGACCCTCGAGGCGGCCGAGATGGCCAAGGCCGCAGGCGCCAAGCTCCTGCGCGGCGGCGCGTTCAAGCCGCGCACCTCGCCGTACGCCTTCCAGGGCCTGGGCGTGAAGGGCCTCGAGATCCTCTCCGACGTCCGCGAGGTCACCGGCCTCCCCGTCGTCACCGAGGTGGTCGACGCCCGCGACGTCCCCGTCGTCGCCGAGCACGCCGACATGCTGCAGATCGGCACCCGCAACGCCGGCAACTTCGGCCTGCTCCAGGCCGTCGGTGAGTGCGGCAAGCCGGTGCTGCTCAAGCGCGGGATGACCGCGACCATCGAGGAGTGGCTGATGGCGGCGGAGTACGTCGCCCAGCGCGGCAACCTCGACGTCGTCCTGTGCGAGCGCGGCATCCGCACCTTCGAGCCCAGCACCCGCAACACCCTCGACATCTCCGCGGTCCCGGTGGTGCAGGCGATCAGCCACCTGCCGATCATCGTCGACCCCTCCCACGCGGGCGGGCGGCGCGACCTCGTCGTACCCCTCTCCCGGGCGGCCATCGCGGTCGGTGCCGACGGTGTCATCGTCGACGTCCACGGCGACCCCGAGCACGCCCTGTGCGACGGGCCCCAGGCCCTCTTCGGGGCCGACCTCCGTGCCCTCGCGCAGGCCGTGCGCCAGCTGCCCCCTGTCGTCGGCCGCCGCTAGACCTGGTCCTCTAGGGTCGGCGGCATGGCACGCCCGAGCAGCATCCCCGAAGGTCTGGTCGTCGAACTCTCGCGTGGCAAGGTCCTTCCCGGCAGGAGCGCCGAGGCGGACCACTGGATGCAGATGCTCGACGAGAGGGTCGACGAGTGCGTCGCCACCCTCGACCGCGAGCGGATGGCCGTCGAGATCGTCTTCCGGCTCAAGGAGGACGGGGAGGACTACCTCTACTGGGTCGCGATCCGCGGGGAGAGTGGGGCCGACCTCGAGTCCTCCGAGCACGCGATCGACGTCGATCACCAGGCGCAGGCGCGTCGCACCAAGGAACCGGGCTGGGTCGAGGCGGAGCCCCAGGTGCTGATCCTGCCGGAGCCGGTCCGCAGGGCCGTGCTGGCCTGGGCCCTCCGGGACTGACCAGATTCAGGCAGCCAGGATCCCGGCCAGCGCCTTCGCCGCCTGCTCGACCGCGGCGCGGTCCACGTCGAGGTGGGTCAGCATCCGCACCCTGGTCGGTCCGACTGCACCGACCAGCACGCCCTGCTCGCGGGCCGCGGCCACGACTGCATGGGCGTCGGGCACGTCGACCACGACGATGTTGGTCTCGGTCAGCAGCGGGTCGGCACCGCACGCCTCGGCCAGCAGGCGTGCGTGCTCGTGGTCCTCGGCCATCCGCTCGAGGTGGTGGTCGAGCGCGTAGAGCCCTGCAGCCGCGAGTACGCCGACCTGCCGCATGCCGCCACCCAGCCGCTTGCGCAGCACCCGCGCCTGCTCGACCTGGTCGGTCGTGCCCATCATCAGCGAGCCGATGGGGGCGCCGAGCCCCTTGGACAGGCACACCGCCATCGTGTCGGCGATCCGGCCGTAGGTCTCCAGCGCAGTGCCGGTCGCGACGTGGGCGTTCCAGATGCGGGCGCCGTCCACGTGGATGCGACACCCGACGGCATCCGCATGCGTGCGCAGCTCCTCGAGATCCGCCAACGGCAGCACCGTCCCGCCCGCGAAGTTGTGGGTGTTCTCCACCGAGATCGCCGTCGTCCGCACGAAGAACGGGCCCATGTCCGGGGCGTGCAGGTGCCGGATGGCGGCCAGGTCGATCTGTCCCTGGTCGTTCCCCCACGTGCGACTGGTCAGCCCGGTGAGCGCCCCATGCGCGCCGAGCTCGGCGCGCAGGATGTGCGCCCGCGACTCGCAGAGCACCTCCTGGCCGGGACCGACCAGCGCCGCGAGGGCGAGCACGTTCGCCATCGACCCGGTCGGGGTGAACAGGGCCGCCTCGTGACCGAACAGGTCCGCGATGCGTTCCTGCAGCACCGCGACGGTCGGGTCCTCGCCGTAGACGTCGTCACCCACCTCCGCCTCGGCCATGGCCTTGCGCATGCCTGCGGTCGGGCGGGTCACGGTGTCGGAGCGGAGGTCGATCATGGGCCGAGCCTACGAGTCGACCTCAGCGCAACAGCTCCGGCGTCCTCCAGTCCTTGCCGAGCACGTGGTGGTCGACGAAGGCGAGCACGGTGCCATACCAGATCTTCGCGTGCTGGGGCGCCAGCACCCAGTGGTTCTCGCTGGGGAAGTACAGGAACTTGTGCGGCATCTCACCGTCCTCGGCCTGCGCCCGCGAGGCCAGGTCCGTCCAGAGCCGCAGGCCCTCCCCGATCGGCACCCGGTAGTCCTTGTCCCCGTGGATGACCAGCATCGGCGTGACGATGTCGTCGGCGAACAGGTGCGGTGAGTTGGCCTCGGCCATCTCCGGGGTCATCTCCCGGCCCCAGTACCACGGCGCGTCGGTCGTCGGTCCGAACTGGTCGAGCGCCCAGAGGCTCGCGTGCGTGACGATCGCCCTGAAGCGGTCGGTGTGCCCAGCCACCCAGTTGGCCATGTAGCCGCCGAAGGAGCCACCCATCGCGGCTGTCCTGGTCTCGTCGATGTCGTCGCGGGCGACGGTGGCGTCGGTGGCGGCCATGAGGTCGGTGTACGGCGCCTCGCCCCAGCTGCCCCAGCCGCGGGCGATGAAGTCGAGCCCGTAGCCGGTGGACAGCGCGGGGTCGGGCAGCAGCACGGCATACCCCTGCGCCACCGCGATCCACGGGTTCCAGCGCCACGACCACGCGTTCCACGAACCGAGCGGACCCCCGTGGATCCACAGCAGCAGCGGTGCCGGTTGGTCGGCGGACGCACCCTCGGGGAGCGCCAGCCAGGACCTGACCCGGGTGCCGTCCTCGGCGGTGGCCACGACCTCGGTCAGGGTGCCGGGCAGCACCGGCGACTCGCTCGGGCCGCGCAGGGGGAGCGAGTCCTGGTCAGCCGTGCTGGCGTCGAGACGGACCGGACGCAGGGGCTCGGCGTAGGACGTGCGCATCGCGTAGACCGTCTGACCGTCCGGGGAGACCTGCACCTCGGAGTAGGCGAAGTCGTCGTTCGTGAGCCGGGTGACCTCACCGGTCCCGGCGTTCATCCGGAACACCGGTGCGCGGCCGTTCTCGTCGGCGACGAGCACCAGTGCAAGACCGTCGGGGGTCCACTCGAACCGGCCGGCTGGCCAGTGGTCCCAGTCCCCGGTGAGGTCGAGCATGCTGCCGTCGCCGACCGCGACGACCGCGATCCTGACGTCGCCGGGATCCTGCGGCGTGGAGCGGCGCTCGCGGACCACCGCGAGCCGCTCACCGTCCGGGCTGAACCGAGGAGTGCCGTGCTCGAACTCCGGGTCGTCGACAAGAATGCGCCGCTCACCGCTCGCGACATCGATGACGGCGATCGCCGTCCGCAGACCACCGCGCTCGGGAACACCCCAGGTGGTGGCGATCATCGAACCGTCGGGGCTGACGTCGTACTCCAGGCGCTCCAGCGCGCGACCGGCATCCGGAGTCAGGTCGGTCAGCTCGACCGGTGCCTCGTCGCCGTCGTCGCCCAGCAAGCCGGCGAACAGCCGCGGAGCGTCCGGCCCGAGGTCCTCGTCCCAGAACCGCACGGGCACGCTCTCGTGGAGGATGGCAGAGACCTTCTTCTCCTTGCGCTCCTTGCGCTTCGCCTTCTCCGCCTCATGGCTCTCGGAGCTCGGGAACGTGGCGGAGGACAGCACCACTGTGCCCGCAACGGCGGCGACCCTCACGTCGTCGACACCACCCGGCCGCGACGCGACCACGCGGGCCTCGCCGCCACGGGACGGCAGCAGCCACAGCAGTGCCACCGCGTCGTCCTCGTCCTCGTCCTTGGCTGCCGGGTCCGGCCTGGCCGAGGTGAAGAGCAGCGATCCGTCGGGCAGGAAGGCTGCATGGCCCTCGCCCTTGGCGCTGCGGGTCAGCCGCCGCGCAGGTCGGTCACCGGACGGGTCGACCTCCCACAGCGCGGTGACGTGCCTGGTGCGCTCGGGGTCGAGGGTCTGCACCGCCGTCACCAGTCGGGAGCCGTCCGGGGACAGCGTCAGGCCGGACCCGCGAGGCAGGTCGATGTAGGAGTCGAGGTCGTGGAAGGGAGTCACCATTACTGACTATCACGCCCGTCCTTGCCGGATGAACGCCGCGGAACAGCTAGCTCCCCAGGAGCCCGTCGACGTTCGGCAGCCCGTCGAAGCTGGTGAATGTCCCTGTCTCCGCGATCTCCCTGGCGGCCCGGAGGAACCCGCCCCAGGCTGTGCGCGCGAGGGTGCCCCCCACGCTGATCCTCCTCACCCCCAGCGCGGCGGCCTCCGCGACCGTCGTGAACGGGGCGTTGATGAGCAGGTTCACGGGTTTGGGCGCCACCGCCTCGAGGATCGCGACGATGTGCTCGGTGTTGGCGATCCTCGGGGCGTAGAGGCAGTCGGCACCGGCCTCGTCGTACGCCTTCAGCCTCCGGATGGTCTCGTCGATGTCGGGGCGTCCGACGACGAACCCCTCGGAACGTCCGGTGAGGACGACCCCGGTTCCGCTCTCGTCGATCGCCTGCCGTGCTGCGCGCACCCGCTCCACGGCCAGCTCGAACTCGAAGAGAGGGTTCGCGTCGTCACCCGACGAGTCCTCGATCGAGAGGCCGGCGATCCCCGTGACGGCGGCCAGTGCGACGTTGTGTCCGACCTCGGCCGGGTCGACCGCGAAACCGCCCTCGAAGTCTGCGTTGACCGGCACCGTCACGGCCTCCGCGACCACACGCAGATGCTCGAGCGCCTGGTCGAGGGTGACCTCGTTGTCGGCGCGGCCCAGCGTCCACGCCAGACCGGCACTGGTCGTCGCCAGGGCCTTGAAGCCCAGCCGCTCGAGTGCGCGAGCGCTTCCCGCGTCCCAGGGGTTCGGCATCACGAAGCATCCCGAGTCGTGCAGCCCTCTGAACTCGGCGATCCGCTCCTGATGCACGTTCATGCCACACCTCGTCCGACGTCGAGTCGTGCCGGTGGTCCACCCTATTCCGATCCGGGCAGCGAGTGAACAGTCTCCTCGGGCGCCAGGGGTGACCCCAGGGGTGACCCAGGGGTGACCCAGGGGTGACCCGTGGTGCGGCCTCGACACAGGCACTAGCGTGTCGGGACACCGCCAGACTGGGCTGGCCCGTTCAGCGGGAGGTTGAGCATGCAAGGACACGACGATGAGGTCGGTGCGGGCTCTGGACTGCGCATCCTGGTGGCCGACTCGCTGCCCGGCACCGCCATCGAGGAGCTGGAGGCGCGCGGCCACGAGTGTGTCGTCGACACCGGCCTGGGAGGTTCGGACCTCGTCGACCACATCCTGGGGTTCGACATCCTCGTCGTACGCAGCACCAAGGTGCCCAAGAAGGTGTTCGGGATCGCGGACCGGCTCGCGCTCGTCATCCGCGCCGGAGCGGGAACCAACACCATCGCCACGGACGCGGCCGCGGCCCGCGGGGTGCTGGTCGCCAACGTGCCGGGGCGCAACTCTGCCGCGGTGGCCGAGCTGACGATGGGTCTCCTGCTCGCCGTCGACCGCCGGATCCCCGACGCAGTCGCCGACCTGCGCGCCGGCCGCTGGAACAAAAAGGCCTACGGCAAGGCCACCGGTCTGCTCGGACAGACGCTCGGCATCGTCGGTCTGGGCTCGATCGGGCTGGGGGTGGCTGAGCGAGCTGCGTCGTTCGGCATCAAGGTGCAGGCCGTGGAGAAGCCGCGCGAGGCCCACGTCGAGGCACGGGCGGCCGAGCTGGGGATCACCATGTGCGCGACTCTCGAGGAGCTGGTGTCCACCTCGGACATCGTGTCCCTGCACGTGCCCTCCGCCGGGGACACCAAGCACCTGGTCGACAAGTCCTTCCTGGACGGCATGCGGCCGGGCTCGATCCTGCTGAACACCTCGCGGGGTGACGTCATCGACCAGGCCGCCCTGCTCGAGGCGCTCGACGCGGGTCGCGTCCGTGCCGGCCTCGACGTGTACGACGACGAACCCGGCAGCGGCACGGCCGAGTGGGAGTCAGGGCTGGCCCAGCACCCGGCCGTCGTCGGAACCCACCACATCGGCGCCTCCACCCAACAGGCCCAGCTGGCCACCGCCGCAGGAGTGGTCGAGATCGTCGACGCCTACACCGAGGGGGAGGCCCGCAACTGCGTGAACCTGGCACCCAGCCGACTCGGATCCGTGACGCTGACCGTCCGCCACCTCGACCGGCCAGGCGTGCTCGCGCGGATCCTGGACCTGTTGAGCCAGGCCAGGCTCAACGTCGAGCACATGGAGAACCGGATCTTCAGCGGCGGCGAGGCCGCTGTCGCATCGATCGACCTCGACCGGCCACTGCCGCAGGGACTGGTCGCCGAGATCGGTGAGGTCCCCAACGTGCTCGGCGTGTCCGCGACGCCGTTTGCCGACGCGGAATGACCGAACCGAGATGATCTGGCGATGGGAGACGGGAGCGTGACAGGAATGGTGCGTCCCTTCCGTGCGCTGGTCGTCCGTCAGGAGTCCGCCGCGGAGAATGTCTCCCGGATGTTCGATGCGCTACCGGCGTCGGAGCGGAAGGCTCGCGTGGTCGACACCGGGGCCTACGACGAGTCGGCTGCGGCTCTCTACGTCTACCGGTTGCGCCGTGGCGAGGACCAGCACGTCAGCGTCGTGGGCGAGGTGAGCACGGAGGCGTTCATCGACGGGCGCGTCCGTGGGCACGAGGCGGTACAACCCGAGCGGGTCAGCGCCCTGGTGGACCACTACTCCTCGGCAGCCGTGCGCTCGGAGCTGGTGGCGCTGCTGCATCGCTCGGGCCCGGCCGTCGACGCGGCGATCCTCGAGTGCGTCAGCCACCCACCCGTGGTCCAGTTCACCGGACCCGACGAGTGGGAGCAGACCGTTTGGCGGGTGCCCGAGTCCGCCGGCCAGGTGCTGTCCGAGGAGCTGAGCCGCGACGTGCTCTACATCGCGGACGGCCATCACCGGGTGGCCGCCAGCCTCAGCGCCTGGCAGCAGGCGGGCCGTCCACCCGAGGCCGGTCTGATGTGCGCGATGTTCGCGTTCGACGGCCTGCGGCTGCTGGCGTTCCATCGCAGGGTGACCGGGCCGGTCGACCGCGAGCAGCTGCTCGAACTGCTCTCCGGCGCCTTCGTGTTCTCCGACATCGCCCACCCTGACGACGCCACCGGCTGCCTCGGTCTCTATGTCGAAGGCCGTTGGTACGACACGGCCTACACGGGCGAACGCTCACCCGGTGCAGCCGGCCTGGACATCGCGATCCTGAACGAGCAGGTGCTCGAACCGCTGCTCGGTCTCGACGAGCTGGCCGGCTCCCGGGTGGAGATCACCTCTGCCCTGTCTCCCCTGGCCGACCTGACCAGGGCGTGCGACGAGGACGGCGGGGCCCTCTTCGCTCTGCGCGCCCCTGCCCTCGAGCAGCTCACCGAGGTCGCCGACCGCGGCGAGGTGATGCCGCCGAAGACGACGTACTTCGACCCCAAGCCCTATGCCGGGATCTTCCTGCGTTGACGGCTGGGACCGTCCGGGTGGCGGGGAGCGTCACGTCGCGGGCCCCGGATCGCTACGCCTCCGGCTCCTCGCGCAACCGGGGCGGCGTGAAGCCCTCCGGTCTGATGCCGGTCTTGTCCGCGTAGAACTCGCGGATGCGATCCATGTCGGCGCGCACGTTGCCGGTCGGAGAGAACGTCGGTCCCCACCCGACGGTGCGCGAGGGGCCGTCGAGGAACGCGAGGGTGATCGGCAGATTGCTCTGCTGGGCGATCCGGTAGAAGCCCGACTTCCAGTGCTCGCCCTTGCTGCGGGTCCCCTCCGCAGCCAGGCCCAGCACGAAGGGCTCGTCTCCCTTGGCCTCGGCCAGCAGCTCACGGATGGTGAGGCCTGGATCCTCACGGTCGAGCTCGACCGCCCCGGTCGCCCTGAGCAGTGGCGCCAGGGGTCCCTTGAAGAACTCCTTCTTGACCAGCAGTCTGATCTGGATGCTGTAGTCCCACGCCAGCAGCAGGGTGAGCACCCAGTCCCAGTTGGAGGTGTGCGGGGCACCGACGAGCACCCCCCGTTGGGGCACGGTCCCGACGGTCTTCCAGCGAACGGCTCGCAGCACGAGGCGGGCGAGAGTGCGGCGCAGCAGAAACCGTCGGTTCACGGCGTGACCGTACAACGAGGGTGGTCGAGCAGGACGTCAGACGTTGCCGATCGCACCGGTGACGGTGATCCGGATCGCGACGCGGGCCGGGTTCTCCCGTGGCTGCTTGTAGCGCTCGGCGTAGCGGCGTACGGCCTCGGCGACCGACTCGGGATCGTCCCGGACCTCGGCGGTGCCCTCGATCGTCGACCAGCGGCGGCCGTCGACCTGGCAGACGGCGACGCGTGGGTCGAGACCCGCGCGGAGGTTGGCGACCTTCTGCGACGCCCTCGAGGTGATCGCCCACGCCACACCGGCCGAGGCGTCCACCACGACGCCCATGGGTACGACGTGCGGTGACCCGTCGCGGCGCAGCGTGGTCACCGTGCAGAGGTGTCGCTCACGCCAGAACTCGAGGTGCTCACCGACGAGCTCACGAACGCGTGGCATCGCGAGGGTCAGGCCTTCCGCAGCATCTCGGCGACCAGGAAGGACAGCTCGAGCGACTGCACCCGGTTCAGGCGGGGGTCGCACACCGACTCGTAGCGGTTGCCGAGGTCGACCTCGAGAAGCTCCTCGCCGCCGCCCACGCACTCGGTCACGTCGTCACCGGTGAGCTCGACGTGCAGGCCCCCGGGCCAGGTGCCGACGGAGCGGTGCACGTCGAAGAACCCCTGGACCTCCTCGATCACGTCGTCGAAGCGTCGCGTCTTGTAGCCCGAGGACGCCTCGAAGGTGTTGCCGTGCATCGGGTCGCAGACCCACGCCACCTCGAGACCGGCGGCGTCCACCTTCTCCAGCAGTGCCGGCAGGAGCTCACGGATCCTGCCCGCCCCCATGCGGGTGATGAAGGTCAGCCGGCCCGGCTCGTTGGCGGGGTTCAGCCGCGAGGCGAGCGCGATCGCGTCGTCGGCCGAGGTGGTCGGACCGAGCTTCACGCCGATCGGGTTCTTGATGTGGCTGAGCAGCTCGACGTGGGCACCGCCGAGCTGGCGGGTGCGCTCGCCGATCCACACGAAGTGGCTGGACATGTCGTAGGGCTGCTGGGTGCGGCTGTCGATGCGGGTCATCGCGTGCTCGTACTCCAGCAGCAACGCCTCGTGGCTGGAGTGGAAGTCCACGTGGTGGAACTCGTCCGGGTCGGCGCCGATCGCCTTCATGAAGTTGAGGGCGCGGTCGATCTCGGCCGCCACCTGCTCGTATTTTCGGCCCACCTCCGAGCCGAGGACGAAGTCGGTGTTCCACGTGTGCACCTGGCGCAGGTCGGCGTAGCCACCGGTGACGAAGGCACGCACGAGGTTCAGGGTCGCCGAGGACGCGTGGTAGGTCTCCACCAGCCGGTGCGGGTCGTGCGCCCGGGACTCGGGGGTGAACCCGAACCCGTTGACCGCGTCGCCGCGGTAGGCAGGGAGCGTCACGCCGTTGCGCGTCTCGAGGTCGGAGGACCGGGGCTTGGCATACTGCCCCGCCAGGCGTCCCAGCTTCACGACGGGCACCGAGGCGGCGTAGGTGAGCACCACGGCCATCTGGAGCAGCACACGCAGCTTGTTGCGGGTGTTGTCGGCCGTCACCCCGGCGAAGGTCTCGGCGCAGTCGCCGCCCTGGAGCAGGAACGCCTCGCCGCGCGCGACGGCGCCCAGCTTGGTCCGGAGCGCGTCGCACTCACCGGCGAAGACGAGCGGGGACATGTTGCGCAACGCGGTGACGGCGGTCTCGACGGCTGCCGGGTCGGCGTACGTCGGCTGCTGCGCCGGGCCCATGGCGTGCAGCTCGGCCAGTGTGGGTAGGGACTTCTCAGGCACCTGCCAAGCCTACGCGGCCGGGTGCGTGGGCCGGCGAACCGGTCAGCTGTCCAGCTGGCTCAGGTCCAGCTCCTTGCGCGCCTCCCGGTCGCCGCGGGTGAGGAACCAGGTCAGCACCCAGAGCACGATCCCGACGCCCAGCAGGATCAGGGCGATCCGGTACTGCTCCATCTGCTCGCTGTTGCGCGCCCACGGACCCGCGAGGAACGCACAGGTGATCGCGCCGACCCACGGCAGGAACGTGGGTGCGCGGAAGTGGTCGCGCGACTCGTCCTCGCCGTAGGGGCGTCGACGGATCACCAGCAGGGAGATGTTCACGACCGTGAACACGGAGAGCAGCAGCAGCGACGTGGTCCCGCCGAGAAGCGCGATGTTGGACGCACCGTCGGCCGAGGCGTTGGCGCGCACCACGTAGGCGATCAGGCCGAACGCCAGCAGGGTCGTGAAGATGATCGACACCCAGGGCGTACGACGGGTCCGGTGCACCTTGCCCAGAGCCTTCGGCAGCACGCCGGCGTTGGCCATCCCGTAGAGCAGCCGGCTCGCCATCAACATGTTGATCAGCGCCGAGTTGGCGACGGCGAACATCGCGATGAACGGGAAGATCTTGTCGAACGGCACGTCCGGAGCGCCGGCGGCGACCACCTGGATCAGCGCCGAGTCCGACCCCTCGGCAGTGAGGTCACCCACCGGGACGAGGGCGACCGCGGTGATCGAGACGAGGACGTAGATCACGCCGGTGATCCCGAGCCCGGTGAGCATCATCTTCGGGAAGTCGCGCCGCGGGTTCTGGCACTCCTCGGCCATGTTGACCGAGTCCTCGAACCCGACCATCGCGAAGAACGCCAGCGCAGAGGCCGTCGAGATGGCCAGGAAGGTGCCCTTCTCGCTGGGCGAGTCGAAGACCATCACCCGGCCGAAGTCGGCGTTTCCCTGCGTGACGGCGTACAGGCCGATGAAGATCACCATCAGCAGGCCGGAGAGCTCGACCATCGTCAGGACGACGTTGGTCTTGACGCTCTCCCCCACACCCCGGAAGTTCACCGCCGCCACCAGGGTCATGAAGCCCAGGGACAGCACCATCAGCGTCAGCCCGCCCTTGGGCAGGTCGAGGGAGAGACCCGTGTTCATGAAGTCCGCGAAGGCGTAGGACGCCGTCGAGGCCGAGGTGATGCCCGAGCACATCACCGTGAACGCGATCAGGAACGTGAAGAAGTGCAGCCCGAAGGCCTTGTGCGCGTAGAGGGCCGCGCCGGCTGCCTGGGGGTAGCGGGTCACCAGCTCGAGATAGCTCAGCGCCGTCACCGTGGCCACTGCGAACGCCACCATAAACGGCGCCCAGGCGGCCCCGCCGACCTCGCCGGCCACCTGGCCGGTCAGGGCGTAGACCCCGGTGCCGAGGATGTCCCCGACGATGAAGAGGAGGAGCAGCTTGGGGCCCATCACCCGGTTGAGATCGGGCTCCGGTCCGTTGACGTCCTGATTTTCCGAAGTGGTTGCCGACATAGCTGCCTCCGAGGTCCGGTTCGTGCGCTCATCGTGGCCCACAAGGGGCCCGCCGACCAGACGCCACGCGCGAGCGCCCGAACCCTGCTGGACGGCTCAGCCGAAGAAGACCTCGGCCTCGGCGTACTGCTCCGGCTTGACCAGCTTCAGCTCGCCGGTGCCCTCGGCCAGGGGGACGCGGACGATGTCGGTGCCGTGGAGCGCGACCATGACGCCGTAGTGCTGATCGTGCACAGCGGTCACGGCGTGCAGCCCGAAGCGGGTGGCGAGCCACCTGTCGAAAGCCGTGGGAGTGCCACCGCGCTGGACGTGGCCGAGCACCACCGCCCTGGCCTCCTTGCCGGTGCGGACCTCGATCTCCTTGGCGAGCCGGTCACCGATGCCGCCGAGGCGCACATGGCCGAAGGCGTCCTTCTCCCCGCTGACCAGGGTCATGTCGCCGCCCTCGACCGGCATCGCCCCCTCGGAGACGACGATGATCGGCGAGTAGTGCGACTCGAACCGCTTCTCGACGTAGTCGCAGACCTTGGCGATGTCGAACGGCTGCTCCGGGATGAGAACGACGTTCGCCCCGCCCGCGATGCCCGAGTGCAGCGCGATCCAGCCGGCGTGCCGGCCCATCACCTCGACCACGAGGACCCGGTGGTGCGACTCCGCCGTGGTGTGCAGCCGGTCGATCGCCTCCATCGCGATGTTCACCGCGGTGTCGAAGCCGAAGGTGAAGTCGGTGCCCGAGAGGTCGTTGTCGATCGTCTTCGGGACGCCGACCACGTTCACGCCGAGGTCGGCCAGCTTCGTCGCGACCCCCAGCGTGTCCTCGCCACCGATGGCGATCAGCGCGTCGACGCCGTTGGCCGCGAGGTTCTCCTTGATCTTCTCGACACCGTTCTCGATCTTGAACGGGTTGGTGCGCGAGGACTTCAAGATGGTGCCGCCACGCGGCAGGACGCCGCGAACCTGCGCGATCCCGAGCTCGGTGGTCACGTTCTCCAGCGGACCGCGCCAGCCGTCGAGGAAACCGACGAACTCGAAGCCGTACTCGGTCACACCCTTGCGGACCACGGCCCTGATCACGGCGTTCAAGCCGGGACAGTCGCCTCCACCGGTCAGCACTCCGACCTTCATGTTCTCTCCCTCAGCTGTCATTGGATCGTTCACATCCAACCCGCAACGCGTGCTTCCGTCCACCCCCACCCCTAGTGTCTGCCCATGAGCGCAGCGAACAGTGCAGGAGCCATCCTCGCCATCGACGCCGGCACAACGGGTGTGACCGCACTGGTGGTGACACCGGACGGACGGATCGACGCGCGCGGCTACCAGGAGTTCCGGCAGCACTTCCCCCAGCCGGGCTGGGTCGAGCACGCGCCGGAGGAGATCTGGCAGGCAATGATCGAGGCCACCCGCGACTGCCTCAAGGCCTGGGACGGCGAGCCCCGCGACCTGTCCGGCATCGGCATCACCAACCAGCGCGAGACCGTGCTGCTCTGGGACCGTGAGACTCTCGGCTCCCCCCGGCGGGCCATCGTCTGGCAGGACCGGCGCACGGCCGACATCTGCCGGCGGATGCGGGACGAGGGGCACGAGGAGCGGGTCACCGCACTGACCGGGCTGCGCCTCGACCCCTACTTCTCCGGCACCAAGCTGGTCTGGCTGGCCGAGAACGAGCCGAACAACTGGGCGCTGGTCGGCAAGGGGCGTTACGCCGTGGGCACGGTGGACTCCTACCTGATCGCGCGGATGACGCGCGGCACCTGGCACATCACCGACGTGTCCAACGCCTGCCGGACCCTGCTCTTCGACCTCGAGGCCGGCGGCTGGTCCGAGGAGCTGTGCGAGCTGTTCGGGGTGCCGATGGACGCGCTGCCGGAGGTGGTGCCCAACTGGGGCGAGCTCGCGCGGACCGACCCGAACAGCTTCCTGGACCTCGACCTGCCGATCGCCGGTATCGCCGGGGACCAGCAGGCGGCGCTGTTCGGCCAGACCTGTTTCGACGTGGGCGACTCCAAGTGCACCTACGGCACCGGTTCGTTCATCCTCACCAACACCGGCACCGACGTGGTCCGCTCCGAGGCCGGTCTGCTGTCGACGGCCGCCTGGCGCTCCCCCGAGGGTGGGACGACCTACGCCCTCGAGGGGGCGATCTTCGTGACCGGTGCCGCGGTGCAGTGGCTGCGCGACGGCCTGCAGATCGTCGGCTCGGCCGCCGAGACCGCAGCGATCGCCGCCACCGTCGACAGCGCCGACGGAGTGGTCTTCGTCCCTGCCCTGACCGGCCTGGGAGCTCCCCACTGGGACCCGCACGCGCGCGGCACGATCCTCGGGATCACACGCGGGACGACGAGGGCCCACCTCGTGCGCGCGACCCTGGAGGCCATCACCTACGAGGTCCGCGACGTCACCGACACGATGCCGACGAAGCTGACCTCACTGATGGTGGATGGCGGCGCGTCGGCCAACAACCTGCTCTGCCAGCTCCAGGCCGACCTGCTCGGCGTACCTGTGCAGCGGCCGGAGATCGTCGAGACCACAGCACTGGGTGCCGCCTTCATGGCTGGACTCGGCACCGGGGTCTGGGACTCCATGGAGGCCCTGCGCGAGACGTGGAACCTCGACCGGGAGTTCACCCCGGACGAGTCCGAGGAGGCCAGGGAACGCGCCGACGCGTCCTACGCCCTCTGGCACAAGGGCGTAGAACGCGCCAAGGAGTGGGCCGAGTGACGGCCGAGCCACTGATCTGCTTTCGGGCGCGCTCAGTCGTTGCGGTGGGCAGCCGGTGCTGACAGCCGGGCGAGCTCCTGCTCGGCCCGGGCCCGAGCGCGCCGCGCGTCCTCGAGGGCGGCACGTGCTTCGTCCCGAGCCTCCTCGGCCTCCTCCAGCTCGTCGTCGACCTGGTCCACGTCGTCCTCGATCGTGGCGAGTCGCCGACGCAGCTCGTCCGCGTCACCCTGGAGCTGAAGCCGACGCGCGTTGAGGGACTCCACCGAAGCGTCGACCTCGGCGAGCTCTTCCTCGGCCTCGGACACCTGCCCGGTCGCCTGCTCGAGGGTGTCCTGCGCCGCGGCCAGCTTCGCCCCCGTGTCCGGTACGACGTGCAGCCCGACCGGCGCGCCGTCCTCGTCGTGCTCGCCCCGTCCTCCGATCTGCCCATCATCGGGACCCTCAATGGGCCCCTCAACTGGCACGGCCTGGACGTCGAGCTGGTCGGGCAGGGCGACCACGGCCTCGACATCGAGCTCGGAGACTCCGGTCGAGGTGAACGCGGTCAGCACCCGGCCGGTACGCACCACCTGGGCCGAGACCGGGTCCAGCATGGCGGCGTTCAGCATCCCCTCGACCTGCTCGACCACCGGTCCGGTGAGCCGGACACCCGACTCGTGCGCGAGGGAGCGTGCCGAGGACGCGAGCGCCGTGGTCAGCTGACGACGCTGACGAGTCAGCGCGCGCAGCTCGTCTCCGTCGAGCGCCTCGGCCGCAGCCCGGAGTGACTCCGCCAGCTCGAGCACCGAGTCGATCTGCCCGCTCTCGCGGCGGACGAGCAGGTTGATGGCCCACGCCGCGACCGACGGCTTCTTGAGCTTCTTGATCCTGGCGGCCAGCGCCTTGTCGTCCGCCTCGCGTGCCGCGGCGTTGCGGGCGTCGGTGAACGCGTCGGCGGAGACGGCGTAGAGCCGGTCTGCGATCGTGGTCAGCTCATCCACGCGAGACCTCCTCGAGGAGCAGCCCGAGAGCGGCGGCACAGGTGGAGCTCCGGATGGCCGCACGGTCACCGTCGAGGAAGAAGGCCGCGGACCGGACGCTCCCAGGACCGGCCAGGCCGACGAACACCGTGCCCACGGCCTGCCCCTCCTGCGCCTCGGGACCAGCCACCCCGGTCGTCGACAGGGCCCAGTCCGAACCCAGCAGGACCTGTACGCCCGCCGCCATCTGGATGGCGCAGTCCGGGGACACCACCTGCTCGACCGTGACGGCGAGGACCTGCCGCTTCACCTCGGTGGCATAGCTGACCACGCCCCCGAGGAAGGTCGCCGACGCCCCGGGGGTGGCGCTGAGCCACGCGGCGAGCTCACCACCGGTCAGCGACTCGGCACACCCGACCGTCTCACCCCGCCGCTGCAGGGCGACGTGGAGGGCGGCCGCTGTCTCCGCCACGTCCGAGGTCATGGTCCGACGCTAGCGCCCCGACGTCTCAGCGGGCCGGCCGCGCCATGACCTGCCCGGCCCGGAATGGCTAACCTGCCTCCATGTCGCTGCCGATCGAGGACTACGCGGCCATCGGGGACGGCCACACGGCGGCGCTCATCGGGCGCAACGGATCCCTGGACTGGCTCTGCCTGCCCCAGTTCGACTCCCCCGCCTGCTTCGCAGGGCTCCTGGGCGACGACCGCAACGGCCACTGGCTGATCGGTCCCGCTGGGGAGCACACGGCCACGCGGCGCTACATCGGCGACACCGCGGTGCTGGAGACGACCTACGTGACGGACGGTGGCGAGGTCCGGGTCATCGACCTGATGCCGACCGGTGACCGACGGGCCGACGTCATCCGTCGCGTCGAGGGGGTGCGTGGGACGGTCCAGATCCGGCACAGCTGGCTGGTGCGATTCGACTACGGCCGGATCCGGCCCTGGGTGCACAGGGAGGAGGTCGGCGGTGTCCCCGCCATCGTCGCCACGGCCGGACCGGACAAGCTGATCCTCGCGGGCCCCCGGCTGCCGCCCGCTGTCGATGGTCACCACGAGGAGGCCTTCGACGTGCAGGAGGGTGACCGGCTCGACTTCACGCTCACCTGGGTCCCCTCCTATCGCGAGCCCCCGAGTCCTGTGGACATCGATGCCCGCCTGTCCCACACCCTCGAGGAGCAGCAGGACTGGGCCGACGCGTGCGAGTACGACGGACCGTGGCGGCGCCAGGTGGTGCGCAGCCTGGTCACCCTCCGCGGGCTGACCCACGTCGACACCGGTGGCATCGTCGCCGCCGCCACCACGTCCCTTCCGGAGAGCTTCGGGGGCGAGCGCAACTGGGACTACCGCTACTGCTGGCTGCGCGACGCGGCGCTGGCGCTCGAGGCCTTCCTCGCTGCGGGACGCCCAGACCACGCCCACCGCTGGCGCGACTGGCTGCTCCGTGCCATTGCGGGTGACCCCGGCGACATGCAGATCGTCTACACGGTCGACGGCAGCCGGCACCTACCGGAGAGGGAGCTGGGCCACCTGGCGGGGTATGCCGGCTCGCAACCGGTTCGCATCGGCAACGGAGCCGTGGACCAGCGTCAGACCGACGTCCTCGGCGAGGTGCTGGGGGCCCTGGCGATGGCGCGCGACCATGGGGTCACCGAGACCAGGGACAGCTGGAGCCTGCAGCGCACGCTCGTCAACGAGCTGGCCGAGTGGTGGCAGGAGCCGGACAACGGCTTGTGGGAGATCCGCGGGAGACGTCGTCGGTTCACCCACAGCAGGGTGATGGTCTGGGTCGCGTTCGACCGCGTCATCGACGGCGTCGAGAAGCACGGTCTCGAGGGTCCGGTCGAGGACTGGCGCCGGATCCGGGACGAGGTCCGGGCGGAGATCATGGAGCACGGCTACGACGCGAACCGGAACTGTTTCACCCAGCACTACGACACCGACGAGGTGGACGCCTCGCTGCTGGTGCTGCCCGTCGTCCGGTTCATCGACGGGGACGACCCGAAGATGCTCGGCACCGTCGAGGCGGTGGAGAGGGACCTGATGCAGGACGGCCTGCTCCTGCGCTACCGCACCGGTTCGGGCGTCGACGGACTCGAGGGTGAGGAGCACCCGTTCCTGGCCTGCTCGTTCTGGCTGGTCTCCGCCTACAGCCTGGCCGGACGGCAGGACGACGCCAACTCGCTGATGGATCGGCTGCTGGGGCTGACCAACGATGTCGGCCTGCTCAGTGAGGAGTACGACGCCGTCGACGATCATATGGTCGGCAACTTCCCGCAGGCCTTCTCGCACCTGGCCCTGGTCAGCGCGGCGATGAACCTGAGGCGTGCTACCACAGCCAGATAAGCGGTCGAAGTGTGGTCTAGTCCGACAGAGGCGATTTAAGGGTCAAAAGGTTGTAAGTCGCCCTCCGCGACGCACACTTGTCACGCCAGACGAACAAGGTTGATGGCACAGTTTGCGAACGAGCCGGGGGGATTTCAGATGCGACACCGTGGTCAGCACGACACCAGCCAGACACAGGGCCCTGTGCCCGACGGAACCTTGGCCACCCGTGCAGGCCTCTACCCGACCGCCCGGCCCGCTCCGGGCAAGCATCGCGCCCCGGTCGCGCCGCCGATCCCCGTGCAGACGCTGCCCACCCATGACATGGCGGTCGAGCCCGCCATCGAAACCCCTGTCGAATCCCCTGTCGAAACCCCTGTCGTGCCCGGGCAGGCCGGCGGACCGAGCGCCGCGCCCGACGACGCTCGCGAGGTCGCGCGTGAGGCAGCCCACGAGGCAGCCGCGAAGGTCACGCGCGGGGGTCGCGCCGCGGCCCCCGCGATCCCGCACACCGCGCAGTGGCGGGCGAGCCACCTGCCCCGGATCATGGCCGGCAGCCTCCTGGCCGCAGCGGTCGTCGGCACCACGGTGCTCGCGGTCCGCTATGCGCAGAGCCGCACGTCGGACGACTTCGTCTCACTCGCCATCGGCCTGGGTGTCGTGGTGACCCTGTGGGCCGTGCTGATCGCGAGCACCCCTCAGGTGGTCAGTCTCGACGGCGCGATGCTCACCGTGCGCAACACCAGCGGCTCGGAGACCTTCGA
The DNA here is from genome assembly GCA_963781335.1 of uncultured Actinomycetota bacterium. Taxonomy (GTDB): domain Bacteria; phylum Actinomycetota; class Actinomycetes; order Propionibacteriales; family Nocardioidaceae; genus Marmoricola. Next base: position 72,930 of record CAWAFS010000041.1, on the reverse strand, counting down.
CCTCAGCGACGGGCTGCAGTCCGTCGATGTCGTCGGTGACCCGCGGACGTCATACTGGGCCGTGTTGCTGCACCGCCCCAACAGCACGACCGTGGTCCTGCGCCGGCACGACGTCAACGCGACCGAGGTCGACCCGATCGTCCGTCACTACCGGACCGTCGCCACCCGGCGCTTCACCGAGCGTCAGGCCCGGTTCAGCAGCTGACGCTGGCTCGAGACCGTCCACACGGAGGTCGTGTGACTCCTCGGCGCGCACGGCCACCACTCCGGCCAGGATGAACAGGCCACCCAGGAGCTGCACCGGCCGGGGCAGCTCGCCCAGGAGCACCCAGGCGAACAGCACGGCGAAGACCACCTCGGAGAGCCCCACGAACGACGCGAGCTTGGCGCCGAGCAAGCGCGCAGCGACGATCCCGGTCACGTAGGGCGTCGCGGCAGCGAGCACTGCCAGCTCGGCCACGGCCACCCACCACGGGAACGTGGCACCGGCAAGCTCCACCGGCGACGCCGAGAAGGTCATCGGCAGCGCACCGGAGATGCCCAGCACTGCGAACGCCATCGACCCGACGACCAGTCCGCCGCCGGCGAGCACCAACGGAGGCAGCGGCTGCTGGGCAGCGTGGCCGGAGAGCAGGAAGAACGAGGCCAGTCCCACGGCAGCGATCAGTCCCCACATGACGCCCACCCCGTCGACCCGGACGCCGCCGAACAGGTCGAGCACCAGCACGAGCCCGACCACCGCCAGCACGATGCCGAGCACGGTCGGCCCGCGTGGGAGCCGACGGGCCACCAGGCACTGCCAGGCAACGACGAGCACCAGACCGAGGTACTCCAGCAGCAGGGCCACGCCGACCGAGAGATGCTGGACGGCGTAGAAGAAGGCCAGCTGCGGCACCGCGACCGCGGCCAGGCCGAACGCGACCAGCTGTCGCCATCCCGAGCGGAGGAGATACCAGCGTGCGTCGAGCACGCGCACCGCAGGGACGAGAAGCAGCAACGCTGCTCCTGCAACCCGGAGGAACACCACCGACCCAGGGGTCCAGCCGGTGTCCAGCAGTGACTTCGCGAACGGACCGGAGGTGGCGAAGGTGGCAGCAGAGACCAGGGCCACCAGGATTCCGGCGCCGGTCGTAGGTGTGAACATTCGTCTCTTCACTTTCGGTCATGAGCAAAATGCGTGAACACCGGTTACTCTAGGAGCATGAGACGTCAGGAGTCAATATGACTTTTGCCCATGACACCGAGGTGGCGCTGAGCTCTGCGGCCGCCCTGGTCAACACCGACCCCGGCACCGGGCAGGAGGAAGAGGACACGCTGCGCACCTCCGCGGACCTCATGCGGTTCCTCGACGACCAGGGCTGGTTCGGTGGCCGGGCGGGGGACGTCTCCGAGCTGGACGCGGTCCGCGCGCTGCGTCCGCGACTACGCCGGCTCTGGCGGCTGGAGGAGGCGGACCTGGTCCTCGAGCTCAACCAGATCCTCACCGAGGCACAGGCACTCCCCCAGCTCGTCGAGCACGACGACCTCGGGTGGCACATCCACGCCGTCCCCCAGGAGGCGCCGCTGGCCACGCGGATGGCGGTCGAGGCCGCTATGGCCCTGGTCGACGTCGTCCGCAGCGGCGAGCTCGACCGGCTCAAGACCTGCGCTGCCGACGACTGCGACGACGTCGTCGTCGACCTCTCCCGGAACCGGTCCAGACGGTTCTGCGAGTCGGGTTGCGGCAACCGCGAGAACGTCCGCGCCTACCGGGACCGCCAGAGGGGGTGACCCCCGGCTGGTCCCCCAGGAACGCAGGTCAGCTCTGGACCGAGCTGGGAGCACCGCGCCGGTGGCGTACGACGTCCCGTGCGAACTCCACACCGGAGGTGATCGTCAGCAGCACGGCCACCCCCAGGGCGACCGCCGAGGCCCACCACAGCAGGTCGCCGGGCACCGCGAGCGGACCCGTCAGGTAGCCGAAGGGCGCGACGAAGCCGGAGAGCGCCACCACCTGCATCACGGTCTTGACCTTGCCGCTCTGCTTGGCCGGCATCACGACGTCCTTGGCGATCGAGAGACGGGCCAGGGTCACCGCCCACTCGCGGGTCAGCACCACCACGGCGATCGTCCACCACAGCCAGGGCGGCAGGAAGTCATGGATCACGGCGAGTCCCACGAAGGCCATCCCGGTCATCGCCTTGTCCGCGATCGGGTCCGCGATCTTGCCGAAGTTGGTGATCAGGTTGTGCTTGCGCGCGATGTCGCCGTCGATCTTGTCGGTGATCATCGCGCTCACGAACAGCGCGAACGCGACCCAGCGCCAGGTGGTGCTCTCGCCAGCTTCGTGGAGCAGCGCCCAGCCGAAGAACGGCACCATCACGAGGCGCAAGGTGGTCAGCGCGTTCGGGACGTTCCAGTTGCTGCCCTGGACCGGCTGGTTCATCGCGCCTCCTCGACCTCGGCGACGAGGTCGACCCCGTCCGAGGCGACCACCCGTGCTGCGATCATGTCACCGACCCTGACCGCGGCGGACAGGCCCTGCAAGGTCGTGGAGCCGTCCACCTCCGGGCCCTGGTGGGCGGCCCGCCCCTCGGCGAGGCGTCCCTCGCCCTCACCTTCGAGCGACTCCACGAGTACGACGACCCGTTCACCGACACGCTCCTCGGCCCGCTGCGTGGTCAGCTCCTCGGCCAGCGCCGTGACGTGCTCGACCCGCTCGCGGATCTCGTCCTCGTCCAGCTTGCCCTCGAAGCCTTCCGCCTCGGTGCCGTCCTCGTCGGAGTAGCCGAAGATGCCGATCGCGTCGAGCCGGGCGTGGGTGAGGAAGTCGCACAGGACCTCGAGGTCGTGCTCGGTCTCGCCCGGGAAGCCGACGATGAAGTTGGAGCGCGCGCCGGCCTCCGGTGCCTGCGAGCGAGCCTGCTCGAGCAGGCCGAGGAACGACTCGGAGTCGCCGAACCGGCGCATCCGGCGCAGCACCGGGTTGGAGGCGTGCTGGAAGGACAGGTCGAAGTACGCCGCCACCCCCGGAGTGGTGGCGATCGCGGTGACCAGGCCGGGGCGGGTCTCCGCCGGCTGCAGGTAGGAGACACGCACCCGCTCGACCCCGTTGATCCCCGCCAGCTCGGGCAGCAGGGTCTCGAGCAGCCGCAGGTCGCCGAGGTCCTTGCCGTAGGAGGTCGAGTTCTCGCTGACCAGGAACAGCTCGCGGGCTCCCTGGTCGGCCAGCCAGCGGCCCTCGGTGAGCACGTCGGACGGGCGGCGGGACACGAACGAGCCGCGGAAGGCAGGGATCGCGCAGAACGTGCACCGGCGGTCGCAGCCGGAGGCGAGCTTGAGCGGAGCCATCGGGCCGGAGTCGAGGCGGCGACGATCACCGTGTCCGGGCTGGTAGGCGGGGGCGTCGATCCGCTCCGCCGGAGAGATGGGCAACAGCTTGCGTCGGTCCTGCGGCGTGTGCGGGTGCTGGGTCTCGCCGGCGAGGACAGAACGCAGGCGGGCGGCGATGTCGGGATAGTCGTCGAAGCCCAGGACGGCGTCTGCCTCCGGCAGCGATGTGGCCAGCTCTGCGCCGTACCTCTCGGCCAGGCACCCGACGGCCACGACGGCCTTCGTGGCGCTCTCCGTGCCGGTCCCCTTGAGGTCGGCTGCGGCCAGCAGCGTGTCCACCGAGTCCTTCTTGGCCGCCTCGACGAAGCCACACGTGTTCACGACGACGGTCTCGGCCTCCGCCGGGTCCTCGACCAGCAGGAATCCCCCGGCCTCGAGGCGGCCGGCGAGCTCCTCGGAGTCCACCTCGTTGCGGGCGCAGCCGAGGGTCACCATCGCGACCGTGGTCGGCGAGGTGCTGGGGCTGGGAAGGGAAGCGACAGGTGTGTTCATGGGCCTCGTCGAGTATGACGGACGGCCCGACGCATCAACGAATCAGCGGTGGCGACTGGATCGGGTGCGCTCGCGGACGCGAGAGCCACCGCCGGTCAGCCGAACTGCTTGCTCTCGGCGCCGTCGCCGTCGCCGACCGTGCCCTTGGGCTTGCCCAGGAAGGCCACCTTCACCGCACCGCCGTTGCTCGCCGTCACGTCGAAGGGCGCAAGACCGATCACCTGCTGCTGCTGACCCTCGGCGAGCTTGCCCGCCCACAGGATCCGACCGTCACGGTCCCGCACGACGACCTGGGGGCTCGCACCCACGGCCGTGACCTCGAGGGTGGCGAGGGTCAGCTGCTTCGTCTCGGCCGAGCTGGCCTGCGCGAGGCCGGCCGAGTCGACCACGTTGGGGGCCGGGCTGACCAGCTCCTGGGGGGTGTCGTTGAACACCCGAGCCACGCCCCAGATGCTCGCGAGCGCGAGCACACACGCAGCGAGCAGGCTCCAGCGCGGACCCGTGTAGGTGGCCCGAACGCCACCTCCGATGCCGGTGGCGAGCTCGGCCTCGAAGACCTGCCGCGCCTCGATCTCGGCCTTGGCGTAGTGGTCGTCGTAGAGGTCGACGAGCTGTTGCGGGTCGAGGCCGAAGATCCGGGCCAGGGTCCGCAGGTGCCCACGGGCATAGAAGTCGCCACCGCACGCCTCGAAGTCGTCCACCTCGATGCACTCGAGGACGTGGGGGCGGATCCGGGTCCGCTCACTGAGCACGTCGATGCTGAGCCGTGCCCGGTTGCGCGCCGCAGCGATGAGGGGACCGATCAGGGCCTCCTCCGCCGGACGTGGTTCGGTGGGCAGGAAGTCATCCACGCGTGCCACGACGACCGGGCTGTCCGCGCTGCGCTGGGCGGGGATCGCCGGCGGGTCAGGCAGCATCCGGACAGAGTCGCGCACCACCTCGGCGCGGGCTGCGGGCAGGGTGAGGCGTCCCGGGTCGACCGAGTCGAACTCGAGCTCGGGCTCGGGCTCGGTGCCCTCGTCCACGGCGACGACCTCGACGAGCTCGCGTTCGGCGACCGGCACGTCGACCTCGCCGGGCTCGTCGGAGCGACGCGCCGTGCCGAGCTTGCGAGCCCAGCGACCACGCTCGGGCCGGACCCGCTCCGGCTTCTCCACCTTGGGAGCCCTCTCCGCCCTCGGTGCCTTCTCAGGTTTCTCCGAGGACTGCTCCATCCTGGTCAGCACGAGCACCGGCACCCGGCCACTGGCCAGTGCATCGAGGTCGGCGACGAGGTCGCCGGTCAGGCCGTCGAACTCCACCTTGGTGGTGCGGGCGAGCGGTACGACGTACGCCTCGACGGTGGCAGGCGCCTCGTCGATGGTGCCTGCCGCGGTGGCGTCATCGTCCGGGCTGGCGTCGCGCAGGAGCCACTCCTCGGCCGAGACGGCCCGCGGGTGCACCAGGATCTGGCCGTCACGCAGCCAGGAGGCGGGCGACCGGACCTCGACGTGCTCGATGTCCTGCCAGCGCAGGCCGCTCCAGGTCTCGCCACGACGGACGCGCACGCCCTGGTCGTCGGCCACCATCAGCGGTGCCCGACCGTCGCGTACGACGAGCAGCTGGAGCAGCCCGACTGCGGCCACCACCGCACACCACAGCCAGTCGACGGGGGAGCCGGTCTGGAGCGCACGCGAGAACCAGGCGACGGTCATCACCGCGGCGACCAGCGCCACGATCGCCGCGAGCCTTGAGTTGTGGCGTACCGATACACCCATCACTGCTCCCCCTGGAGGTTCGAGATCACGTCATCGAGGTCGTCGGGCTTGATCATCACGTCGCGGGCCTTGGAGCCCTCGCTCGGACCAACGATCCCCCTGCTCTCCAGGATGTCCATCAGCCGCCCGGCCTTGGCGAACCCGACGCGCAGCTTGCGCTGCAGCATCGAGGTCGAGCCGAACTGGGTGGAGACGACCAGCTCGATCGCCTGCACCACCAGGTCCATGTCGTCGCCGATGTCGTCGTCGAGGTCGCGCTTGGCTGCGGCGGGAGCCGTGACGTCGTCGCGGTAGTTCGGCTGCAGCTGGTCCTTGCACTGCTTGACCACCATGGCGATCTCGGCCTCGGTGACCCAGGAGCCCTGGACGCGCACCGCCTTCGAAGCACCCATCGGCAGGAACAGGCCGTCGCCCTGACCGACCAGCTTCTCGGCACCAGGCTGGTCGAGGATCACCCGGCTGTCGGCCAGCGAGCTGGTCGCGAACGCCAGCCGCGAGGGCACGTTGGCCTTGATCAGGCCGGTCACCACGTCCACGCTGGGACGCTGCGTGGCCAGGATCAGGTGGATGCCGGCCGCTCGCGCGAGCTGCGTGATCCGCACGATCGCGTCCTCGACGTCCCGGGGGGCGACCATCATCAGGTCGGCGAGCTCGTCGACGACCACGCACAGGTAGGGGTACGGCGCGAGCACCCGCTCGCTGCCCGCCGGCACCTGCACCTTGCCCGCCCGGACGGCCTTGTTGAAGTCGTCGACGTGGCGGAAGCCGAAGTTGGCGAGGTCGTCGTAGCGCAGATCCATCTCGCGCACGACCCAGGCCAGGGCTTCCGCTGCCTTCTTGGGATTGGTGATGATCGGCGTGATCAGGTGCGGGATGCCCTCGTAGGCGTTCAGCTCCACCCGCTTGGGGTCGATCATGATCATCCGCACCTCGTCGGGTGTGGACCGCATCAGGATCGAGGTGATCATCGAGTTGATGAAGCTGGACTTGCCGGAACCGGTGGCGCCGGCGACCAGCAGGTGCGGCATCTTGGCGAGGTTCGCGACCACGAACCCGCCCTCGACGTCCTTGCCCAGCCCGACGACCATCGGATGGTGGTCGTTGCGTGCGTTGTTGGAACGCAGCACGTCGCCCAGGGAGACGATCTCCTTGTCGAGGTTGGGGATCTCGATACCCACTGCCGACTTGCCGGGGATGGGGCTGAGGATGCGCACGTCCGCGGACGCCACGGCGTAGGAGATGTTCTTCGCGATGCCGGTGATCTTCTCGACCTTCACCGCGGGGCCGAGCTCGACGATGTAGCGGGTGACGGTCGGGCCACGCGTGTAGCCCGTCACCTGGGCATCGATCTCGAACTCCTCGAGCACCTGGGTGAGCCGTTCGACCACCGCGTCCGAGGCCTTCGAGCGCGCCTTGTGCACCGAGCCCGGCTTGAGCACCTGGCTGTCGGGGAGCGAGTAGGCGATGTCTCCGGAGATCGAGAGCTGTTCGACGCGCGGCGGGATCGGGGTGTGGGGCGGTGGCTCGAGGTCCTCCTTGGCGCCGCCGGTCACCTCACCGGTCAGCTCGGTGTCGGGCTGGCCGTCGGGCTGGCCAAGGAGCTGGGCAGCGCTGTCACCCACCCTGGACCTGCGGCTCCGGCGTCCCAGCTCGCGACCTTCGATGACCGGCGTGTCGTACGCCGGGTCGCCCATCTCCGGGTCGATCTCCAGCTCCGTGCGCCGCGCCCGGCTCCGCTTGGCCGGCGTCTCGGGCTCCGGCTCGGCGGGGACCTGTCGGCCCATGACCCGGTCGGCGAGCTCGCGCAGTCGTGCCGGCACCTGGTAGACGGGGGTGGCCGTGACCACGAGCAGGCCGAAGAGGGCGAGCAGCACCAGCAGAGGCACCACGACGTAGGCGGTCTGCAGGAGGTCGAGCAGCAGCTTGGAGACCACGAAGCCGATCGCACCGCCTGCCTGCTGGAGCGGCGCAGTGTCACCGAGCTCGGGGGCGGGAGATCCGTTGGCGATGTGCACGATCCCGAGCACGCCGAACAGCAGCGCGGTCCAGCCGATCACCTGTCGGCCCGCGGGGCCGTTGCTGTCGGGGTCGCGCAGGTTGCGCCAGGCCACGAAGCACAGCAGCAGCGGCACGAACCACGCCAGCAGGCCGACTGACCCGGCGACGACTGTCCGGATGAAGTCACCGAGACCACCGGGCAGCTGCCACCAGACTGCGGCGGCCACCACGACAGCGAGGCCGACCAGGAACAGTCCGGCTCCGTCGCGGCGGTGCTCGGGCTCGAGCTCACTCGCGGTGCGGCCGATCCGGCGTACCCCGCCACCGATCGCGTGGGCCACGCCGAGCCACGCCGTCATCAGGACCCGGGCCACGGCGGTGAAGACCCTGGCCACCGGCCCCGGTCCGTTGCGGACTGCTCGGGGTGCGGGGCGGCGGCCTGCGCCGCCTGCCCCCTTCTTGCGGGCAGAGGACGTTGCGGGCTTTCGCCCTGACTTGCTTCCCGACGTCCGGGATCGCGAGGTCGAGCTCCCCTGTCCTGACTTGCGGGCAGGGGTGCCCTTGCTGCGCGACGCCGGCGGGGAAGACGTACGGGTCGCCATGGTGGGAATCTACCCCGAAGACCTCATCTGTCCCTTGCGTCACACGCCGCACGGGCGCCGTGTCGCTGGCCCAGCTCTCGGGCCCAGCTCTCGGGATCAGCTCTCGGGATCAGCTCTCGGGATCAGCTCTCGGGGTCTCCCGCAGCGGCAGCCGGAGGCGGAACGTGCTGCCCTTCCCCAGCTCGGAGGCGACGATGATCTCGCCGCCGTGCATGTGCGCGATCCGACGCGAGATGGCCAGGCCCAGGCCGGTGCCGGGGATGGAGAGCGCCTCGGGGTTGCTCGAACGGTGGAAGGCGGAGAACAGGTGCACCTGGTCGGCCCCGGAGATGCCCAGGCCGTTGTCGGCGCACAACACATAGGCGTGCTGCCCGTCGCTGCCGACCTCGAGGTGCACGGTGCCGGCGGCCCGGCTGTACTTCACCGCGTTGCTGGCCAGGTTGTCGATCACCTTGCCGAGCTCGTCGGGATCGGCGGTGACCATCACCGGCTCGTCGGGCACGACGAGGGTCATCGTCACGCGGCCCTGCTCCGCCTGCATGGTCATCAGCTCGAGGCTCTGCTCCGCGAGCTTGCGCAGGTCGACCGGCCGCCGAACGGTCTCGCGCTTGTCCTGGATCTGCGAGTAGTTCAGGAGGTTCTGCACGAGGCGGTTCAGGCGATCGGCGTTGCGCGAGATCGCCTCCACCGACCCGATGCCGGTGTCCAGGTCCTCGAGCAGCTCGACGTGTCCCATGATCGAGGTGAGCGGCGTCTTCAGCTCGTGGGAGATCGTCGCGATCAGCTCGCCCTTGTAGCGGTCGAGCTCCTGCAGCTCTCCCACCAGGTGTCGCTCGCGGTCGTAGAGCCGGGCGTTCAGCACGACCCGGCCGAGGGTCCGACCCACCTCCATGACCGCCTCCTGCTGGTCCTGGGTCCAGGTGCTCACCTCGACGTCGCGGGCCAGCAGCACGTAGCCGAGCAGCTCACGTCCCACCCCGACCGGCGCGAACATCAGGCTGTAGCCCACGTGGTCCTCCACCAGCTTGCGCACCAGCAGCCGCTGGTGCCCGGTGAGGCCCTCATCGAGCTGGTAGGCGTTGCCCTCGTGGAGTACGACGGGACGGCCCAGGTCCCAGGCACGGCTGGCGAGCAGGCTCTTGAGCTGCACCAGCTCGCGGCTGAGCTCACGGTCGTCGGGTGGGTACGCCGCCGACTGCTCGACCTCGCCGAGGTCGCCGGAGGGGAAGCAGCGGATCCACAGGTGCTCGGTCTGCAGGTGCCGGGCGACCGCCTGTGCCGCTTCCCGCAGCGAGAGGTCCAGCTCGGCGAGCTGGCCGGCGGAGGACACGGCACGCACCATGTCGCCCATGCGCACCTGGTCACCGAGGCGCTCACGCTGCTGGGCGTTGTACATCGCCAGACCCGCCTGCACCACGAACATCTCGAGGAGCTCGCGCTCCTCGCGGTTGGGGATCCGGTTGCCGGGCGGCAGATCCACCGACATGTTGCCGAGCAGCTGACCCGTTGCGGAGTACAACGGGGCGTAGAGCGCGTCGAGCGGGTGCCAGGCGTCGGCCGAGGTGCCCGGCTCGAAGTCGGGGACCCAGGCGGACTCCTCGAGCGCATCGGGCATCCGGTCGTGCGGGACGAAGCGGAGCACACCCCACTCGTCGGCCTGGGCGAACTCGTTGAAGATCGAGGCCACCGGCGTACGCCTCCCGATGATCTGCTCGCGCACCTCCTCGGGACCGGCCACCGTCGTCATCACGAAGGTGTCGCCCTCCAGCCGGGCGATCGCCGCGATCCCGTAGCCGAGCACCTCCACGACTCCGCGCGCGATCTCGTCGAGGACCTCGGACAGGTCTGTCGACGAGTTGACGCGCAGCATCAGCTCGTAGAGTCGGCGGATCCCCTCGGCACGAGGAGACTCGGTCAGTTGCATCAGGCGTGGTCCCCCAAACCAGGTCGACGGGAGGAACCCGCCCGGATCTGGAAGGGTCCCTAGGCGATTCTAGGGCGATTCGCCCAGTTACGTCCGTGGATTAGCCCAGTTGGAGGGTGGCCCCCTCGCGCCGGCTGGAGCGCCTCCACAGCGCGTCGCCTGAGGCGAGCGTACGCCTACGCCTCGAGGACGACCGGGATGATCATCGGCCTCCGGCGGAGCCTTCCGCCCACCCAGCGTCCGACCACCCGCCGGATGGTCTGCTGGAGCTGGTAGGAGTCGTCGACGCCCTCGGAAACGGCCTTGTCGAGCGCGGCGATGATCGGGTCCTTGATCTCGTCGAAGGTGGTGTCGTCCTCGGCGAAGCCGCGCGCGTGGATCTCAGGTCCGCTCACCACCTTGCCGGTCTGGGAGTCCAGCACCACGATCACCGAGATGAACCCCTCCTCGCCCAGGATCCGGCGGTCCTTCAGGGAGCTCTCGGTGAGGTCCCCGACCGAGCTGCCGTCGACGAAGACGTAGCCGCAGTCCACCTTGCCGGTGACCCTCGCCCTGCCCTTGACCAGGTCGACCACCACACCGTCCTCGGCCATCACCACCCGCTTCGGGTCGATGCCGGTGGCCCGGGCCAGCTGGGCGTTGGCGAGCATGTGCCGGACCTCGCCGTGCACCGGCATCACGTTGCGCGGCCGGACGATGTTGTAGCAGTAGAGCAGCTCGCCGGCGCTGGCGTGCCCGCTCACGTGGACCAGCGCGTTGGCCTTGTGCACGACGTGGGCGCCGCAGCGGGCGAGGCCGTTGATCACGCGGTAGACGGCGTTCTCGTTGCCCGGGATCAGCGAGGAGGCGAGCACGACGGTGTCACCCTCCTCGATGTGCACGAAGTGGTGGTTGCGCTGGGCCATCCGGCTCAGGGCCGACAGCGGCTCGCCCTGCGAGCCCGTGGAGACCAGCACGACCTTCTCCGGCGGCATGTCCGCGGCCGCCTTGGCGTCGATCAGCAGGCCGGGGGGCACCTCGAGGTAGCCGAGGTCGCGCGCGATGCCCATGTTGCGCACCATCGACCGACCGACGTAGGCCACCTTGCGGCCGTGCTCGGCGGCGGCGTCCATCACCTGCTGGACGCGGTGCACGTGCGAGGCGAAACAGGCCACGATGACGCGCTTGCTGCTGGTGTGGAAGACCCGGTCCAGGACCGGGGCGATCTCCTTCTCCGACGTCGTGAACCCCGGGACCTCGGCGTTGGTCGAGTCGGTGAGGAACAGGTCGACCCCCTCCTCGCCCAGCCGGGCGAACGCGCGCAGGTCGGTGATCCGGCCGTCGAGCGGGAGCTGGTCCAGCTTGAAGTCACCGGTGTGCAGCACCAGTCCGGCGCCGGTGCGGATCGCGACCGCGAGCGCGTCCGGGATCGAGTGGTTGACCGCGACGAACTCGAGGTCGAAGGGCCCGAAGCTGATCCGGTCGCCCTCGGCGACGATCTCCTGCACCACATCCTTGATCCGGTGCTCGCGCAGCTTGGGACCAACCAGCGCCAAGGTGAGCTGGGAGCCGACGAGCGGGATGTCGGCCCGCTCCCGGAGCAGGTAGGGCACCGCGCCGATGTGGTCCTCGTGGCCGTGGGTCAGCACCAGTGCGTCGACGCTGTCGAGCCGGTCCCGGATCGCGTCGAAGTCGGGGAGGATCAGGTCGACACCGGGATGGTTCTCCTCGGGGAAGAGCACCCCGCAGTCGACGATCAGCAGTCGCCCGTCGTACTCGAAGACCGTCATGTTGCGGCCGATCTCGCCCAGGCCACCGAGCGGGATGACCCGCAGGCCGCCCTTCGGGAGGGCCGGGGGTGCGGACAGCTCGGGGTGGGGATGACTCAATTCAGGAGACCTGCTTCGGTGAGGGCGGTGCGGACGACGTCGACCAGGGTGTCGTCCGCCTCCACGAGTGGAAGACGGACCGCGCGGTTGTCGTGCACGCCCAGGAGCTGCATGGCAGCTTTCGCGGTCATCACGCCTGGCGCGTGTCCCATGATCGCATCGACCAGCGGGACCAGCTCGCCATAGACCTTCAGGGCGCCGTCGAGATCCCCGGCTTCGACCCGGGCAACCATGTCGGCGTACTGCTGGCCGGCGACGTGGCCGACCACCGACACGACTCCGGCTCCGCCGTGGGTCAGCCAGCCCAGGTTGAGCACGTCATCCCCGCTGTAGTAGCTGAGCCCGGTCTCCTGCATGATCCGGACCCCCCGGAAGAGGTCGCCGACCGCGTCCTTGACCGCGACGAACTTCTCGTTCCGGGCGATGCGGACGAAGGTCTCCGGCGCGATCGTGACACCGGTGCGCCCGGGGATGTCGTAGAGCATGATGCGCAGGTCGCTCACCGCCGCGATCGCCTCGAAGTGAGCGGCGATGCCAGCCTGGGTCGGCTTGCTGTAGTACGGCGAGACCAGCAGCGCGCCGTGGGCCCCGGCAGCCTCGGCCTGCTTCGCCAGCTCGATCGAGTGCGGGGTGTCGTTCGTGCCGATGCCGGCGACCACGGTGCACCGCTCCCCCACAGCGCTGAGGACCGCGCGCAGGATCTCACCGTCCTCCGCAACCGTGGTCGTGGGTGCCTCACCGGTGGTGCCGCTGACCACGATGCCGTCGTTGCCGTGGTCGGCGAGGTGGTGGGCCACCCGGGCGACCCCGTCGAGATCCACGGTCCCGTCAGTGGTGAAGGGAGTGACCATCGCGGTCAGCACCCGGCCGAACGGAGCGGCAGGAAGGCTCATGCTCCCTAGGCTATCCGCCAGCCGCCCTCAGCGCGGGAGCGGCGGCCCAGCCAGCGTCGGGCATATATTCCGTGGCATGAGTGACAGCGAGCAGCCTGGTCCCGACCAGCCCCAGGGACCGCCCCCCGAGCAGCCCTACGGAGACCAGCCGCCCCCACCCCAGCAACAACCCGCCCCACCCGCGTACGGCGCCCAGCCCGGTCCGCAGTACGCCCCCGCCCCCGCGGTCACCGGCGCGTTCATGTTGGCCCACCTGGGCCAGGAGTACGGCCCCTACGGCTACGAGCAGCTGCGCCAGATGGCGCTTGCCGGGCAGCTCAAGGGCGACGCGCAGATGCGCGAGCAGTCCAGTGGCGGCTGGTTCCCGGCCAAGCAGCTGCCGGGCCTGTTCTCGCACCGGGAGTGGCTGACCACGGTGCTGCTCTCCGCCTTCCTCGGCTACCTGGGAGTGGACCGGTTCTACCTGGGCCAGACCGGCCTGGGCATCGCCAAGCTGCTCACCTTGGGTGGCTGTGGCATCTGGGCGTTGATCGACTTCATCCTGATCCTGCTGCGCAAGGTCAACGACGCCGACGGGCGACCTCTCGCCTGACCCTCACACCTGCGGCCCGACCTCCGAGGCCACCAGCTCGAGGTGGTCGAGGTCCTCGCGGGCTCGCTCCAGCCAGCGGATCTCGTACGGCGGGTCGTTGGCGAGGTGCTCGTCGCGCCGGGTCTCGCGCCACCGGGACTCGTCGAACTCCGGGTAGTGGGTGTCACCCTCGGGCGAGGCGTGCACCTCGGTGAGAATCTGTCCGGTGGCCAGCGCGATCGCGTCGCGGTAGACCTGCGCTCCCCCGCCGACCATCACCATCTCGTCGAGCCCGGCCGCGAGCTCGACAGCCTCGGCCACCGAGCTCGCCACCAGGACGCCGGAGTAGGACCAGTCCGGGTCGCGGGTCACCACGATGCTCTGCCGGTCAGGCAGCGGACGGCCGATCCCCTCGAACGTCGTACGCCCCAGGACCAGGGGGTGGCCGACGGTGACCCGCTTGAAGTGCGCGAAGTCGGCGGGGATCTTCCACGGGATGTCGCCACGCAGGCCGATCACGCCGTTGCGGGCGCGGGCGGCCACGAGGACCACCGAGGTCGCTGCTGTCATGGTGCTGGCGTCATACGGAGATGGGGGCCTTGATGCCCGGGTGCGGGTCGTAGCCGTCGAGGCTGATGTGCTCGAGGTCGAAACCGTCGATGGTGGTGACGGACGGGTCGAGTCGCAGCGTCGGCAGCGCGCGCGGCTCGCGGGTGAGCTGGAGCTCGGCCTGCTCGACGTGGTTGAGGTAGAGGTGCGCGTCGCCGAGGGTGTGCACGAAGTCGCCCACCTCGAGCCCGACCACCTGGGCGACCATGTGCGTCAGGAGGGCGTAGGACGCGATGTTGAACGGCACACCGAGGAAGGCGTCGGCGGAGCGCTGGTAGAGCTGGCAGCTGAGCTTCCCGCCACGGTCGGACGGGGCGACGTAGAACTGGAACATCGTGTGGCACGGGGGCAGGGCCATGTCCGGCACGTCGGCGACGTTCCATGCGGAGACGATGTGGCGGCGCGAGTCGGGCTTGGTGCGGATCTGCTCGATCACCTGCGCCAGCTGGTCGACGTGGCCACCGTCGGGAGTCGGCCACGAACGCCACTGGTAGCCGTAGATCGGACCGAGATCACCGTTGGTGTCGGCCCACTCGTCCCAGATCGAGATGCCCCGGTCCTGCAACCACTTGACGTTGGTGTCCCCGCGCATGAACCACAGCAGCTCACCGAACACCGACCGGGTGTGCACCTTCTTGGTGGTCACCAGCGGGAAGCCCGCGGCCAGGTCGAACCGCATCTGGTGCCCGAACACGCTCATGGTCCCGGTGCCGGTGCGATCAGACTTCTCGACCCCCTCGTCGAGGATCCGCCTGAGGAGGTCGAGGTACGCCTGCATGGAGACAACCTACCCGTGCAAGGCTGGTGCTCATGGTGATCGGACTCGGTGCGGCGCTCGTCGCCGCAGTGCTGTTCGGTGTCGCTGCGGTGATGCAGGCCGTGGCCGCCCGCCGGGGCGGGCTGATCTCCCTGATGATGGCGCTGGTCGCACTGGTCTACATCCTGGGCTGGCTCCTGCACCTGGTCTCGATCGCGATGGTCCCGCTCTACGTCGCGCAGGTGGGCATCTCGGCCTCGCTCGCGGTCACCGCGTACACCGCCGCCAAGGTGGTCGGCGAACGGCTGGCGCCACGTCACCGGCTCGCGATCGGCGTCCTCGTGGGGGGCCTGGTGCTCCTGGCCGTCGCCGCGGGTCCCGTGGGTGACCACCGCTTCGAGGCTCGCGACGTCACGGTCCTCTACGTCGCCCTGGTCCTCGTCCTGGTCCTGGGACTGATCGCCCAGCGGATCGGTGGCCAGCGCGGTGGCGTGCTGCTCGCCTTTCTGGGGGGCAGCGCCTACGCCGGGTCCCCGATCGCGACCCGGTCACTGGTCGAGCCAGGCTGGGACTGGCTGACGATCGCTCCGGCGCTCAGCATCGGCCTGTTCGGCCTGCTCGGGTTCTGGCTGTACTCGCTCGCGCTCCGCCGGGCGTCGGTGATCTCCGCCAGCGCTCCCCTGGTGCTGATGCAGACCGTCGTCCCCGCCCTGGTCGGGGTGTACACGTTCGGTGACGCCTTTCGCGAGGGCTGGGTGCCGGCCGCGATCATCGCCTTCGTGGCAAGCACCACCGCTGCACTCGCGCTCGGCGACGCCGAGGCACAGCTCGAGCACCTCGACGAGCACCCGGACCAGGTGACCGAGCGCCAGCCCCGCTGAGGGCCGGTGGTTGGATGGTCGCCATGCCCACCGCCGACGTCTCAGCCCGCATCGCCTGGGCCGAGGACGCGCCCGCCATCGCGGCGGTCCAGGTCCGCGCCTGGCGAGTGTCCTACGCCGACCTGCTGCCCGCCGAGGTGCTCAGCGCCCTCGATGCCGACCAGATCGCCGAGGGCTGGCGTCAGTCGCTCGCCCGCCCCACCGACGCACGCAACCGGGTCCTGGTCTCCCTCGAGCGCAACCTGGTGACCGGGTTCCTGGTGTCCGGACCGGCCACCGACCCCGACTGCGACCCGGTGGCGACCGGCGAGCTCACCGACCTGACGGTGGACCCGCACCGACGCGGGGAAGGACACGGATCGCGGCTGCTCCAGGCCGGCGCCGACACCCTCGTCGCAGACCGGTTCGTCCGCGCGGTGATGTGGCTTCCCGCCACCGACGACGCGACCCGCGCGTTCCTCACCAGCGGCGGCTGGGGGCCGGACGGGGCGCACCGGACCCTCGACCTGCTCGGGGACGGCAGCACGACCCTGAAGCAGGTGCGGCTCCACACTGCCCTCGTCGACTAGATGGACGGCGCGACACGCTCGATCGTCCGCGACGGCATCGCGGTCGGCATCGCGACCGGTGCGTACGGGGTCTCCTTCGGCGCGATCTCCGTGGCCAGCGGTCTGGACGTGTGGCAGTCCTGCGCGCTCTCGTTGCTGGTGTTCACCGGCGCCTCCCAGTTCGCCCTGGTCGGGGTGGTCGGAGCCGGCGGGAGCCCGTTCTTGGGTGCGCTCTCGGGGCTGTTGCTCGGCACCCGAAACACCCTCTACGGCCTCAAGGTGGCGCCCATGGTCGGCTGGCACGGCGCGCGACGCGCCGCGGCAGCGCACCTGCTGATCGACGAGTCCACCGCGATGACACTCACCCGCCGGAGCCAGGTGCACGCCCGGGCCGGCTTCCTCTCGACCGGGCTGTCGGTGTTCGTGCTCTGGAACCTCGCGACGCTGGCCGGCGCGCTGGCCGGTGACTCGCTGGGTGACCCCCGCACCTACGGCCTCGACGCCGCCGTCGGTGGCGCCTTCCTCGGACTGCTGTGGCCGAGGCTCGACAACTTGCTCAACCGGGTCGCGGCCCTGCTTGGTGCCGGGGTGGCCCTGGCTCTGGTCCCGTTCGTCCCGGCCGGTGTTCCCGTGCTCGCAGCCGGTGTCGTGGCCCTCGGCCTCGGGTTGATCAACCGCACAAGCGACGACGGGTCGGGGGCGGACACGTGATCCTCTGGCTCGCGGTCCTCGGGTGTGCGCTCGGCTGCTACCTGCTCAAGCTGGCCGGCATGTCGGTCCCCGAGAGCGTGCTGGCCCGTCCGGTGCTGCGGCGGACGGCGGACCTGCTGCCCGTCGTGCTGCTGGCCGCACTGGTGGCCGTGCAGGTGCTCGTCCAGCGGGGAACCGATGGACCCGCGCTCGGGATCGACGCCCGGCTGGCGGGGTTGGGGGCGGCCTTCGTCGCACTCATGCTGCGAGCGCCGTTCATCGTGGTGGTCGTCGTCGCGGCGCTCACGGCGGCTCTGCTGCGCCGGTGATACCGCTTGGGTCCCTGCGACCCGCTGCTCGTCCGGGGCGCCCGAGATGGCCCCGGACGAGCGCGTTCTGAAGGGCGAACGAGAGGCCCGTGTGCCCAGCACGGGCCTCTCGCTCTGGGGACTCCTGACATCCCTGGGGGGAGGGAGGTCAGGACACGGCGACCGCGCTCCATGCAGCGGCGACCGTGTTGTAGGGGGTGCTGCCCGTGCCGTAGAGATCCTTGGCTGCGGTCAGCGTTGCGGTCCGGGCACCCTTGTAGTTGGTGCTCGACGTCATGTAGCGCGTCAGGGCCCGGTACCAGATCTTTGCAGCGGCGGCCCGGCCGATGCCGGTGACATTCGACCCGTTGCAGGTCGTGGACCGGTGTGCGACACCGCCGATGGTCTTGGAGCCGGAACCCTCGGCGAGCAGGTAGAAGAAATGGTTGCCGATGCCGGAGCTGTAGTGGACGTCGACGTTCTTGGCGTTCGACGACCAGCAGTTCAGCGAGCTGCCGTCCGAGGACGGGTTGTCCATCCGACGGAAACCCACGTGCTTCTTCAGGTCGAACTCCTCCCCGACCAGGTAGTCACCCGGGTCGTTGGCGTTCGCGGCGTAGAACTCCACTGCGGTGCCGAAGATGTCCGAGGTCGCCTCGTTCAAGCCACCGGACTCACCTGAGTAGGTCAGGTTCGCGGTCTTCTCGGTGACGCCATGGCTCATCTCGTGGCCGGCGACGTCCAACGAGGTCAGCGGACCGTAGTTCACGCCGTCACCGTCGCCGTAGCTCATCTTGGTGCCGTCCCAGAAGGCGTTCACGTAGTTCTTGCCGTAGTGAACCCGGTTGAAGGATCCGGTGCCGTCGCCGAAGATCCCGTTCCGCGAGTGCACGGACTTGTAGTAGTCCCACGTGACGTTCGTGCCGTACTGCGCGTCGACCGCGGCGGACTCCCGGCTACTGGAGGAACCGCTGCCGAAGGAGGTGTCTGCGCTGGTGAACAGGGTTCCGGACTTGCAGCCCGAGCCGAAGATCTGGCACATGAGGGAGTCCTCGGCGTTCTTCAGATCGGTCGTGTAGGTGCCGCCGCGGGTCGGGTCCTTGAGCTGGTAGGTCGAGCCCGACTTGGTCAGCTGCAGCGGGACAGTGCCGCCGTAGAGCGACTTGCCCGACCCGCCCACGTTGACGATCTGCTGCTCCGCGCGGAGGACCGCACCGGATTTCGCGTCCACGTAGGTGGCGAGCCGGCTCGGAGTGCCATTGGCCTGTCGACCGCCGCTGAGCACGCGCCAGGCCAGTCGTGGGCTCACGCCGGCTGCGTCGACGACCAGGGTGGCGCCGGCGACCGTGGCATCCGTGGTGGCCCGGTTGGCCAGGCCCAACGCCTTGGTCCCGGCCATGGAGCGCGTGAGCGCCGGAACCACGTCGAGACCGAGGGTCTTGCCGAGGGTGAGGCTGCTGCCCTTCCAGGCACCGGACCTGGACTGGTGCACGACCAGGTCGCCACCGACGACCTCGAGCCCCCGGTAGGTGCGGGCGAGCCGGACGTGGGTGGTCCCGTCGGAGTCGACCATCGTGTCGACCGCCTTCAAGCCCTGGGCAGCGCCGAACCTGGTGACCCCGGCGTGGGACTTGGCCGCCGCGATCGCCCGTGCCTCGCGGCTGGAGGACCCGGGGTCGGCTGCCTGCGCCTGGGATGCGCCGGCAGCCGCGGCCGCGACGGCCAGCAGCGAGGCACTGACGAGCGAGACACTCTTGCGCATCGAGGACCCTTCGCTACCCGGACTGGACGGGGAGGATCCATTGTTTCCCCCCCGCAGCGACAAGCCTGCCTCGGGAAAGGGCGGCTGGCATCTTCACGAACTTGCGTTGCACAAACATGCAACGCTGCACGAACCCGCTGATGGCCCGCGATCAGAGGTCCAGCAACTCCTCGAGGCCCACGGTCAGCCCCGGGCGGGCGGCGATCTGTCTCAGTCCGAGCAGCACTCCGGGGGTGAAGGAGACACGATCCATCGAGTCGTGGCGAATCGTCAAGGTCTCCCCGACACCGCCGAGGATCACCTCCTGGTGGGCCACCAGTCCCCGGACGCGCAGGGCGTGGACGCGGATGCCGTCCACCTCGGCTCCACGGGCGCCGTCGAGACCGGTCGACGTGGCGTCCGGGACGGGACCCATCCCTGCCTCCCGTCGGGAGGAAGCGATCAGCTCCGCCGTACGCCGCGCGGTGCCGGACGGAGCATCCGCCTTGTCCGGGTGGTGCAGCTCGACGACCTCGACCGACTCATAGAAGCTGGCGGCCTCGGCGGCGAAACGCATCATCAGGACTGCACCGATGGAGAAGTTGGGGGCGATCAGGACGCCGGTGCCCACGCCCTGCGCCAGCCAGCCGCGCAACAACTCCAGCCGACCAGCGTCGAAACCGGTGGTCCCGACCACGGCGTGGATGCCGTGGGAGACGCAGAACTCCAGGTTGTCCATCACCACGTCGGGGTGCGTGAAGTCCACGACCGCCTGCACGCCCGCGTCGAGCAGACCCTGGAGATCGTCGTCGGCATCGATGCGGGCCACCAGCTCGAGATCACCCTCGGCCCGACCCGCCTCCTCGACGGCGTCGCACACCTCGCGCCCGACCTTGCCCAGCGCGCCCAGCACGCCCACCTTGAGAGTCACGTGGTCAGGCTATCGGCGGGGGCCTCGACAGGCTGCGGACCGCACTGGCTGACCTCCCCGGCGCTCCGGATCTTCCCGCTTTCCTCGCACGCTCAGCTGGCGCAGCATCTTGCGTCTCCTGGGTACCGACTGGCACTGGGCGCCCGCCCGACTCACCCGGCGTCACCCGCGACACACCGCGACACTCCGCGAGGCAGCGAAGAGCGACGCGCGAGATCACTCCTGCGATCTCAACGGCACCTTCCACGACCACGACGACGGCACCACTGGCCACCACACGACGCTTCCCGACGGCACCATCAGGTTCAGCCGGCGGTGCTGAGTGCGTCGGGGTGGCCGCGGAACCGCAGCGACGAACCGATGTCAGCGGGCCGGACCGACCGAGGCCAGCGTCTGGGGTCGCGTGTAGAGCGTCCGCGCCAGCTCGTGCACGTCCTGGGCGGTGACTGCTTCCAGGTTCTCGAGGACCTCGTCCACCGAGCGCAGCCGGCGCTGGAACAGCTCGGCCTCGCCAAGTCGAGTCATCCGGGAGCCACTGTCCTCGAGGCTCAGCACAAGGCCGCCGCGCGCTTGTCCCTTGCCGCGCTCGACCTCCTCCTCGGTGAGCCCGGACTCGGCCACCCGAACGAGCTGCTCGCGCACGACGCGCAGCAGCTCCTCGGCCTTGCTCGGCAACGAGCCCGCTGCCACACCGACCATGCCGGCGTCGGAGTAGCCGAGACCGAAGGAGTAGACGGAGTAGGCCAGTCCGCGACGTTCCCGAACCTCCTGGAAGAGGCGTGAGCTGGAGCTGCCGCCGAGCGCGGTCTGCAGGATGCTCAGCGCGTAGCGCCGTGGGTCTGAACGGGTGAGGCCCTGCATCCCGAGGACCACGTTGACCTGCTCGAACGGCCGTGAGGCGGACACCTCACCGAACTGCAGCGGCCTCGGCCGTGCGGCAAGGCGCGGTCCGGCAGGACGCGCGTCGTCGTCGAGGAACCCGTTGCGGGCGAAGGCGCGCCGGGCGCGCCGTACGACGTCGTCGTGGTCGACGTTGCCGGCCACGGCCAGCGTGGTCACCTCGGGCCGGTAGCGGCGCTTGTAGTAGCCGCGGATCTGCGTCCGGGTGAGCTTCTTGATCGAGTCAGCGGTGCCGGCGATCGGCCTGGCCAGCGGCGTGCCCGCCCAGGCGGTGGCAGCGAAGAGGTTGTGCACGACGTCGTCGGGGTCGTCGTCGTGCATTGCGATCTCGTCGAGGATCACCTCACGCTCGGCCTCGACGTCCTCGTCGGTGATCAACGACGAGGTGACCATGTCGCCGAGGACGTCGAGCGCCATCGGCAGGTCCGCGTCCAGGACCCGTGCGTGATAGCAGGTGTACTCCCGCGCGGTGTAGGCGTTGAACTCCCCACCGACCTCGTCGAGGGCGGTGGAGATGTCCATTGCCGAGCGGGTCGGGGTGCCCTTGAACAGGAGGTGCTCCAGGAAGTGCGACGCGCCGTTGAGCTGCGCCGCCTCGTCCCTGGACCCCACCTGCACGAACACCCCGACCGCTGCGGAGCGAACTCCGGGCATGTGCTCTGTGACGACGCGCAGACCGCCCTTGAGGACGGTCCGGCGTACGCCGTCGGGAAGACCCTTCAAGCTCTTCTGGTCACTCGGAGTCGTCGTCGTCGGAGGACGGCACCGTCTCGGCGTTCTGGTCCACCACCGGGATCAGCGAGAGCTTGCCGCGGTCGTCGATCTCGCCGATCTCGACCTGGAGCTTCTGGCCGACCGAGACAACGTCCTCGACGTTGTCCACGCGCTTGCCACCGGCCAGCGCACGCAGCTTGCTGATGTGCAGCAGGCCGTCCTTGCCGGGCAGCAGCGAGACGAAGGCGCCGAAGTTGGTCGTCTTCACCACGGTGCCGAGGTAGCGCTCGCCGACCTCGGGCATCGTCGGGTTGGCGATCGCGTTGACCGCGGCCCGAGCAGCTTCAGCGGCCTCACCATTCGTGGCACCGATGTAGACGGTGCCGTCGTCCTCGATCGACAAGGTGGCACCCGTGTCGTCCTGGATCTGGTTGATGACCTTGCCCTTGGGCCCGATCACCTCGCCGATCTTGTCGACGGGCACGCGCACGCTGATGATGCGCGGTGCGTGCACCGACATCTCCTCGGGCTCGCTGATCGCCTCGGCCATCACGTCGAGGATCGCAAGACGCGCGTCGCGGGCCTGGGTCAGCGCCGAGGCGAGGACCTCGGCGGGGATGCCGTCGAGCTTGGTGTCGAGCTGCAGCGCGGTGACGAACTCCCGGGTGCCGGCGACCTTGAAGTCCATGTCGCCGAAGGCGTCCTCGGCTCCGAGGATGTCGGTCAGCGCCACGAACTCGTGCTTGCCGTCGACCTCGCCGGAGATGAGGCCCATGGCGATACCGGCCACCGAGGCCCGCAGCGGAACACCGGCCTGCAGCAGCGACAGCGTCGAGGCGCAGACCGAGCCCATCGAGGTGGAGCCGTTGGACCCCATCGCCTCGGAGAGCTGGCGGATCGCGTAGGGGAACTCCTCACGCGTCGGCAGCACGGGCAGCAGTGCCCGGCGAGCGAGCGCACCGTGGCCGACCTCGCGACGCTTCGGCGAACCGACGCGACCGGTCTCACCCGTGGAGAAGGGCGGGAAGACGTACTTGTGCATGTAGCGGCGCGACTTCTCCGGGGAGAGCGTGTCCAGCTTCTGCTCGAGGGTCAGCATGTTCAGCGTGGAGACGCCCAGGATCTGGGTCTCGCCACGCTCGAACAGCGCCGAGCCGTGCACGCGCGGGATCACGCCGACCTCGGCGGACAGGGTGCGGATGTCGCTCAGGCCGCGGCCGTCGATGCGGACCTTGTCGCGGAGCACCCGATCACGGACGAGGGACTTGTTCAGCGAGCGGAACGCCGCGCCGATCTCCTTCTCGCGACCCTCGAAGTCACCCGCGATCTTCTCGAGCAGGCCCGCCTTGATGTCGTCGAGGCGGTCCTCGCGCTCCTGCTTGCCGCCGATGGTCAGCGCCTCGGCAGTGTCGCCCTTGGCGGTCGCCTCGACAGCGGCGTAGACGTCGTCCTCGTAGTCGAGGAAGACCGGGAAGTCCTGCACCGGCGTGGCCGCCTGCTTGGCCAGCTCGGCCTGAGCCTCGACCAGCTGCTTGATGAACGGCTTGGCGGCGTCGAGGCCCTGGGCGACGATCTCCTCGGTCGGCGCCTGGGTGCCGGACTGCACGAGGTTCCAGGTCGACTCGGTGGCCTCGGCCTCGACCATCATGATCGCGACGTCACCGGTGTCGGTGACCCGACCGGCGACGACCATGTCGAAGACGGCGTTCTCGAGCTCGCTGTGGGTCGGGAAGGCCACCCACTGGCCCTCGATCAGCGCCACGCGGGTGCCGCCGACCGGCCCGGAGAACGGGAGCCCGGAGAGCTGGGTGGACAGCGACGCGGCGTTGATCGCGAGCACGTCGTAGGGGTGGTCGGGGTCGAGGGCCATCACGGTGATGACGACCTGGACCTCGTTGCGCAGACCCTTCTTGAACGTCGGGCGCAGCGGGCGGTCGATCAGGCGGCAGGTGAGGATCGCGTCCTCGCCCGGGCGGCCTTCGCTGCGGAAGAACGAGCCGGGGATCTGGCCCGCGGCGTACATCCGCTCCTCGACGTCGATCGTCAGGGGGAAGAAGTCGAGCTGGTCCTTGGGCTTCTTGCCAGCGGTGGTGGCCGACAGGATCATCGTCTCGTCGTCGATGTAGGCGGTGACGGCACCGGCTGCCTGGCGGGCGAGCAGACCGTGTTCGAACTTCACGGTGCGCTTGCCGAACTTGCCGTTGTCCAGAACGGTCTCGACAACTGTGATCTCGGGTCCCTCAGTCAAGGGTTTCCCTTTCTCTTCGCGGAGCGAGCCGCGCGCTCTGACCTCAACGTGAGGGCCGGTCTTCGATCGAGGCCCACTGTGCGGAACCGGAGTCTTCCGGTGGTGCTCCGAACGGAGCACACAGGGGGCCACTACCGAGGACCGGGCCGGCGTACGCGGGCCGCTCCTGGTGTGGGGTGTCAATTCAGTTGTACAACTAGCGAGAAACGCACCCACCCGAGGGTGAGTGCGTTTCCTTGGTCAGCGACGCAGGCCGAGGCGGGCGACCATCGAGCGGTAACGCTCGATGTCGGTCTTCTCCAGGTAGTTCAGGAGACGACGACGCTGGCCCACGAGCAGCAACAGACCACGACGGCTGTGGTGGTCGTGCTTGTGCTGCTTGAGGTGTTCGGTCAGGTGGGAGATGCGGTGGCTCAGGAGCGCAACCTGCACCTCGGGGGAACCGGTGTCGCCCTCGACGGTGGCGTACTCGGCGATGATCTTCTTCTTGGTATCTGCGTCAGTACCAATCGACACGTTGAGCTACCCATCTTTCGTCTAGTTGCGCGGCGCGCCGGGGCCTGTTCACCCGGGCACTATGGAGTCCGCGGCCGTTGCACGGCGGAAGTCGCCCCGTGAGGGCAACTTCACAAGGTTATCAGCGCACGGGCCGGGGCGACGAATCGGCGGGCACGCGACGGGTCGGGGCGGCGCGCCGCGTCGGGGCAGCAGACGATTCAGACCGCAGGAGGCGGAGGGTCCATCTCAGAGCGACGCTCGGTGTGGGTCTGGCTGCCGTCTGCATGCGTGGTGGTGCGCACGGCGGTGGCGCGCCGCCGCGTGTTCAGCTGGACCGCGTTCACCGCCACCACGATGATGCCGCCGAAGACGAGGATCCAGCCCAGGGTCTGGATGTCGACGCCGGAGACCTGCGCGTCGACGGCCAGGGCCAGGGCCAGGCCGATCACCAGCAGCACGATCCCGAGTCCGTATCCCATGGTTGCCTCCGCATTGTCGGTCCCGAGGGGGACGTGTGCCGACACGCTACGGGGATGACCACCCGATTATCGGGTTTTGCGGGCCTTTGTCCTGGCCGTGGCGGCAGCTTTCCGCTCGGCGGTCCTCTTGGCCACGGCGCGCTTCTGCTCGACCGTGGTATTCGCGACGAGCGCGCTCGGGGTGACCCCGGGCAGGGTCACCGCCGGCAAGGACGCGAACGGCGGCGGCAGCAGTCCCGGCCGGCCCTGGGGCTCCAACGACTCCTGGTCGAGCGGCTGCTCGGCGAGCGGAAAGACGCTGAACAGCGTAGTGCGTCCGTTCATCCAAGGCGTCAGGTCAACCTGCACCCCAGTGTCGTCGTCATACTGGCTCGCCTCCACCACCAACCGGCGACCGTCCTGGTCAACCAGCTGCACGCCCACGAGCGGGCGCCCCAGGGCGTCATAGGGGTAGACGTTGCGCACGGGCGAGCCGTGGAACGTCAGGGCAGCGCTCTCGACGTATGCCGGCGCCGCCGCCGACTCGGTCCCGTTGGTAGCGGTCGCCACCAGCCGGTCCAGCATCAGCGGGACCATCAGGACCGCGAGCAGGTTGAGGGCGATCAACACCAGCCGCAGCGTCAATGAGCGGTGCAGCATGGTGCCGGGCCACCAGGACCGACGTCCGATCTGGACACTGACCAGGGTGAACACCGCGACCAGGAGTGCCCGTTTGAGGGTCAGGCCGAAGATCCACTGTGTGCCCACCATCTCGATCAGCAGTGCCGCGGCGCACATGGCCCGGATCACCCACCAGACCGGCCGCAGACTTGTGAGCAGCGCCGGAATACCGAGGTGGTCGCCACTGTCGCACCAGCGGTCCCAGGTGTCGGCGCCGCGGTCGAGCCAGGCTGTCAAGGAATCCCGGCGTCCGGTCGGACGTTGCACGTCAGCCCGGGCGCTGAACCCGGCCGCAACCCGCAGCTCGCGGGCGTAGTCGCCCGGGTCCGGCAGGGCATCGAGACCGCGCTCCTCGACCAGGTCGTTGATGTCGGCGTCGAGCCCACCGACCAGCTCCTCGCGCTCCTCCTCGGTGAGGTCCTCGAGGCGCTCGCGGACAGCCCGGACGAACAGGCGCACCTCGGGGGTGGTGAGGATCGTGTTCATGCGCTGGCTCCTTCGAGAATGCTCGTCACGGTGGTGGAGAACGACGTCCAGTCGTCGCGCTGCTGCTTGAGCTGGATCCGGCCGGCGGGCGTGATCCCGTAGTACTTGCGATGGGGGCCGGTCTCACTGGCCACGACGTACGACGTCAGCGCGCCGCCGGCGTAGAGCCGGCGCAGGGTGCCGTAGACCGACGCGTCGCCGATCTCCTCGAGCCCGCGGTCGCGCAACCGCCGGACTATGTCGTAGCCGTATCCGTCCTCGTCGTCGACCACCGCGAGCACCGCCAGGTCAAGCACTCCCTTGAGGAGCTGGGTGGTGTCCATGCGGCGCACACTACTACGGACCGCGTAATAGTGCGCACCGCGCTGTTGATCGGCGTGGCGTGCGAGGATCCCGACCATGGAGACGCACGACACCCCTGCCGACACCCCTGCCGGTTCCCCTGCTGGTTCCCCCGTCCCGGCCCACGACGCCCCGTCTCGCCGGGTCCTGGCCGCCTGCAACCTGTGCGAGGCCATCTGCGGCCTGGAGCTGACCATCGAGGACCGGCCCGAAGGCCCCAAGGTCATCTCCATCCGCGGCAACGAGGACGATCCCTTGTCCCGGGGGCACATCTGCCCCAAGGGGGTGGCGCTCGCGGACGTCTACGAGGACCCGGACCGGTTGAGACGCCCGGTCAAGCGGGTCGGTGACGGCCCCGACGCCCAGTGGGTGGAGATCTCGTGGGACGAGGCCCTCGACCTGACCGCCGACGGGATCGCGGCCGCGATCAACGAGCACGGGCCCAACGCGCTGGGCGTCTACCTGGGCAACCCCAACGCCCACTCGCTGGGTTCGTTGACCCACGGCGTGACGATGAACAAGGCCTTCAAGACCCGCAACAAGTTCAGCGCCACCTCCGTCGACCAGCTGCCCCACCAGTTCGTCGCCTGGCAGCTCTTCGGCCACCAGCTGCTGATCCCGATCGCCGACATCGACCGGACCTCCTACTTCCTGGTCTTCGGCGCCAACCCGATGGCCTCCAACGGCTCGCTGATGACCGTGCCCGACTTCCCCAACCGGGTGCGTGACCTGAAGAAGCGCGGCGGCCGGATGGTGGTCTTCGACCCGCGGCGCACCGAGACCGCCAGGGTCGCGGACGAGCACCACTTCGTGCGACCGGCCACCGACGCGGTCGTCCTCCTGGCCATGCTGCACGTGCTGTTCGAGGAGGAGCTGACCGATCCGCCGGAGTACGTCGAGGGGATCGAGTCGGTGCGGCTCGCCGTCGCGCCCTACACCCCGCAGTACGCCGCGGAAGCGTCCGGTGTCCCCGCAGCTGAGATCCGCCGGATCACCCGCGAGTTCGCCGCAGCCGACGGCGCAGCGGCATACGG
Organism: uncultured Actinomycetota bacterium; assembly: GCA_963781335.1. Taxonomy (GTDB): domain Bacteria; phylum Actinomycetota; class Actinomycetes; order Propionibacteriales; family Nocardioidaceae; genus Marmoricola. The sequence continues at coordinate 45,627 of CAWAFS010000041.1, read as the reverse complement.
CCGGGTGGGGGTGTCCACGCAGGGCTTCGGCTCGATCTGCCAGTGGGCGATCAGCTGCCTGAACATCCTCAGCGGCAACTTCGACCGCGAGGGCGGGGTGCTGTTCACCGAGCCGGCCATCGACATCGTCGGCAAGGCGATCCTGGGACGCGGTCACCACGACGTGTGGCGCAGTCGGGTCCGCGGGGCTCCGGAGTTCGGTGGCGAGCTGCCGGTGAGCGTGCTGCGCGAGGAGATCGAGACAGCCGGAGAGGGACAGGTCCGCGCGATGCTGACGATCGCCGGCAACCCGGTGCTCTCCACACCTGATGGCGACAGCCTGGGGCGCGCCTTCGCCGGGCTGGACTTCATGGCCGCGGTCGACATCTACCTCAACGAGACCACCCGGCACGCTCGAGTGGTGTTGCCACCCACGACGGCGCTGGAGCGGGAGCAGTACGACCTCGTCTTCCACGCCCTGGCCGTTCGCAACACCGCGCGCTTCACCCCCCCGGTCTTCGAGAAACCCGCGGACGCGATGCACGACTGGGAGATCTTCCGTGAGATCGCGCTGCGCACCACTGCCAGGCTGGAGAAGAAGAAGTCCATGGCCAAGGCGCTCAGCGAGCGGGCCTCGCTGACCGTGAGCCCGACCACCATCGTCTCGACGCTGCTCCTGACCGGCCGTCGTACGACGATGAGGGCGCTGCGGTCCCATCCGGAAGGAGTCGACCTCGGCCCGCTCAGGCCGACGATGCCCGCACGCCTGCAGACCAGGGACAAGCTGATCCATCTCGCTCCGGACCGGATGGTCGCAGATCTGCACAGGCTGCGCACGACCATCGACGCCCAGCTCGACACAGCAGCCGGCACGGGTGAGCTCGTGCTGATCGGGCGGCGGCACCAGCGCGACAACAACTCCTGGATGCACAACAGCGAGCGCCTCACTCGGGGCAGGCCGCGCCACCAGCTGCTGATGAACCCCGGGGACCTGGCCGAGCGCGGTCTCAGCGACGGGTCCCGCGTCCGGGTCGCCTCCCGGGTCGGCGAGGTCACCACCGAGGTCCGCGCCACCGAGGACATGATGCGCGGGGTCGTCTCGCTCCCCCACGGCTACGGCCACGAGGGGAAGGGCCGGCGGATGGCCAACGCGAGCAGGGTCGTCGGCGTCTCGGTCAACGACCTCACCGACCCCGAGCGGCTGGACGTCTCGGGCAACGCCGCGCTGAACGGCGTACCGGTCACGGTCACTCGAGCGTGACAGCCGGGCCAGACAGCCATACTGACGCCGTGCAGATCTCGCCTCTCGAGGACCTCCTCACCACGCTCCCGGCCCATCGGCGCGAGCTCTTCGAGGCGCGCCTGAGACGCTGGCTGCCCGACCTCGAAGCCGCACTCCTTGCGCTGTACGCCGACCCGGCCGACGTCCGCGACCGGCTCGTGCGGCTCGCCGCATCAGCCTTCGCGGCGAGGCCGGACGGCCTGCATGCCCTCGACCTGGAGCGTTCGCTGGCACCCGACTGGTTCCAGCAGCCCGAGGTGATCGGCTACGCCGCCTATGCCGACCGCTTCGCCGGCACGCTGGAGGGGGTGGCCGACCGTGCGTCGTACCTCCAGGACCTCGGCGTCCGCTACCTGCACCTGATGCCGCTGCTCACCCCACGACCGGCACCCAACGACGGCGGCTACGCGGTCCAGGACTACCGCAGCATTCGCCCCGACCTCGGCACCATCGAGGACCTGCGGGCGCTCACGGCCGAGCTGCGCGGTCGTGGGATCAGCCTCTGTGTCGACCTGGTGCTGAACCACGTCGCCAAGGAGCACGAGTGGGCCCGCCAGGCAGTGGCGGGCGACTCCGCCCACCGCGACTACTTCCTGGTCTTCGCGGACCGTGCGACGCCGGACGCCTATGAGCGCACCCTGCCCGAGGTCTTCCCCGACTTCGCGCCGGGCAGCTTCACCTGGGACGACGAGCTGGCGGGGTGGGTCTGGACGACGTTCAACGACTACCAGTGGGACCTGAACTGGGCGAACCCCGATGTGCTGTGCGAGTTCGCCGACATCATCCTCGGCCTGGCCAACGACGGCGTGGAGATCTTCCGTCTGGACGCGATCGCGTTCACCTGGAAGCGCATGGGCAGCAACTGCCAGAACCAGCCCGAGGTGCACGCGCTGACCCAGGCCCTGCGCACGGTGGCCCGGATCGCCGCCCCGGCCACGCTGTTCAAGGCCGAGGCCATCGTCGGCCCGCAGGACCTGCTGGCCTACCTCGGCCAGGGCGAGCACCACGGAAAGGTGAGCGACCTCGCCTACCACAACGGCCTGATGGTGCAGATCTGGTCGATGCTCGCCAGCCGCGACGCGGTGCTCGCCTCCCACGCCCTGCGAGCGCTGGCCACCCCGCCGAGCACGACCGCCTGGGTCACCTACGCCCGCTGCCACGACGACATCGGCTGGGCGATCGACGACGGTGACGCCGCCGCCACCGGCGTGAGCGGCTTCGGGCACCGCAAGTTCCTCTCGGACTTCTACGCCGGCGAGTTCCCCGGTTCGTGGGCACGCGGGCTGGTGTTCCAGGAGAACCCCGCCACCGGCGACCGGCGCATCTCCGGCAGCCTCGCCTCGCTGGCCGGACTGGAGACCGGGGACCCGCTCGCGGCGGCACGCATCCAGCTGGCGCACGCCATCGTCCTCGGCTTCGGCGGGGTGCCGGTGATCTGGATGGGCGACGAGCTCGGCCTGTGCAACGACCAAGCCTGGGACACCGAGCCGGGCCACGCCGCGGACAACCGGTGGGTGCACCGGCCGCGGATGCCCTGGCCGTCCCCGGAGGACGTCCACGGCGTGAACGCCGGGCTCCGCTCGCTGATCGCGGCACGGCGTGGCCTGCCGCACCTGCACGCCGCCATCGAGGCGCAGGTGCTCCACCCGCGCGACCCCGGCGTGCTGCTGGTCGCTCGGCGGCACCCCACGGGGACGATGCTCGGCGCCTACAACGTCACCGACCGACCCGCGCACGTGCCGCACGGGGTTCTCCACGACCTCGGGCTGGTCCCGGGCTGGGTGGTGGACAGGATCAGCGGCCACGCCCCGGACTTACGTGACGACGCGGTCCAGCTGCCGGCCTACAGCGCGGTCTGGCTCACCTCGACCCCAAAGTCGGGTCACACGTCGACACCGGCAAGGTGATGAAGCGACAGCTGACCGACTAGGGCCGCTGCACGTCCCGGAGAGTGTCGCCCGCCGCCTTGGTGCGTACTCGGTCGCGGACGGGAAGGTGGAGCTGGCCGCCAACATCCCGATCGTGAGGAGGGTCGCTGGCGCGAGGCTGAACTTCTCGGCGAACCACGCCAGCGCCCCGCCGACCGCGGCAGCCGCGAGCCCGGTGAGCACCGCCAAGGGAAGGGTGCGGCGCAGGGTCAGCGCAAACTTCGCGCCCTGGCGCTGCTCGGGCACGAAGTAGGACAGGCCGTTGCGCAGGAACCATTCGTCCGTGGCCGCCAGCGGGTCCGTCGGCGGGGGCGGCTCACGCCTCGCCCGCCAGCAGGTAGCGCGTTTGTTGGACGTCCTGGTCCATCGTCGCGACCAGCTCCTCGATGCTGTCGAACTTGACCATCCCCCGGATCCGGGCGGCGAAGGACACCTCGACGAGCTGGTCGTAGAGCTCGAGGTCGCGCTCCTCGTGTCCTGAGCCTGTCGCAGGAAGCACGTAGGCCTCGACCCGGCGATCCCGCTCTCCGTCGAAGGTCGGGTTGGTGCCCACGCTGATCGCCGCCGGCATCTGCTCACCGTCCAGTTGCCCCGTCGTCGGGTCGAGCACGGTCAGCCACCCGGCGTACACCCCGTCCGCGGGAGCGGCGAGCCCGCCCGTCGGCACGTTGGCCGTGGGATATCCGAGCTCACGGCCTCGCTCCTCACCGCGGACGACGTGGCCGACCACCACGTAGGGGCGCCCGAGCGCCTCGGCAGCCCCTTCGACATCGCCGCCGGCGAGGCAGGTGCGGACATAGGTCGACGACCAGACCTGGGGGCCACCGTCGAGCGCGACACCCTCGACGCGGAAGTCACGCGACCTGCCGGCCTCGGTCAGCATGACGACGTCGCCTGCCGCCTTCGCGCCGAACCGGAAGTTGCCACCCACCACGACCACGGAGGCGTGCAGCCCCTCGACGATCACGCGGTCCACGAACTCCTGGGGACTCCAGGCGGCGATCTCGCGCGAGAACGCGATCACGAACACGTCGTCGACGCCGGCCTCGGCCAGCAGCCGGCAGCGGCGCTCGATGTCGGTCAGGGCCAGGGGGGCGTGCTCGGGGCGGAGGACGGCCATCGGGTGCGGGTCGAAGGTCACGGCGACCACGTGGATCCCGTCGGCGTCTGCCAGCTCGCGGGCGCGCTGGATCACGTGGCGGTGGCCCAGATGGACACCGTCGAAGTTTCCGATGACGACGGCCGTGCGACCGAGGTCGGCCGGGAGGTCGTCGAGGGAACGCCAGATTCGCACGGCGTGAACACTACTGGCGCACCGATCAGACGAAGACCGCGACCGCCCTGGCCCACGATTCAGCGGCCGGGACCTCGACGCCGTCCACCCGCTCGTAGAGGGCCAGGAACTCACCGTCCGGCGCGAACAGCGCCACCGGCCCGGCAGCGGGCAGGTCCACCTTCAGCTTGCGCCCGAAGCGGACCTCCACGGCCGACTCCTCGTCCAGGTCGTAGGTCGGGAACCCGGCCCTGGCCGCTTGCGCGATCGGGATCAGCACGGGGTCCGCCTCGAGCTCCTCGAGAGTGCTCGCGGCCGGGATCCCGAACGGTCCGACCGCCGTCCGTCGTAGCGCCGTCAGGTGTCCACCGGTGCCCAGGAGGTCGCCCAGGTCGCGAGCGATCGCCCGGATGTAGGTGCCGCTGGTGCAGCGCACGGACAGGTCGACCTCGACACCGTCGACCCCGAGCCGCACCCGGTGCACCTCGATCGAGTCGATCCGCACCCGTCGGGAGGCGAGCTCGACCTGCTCCCCCGCCCGGACCCGTTCGTAGGCGCGACGACCGTCGACCTTGATCGCCGAGACTGCGGAGGGCACCTGGTCGATCTCGCCGACGAAGGCACTCAGCTCGTTCAGGACCAGCTCCTCGGTCACCTCACCCGTGGCAACGGTCGCGATCACCTCACCCTCGGCATCGTCGGTCGTCGTCGACGACCCGAGCCGGAGCGTGGCGTCGTACACCTTGTCGCTGACCAGCAGGTGGCCCAGCAACCGGGTGGCCCGGTTGACACCGAGCACGAGGACTCCGGTCGCCATCGGGTCGAGGGTGCCGGCATGGCCCACCTTGCGGGTCCCGGCCAGCCGTCGTACCCGCGCGACCACGTCGTGGGAGGTCAGGCCCGCAGGCTTGTCGACGACCACGAGGCCGCTCGCCCGGTGGTCGAGTGTCCCCTCGGGACTCACTTGTCCTCGACCACCACGGAGTCGTTGTCGTCGAGCTCGCTGGTCTCGCGAGGCTTCTTGTAGGGATCGGGCTCCCCGGCGTAGGCACCGGCATTGGCCGACTGCGCCGCGGCCGCATCGGACTCGCGCACCCGCTCCAGCAGGTCGTCGATGTGCCGGGCGGTCTCGGGCAGGGCGTCGTGGATGAAGTCCAGCGTCGGCACGTGCCGCATGCCCAGTTGCTTGCCGACCTCGGACCGGATCAGCCCCTTGGCGGACGCAAGCGCTGCAGCGGTGCCCTCGAGGTCCTCGTCGGCCCCGAGCACCGTGTAGAAGATCGACGCCTGGAGCGTGTCCCCGGAGACGCGCACGTCAGTCACCGTCACGAACCCCAACCGCGGGTCCTTGACCTTCCGCTCGAGCATCTCCGCCACGATGACCTTGATCCGGTCGGCAATCTTTCTGACTCTCGGGTTGCTCATCTCTAGGCCTTGCTTTCCGTTGGTGCTGGAGCCCGGCCCCGCGCCACCGTGGGCGGCTGGGCGGGGCCCGGGGGTGAGTCGTGGATGGGACTGGCCCCCCTGGAGCGAGGAACGAGCGGAAGGGGTGGTTGGCTCACCCCCGGGCCCCGGCCGGGCGCCCCCAAGAGGGACGCCCGAAGCCGGGCTCAGGCCCTCGGGATCTCCTTCATCTCGTACGCCTCGACCACATCGCCTTCCTTGATGTCGTTGAAGCCGCGCAGGACAAGTCCACACTCGAAGCCCTCGCGGACCTCCGAGGCGTCGTCCTTCTCGCGCTTCAGCGAGGCCAGGTCCAGGTTCTCGGACACGACCGCGCCGTCGCGGATCAGGCGCACCTTGGCGTTGCGACGAAGCAGACCGCTGGTGACCATGCAACCGGCGATGTTGCCGATCTTGGAGCTGCGGAAGATCGCACGGATCTCCGCCTGGCCCAGGACCTGCTCCTCGAACTCCGGCTTGAGCATGCCCTTGAGCGCCGCCTCGATCTCCTCGATGGCCTGGTAGATCACCGAGTAGTAACGGATCTCCACACCCTCGCGATCGGCCATCTCGGTCGCCTTGCCCTGCGGGCGGACGTTGAAGCCGATGATGATCGCGTCCGAGGCGGCAGCCAGGTCGACGTTGGTCTCGGTGATCGCGCCGACACCGCGGTCGATGACGCGCAGCGACACCTCGTCGCCCACGTCGATCTTGGCCAGGGAGTCCTCGAGGGCCTCCACGGAACCGGAGACGTCGCCCTTCAGGATCAGGTTCAGCTCCTGGCTCTCGCCCTTCTCCATGGAAGCCATGAAGTCTTCCAGGCTGCGACGGACCCGACGCTTGGCCTGCATGGCCGCACGCTCGCGCGCCTCGCGCTTCTCCGCGATCTGACGGGCGATCCGGTCGTCCTCGACCACGATGAAGTTCTGGCCCGCACCGGGGACACCGGAGAGACCGAGCACCATGGCGGGACGGGACGGGTCGGCCTGCTCGATGTTCTCGCCGTGCTCGTCGAGCATGGCGCGCACCCGGCCGTACGCCGGACCCGCCACGATCGAGTCACCGACGCGGAGGGTTCCGCGCTGGACGAGGATCGTCGCGACCGGTCCGCGACCGCGGTCCAGGTGCGCCTCGACCACGAGGCCCTGGGCGTCCTGGTCGGGGTTGGCCCGCAGGTCGAGCGAGGCGTCCGCGGTCAGCACGACCGCCTCGAGCAGCTTGTCGAGGTTGAGCTGGGACTTGGCCGAGACGTCGACGAACATGACGTCGCCGCCGTACTCCTCGGGCACCAGGCCGTACTCGGTCAGCTGGCCACGGACCTTGGTCGGGTCGGCGTCCGGCTTGTCGACCTTGTTGACCGCCACCACGATCGGGACGTTGGCGGCCTTGGCGTGGTTCAGCGCCTCGACCGTCTGCGGCATCACACCGTCGTCGGCGGCCACGACGAGCACCGCGATGTCGGTTGCCTGGGCACCACGGGCACGCATGGCGGTGAACGCCTCGTGGCCCGGGGTGTCGATCAGGGTGATGCGACGCTCGGTGCCGTCGACCTCGGTGTGCACCTGGTAGGCACCGATGTGCTGGGTGATGCCACCGGCCTCCTTGTCGACGACGTTGGCAGTTCGCAACGCGTCGAGGAGCTTGGTCTTTCCGTGGTCGACGTGACCCATGACGGTGACCACCGGCGGACGGGCCTCGAGCATGTCCTCGTCACCCTCGTCCGACCCGAACTGCAGGTCGAAGGAGTCGAGCAGCTCGCGGTCCTCGTCCTCGGGCGAGACGACCTCGACGACGTAGTTGAGCTCGTCACCGAGGAGCTGCAGCGTCGCGTCGTTGACCGACTCGGTCGCCGTGACCATCTCTCCGAGGTGGAACAGCATCTGCACCAGCGACGCCGGGTCGACACCGATCTTCTCGGCGAAGTCGGTCAGCGAGGCGCCACGCGCCAGGCGAACGGTCTCGCCGTTGCCCTTGCGGACGCGCATGCCACCGATCGTCGGGGCTTCCATCTGCTCGAACTCTTGACGACGCGCACGCTTCGACTTGCGTCCACGGCGCGACGGGCCACCGGGGCGACCGAATGCACCCTGGGTGCTGCCGCGCTGGCCGGGACGGCCTCGTCCGGGTCCACCCGGGCGTCCACCCGGTGCTCCGCCCGGGCCACCGGGGCCGCCACCCATGCCGGGTGCGCCACCGGGACCGCCGCCGAAGCCACCGCCGCGACCGGGAGGGCCGCCGCGGGCCGGAGCGCCGCCAGGTCCACCTCGGGCACCGCCGGGACCACCCCGGGCTCCGCCGGGACCACCGGGACCGCCGCGAGCGCCGCCGGGGCCGCCACCGAAGGCGGCCGGGGACTTGGGCATCATCGCCGGGTTGGGTCGGGGCATGCCGTCGCGGCCCGCGGGCGGGCGTGGCGGCCGCTGGTCACCGGCACCGGTGCCCGGAGTGGCACCGGGAGCGGCGCCGGGCGCGGGGGCAGGACGGCTGCCCATGCCCTGCGTCGAGGAGAACGGGTTGTTGCCCGGGCGCGGAGCACCCGGACGGGCCGGACGCGGACCGGGCTTGAATCCGGCACCGGCGCTGGCGGCAGGTGCCTCTTCGCCCCCGTCGGTGTCGTGCTCGGTCGCGGGCTCGGTCGGCGACTCGACCTCGGCGGCCGGCTGCGCCACCTCGGGCTCAGACTCCACCGGAGGCGCTTCGGCCACGACCCGCGGCCGCGGACCGGGCGTGAACCGGGGGGCCGACTCCTCGACAGCGGGCTGCTCGACAGCGGGCTGCTCAGCGGCCGGCTGCTCAGGCTCAGGGGCCCCGGTATCGACTGGCGTCTCCGCCTCGGCCGGCGCTGCTGCCGCCTTCTTGGCGGGAGCCTTCTTGGCTGCCTTCTTGGCTGCCTTGGCCTCCGCCTGGGCAAGCAGGTCAGCGCCGTACTTGTCTTCGAACTTCTTCTCGACGGGGGGTTCCACCGTCGAGCTGGGTGCCTTCACGAACTCACCCAGGTCGTTGAGCATCTTGAGGACGTCCTTGGACGGGACGTCGTACTTCTTGGCGAGTTCATGGACTCGGACCTTGGCCACGTGGTTCCTCCTGGTCCGAGTCCCCGCTCTTCGAAGAGGGGAGCTACCGGACCGCTAGTTGATGTGCATGCTCATCGCGCTGTACTCAGTGCGAGGGGTCTCATCGCAGGCTCATGAGCTGATGCTCCAGTTCTTGGTAGTTGCTGACCTAGTCGGTGCTTGGTTCGGGCTGTTCTTGATCACGCTGGCGCAGATGCTCCCGCAACCGCTCCAGGCTCAGCGCCCCCCGAACCCCGGCATCATGCCGAAGAGCCCGAGCGAAGGCACGTTTGCGTTCAGCGAGTGCGAGACACTCGGACGTCGGGTGCAGGTGCGCCCCACGTCCGGATGCGGTGCCACTCGGGTCGGGTACGACGAACCAGGATCCAGACTGCGAATCCTCACGGTCCTCCGCGTCCGTCCCTGCGACGATCCGCAGCAACTCACGCTTGGTGGCTCGCTCCCGACACCCGATGCACGTCCGAATGGGACCGTCAGTGCGCGAAATGTCGATGTGTGGAACCACCGGCCAACACTCTACCGGGGTGCCGGGGTTATCCGAAACGCGATGACCCACCCTCGCGCGTCACTCTGCAGGCAGGGGCGGGGCGATCGGCGCCTCGTCCGACCTGATGTCGATCCGCCATCCGGTCATCCGGGCGGCCAGTCGAGCGTTCTGACCTTCCTTGCCGATCGCGAGCGAGAGCTGGAAGTCGGGCACCACGACACGTGCCGAGCGGGAGGCCTCGTCCACGACGGTGACGCTCGAGACCCGGGCGGGGCTCAGGGCATTGCCAACCAGGGTGGCGGGGTCGTCCGACCAGTCGATGATGTCGATCTTCTCCCCGTGCAGCTCATTCATCACGGCCCGGACCCGCTGGCCCATGGGACCGATGCACGAACCCTTGGCATTGACGCCGGGGACGTTGGACTTCACGGCGATCTTGGTGCGGTGGCCGGCCTCGCGGGCGATCCCGCAGATCTCCACAGTTCCGTCCGCGATCTCTGGCACCTCGAGGGCGAAGAGCTTCTTGACCAGGCTCGGGTGAGTGCGCGAGAGCATCACCTGCGGGCCGCGCATGCCCTTCCGGACGCTGATCACCAGGCACTTGATCCGGGTGCCGTGCGAGTAGTCCTCACCGGGAACCCTCTCCCCCGACGGCAGCAGCGCCTCCAGCTTGCCGAGGTCGACCATCACGTCGTCGGGGTTGCGACCCTGCTGGATCAGCCCGGAGACGATGTCGCCCTCCTTGCCGGAGAACTCACCGAACTTCCGCTCGTCCTCGGCGTCCCGCAGGCGCTGAAGCATGATCTGCTTCGCCGTCGTGGCCGCGATCCGGCCGAACCCCTCGGGCGTGTCCTCGAACTCCGCGATGACGTTGCCCTCGTCGTCCTTCTCCTGCGCCATCACGGTGACGTGGCCGGTCTTGCGGTCGAGCGCGACGCGCGCGTTCTCCTGGCCGTCGTGGGACTTGTGGTACGCCGTGAGCAGGGCCTGCTCGATGGCCTCGACCAGAACGTCGAAGGAGATCTCCTTCTCGCGCTCCAGCATCCTCAAGATGCTCATGTCGATGTCCATCAGGCTGTCTCCTTCTTGAACTCGATCTGGATCTTGGCCTTCTTGACCTCGACGAACTCCACGCGACGCTCGGCGCCCTCGACGTCGAGCAGGACGCCGTCCTCGTCGCTGTCGGTGATCCGCCCGGTCAACGGCTCCTCCTCGGCGAAGGTCACCTTGACGAGCCGCCCCTTGTTGCGACGCCAGTGGCGCGGCAGCGTCAGGGGTCGGTCGACCCCGGGCGAGGAGACCTCGAGCGTGTAGGCCTGCTGGCCCATCAGGTCGGTCTCGTCCAGCACGCGGGAGACCTCCCGGGTGGCGTCGGCGATGTCGTCCATCGTGACGCCGCCGTCCTTGTCGATGGCCACGCGGAGGATGCGCCGCTTGCCGGCGCTGGAAAGGTCGACGGCCTCCAGGTCGAGCCCCAGATCCCCGATGGGGCTGGTCAGCTGCTCAGCGAGGCGGTCTCTGGTGTCGGTCACGGCCATGGCTCCAGACCCTCCTCACTGTGCTGTTGTGTTGACCTCAACCCTAACGCGAGTGCCAACCGGACCCGACCATCCGAGCCGCGTCCCGCAGGTCGCGTCTCGCGCCCTAGGATCAGCCCGTGGTCGACTCCCCCCTCTCGAGACGGTCGCTGATCGCCGTCGGCGCGGCGGGGGTGGCCGGGCTCGTCGCGAGCGCCTGCAGCGCCAGCGACCCGGTCCCGGACGACGACACCTCGCAGTCCCCGGCCGGGCTCGCCCCCGACGTCGCGGTGGCCACCAGCGCGCTCGCCGAGATCCGGGCCGTGCGCACCGCCGTCGACAAGACGGTGGCCCGGTTCCCGGAGTCGCGGCCGCGGCTGGTGCCTCTCGGGCAGATGCACCAGGCCCACGAGAAGTCGCTCGCCGACGCCGTGCCGGCACGCGCGCAGCCGTCGGCCACGCCAGCGCCGTACGTCGTCCCGCGCAAGCGCGACGTGGCGCTGAGCAACCTCGCGACCCGGGAACAGCGGTTGCATGACACCTTGGGCGCCCTGGCCGTGCGGGCTCAGAGCGGCGACTTCGCCCGTCTCCTGGCCAGCATGGGGGCCGCGGTCTCCCAGCAGCTCGCGGTGTGGTCGACATGACCCCCGTCGAGGCGCTGCAGAAGACGCTCGCCGCGGAGCATGCGGCCGTCCACCTCTACGGGCTGCTCGGCGCCCAGTCCTCCAAGTCCAGGCAACCGGCACTCTTCGCCCGGCTCTCCCGGGCCTACGAGGCCCACCGTGCCTCCCGCGACCGGCTGACCGTTCTGGTCAGCACCAAGGGCACCGACCCGGTCGCCGCCCAGGTCGACTACGACGTGCCGGGACGCACCTCCACTGCTGCCCAGATCGAGGCAGTGGCCCGCACGATCGAGGGCCGGGCGACCCGCACCTACGGCGAGCTGGTGGCGAACACGGCCGGCGACGACCGTCGGTGGGCCATCACGGCACTGGACGCGAGCGCGCTGCGCGAGGTGTCCTTCGGCGTTCGGCCGAGCAACTTCCCGGGGGTCGACTGAGTCCGGATCGGGTCACTCCCGCCGTGCGCCGGGGAGGTCACAGCCGGTCGAGGATCCCCGGGATGTCCGACAGCTCGTGGGCGACGGCGTCGGGCTCACCCTCGGAGTGACCGACCTGCTCGACCGGGATGGCGCTGTGCGGGATGTGGATCGCGTTCAGCCCGGCGTTGCGAGCGCCCCAGATGTCGTCGTAGAGCCGGTCCCCGACGTAGACGCAGCGCCGCGGGTCGGTCGCACCCACCGCCGTCATGGCCGCGGCGAAGGCGTTGGGAGAGGGCTTGCTCCAGGGGATCTCGCTGGTGTAGACGGCTCCGTCGATCAGGTCGAGCACCCTGTCGCGACGGAAGAAGTCCTCGTGCCAGTCGCGTGGCCAGATCGTGTTGGACAGCACCCCGACCTTGAGCCCGCGCTCGCGCAGGGTCTCGAACAGGGGCACCACGTGCGGATCGGTCCCCGTGTGCGGCTCCCAGAACTCGCGGTAGTGGCTCAGCAGCTCCGGGTCGTGCCCCAGGCCGGCCTCGGTGAACAGGTCGGCCAGCGTCGAGCTCTCCTGGTGGTCACGGCTGCGTCCCCAGATCACCTGGTTGGCGCGGCGCAGCGCCTCGGCGTGCACGTGGAGGTCCTCGTCCGAGGCCACCACGGCATGGGCCAGCGCCAGCGACTCGGCGTGGAAGTCGATGTCGTGCCACCGGGTGAGGGTGCCGCCCCAGTCGAAGATGACCGCGTCGATGTGCATGACGCCCGACCCTATGACCTACCGGCCCGGGCACGTCCGCCCGTCCTCGCTAGGTGCCGTCGACCACCTTTAATGGAGCACGCGCTCTAGTATTGCGGCATGAGCACCACGATGAGGACCTACACCCTGCGAGACCGCGGCACCGAGCTGCGCGTGGAGACCTGGGCCGAGGCGGAGGGCAAGAACCGCAACCGCGCTCGCCTGCTCGTGGACGGCACCGTCGTCGACGAGGGCGCCAGCGAGGAGATCGGCAAGGTCGACCTGGGCCTGGAGTCCGGCCACCCCACCCGGGTCGCCTGGTGGTGGACCGGCCGCGTCTCCAAGGTGCTCCTCGTCGAGCCCGGCCGCGGCGACGTACGTCGTCGGAGCGTCCCCTACGCTCCCCCACCCGGAACCCGCGGTGCGCGGCTGCACGCGTGGGGCGTGGCCCATCCGAGCCTGTACGCCGCGCGGCACGTCGTCCTCAACGTCGGCGGCACCATCCTGGCGATCCTCGGGATCAGCGCGCTGCTCACAGCCCTCCTGCCCAGGATCGACTTCGGCTGGCTGCGGGCCCTCGACCCGCCGGACTGGCTGCGGTACCTCGACCCCACCCGCTACCTCGCTCCCCTGTTCCAATGGGTGCCGCCGCTGTTCGACCGGCTGTTCGGCTGGATCCCGGAGACGGGCTGGCTGAAGTACGTCATCGGCTTCGTGGTCGCGGTGTCGATCGCCGTGCGCGAGACCAAGCGGCGCAAGAGGCTCACCGAGGAGACACCCTCCGCCGCCGAGGACGTGCAGTGAGGACGGTCGACCCGGTCAGGCACGCCGCCAGGCGGGCTGCCATCCAGGACGCCGCAGCCGTGGTGTTCGCGGAGCGGGGCTACACCGGGGCCACCACCGCACAGATCTGCTGGGCCGCGGGGATCGGCTCCGGCACGCTGTTCCACTACTTCGGCGACAAGCGCTCGATCATGCTGGCGATCATCGTCGACGAGCACGCCGTCAACGACGCCGTGATCGCCACCCTGGACGAGGAGCGGGCGCTCGACGAGGTCTGGCGCCTGCTCGACCACATGTGCCGGGACGCCGCAGACCCCTACGCCCCCGGCCTCGTCGGAGCGATGCTGCAGCTCGCCGTGAACGACGAGGAGTTCGCCGGTCTGCTCGAGGCCGGCGACGACAAGGTGCGCACCGCCTTCGCCCGACTGCTGGTGCGTGCGGCGGAGGACGGGCACGTCGATGCGTCCCTCGACCTGTCGCGGGCAGCGAGGTGGCTGCTCGGCCTCGTGGACACGCTCTACCTGATGTGCGGCGAGGACGGCTTCGACGCCGCGGCCGAGACCGCCGAGCTGCGCCACATCGCCGTGAGGTACCTCGAAACCTAGCCGCGCACGACCGAGACCAGGTGCTCGACGGCCTCGCCGACGGCCACCTCCGTGCGCTCGCCGGAACGGCGGTCCTTGACCTCCACGTTGCCGTCCGCCAGACCACGGCCCACGGTGACGATCGTGGGTACGCCGATCAGCTCGGCGTCCTTGAACTTCACACCGGGGCTGACCTTGGGTCGGTCATCGTAGATGACCTCGACCCCGGCGCTCTCGAGGTCGGTGGCCAAGCTGGACGCGGCCTCGAAGATCGCCGGGTCCTTGCCCGTCGCCACGATGTGCACGTCGGCCGGGGACACCGCGCGCGGCCAGACCAGGCCGAGATCGTCGTGGTTGTCCTCGGCGATCACCGGGACAGCGCGCGAGACACCGATGCCGTAGGAGCCCATCGTGACGGTGACCAGCTTGCCGTTCTCGTCGAGTACCTTCAGGTCCAGCGCCTCGGCGTACTTCCTGCCGAGCTGGAAGATGTGGCCCATCTCGATCCCCCGCTCGGTCACCAGCTCACCGCCGTCACCCCCCTCCGATGAACCCTCCGATGAACAGAGTGGGCAGGGATCGCCGTTGCGCACCTCGGCGGCCTCGATGGTGCCGTCCGCGGTGAAGTCGCGGCCCGCCACCAGGTCCATGACGTGGCTGCCGTGGACTCCTGCTCCGGTGACCCAGCGGGTGCCCTCGACCACGCGCGGGTCGAGCAGGTAGCGGATGCCCGACTCGGACTTCTCCCCCAGCTCCGCGGGACCGATGTAGCCCTTCACGAGCGAGGGGAACCCGGCGAAGGCGGCCTCGTCCATGGCCTCGATCTCGGTGGGCTCCATCATCCCCTCGAGCCGCTTCTGGTCGACCTCCCGGTCACCGGGCAGGCCGATGGCCAGCGGCTCACGGGTGCCGTCGGCGTGCTTGAGCACGACCAGCACGTTCTTGAGGGTGTCCCCGGCGTGCCAGGGCCGGTCCTCGCGTGGGTACTTCTCGTTGAGGTGGTCCACCAGCGTCTGGATCGTCGGGGTGTCCGGAGTGTCCTCGGCGTGGGCGGCGGGTGCGTCGTCCCACGGAACGGGAGCGGGGGGACGCACCTGCACCGCCTCGACGTTCGCTGCGTAGTCGCAGTTCGTGCAGCGGACGTAGGTGTCCTCCCCGACGGGGCTGCGCGCGAGGAACTCCTCCGACTTCGACCCGCCCATCGCCCCGCTGGTGGCCTTGACGATCACGTAGTCGAACCCGAGCCGGTCGAAGGTCCGGATGTAGGCCTCGCGGTGTGCGGCGTAGGAAGCGTCGAGTCCCGCGTCGCTGACGTCGAAGGAGTAGCTGTCCTTCATCACGAACTCGCGGCCGCGGATGAGTCCTGCGCGCGGACGCGCCTCGTCGCGGTACTTCGTCTGGATCTGGTAGAGCCAGACGGGCAGGTCCTTGTAGGAGGAGTAGAGATCCTTCACGAGGAGGGTGAACATCTCCTCGTGCGTCGGGCCGAGCAGGTAGTCCCCACCCTTGCGGTCCTTGAGGCGGAAGATGCCGTCGCCGTAGTCGGTCCAGCGGCCGGTGGCCTCGTAGGGCTCGCGCGGCAGCAGCGCCGGGAACTGCAGCTCCTGGGCCCCGATCTTGTCCATCTCGTCGCGGACGATCTGCTCGACCTTCTGGTAGACGCGCAGACCGAGCGGCAACCAGGAGTAGATGCCGGGAGCGGCACGGCGGATGTAGCCCGCGCGCACCAGCAGCCGGTGACTGGGGACCTCGGCGTCGACGGGGTCCTCCCGAAGGGTGCGGACGAACAGCTTCGACATTCGGAGGATCACCGGTCAAGGCTAACCGCGGGGTTCTCCGGGGGACGAGGCGGCGGGTGGCTAGCCTTGCCGGATGATCGAGGCCATGCAGTTCGACGAGTCACTGGTCCGGCGGGTGCTGGACCTGATGGCCCGCGGCAGGACCGTGCTCGGCATCTGCGGCGCACCGGGCGCAGGGAAGTCCACGTTGGCGGCCGAGCTGGCGACCAGGGTCGGTGACAGCGCGGTCGTCGTACCCATGGACGGGTTCCACCTGCACGACGCCGAGCTCGCCCGCCTCGGCCTCAGCGAGCGCAAGGGCGCGCCCGAGACCTTCGACGTCGAGGGCTACATCACCCTGCTGTCCAGGCTGCGCAACCCGAGCGGAACCACCGTCTACGCCCCCGAGTTCGACCGGTCCCGTGAGCTCTCCGTCGCGGGAGCCATCGCCATACGACCCGAGCACCACCTCGTCGTCACCGAGGGCAACTACCTGCTCCACGACGGACGAGGCTGGGCCGGCGTGCGTCCCCTGCTCGACGAGGTGTGGTTCGTGGACGGTGACCAGGAGACCAGGATCGATCGGCTGGTGAAGCGGCACGTCGCGCACGGCAAGCCACTCGAGCTCGCGCGGCAGTGGACGCTCTCCTCGGACGGGGCCAACGCTGCTCTCGTCGCCGGGACCCGCGACCGCGCGGACCTAGTTGTGCGCGCGGGTTAGCGAGTCCGCCCTCAGAACATCAGCGTCGCGAAAGTGCCCACCTGCTCGAAGCCGGCACGGACATAGGCAGCTCGCGCGGGCGCGTTGTGGTCGTTGACGTAGAGCGACACCGCGGGGGCGATCTCGCGCAGGCAGAGGTCCACGACGGTCGCCATCCCGGCAGCTCCAAGTCCCTGGCCGCGCAGCTCGGGGTCGACGTAGACGCCCTGGATCTGGCACGCACTCGGCGTCGCACACGCCACCTCCGCCTTGAATACCACCCGGCCCTCCTCGATGCGGGAGAACGACCAGCCCCGCCCGATGAGCTGCTTGACGCGGGCGCGGTAGAGGTCCCGTCCGCCGTCCGACTCCGGGGAGATGCCGACCTCCTCGGTGTACATCGCCACACACGCCGGATAGAGGGCGTCCGTCTCCTCCTTGGTGGTACGCCGCACCAGCGGGTCCCTCCTCGACGACGGCGGCGAGGTGGCGACCATGTGGGGCTGGTTCCAGCGGAAGTCCCGTGGGCGTGGCCAGTCCTCCTCCAGCCCGGCCCACATCAAGGCCACAGCATCGTGGGGCCCCACGATCGTGGAGCTCTTGGGGCCGCGGAGCAACGCGCGTTCGACGAAGGCGTCGCACGCGGCGGGCGTCGCGTTCACGGGCACCATGTTGGCTCCGACGTGGCACATCGAGACCAGCCGGCCCTCCTCGACGTAGCCCCACATCTCGCCACCGAGCCACCGGGTGTCGAGCTGGGTGATCCTGGTGCGGTAGTCGGCGAACACGTTCGTGACCGGGTCGGTGGCGACGAGAGCGAGCGCTTCCGCCACGTCGCCGGGGCCCAGCACACGCATGCTCTGGCTCGTCCGGACCACGCCCCGGAGCCTACGACACATGTGCTCGCGGCGTTCCGCGGTCAGCCCGGTCCTGTGGGTCTACGGTGACCACATGCTCCGTCCCCGTGCCCGGGTGGGCCGCGTCCTCGTCCTACGGCGTCGTCGGGGGTTGCTCTCCGGGGTGCTGCTCCTGTCCGTGCTCCTCGCCACCACCGGGTGCGGCAGCGAGGACGCAGAGAAGAGCGAGGGACCGAGCAAGGCCGCGACGTCGTGCCGCGAGCAGTGGAAGGACCTCGAGTCCGAGGTCGAGGGGCTGGGCGCGAGGACCAACCCCTCGGCCCTCCCGTCGCGCTGGAACACCATCGCGGCCACGATCGACTACTACGCGACCTCGGCGCAGTCCAGCGACTGCGGCAAGACCCTGGAGTCGCAGGAGAAGGCCATGGACGACCTCTCCGCGTTCGGCACCAGGCTGGCGCCGTACGACATGGAGCTGCGGCTGGGCGACGCGCAGGCCGACGCCGAGAAGTACGCCGCGGGGCCGGTACCGGCCAACCCGTCGCCGAGCCCCACCAAGAAGGGCAAGAAGCAGCCGAAGCGGACCCCACCACCTCCGTCGCCTGCCGACATCGCCCTGGCACTGAAGACCCTCACCGCCCAGGCCCCGGTGGCCACCCGGCAGCAGCTGGCGGGCTGGCAGCAGGCGGCGGTCACCGACCTGGCCGACACCACTGCCGTGGCGAAGAGCGTTAAGGACCTGGCCTTCCTGTCCAGCGAGAGTGCCGCCTACCGGGCGTGCATGCTCGCACTCGCGCAGATCCGGAAGGCTCTCGAGCCGGTCACGACACGTTGACCTGGGCGGAGCTTCCTTCCTCGGTCTCCATGTCCTCGGCGATCCGCATCGCCTCCTCGATCAGGGTCTCCACGATCTGCGACTCGGGCACGGTCTTGATGACCTCACCCTTGACGAAGATCTGGCCCTTGCCGTTGCCGGAGGCGACACCGAGGTCTGCCTCGCGAGCCTCGCCGGGACCGTTGACGACGCAGCCCATGACCGCGACACGAAGCGGGACCTCGAGGCCCTCGAGACCGGCCGTCACCGCGTCTGCCAGCTTGTAGACGTCGACCTGGGCACGGCCGCACGAGGGGCAGGACACGATCTCCAGCTTGCGGGGCCGCAGGTTGAGCGACTGCAGGATCTGGATGCCGACCTTGACCTCTTCGACGGGCGGCGCGGACAGCGAGACCCGGATGGTGTCGCCGATGCCCTTGCTCAACAGCGCGCCGAACGCCGTCGCCGACTTGATGGTCCCCTGGAAGGCCGGACCGGCCTCGGTCACGCCGAGGTGCAGCGGCCAGTCGCCGGCCTCCGCGAGCAGCTCGTAGGCGCGCACCATCACGACGGGGTCGTTGTGCTTCACCGAGATCTTGAAGTCGTGGAAGTCGTGCTCCTCGAACAGGGAGGCCTCCCACACCGCGGACTCGACGAGCGCCTCGGGTGTGGCCTTGCCGTACTTCTCCATCTGGCGCTTGTCCAGGGACCCCGCGTTGACGCCGATCCGGATGGAGGTGCCGTGGTCCTTGGCGGCCTGGGCGATCTCCTTGATCTGGTCGTCGAACTTCTTGATGTTGCCGGGGTTCACCCGTACGGCGGCACAGCCGGCCTCGATCGCGGCGAACACGTACTTCGGCTGGAAGTGGATGTCGGCGATCACCGGGATCTGGGACTTGGTGGCGATCGCAGGCAGGGCCTCGGCGTCGTCGGCCGACGGGCAGGCCACGCGGACGATGTCGCAGCCGGAGGCGGTGAGCTCGGCGATCTGCTGGAGCGTGGCGTTGACGTCCGAGGTCAGCGTGGTCGTCATCGACTGGACAGACACCGGGTGGTCGCTGCCGACGCCGACCTTGCCCACCTGGATCTGGCGGGTCTGGCGGCGCGGCGCGAGCACCGGCGGGGGCGCCTCGGGCATGCCGAGCGATATCGCAGTCATGGGGTCGATTCTAGGTTCGGGGGCAGGACCGGGGTGGGGCGGGACGTCGACGTCGGCCCAGGGATCAACCCAGGGTTGAACTCAGGGATCAACCCAGAGATCAACTCAGGGATCAACTCAGGTATCAACTCAGGGACACCGGGGCGACGATGTCGGCATAGATCAGCACGATGCTCATCAAGAGGATCACACCGGCCATCACGTAGGTGACGGGGAGCAGCCTGGCCGCGTCCACACCACCGGGATCAGGTCGGCCACGCAACCGGGCCAGGCCGCGACGGGCGGACTCGTAGAGGGTGGTCGCGATCCCGCCGCCGTCGAACGGGGGAAGGGGGATCAGGTTGATCAGGCCGAGGAAGAGGTTCAGCCCGGCCAGCAGGGCCAGCACCGAGAAGAACCGGTCGGAGTAGGAGACCTGGTGCTGCGAGGCCATCTCGCCGGCGACCCGGCCGGCACCGACCACGCTCATCGGGCCCTCACGGTCGCGCTCCTCGAGGCCGACGGACGCGCGGGCCACGTGGTAGAGCTTCACCGGCATCGCGCCGATCACCTTGATCGTCTCCCAGGTGCCCGTGGCCATGGTGCTCACGACGAAGCCGACACCCTGACGCTCGTTGACCTGCGTCGGGACCACGCCCAGGAAGCCGACCTTGGTGATGCGCTCGGGGTTCTCGGGGTCCAGACGGGGAGAGACGACCGTCTTCGGGTTCAGCGTGAGCTCGGCACCGTCCCTCTCCACGACCACGCTCGCCGCCTTGGTGCCGTTCGCGCGGATCTCCCCCTGGATCTGCGTCCAGCTCGTCACCGGGGCCCCGTTGAACCCGACGATGCGGTCACCGGGCCGGAACCCTGCCTCCAGGGCCGGCGCGACCGGGTCGTCGGAGCGACACTCGCGGATCGGCTTGTCCAGGTTCGCCTCGGTCACCGCGATCACGCACTTCGAGACCGCGGCGATCGAGGTCGTCGGCTTGGGGACGCCGTGTCCCATGAAGACCACGCCGAAGAGCAGGAACGCGATCACCAGGTTGATCATCACGCCAGAGCCCATGATGACCACCCGCTGCCATGCCGGCTTGTTGTAGAACAAGCGGTCCTGGTCGGCCACGTCGACGTGCTCGTACTCGGCCGAGCGGGCGTCGTCGACCAGCTGGGCGAACATCCCGGTCTTGGTGTCGCGGACCGTGCCGGGGTCCTGATCGGGTGCCGGCGGGAGCATCCCGACGAGCTTGCAGTAGCCGCCCAGCGGGATCGCCTTGAGGCCGTACTCGGTCTCGCCCCGCTTCCGCGACCACACCGTGCGGCCGAAGCCCACGAAGAACTGGGTGACCTTGACGTTGAACAGCTTCCCCGGGACCAGGTGACCGGCCTCGTGCAGCGCGACGGAGCCGAGCACACCGACCGTGAACAACAGCACGCCGAGCGTGTACATCAGCACGGTCATGGGGAGGGATCCTTCAGCTGTTCCAGGGTCTGCGCGCGCGCCCAGGCATCGGCAGCCAGCACGTCGTCGACGGTGAGATCTCGACCAGAGCCTACGTCGGGGGTGTTGGCGCCGTGCCGGTCCAGGACCCGGGCGATCGTGTCGACGATGTCTACGAACGCCAGCCCACCGGTGCGGAACGCCTCGACGCACACCTCGTTGGCCGCGTTGTAGACCGCGGGGGCGGTCCCGCCCTGCTCCCCGGCCCGCCGGGCCAGACGTACGGCGGGAAAGGCCTCGTTGTCGAGCGGGAAGAACTCCCACGTCTGGGATCTGCTCCAGTCGACCGGTGGAGCGACCGCCGGGAGACGGTCGGGCCAGGCCAGGCCGAGCGCGATCGGGATGAGCATGGTCGGCGGGCTCGCCTGGGCCAGCGTCGAGCCGTCGGTGAACTCGACCATCGAGTGCACCACGCTGGTCGGGTGCACGACGACCTCGATCCGGTCGAAGGGTAGGTCGAAGAGCAGGTGCGCCTCGATCACCTCGAGCCCCTTGTTGACCAGCGTGGCGGAGTTGATCGTGACGACCGGCCCCATCTCCCAGGTCGGGTGGTTCAGAGCCTCGTCCGGGGTCACCTCTGCGAGCTGACCACGGGTCCGGCCACGGAATGGCCCTCCGCTCGCGGTCAGGACGAGGCGGCGTACCTCTTCGGCCCGGCCGCCGCGCAGGCACTGCGCCAGCGCACTGTGCTCGCTGTCGACCGGCACGATCTGGCCCGGCTTCGCGAGGGCGGTGGCCACGGGGCCACCGATGATCAGCGACTCCTTGTTGGCCAGCGCGAGGGTGTTGCCCGAGTCGAGCGCCGCGACCGTGGGTCGCAGGCCGACGGCACCGGTGATCGCGTTGAGCACGACGTCACACGGCATTCCTGCTGCCTCGGTGGAGGCGTCCGCACCGAGGCCGGCGTACGCCGGTGCGAACTCGGCGACCTGCTCCTCGAAGAGCTGCTCCTGGGATCCTCCGGCCGTCAGCCCGACGACCCGGAACCGGTCGGGGTTGGCCCGCACCACCTCGAGGGCCTGGGTGCCGACCGACCCGGTCGACCCGAGGATGACGACGTCACGACGTTGGCTCACGCCGGCATTGTCTCAGTCACACCAGCAGCAGCCGACGCAGCTCGCCGGCGTCGTACGGCGCCCGCGCGCCGGCCAGCGCCTCGAGCTGTTCGCCCACGCTCCGCTCCGGGGAGTACGCCGACCCGGCCTCCAGCACCGCGACGGCCGCAGGGTCGGTGCGCCCGGCCCGGATCATCGCCACCCAGTCGAGGTCGGGCTCCTTCACGTCATCGCCGCGCAGGATCCGGTGGCGTCCGTTGGCCGGGGGATCCGTGCCGGCCGAGGCAACCACGACAGGGGCGTCCGGGTCGTCGCTCGTGGTGACCACCCCACCGACCCGCGCAGTGGCCAACGCCGCCACGACCGCGTCGAGGTCAGGCTCCGGGGCAACGACCACTCGAACGCCCACCCCGACCCCGAGGGCGAGCAGCACCCCACCGAGGGCAGCCACCTCCTCCAGCAGCCGTGCGTGGGTCATGGTGCCGAGCGCTGGTTCGTCGCCGCGACCGGCGATGACGGGCGCGTCCAGCAGTGCATAGCTGACGTTGTTGACCACAGCGGCAGGCTAGATGACCGGTCCCGACCACGCGCTCGGGCATGATCACCCGGTGATCGAGATCGAGTCGCTGGCGGAGTTCGACCAGGCTGCGGCCGCGGCCGACAGGGCAGGACGATCGATGACGGGCTGGCAGGTCCAGGGACTGGACCTGACAGCTCGTGACGCCACGCTGCTTCGGCTGGACGCTCGCGGCGCGCTGTTCCTGGGGTGCACCCTTTCCGAGTCGACGGCAGACCGGCTGCGCGAAGGCGGTGCCCTGCTGTTCCCGAAGGTGCCGGACGTGCCGTTCGACCCCTGGCGCGCGGGCCTGTACACCCCGGCAGAGCTCTACGACGGTCTCGCAGACGGCTACGACCACACCACCGACGCCGTCATCTACGCCTGGACGCGCACCGGCCACGATGTCGGCTCCCTCAAGGAGCTCCTCGCCCAGACCCTCCACGACAGCTCGATCGACGACGCGCTCGAGGAGTTCGTCGCAGGCCGGCGCATCGTCGGGGTGATGGGTGGTCACGCGCTCACCCGAGACGACCCTGCGTACGCCGCAGCCGCGCATCTTGCGCACGGGCTCGCGGACACCGGGCTCACGGTGGCCACCGGAGGTGGACCGGGCGCGATGGAGGCGGCCAACCTCGGCGCCCGGCTCGCCGGGCAGCCTGCGGCCACCCTGGACCGGGTGCTGCGCGAGATCTCGACGGTCCCGTCCTACCGACCCGATCTGGGGGGCTGGGCGCGAGTCGCCTTCGAGAGCGTGGCGGACCTCGGCGACTCCGGCCGCTCGCTCGGGATCCCGACGTGGCACTACGGCCACGAGCCACCCAACGCGTTCTGCTCGGCCGTGGCGAAGTACTTCCGCAACGCGATTCGCGAGGACGTGCTGCTCGAGGTGTGCCGCGGCGGCATCGTCTTCCTGCCGGGTGCGGCCGGCACCGTGCAGGAGATCTTCCAGGCCGCGTGCACCAACTACTACGCGGTCGAGAGCGAGGTGGTGTCCATGGTGTTCGTGGGCCGGGAGCACTGGACCGAGAGGCTCCCCGCCTGGCCGCTCGTCAGCTCGCTCGCGGACGGACGGCCGTTCGCCTCTCGCGCCCACCTGGTCGACGACACCACCGAGGCTCTCACCCTCCTTGCGGGGAACCGGGACGGGTGATCTGCACCTGTCGTCACAGTTTGGATCGGCGCACGGGGGGTAACGCTCCGGTGTGGTGCCCAGCTCGGGGTGAAGGCCTCGTGATCTGCGTGATGCACCCGGATCCGAGCCTCCAGGAGAACTGCATGAGCCGTTCGATTCGCTCTCTCGGTGTTCTGTCAGCCTGCGCCCTGGTGGTGTCCGGTGTGGCCGGGACAGCCTCAGGAGCCACGCCTGCGCGCCACAGCCTGACGATGCAGGCCGTTGGGACTCCAGGGGCGACCGCGTCCGGGACCAGCCAGTTCCGCGTCACGGGCGACACCTCGGTCGACATCGCGGTGGCCCGCCACAGCGGCGGCAGCACCAAGGTGGTGGCCGGACCGGACGGTGCGGCACCCCGGGCAGTCCAGTTCCCGGCGTACGTGAAGTCGGGGACCTACCCGCGCGCGGTGATCAGGGTGACTCCCACCTCCGGTGCCGCGTTGTCGCCAGGGGCCAGCGACTTCGAGTTCGGCGCTGTGTTCCGGCTCGACGCGACGTCGACGGGGCGGTCGGTCGACAATGGGAACAACCTGTTCCAGCGAGGCTTGTACTCGGACCCGGCCCAGTTCAAGCTCCAGCTCGACGGCGGCCGCCCGTCCTGCCTGGTGCGCGGTTCCGCCGGGCGGGTGTTCGTCAAGTCGGCCACCAGGGTCACCGCGAACAAGTGGTATCGCGTCACGTGTTCACGCGTCGGCACCTTGGTCTCCGTGCAGGTCGCGCCCTACGGGAGCAACGCGACGCCTGCGCGTGCCGTCGCGAGCGGACGCTCCGGGACGCTGACCTTCCCCTCATCCCAGCCGGCAGCCGTCGGCGGCAAGATCACGCCATCGGGTGCGGTCGTCTCCGGCTCCACCGACCAGTTCAACGGGGCGGTGGCGAGCCTGTGGGCCAACCGGGTTCCGGCTGGAACGCGCTAGAGCTGGCTGCTGACCGTCATCGCGGGTCGGGGTCCTGGCCACCGGACCGCTGCAGCGCCCAGGGTTCGAGCTTGCGGTAGCCCTTGACCGACGTACGCCGTACCCGGCGCACCTTGAACTGCTCGTCACTCTCGAGCTCGTCGGCCAGCGCCCGGTCGATCAGCACCCGTCCGGGGCGGGCGGTCGAGGTCAGCCGCGACGCGACGTTCACCACCGGGCCGAGAACGTCGCCCAACCGGGCCAGGGCCGGCCCCCAGGCGAGACCGACCCTGATCTCGGGGAACTCCTCGTCCTGCTGGTGCTTCTCGGTCAGCTCCAGGCCGATGCGGGCGATCGCCTCCGGGACGTCGGCCACGAAGAGCAGCTCGTCGCCGATGGTCTTGATGATCCGGCCGTCGTGTGCGGCGATGATCTCGAGCGAGCGCTCCTCGAAGTGGTCGACGAGCTGCCCGACCTCACGACGAGACAACGACCGGCTCTGCCGGGTGTAGTTGACGATGTCGGCGAAACCGACGCCCATCGTCGTACCGGCCTCCCCCTCGACCTCCGCACCCTCGTCGTCCGGGTTCGCCAGCAACAGGCGAGCAGCCGCCGCCAGCGTGTGTCGTCGCCAGACATAGCTCTGCAGCGACTCGACGGCCGGGGTGACCTCGTCCATCACGGCGCGCAGCTCGTCGACGTCCATCGTGTCCGGGTCGACGATCTTGGCGAGCACGCCCATCTGCCATTCCGCGAGCCGGGCGAAGCTGCGACCGAGGGTGCGCACCAGTGCGGACTCGTCCTCGGCGTCGATCAGGCCGAGCTCCTGGAGACGTTGAGTCAGTCGGAGGGCGTCGAGATCGGCATGCGTGAACGCCGGCTCGTCGGCACCCACCGCGCTGAAGCCCAGGGAGCGCCAACGGAGCCTGGCCTCCTCGAACGGGATGCCGACCTCGTCAGCGAGCTGGTTGCCGGTGAGTGACGGTTCCTCACCCAGCAAGAACACCTCGAGCAGGTCGATCAGCTCTCGGTGGTCGCGGCGTTCAGCCACGGAAATCAGTCCTTGGGGTCACCCAGGCGGTCGGATGTCGTGTCTCGCAGCGCCGCGCCGAACGCGGGGACCTCGTCGAGCAGCTCGGTGAGCGACTCCTTGGTGAAGTGGATGACCTCGACCGGGGTCAGGCTGACCACGCTGGCGGAGCGGAGCCTGTGGCCCACGATCGCCATCTCGCCGATCACGTCACCGGGACCGAGGCGCGCGATCTCCTCCTTGCCCTTGCGGACGGCGACCTCTCCCTCGACGATCAGGTAGGCCTTGTCCCCGGGAGTCTTCTCCCAGATCAGGGACCAGTTGGCGGGCAGGTGCACGTGACGCCCCTTGTCGATCACCGTCTTGAGGTCCTTGTCGCTCAGGTCCTCGAGCCGGTTGAGCTGCTTGAGCTTCTCCGGCTGCGGCTCTTCGGCCATCGGTGCACTCCTCATCACGGGCGGATCACGGGCGGATCACGGGCGGTTGGTGCTGTGCATCTTCGCGTCATCACTGGTCGGTGTCCACCGATCCACGCTTTGGCGAGACGTGACTCCGCACACCTGAGGTCGTTGTCACACCCATGGAGCTCTCACGTCGCGGCCTGCTGCAGTCCGCCCTCGTTCTCGGCGGTGTCTCGGCGGTGAGCCGCGAGATGGTGTTCGGCTCGCTCGCCGGTGAGGCCGCCGCCGCTGGGCGTACGACGGCCAGCAGGACCTACCGCCCGGGGCCACCGAACACCAAGGGCTATCGCAAGGTCGTGACCGGGCCGCCCGACGCGCGGCTGGTGCGCACCGACCTCGGGGTCGCTGCCGGCAGTGCCCGCGCCAGGAGACGCTGCGGAATGCTCGCCTTCGCCCAGCTCAGTGACGTCCACGTCGTCGACCACCAGTCGCCCGCGCGCGTGGAGTGGACCGACCGCTACGACGACCCGAACGCCGGTGGCGTCACGCCTGGCATCTTCGCTTCGGCCTACCGGCCGCAGGAGATGCTCTCCGCGCAGGTCGGGGACGCCATGGTGCGCGCCGTCAACGCCCAGAAGCGCGGCCCGGTGACGGGGCTCCCGCTGGCGTTCGCCATCGAGACGGGCGACAACTCCGACAACTGCCAGTACAACGAGATCCGCTGGAACATCGACGTGCTCGACGGAGAGCGGGTGGTGCCCGACAGTGGCGCCCTGAACCGCTACGAAGGGGTCATGGACGGGGACCCGCTCTACTACGACACCCACTACTGGCACCCGGGAGGTGCACCAGCCGGCAAGGCTGCCGACCGCTACCTCGCGGAGTACGGCTTCCCGACGATCCCGAAGCTGATGGACGCCTCCCGGAGGCCGTTCACCGCGGCGGGTCTGGACCTCCCCTGGTACACCTGCTTCGGCAACCACGACGGGCTCGCGCAGGGGAACTTCCCGCCCAGCACGACGCAGACCAACGTGCTGGCGACCGGCAACGTCAAGGTGATCTCGCCGCCGCCCGGGGTCGCGCCGGCCGACATCCTGGACCCCGAGGGCAGCACACTGGAGCAGGTCGTGAACGGGGTCACCGTCTCGCCGTACGCCAAGCTGGTGAGCGCCGACCCCAAGCGTCGTCACCTCAGCCGCGGCGAGATCATCGAGGAGCACTTCACGACGTCGGGGCTGCCGCGCGGCCACGGGTTCACCCAGCACAACCGGGACGCCGACACCGCGTACTACTTCTTCGACAAGGGCAGCTTCCGGTTCGTGGTGATGGACACCGTGAACCCCAACGGATACGCGGACGGCTCGCTCGACGCCGCCCAGCTCGCCTGGCTCACGACGAGCGTCGAGTCGGCGACCGGCAGGGCCGTGCTGGTCTTCAGCCATCACACCAGCGCGAGCATGATGAACCCGTTCGTGGCCACGGGCGGCGACCCGAACCCGCGGGTGCTCGGCGACGAGGTGACGGCCTACCTGCTCAGCCAGCGTCGAGTGATCGCGTGGGTCAACGGGCACTCCCACCGCAACGAGGTCACGGCTCATCAGCGTCCCGACGGCTCCGGCGGGTTCTGGGAGATCAACACCGCCGCGCACATCGACTACCCGCAGCAGGCGCGGCTGCTCGAGGTCACCGACAACCGCGACCACACCCTGTCGATCTTCACCACGGTCCTCGACCATGCCGGGCCAGCGGACTACCGAGGCGACCTGACCACCACCACCAGCCTCGCGGCGCTGTCCCGAGAGCTGTCGGTCAACGACCCGCAGGCCAGGCTGGACGCCGCCGGCACCGCCGCAGACCGCAACACCGAGCTGCTGGTGCGCAAGCCCGCGGACATGTCCTGAGGCAGGCCTGAGTCGGGCGCGAGCTAGTCCCCTGCGGGGACGCACAGCACCGGACGGGTGCTGAGCTGGAGCAGCCTGTGCGGGGTCGAGCCCAGCATCGCCCCCTTGATCGGGCTCTCACCCGAGGTGCCCACCACGATCACGGTGGCGTCGCACTCGTCGGCCACCCGCAGCAGCGCCTCCGCCGGTTTGGCGTTCACCACGTCGACCGTGGCCTCCACGCCCTCCTGCCGGGCGCGCTCGAGCGCGTGTGCCGTGGCCTTCCGGCCGATCTCCGTCAGCGCGTCGCGGTGGGCCTTGAACTCCTCGCCCAGCCCTCCGGGAGGTGCGGCACCGTAGACCAGTCGCAACGGCTCGGAGAAACGTCTCGCGACGTCGATCGCGACCTGCAGCGCCGCGTCGGCGCCCGGCGACTCGTCGTACCCCAGCACCACGGTCATCGGGTCAGCCTTCCAGTCCGTCGGGGTCGCTGATGGCGGACTTGCGGCCACGCACCACGTCGGGATCGGCGACACCTGGCCGCTCCTGCCAGTAGCGCACGTCCTGGCTGCGCCAGAACAGCATCAGTGCGACACCGGCGAGGAAGATGCCGGCGCCGATCACGAGTGGCGGGCCGACTCCCAGCCAGGACTGACCGCTGTAGGAGTTCTCCGGGTCGGACATGTCGCGAATGGAGAGGCCCAGCAGCCAGATCAGCAGTGCCGAGCCGACGAGGGGGCCGACCCCGATGAGGAACAGGTTCTTGGTGCTGTCCAGGAGGTGCCGGCGGTAGTAGACCGCGCAGGCCACCCCGGTCAGGGCGTAGTAGAAGGCGATGAGCAACGACAGCGCCGTCAACGAGTCGAACAGCGCGTTGGCGGAGACCTGGTAGATGCCGACGTACCAGGCGATCGCGATCCCCGCGACCCACCAGGTGCTGACGTCCGGGGTGTGGTGACGGGGGTGGATCCTGCCGAGCGCGCCCGGGAAGGCGTGCCGCCGGGCCATCGAGAGCCCCGTGCGGGAAGCCGGGATGATCGTCGTCTGGGTCGAGGCGATGGCCGAGGTGGCCACCGCGAACAGCACCACCCAGCTCCAGCCGCCCATCACCTCGGTGGCGATCTCGGCGAAGACGAACTCCTCCTCGTCGGCGTTGTCGGTCAGCCACTGGGTGCCGGCGAAGGCCACGACCGCGAAGGCGACCGCGAGGTAGGTGACCAGCAGGATGAAGGTCGACCACAGTCCCGCCCGCCCGGGAGCACTGGCACCGTCAGTGGTCTCCTCGCTCAGGTTGACCGCGGACTCCCAGCCCCAGTAGGCGAAGACGCCGAGCAGCAGGCCCGAGGACAGCGCCGCCCCACCCTCACCGAAGGGGTTGAGCCAGGTCAGCGAGGGCGTGATCTCATCGAGCGGGCTGGAACCGTTCAGCGCCTTGACGAGAGCGACCGCGGCGAAGATGAGCAGTGCCGCCACCTGCCCGAAGATGAGCGCGTTCTGCAGCCTGGCCGAGATGTCCGTGCCGAGAACGCAGATCCACGTCATCAACAAGATGAGCAGGATCGCGAGCGGCATCCGGATCCAGGCGTTGTCCGCAGCCCCGTCGGCACCGACCATCAGCAGCGAGAAGCTGACTCCGACGTCGGCCAGCGACCCGATCACCAGCACGCCGGTCATCGTGATCGCCCACCCACCGATCCACCCCAGCCACGGCCCCATCGCCCGGGTCACCCAGCTGAAGGTGGTGCCGCAGTCCTGGTCGACGCGGTTGAGGTAGAGGAAGGCGGTCGCGATCAGCATCATCGGCACGAACGACGCGAGCAGCACGCCCGGTGCGTAGACCCCGACGAGCGCGGCGATGGGTCCGATCACGGCGGCGAGGGAGTACGCCGGTGAGGTCGATGCCAGCCCGATGACCAACGCGTCGAGGAACCCGATCGCATCGGACTTGAGCTGCGCCTGTTCCGGTGCGGGCGCTGTCATGCCCTGTTCCTACAGGACTTGCCCGCGCATGAACAGGTCCCGGGAGGGGTCCCGGGAGGGGTCCCGGGAGGGGTCCTGGTGCGGATCAGCCCTCGGCGGCCAGCTGACCGCAGGCGCCGTCGATCTCACGCCCGCGGGTGTCCCGCACCGTCGTGGAGATTCCCTTCGCCTCGAGACGGCGGAGAAACTCGCGCTCGTCCTTCGGGTCGCTCGCGGTCCACTTCGAGCCCGGCGTCGGGTTGAGCGGGATCAGGTTCACGTGCACCCAGCCCCAGTCGCCGTAGGAGTTCAGCACGTCACCGAGCAGGTCGGCGCGCCAGGCCTGGTCGTTGATGCCGCGCATCATGGCGTACTCGATCGAGACCCGTCGCTTGGTCTTCTTCGCGTAGTTCCACGCTGCCTCGACGGTCTCCCCCACCTTCCAGCGGGTGTTGACCGGCACCAGCTCGTCACGCAGCTCGTCGTCGGGGGCATGCAGGCTCAGCGCGAGGGTGACCGGGATCCCCTCCTCGGTCAGCTGGTTGATCCGCGGGACCAGGCCGACGGTGCTGACGGTGATGCCGCGCGCGGACATGCCGAGGCCGTCGGGAGTGGGATCGGTGAGCCGGCGTACGGCACCGATGACCGCCTTGTAGTTGGCCATCGGCTCACCCATGCCCATGAACACCACGTTGGAGATCCGGCCCGGGCCACCAGCGACCTCGTCGCGGGCCAGGGCCCGGGCGCCGGCCACGACCTGCTCGACGATCTCGGCGGTGGACATGTTGCGCTGCAGGCCGCCCTGACCGGTCGCGCAGAAGGGACAGGCCATGCCACAGCCGGCCTGGCTGGAGACACAGATCGTCACCCGGCCCGGGTAGCGCATCAGCACCGACTCCACGAGCGCGCCGTCGAACAGCTTCCAGAGGGTCTTGCGGGTGGCACCCTTGTCCGCCTCCTGGGTCTTCAGCGGCGTCATCAGGTGCGGCAGCAGGCCCTCGACCAGCTCGGCCCGCTGGACGGCAGGGAGGTCGGTCATCAGCTCGGGGTCGTCGACCAGCCGCGAGAAGTAGTGCGTGGACAGCTGCCGCGCGCGGAAACCGGGCAGGCCGAGCTCCTCCAGCCGGGCCTTGCGCTCGGCGGGAGTCAGGTCGGCGAGGTGGCGCGGCGGCTTCGGCTTGGGTCCTCGGGGCCCCTTGGGCTCCTCGAACACGAGGGGAAGGCTCTTGATCGATTCAGTCACAACCGTCCCATTCTCCCATCCGGGACGTCGTCGAGCCCAATCGTCGGCGCCGGCCACCTCAGGACCCGACCGCGACCACCCCGGACTTGTCCTTCACGGTCACCTTGATCGGTTGTTCCTGGGCGCCGAGAAGCAGCGTGCAGTCGAGCGTCTCGCCGACGTCGGCCACGACGAAAGGACCGCCGCAGTCGACATCTGCCGCCGCCGAGCTCTTGGGGAGTGTCGTTCGCACGAAGTCGCGCACCTTGAGACCCGACAGGAGAACCCCGTCGGGCGCCGCCGAGACGGTGACTCTCCCGGCGTCCAGGCCGGTGAGCCTGACGCGGTAGGGCAACGTCGCCCCTGCTGTCCGCACCGTGCACCGGAAGGTCATCCCGTCCCTGGTCTCGACGTCGTCGGGACAGCTGGCCCGCACGTCACCACCGCCGAGGACCTCACGCTGACTCTGGCTGAGGTAGGACTCGACAGCCGTGCTGTCATAGCCCGGGTCCTCCCCACACCCCCCGAGCGCCAGCAGGCAGAGGGATGCGAGCACCAGTCCGGATCCTCCACGGCCGTTCACCTAGCTCACCCCGGTCTCGGCGAGGGAGCCGGTCAGCGCTCCGGGCGGACGGGGAGCGGACGGCTCGCCGTCGGGTCGGAGCCGGAACCACAACCAGAACAGGCCCGAGGCAACGGCGAAGGCCACCAGCAGCGCCACGGTGAGGTTCACCGAGGCGACCGTCGATCGGCCCAGATAGCCCGCCTCGGGGAGAAGCAGGACGTGCACGAAGATGTAGAGGACCAGCGCTGTCAGGGCTGCCCAGAGCAGCCAGCTCAGGTTCTTGATCCGATAGCCCGGCAGGAACCGCAGAGGAATCATCCCGAAGAGCAGTCCTTCGATGCCACCGATGAACAGGCTGCCCAGGAAGGCGTCCGCACCGAGCGCCCAGAACGACACCGACTCCTCGACTACCGCCGTGGAGATGGCGCCGAAGGCAAGCCAGGCCACGAGTGAGAGGACCAGAAGTGCTCCGAAGGTGGCGGTCTCCGATCGCCCCTCCGACCGGCGATCGAGTGCACCGGCGAAGACCGCGCCGCCGAGAATCCCGTAGAGATAGCCGGGCTGGAAGTGCGACAACCTCGAGACCGCGACACAGACCACAGCGATCAGCAACGCCGACGGGATTGCCCGGAGGTACCAGTCTGGAGCGTGGTGGGTGACGGACCGGAAGGTCCGTCCGACCAGTGCAGCCGCGGCCACCACCACGCACACCGAGAGAAACACCCCGACCAGCAGTGCGTACGACGCGGGGTTCGGCCCGAAGTTCGGATCAAGAAGTCCACCGAGCATGGTGCCGACCGCCACACACAGGAAGAAGATCAGGAGCCGGCGGGGTCGAGAGACGACCCCCGCCTCACCCGGCCGCTTGCGGAGTCTCCACCGGGCCAGCCGGGCATCGATACGTTCGTGGTTCTCCTCGTAGGTGCTGTTGAAGATCTGTGCCGGAAAGATCATCAGGAGTCCGATGAGCGCCACCAGGAGCAGGTCCTTCGGCAGCCTCGCTCCGAGGTTGTGGACCGCATCGACCGGAACCGTCAGCGAGCCGGGAACGCTGGAGCGGCGCTCCTCGGCGACGGCAAGCGCGCTGACACCTTGTCTGCGCGACTGCGGGAGCTCGAAGGCCGGCATCGAGCCCGTGGTCTGCATCAGGGCCTCGTCGACGGCGAGCGAGGCCCCGGAGGTGGCGACCGAAGGCGAGGCCAAGGGCATCCTCCGCGCAGTCAGCACGGAGCGCTGGCTGATCGAGTAACCACCGTTGGAAGCCGTGCAGCGCACGGCACGACCGGCTCCGTTGACCCTTGCGGTCTCGTTGAGGATGCCGGACATCGCGGTGACGTAGCGGACGCCGCCCCGTTCCTTGAACTCGGTCGGCGTCAGCTTGGCATCAGCTACGTAGTCCGCGCCGTGGGCGACGAAGTTGCTCCCATCCTCGGCACTGCAGGTCAACGCCTGCTTCTGTCTCCAGGAGAACGCGCCGCCGCCCGAGGCCAGCGCCGTCTTGGTCGGCTCGCCGTCCGCAGCCTGCCGCTCGAACGAGCAGGCGCTCCCGCTCACGCACCCCTCACCGAAGCTGAGGGTCATCTTGTCCTTGCCCTTGAACTCAGGCTTTGGATCGGCGGCCTTCATCGACACCGTCCAGGTGCCAGCCAGCACCGGGCCGTCCTCGGCCTCCGCCGTCGCTGCTCCGAGCAGAAGCAGACCTCCAGCCAGGAGACTGGCAACCAGGCCCCAGATGCACGACCGAACCATGACGACCCCCCCACAGCCAACGTCGGTCGGTCGAGCGTAAGGGTCACAGCACCTGCACGGGCTGGCCCGGATGGGTGGAATTCCAGGGTCCCATACGGGTCATCGTCGGTACCCGATCGTCTTCGGACGCATGGCCGGGCCGAGCGACTTCCGGTCAGCCGGAGCTGTTGCTGTAGGCGACCAGCAGTGCCACACATGCCCCGGCTGCCAGGACGAACAAGATCGCGGTGCCCGCCAGGATGCCCAGGGCGAACCACCGGGTCCGCTCCAGGACGATCGCGGTGACGAACAGACCGAGCATGACCAACATCAGGACGAGACCGACCACACCCCCGACGGAAGGATCGGCATTCATCCCGTCCAGGACTGC
This sequence comes from uncultured Actinomycetota bacterium, assembly GCA_963781335.1. Taxonomy (GTDB): domain Bacteria; phylum Actinomycetota; class Actinomycetes; order Propionibacteriales; family Nocardioidaceae; genus Marmoricola. The sequence goes on along the minus strand of CAWAFS010000041.1, from coordinate 11,857 downwards.
TGACGGGACCGCTGAGACCGCCCCGGCAAGGAAGAGGGCCGGGATCGTCAGCGCCACGCCGATCCAGAACTTCGCCTTGTTCGACATGCCGCTCCGTGGCTGGTCGGAGTGCCCCTGCGGATAGGGACCGGGCGGGCCCCCATAGGGCGGTGGCGGTTGCTGGGACATCCGGCTTCCTCTCGGTGGGGTGACTCAGCGCAGTGACGCGTAGCTGCCATAGGCGGAAGCGGCCGCCAGGACGACAAGGTAGAGGAGGACGAGCCGGGTGTCTCCCAGCTTGCACTTCGAGCGCAGCAGTCCGTGACGACGAGCCCGGGCGTATCCGGCCACCGCTACCAGCGAGAACCCGAGCAGCGCCCACGGTCCCAGCTGCCAGCCCAGCAGTGCCACGGTGGCGAAGACGCACAGCTTCAAGGGGTCGAAGGGGGGCTCGGGTTCCGAAGTGGGGGACTCCAGGTGCGCCGATGGGACCTGCCGAGGGTCGCTCATGCAGGTTCCAGGGGCAGGAGAGGCAGGCCCACGGCCGTGGAGATCCGGGTCCGGGAGAGCGGCGACCACGCCTGGACCGCGCAGAACGGGGCGCACTGGTGGTCGCCCGTCGTGCCGTTGACGGTCGCCACATGCACGCAGCACTGGGTGAGCCGCTCCTCGATCATCGTGTTCATGTCCATGAACGGCTTCACGGTGATGCGCAGGACCCGCTCACCCAGCATCTGCCGCAGCCGGTGGTGCTGGCCCGGAAGCTTCGAGGCCGCGAGTGTGGCAAGGGTGCCTATCCCGAGGTCGCAGCTCGTGCAGATGTCGCTCCAGATGGTGGCCATCGACGGGTGCGAGAGCGACGACTGCTCCGAGAGCAGATCGAGCAGGGAGCCCTTGACGACCGCGCGCAGCCGGTCCGGGATCACGTCGTCGGCGATCCGGTTGGCCAGCATGTCCGGCTCGAGGTCCAGCCACTGCTTGAGCCGGTCGTGACCGATCAGGGCCACGAGGGACCGCCAGCTGCCGGTGTCGTCCCGCAGCAGGTAGCCCACCGAGCAGCAGTGCGGGTGCGAGCACGGCAGGGCGGTCAGGTCGCGCCAGGTCACCTGGCCCGCGGTCTGCTCCGCCAGCCTCGCCAGCACTCCGGTGTGCGTCAGCCGGTCCATCGGGTCGAGCCCGGCGCTGCGTCCGGAGCCGAAGACCGGCTGGATGGTGACGCCGCCGACGTACGGCGTGTCCAGTGCTCGCTTGATCACCAACCCGATCTCGTCGTCGTTCACGCCCAGGGCGGCCGTCATCGTCAAGGTGGTGAAGATGCCGGCACCAGAGAGCCGCTCGATGGCGCGCTCCTTGAACCGGCGGATGTCGGCGCCGCGGTGGTGGGTGGAGGCCTCGGCGGACTCGCCGTCGTACTGCAGGTAGATCTCGACCCGCTCACGGTGGCGTCGGAGCGTGTCCACCAGCTCGTCGTCCCGGGCGATGGCCAGGCCGTTGCTGTTGACCAGGACTCGCACGATGGGTCGGCGGGCCACCTCGTCCAGCAGCTCGGCCAGCTGCGGGTAGAGGGTCGGCTCGCCACCGCTGAGCATCAGCACGTCGATGCGGCCGTTCTCACGCGAGAGCCGGGCGTCGATCGAGGCCAGCACCTGCTCCAGCGGGACCACCGAGGCGAGTGCCGGGGCGGACGCGGCGAAGCACGTCGGACACTTGAGGTTGCAGTGGTCCAGCAGGTCCTGGAGCAGGATGCACGTGTGCTGGGTCTGCATCTCCGGCAGGCCGTCGGCGTATGCCGCTGGCACCGGCGCGAAGTTGCCGGTGACGTCGGGGGTGTGCACCTTGGTCGGGGCGGTCCACTGCTCGAGGTAGGTCAGGATCTCGGGCGACTCGTCGTAGAGCGTGCGGACCAGTCCGTGGGCGGGGCAGCCGCGCTCCAGCCAGATGCGGTCCTGACGCTCGACCAGCCAGCCCGAGAGCCGTTGCACCTCGGTGAGCGGACGATCGGGAGCCTCTTCGTGGCACAACGGGCAGAACGCGTTGACGTAGCGATGGATGCGATCGCCCCGCAGCGGCATCCCGGGACCTCTGCGCCCGATCGTGGCTGTCACTGGTGCACCTTCTCCTCGAGACTCGGTTCCCGGGGAGAGTAGGCCCCCGAGCTCACCTGCAGGACGATCCGCAGCACCACGAACGGGATCGTGACGGCGAGGAACAGCTGTGGTCGGGTCAGTCCCTCCCACACCACTTCGTTCCCCCGGACGAACTCGACCAGGAAGCGGAAGAGGCCGTAGGCGGCGACGTACCAGACGAACGACTCCCCAGGCGGCAACGCTCGTCGGCGCAGCCAGAACCAGATCACCGCGAAGGCGGCGAGGTGGAAGGCGATCTCATAGGCGAACGATGCGTGCAGCGGCACGCCGGGCTCCGCTCCCAGCCGTCCCGCCTCCGCACCGTCGAGGGTGATCCCCCACCACGAGTCGGTCGGCGTCCCGGGGAGCTCGGTCAGCAGGCAGCCGACGCGTCCGACCGCCATGCCAAGCGCCACGGCCGGCGCGAACAGGTCACCGGTGCGCAACCGGTAGCCGCACAGCCGCTTCGCGACGTGCACGCCCAGCCAGGCACCGACCAGGCCACCCAGGATGCTGCGGTTGCCGTAGGCCCACTGCTCCGCGAGCGAGGCGTTCGCGCGCAGGTCAACGTGCTGGAGCCAGGTGCCGAGGCGCATGAACACCGCGCCGCCGACCAGGGCGCCGGTCACCACGATCAGCAACCGGTCCTCGGTGTGACCACGGCGACGGGCCTCGCCGACGAAGACGACCACCGCGACGAGCACGCCCAGCCCCACGAAGACCGCGTGGGTGTCGACCCCCCAGATCGTCGGCAGCATGCGGGTCAGCCTTCCACGAATGCGTTCGAGCGTCGTGAGTGCCGCTACTCAGATCGCTGCCCCGCCCACCGAACGGGGTGTCCGCACCTGACCAGGGCCAGCTCGACGGCGCGCGCAGGGGTCCCCTCGAAAGCTGGTCCGTGACCGGGAACCACCACGTCGGCGGCCAGCCGCCGGAGGCGCTCCAGCGAAGCACGGGCTCGCGCCGGGTCGGTGTGGAAGAAGTCCGGCAGCAGCTGGGGGCCCACGGAGCGTTCCAAGGCGTGGCTGGTCATCAAGGCGTCACCGGCCAGGAGGGTTCCACGTTCGGGCAGGTGCAGGGAACAATGGCCCGAGGTGTGTCCGGGAGTGTGGACGACGACGGGCCGGCCCGGCAGGTCCAGCTGCGGTCCGGCGAAGGACTTCAGCCCACCCAGGCGCTCGACCTTCGTGGCATCGAGACGCAGAACGTCCACCAGCCACCTCGCGACTCCCGGGCGCCAGGCTCTACGAAGCAGCGTCGTTTCGCTGACCTGCTCGATGCCTTCGCCGCGTGCGTTGGCTGCCTCGTCCCGGTGCGCCCAGACTGGAGTCCCGTAGGCGGTCCTGAGATGCTCGGCACTGCCGATGTGATCCGGGTGGCCATGTGTCAGCACCACCCCTTCGACGTCGCTTGCGGTCCGGCCGACCAGTTCGAGTGACCGGAACAGGCGGTCGCGGTCGCCCGGATAGCCGGTGTCGACCACCGTGACGCCCTCGCCCTCCGTCACGAGGACCCAGGAGACGTGCCTCGCCCTCGCGTGATGTACGCCGGTGGCGACCTCCGTCACGGACACATCCATCTCTCGACTCCTGTCGCGACCGTCAGTTGCGTCGCAACCGGTAGAAGACCTCGTCGAACCTGAGGGCACGGGCCAGCGAGTCGGGATCAGAGTCCGCGACCACGGCCTCGGCGATGTCCCAGCCGGTGAATGCCTCCTCGATGTCCTCACGAGTGCACCCCCCAGGCAGAGGTCCGCGGCGACCAGGCGCGAAGCAGTCCAGGAGCACAGTGGCGTCGTCGGAGGCCACGGCGCTGACCTGTGCTCCCATCGCCAGGCGTTCTTTCCGGTCGAGGCCGTGAAACGTGCCGGTGTCCAGCACCAGACGAAAGCCGGTGCCGACCTCAGAGTCCTGCAGGCGAGTGACATCGCCGTGCACCAGCTTCATGGTGACCCCGGCCCGGGTGACGCGGTCTGAGGCGCGGTCCAGGGCACGACGAACGTTGTCGACTCCGGTGACCTGCCAACCACGTCGGGCAAGCTGCACACCCCAGGTCGCGCTACCACACCCGAGGTCCAGCGCCAGCCCGTACGGCGGGCCGCTGGCGGTCTCCTCCCGGGCGATCAGCGACAGCAGCTGTCCGGCGAACGGCGGATGGTCGGCGAGGTCCTCCCAGGGGTGAAACCCGACCCGGTAGGAGACCTTGTAGAACACGCTCATCGGACCGCCCTCCCAGTCTCCGCCTTCAAGCTGATGACGCTCGGCATGGTGGTCTCCTCGTTCGTGTGTTCCAGCAGTAGCGGACTCACCTCACGCTAGGAAGTCGGGCTTGGAGCCGCATCGGGGAAACCACCCATCACCGGGCACTCGACGACGTGGGTACAACACCTCAGAGGAGATCAGCCTCGTAGGCGGAGGCGGTGGCGGCCGCCCTCGAGGACACTCCGAGCTTGGCGAAGATGTTGCTCACGTGCCGGTCGACCGTTCTCTCGCTCAGCCCGAGCTCGACACCGATCGACCGGTTGGTCGAGCCCTGCGCGACGAGCCGCAGCACCTCGACCTCGCGACCGGTGAGGAGGGGTCCGGTTGCCCGACCCGACGTCGTCCTGTCCAGCTGCTTCAGGTCCTCCCTGGCACCGAGCGCTTCGAGAGTGGCTCGCGCTGCCGTCGCCTCGAGAGCTGCTCCTTCCTCGTCCCCCAGGGCGCGCCGGGCTCGGGCGATCAGGACACCGGTCCTGGCCACGTCATAGGTTGCCTCGAGGCTGCGGAACCCGGAGCTGGCCCGCCGTAGCGGCGCCAGCGCCGCCCGGGCGTCACCCTCGTCCAGAATGGTGGCGCCGACTGCCCGGTCAGTGAGGGCGGCGAGCATGGGAGAGCCGAGCGTGCGGGAGAGCTCCGCGAGGTCGTCGCAGGCCGAGCGGGCGGCAGCCACCTCCCCCGTGGCGAGCATGACCTCCACGCAGGCGGACAGCAGCTGCGGGAGGTGCACATGGCCGTCGGCCTCGGCGAGTGCCCGCTCGAGACCACGAGCCGCGGCAGCGCCCTTTCCCTGGGCGAGCCGAAGCAGGGCGAGGCCGGGCTGAGGGTCCCGCCCTTGTGAGCTGGCGTCTCGATAGCACTGTTCGGCCTCGTCCAGCTGGCCGCGCAGCCGGTACAGCTCGCCCTGCTGGTAGATGGCCGCGCCGAGGGCGAGCTGGACGACCGGTGAGGACAACCGCCTGCGCGCCAGACCCACCTGGACCGTGGCCTCCACCCAGGCGCCCCTGAGCTGCAGAAACTCTGCGCGATGGACCATGCAGAGCCCAGCGAACGGCACGAGGTCAGGCTGGGTCTCGCACCAGCGCCCGAAGGCCTTCGTCCACGCCTGTCCGCGGCGCACGTCGACCAGGTCATGGCAGGCGTCGATGGCGGTGCAGAAGCTGTCGCCCACCACGATCGGGGAGGTCTCACCCGCGATCACCGCCACCATCGCCTCGTCGAGCAGCCGGACTCCCCCTCGGACATCGCTGCGGAAGATCAGCACGCGCCCCAGGGCGAGTCGGGCCAGGGTGGAGAGATCCGTCTCGCCGCAGCGCTCGGCGAGGTCGCTCGCCCGGGTGAGGTGAGCCTCCGCAGCCGCCAGGTCTCCCCCGAACACCGCCTGGAGCCCTTGGAGATAGGCGAGGTGAGCCCACTCGGCGGAGTCCGCCGGTGCCTCACCCAGGACCCGTTCGGTCCGGGCGATCCAGCCGACTGCGCTCGACAGCTCGCCGGCGTTGAGCAGCCGGAAGACCAGCCAGAACGCACACCTCACTGCGCCCAGGCGGTCACCGGCAATCAGGTGCCTCCGGTGCGCCTGCCGCCAGGCCTCGTCACTGGCGCCGTTCTCCGCGACCAGGAACGCCGCGACGGCCAGCTTCTCCAGGTCCGGTTCCTGCAGGGTTGAACTCGCGTCGCAGGCGGACAGCAGCTCCCACGCCTCACGCCACGACGACTTCTCGAAGCACGACCTGGCGCGCCGCAGCCGGGGGTCCTCAGCCATGCACCCTCCCGGGTCCCATGCCCACCTCGTCCCAGTAAAGCCCAGTGTCCACCGAGCCACCACCCGACCGGGTTGGCAGGATGTCGTCATGGCGCCCTGGGTGCTCCATGTCGACATGGACCAGTTCATCGCGGCGGTGGAGATCCTCCGCCACCCCGAGCTGGCCGGGCTGCCCGTGATCGTCGGAGGTCGCGGGGATCCCACGGAGCGGGCGGTCGTCTCCACCGCCTCCTACGAGGCCCGCGAGTTCGGGGTGCACTCCGGGATGCCCCTCAAGACCGCCGTCCGTCGCTGCCCCGAGGCGGTGCTGCTCCCGGTCGATGGCCCGGCGTACGACGCGGCGTCCGCGGTCGTGATGGACACGCTGCGGGCGATCCCCGGCGCCGTGGTGCAGGTGCTGGGCTGGGACGAGGCATTCCTCGGCATCCAGACCGACGACCCGGAGCTGGTCGCGCACACCGCCCAGGCCGCGGTGCTCGCCGCCACCGAGCTGCACTGCTCCGTGGGCATCGGCGACACGTTGGTCCGCGCCAAGATCGCCACGGAGCTCGGCAAGCCGCGCGGCACGTTCCGTCTCACCAGGGAGAACTGGTTCGCGGTGATGGGCCACCGACCCACCAAGGACCTCTGGGGCATCGGCAACCGGATCCAGCAGCGTCTGACCGGACTCGGCATCGAGACGGTGCGCCAGCTCGCCGAGGCTCCCGAGGAGACCCTGGCCGCGGAGTTCGGTCCCAACACCGGGCCGCACATCGGCCGTCTGGGACGTGGTGTCAGCAGCGCCACGGTGGACGACACCCCCTGGGTCGCGCGGGCCCACGGCCGGGAGACCACCTACCAGCAGAACCTCACCGAACCCGCCGAGATCACCGACGCCGTCGACGTGCTGGCCGGTCAGGTCGTCGAGGACATCCGGGCCGAGGGCCGCGCCTGCACACGAGTGCACCTCAAGGTGCGGTTCGCGCCGTTCTTCACCGTGAACAGGAGCCGCAAGCTGCCCGAGCCGACCTACGACCCGGCGGTGATCGCCGGTACGGCGGTCGATCTGCTGAACCGGCTCGAGGACTCCCGCCCGATCCGGTTGCTCGGTCTGCGCGCCGAGATGGAGCCACCCGAAGGCGGGTACGAACCGCCACGCACGCACGGGCGTCGCGGCAACCCCTGACGCGTCAGAACACCAGGTAGTGCAGCAGCAGCCAGATCGGAGCCGCAGTGGCGAGCAACGAGTCGAGACGGTCCATCAGGCCACCGTGGCCGGGGATGATCTGGCTCATGTCCTTCAAGCCCAGGTCGCGCTTCATCACCGACTCGCACAGGTCGCCGAGGGTGGCCATCACGACCGCGATCACGCCGAGCGCGACCCCGACCCACCAGTCCCCCTCCAGCAGGTAGACGACGAGGAAGTAGCCCGCGAGGACGCAGGCGATCGCCGACCCGGCGAAGCCCTCCCACGACTTCTTCGGTGAGATCACGGGAGCCATCGGGTGCTTGCCGAAGAGCACCCCGGCTGCGTAGCCACCGATGTCGGAGGCGATCGTGACCGCGACGAAGGTGAAGATCGCCTTGTCGCCTGCGTCCTCGGCGAGCAGGAGCGCGACGAAGGAGCCGAGGAAGGGGATGTAGATCAGCGTGAAGACAGACGCGGTGGCGTTCTGGACGTAACCGTGGACACCGCGACGCAACAGCCACAGCATCGTCACCAGCGCCGAGACCGCCGTGGCCGTGACCAGGGCGGGTGCCCCGAACAGGTAGGCGACGGCCACCATCACGACGCCGCCCAGCATCAGCGGCTCCTGGGGGATGTCGATCCCGCGGGTGCTCAGCCCCTTGTGCATCTCCCAGATGGCCACCACGACCGCAGCGCCCACGATCAGCATGAACGCCGGCGACCAGAACGCCAGGGAGAGCACGATGGCTGCCACCAGGATCACCCCGGAGGCGATCGCGACCGGGAGATCGCGCCCGGCCCGGCCGGTCTTCTTCGCCGGCTTCTCGGGCTGCACGGGCGCGGGTGAGGTCTCTGTCATGGAGTGGGTCAGACCTCGATCAGTTCGGCTTCCTTGTGCTTGAGCATGTCGTCGATCTGCTCGGTGTAGCGCTTCGTGGTGGCGTCGAGCTTCTTCTCGGCACCGGTGACGTCGTCCTTGCCGACCTCGCCGTCCTTCTCCAGCTTCTCCAGCGCCTGCTTGGCGTTGCGGCGGATGTTGCGCACCGAGACGCGGCCTTCCTCCGCCTTGGTCTTGGCGACCTTGACGTACTCCTTGCGTCGCTCCTCGGTGAGCTCGGGGAACACACACCGGATGAGCTTGCCGTCGTTGGAGGGGTTCACGCCGAGGTCGGACTCGCGGATCGCCTTCTCGATGGCGGCCATCGCGCCCACGTCGTAGGGCTGCACCAGGATGATCCTCGCCTCGGGCGCCGTGAATCCCGCAAGCTGCTGGATCGGGGTGGGTGTGCCGTAGTAGTCAGCGGTCAGCTTGGAGAACATCGAGGGGTTGGCACGTCCCGCACGGATGGCAGAGAACTCCTCGCGGGTGACCTCGACAGCCTTCGCCATCTTCTGGTCCGCGTCCTTCAAAGTGTCGTTGATCAACGCATCTCTCCTAGTCGCGCCTAGTCGGTGTGGCGGTGCGTCACGTCTGCGTCACCGGCGCTGACGAGCGTGCCAATCTTCTCACCCTGGACCACCCGAAGGATGTTTCCCTCGGGCTGCATGCCGAAGACGATCATCGGCATGTGGTTCTCCATGCACAACGCGAATGCGGTGGCATCGGCCACCTTCAGGCCCTGCTGGAGCGCCTCGACGAAGGTGAGCTCGTCGTACTTCATCGCGTCGGGGTTGGTGCGCGGATCGGCGTTGTAGACGCCGTCGACACCGTTCTTGCCCATCAGCACGACCTCGCACTTGGTTTCCAGGGCGCGTTGCGCGGCGACGGTGTCGGTGGAGAAGTACGGCATCCCGGCGCCGGCACCGAAGATGACCACGCGGCCCTTCTCGAGGTGCCGGATGGCGCGTCTCGGGATGTAGGGCTCGGCGACCTGTCCCATGGTGATCGCGGTCTGCACGCGCGTCTCGATGCCCTCCTTCTCCAGGAAGTCCTGCAGGGCCAGGCAGTTCATCACGATGCCGAGCATGCCCATGTAGTCCGCGCGGGCGCGGTCCATGCCGCGCTGCTGGAGCTCCGCCCCGCGGAAGAAGTTGCCGCCGCCGGTGACGATCGCGACCTCGACGCCCGAGCGCTGGACCGCGGCGATCTCCCGGGCGATCTTCTGCACGACATCGGGGTCGACGCCGACGCGCCCGCCGCCGAACACCTCGCCGGAAAGCTTGAGGAGAACTCGTTTGTAGCTGGTCATGCCGTTCCCTCCGAGTGGCTGGTGGTCCTAGCGCAACCTACTTGAGTGGGCAGCGAGGAGCGAATGGAGGCACCCGGGATCCGTCCGGATGGGCAGGAGGCCGGCACGACTTTCGTCGTACCGGCCTCCGCGCGGAGCTCGGGTGCGCTCAGGCACCGACCTCGAACCGGGCGAACCGCTTGACCTCGACGCCAGCAGCGTCGAGGACGGACTTGACCGACTTCTTGCTGTCGGTGACCGACGGCTGGTCGAGCAGGGCAACGTCCTTGAAGAAGCCGTTCAGGCGCCCCTCGGCGATCTTCTCGATCGCCTGCTCGGGCTTGCCCTCCTCGCGCGCGATGGCTGCGCCGATCTCGCGCTCCTTCTGCACGACGTCGGCCGGGACCTCGTCGCGGGAGAGATAGGTCGGCTTCATCGCGGCGATCTGCATGGCCGCACCACGCGCTGCGTCCGCGTCGGAACCGTCGTACTCCACGAGTACGCCGACCGCCGGCGGCAGGTCCGCAGAACGCTTGTGCATGTAGACCACGGACTGTCCGTCGAAGAACGCCACCTGGCCGAGCTCGATCTTCTCGCCGATGGTGATGGCGAGCTCGTCCACGACCTCGCCGACCGTCTTGCCGTCGAGCGTGACCGCCTTGAGGGTCTCGGTGTCGGTCGCCTTCGCCTCCGCAGCTGCGTCCGCTATCCGCTGCGCGGCGGCAACGAAGGCGTCGTTCTTGGCGACGAAGTCGGTCTCGCTCTTCAGCTCGACCAGAGCTCCACCCGAGGTGGCCACGAGGCCGGAGGTGGCCTCGCGTTCGGCGCCGCGCGCAGCGGCCTTCTTGCCGAGCTTGATGCGCAGCAGCTCTGATGCCTGGTCGAAGTCGCCTTCGGCCTCCTCGAGCGCCTTCTTGCAGTCCATCATGCCCGCGCCAGTGAGCTCTCGGAGCTTCTTGACGTCGGCGGCGGTGATCGCCACGCTCAGCTCTCCTTCTTCTCGGTGTCGCCCTCAGCCGGGGCGTCAGCGGTGTCGGTCGCCTCGGCGGAAGGCGCCTGGGGGGCGTCCTCTGCCGCGGGGGCGTCCGGGGTCTCCTCGGCGGCCGGAGCAGCCGGGGTCTCCTCGGCTACGGGCGCCTCAGCGGCCTTCTCGGGGGCCGGAGCAGCCGGGGTCTCCTCGGCTGCAGGCGCCTCAGCGGCCTTCTCGGGGGCCGGAGCAGCCGGGGTCTCCTCGGCTGCAGGCGCCTCAGCAGCGGCAGGGGCCTCGGTCGCCTCGGAGGCAGCACCGGTGGCCTCGACGGCCGGGGTGTCCCCGGACTTCTCGTCGCCACCGGTCGCCGCGACGGCGGCCTTGTCGGCGTCACCCTGGAGCAGGTCACGCTCCCAGTCGGCCAGCGGCTCGTCGGTGCCGATGCCCTTGGCGTCGCCGTCGGTCTTGGCACCAGACCGGGCGATCAGGCCCTCGGCCACGGCGTCCGCGATCACGCGGGTCAGCAGGCCGACCGCGCGGATGGCGTCGTCGTTGCCCGGGATCGGGTAGTCGACGAGGTCAGGGTCGCAGTTGGAGTCCAGGATCGCGATGATCGGGATCTTCAGCTTGCGCGCCTCTTCGACGGCGAGGTGCTCCTTGTTGGTGTCGACGATCCACACGGCCGAGGGCGTACGGGTCATCTCGCGGATGCCGCCCAGCGTCCTGTCGAGCTTGATCTGCTCGCGGCGCATGAAGAGCAGTTCCTTCTTGGTCCGGCTGGAACCGGCGACGTCGTCGAAGTCGACGTCGTCGAGCTCCTTGAGACGGTTGATCCGCTGGTGCACGGTCTGGAAGTTGGTGAGCATGCCACCGAGCCAGCGCTGGTTGACATAAGGCATCCCGACCCGGGTCGCCTGCTCGGCGATCGCCTCCTGGGCCTGCTTCTTGGTGCCCACGAACATGATCGTGCCGCCCTTGGCCACGGTGTCCTTGATGAACGCGTAGCTGGTGTCGATGTAGGACAGCGACTGCTGCAGGTCGATGATGTAGATGCCGTTGCGCTCGGTCATGATGAAGCGCTTCATCTTGGGGTTCCAGCGACGGGTCTGGTGCCCGAAGTGGACGCCGCTCTCGAGGAGCTGGCGCATGGTGACGACTGCCATCTGATTCTTTCCTGTTGTGTCCGCGCACATGGACGTGCACGAACCGGTTTTCAGTTCGGTTGCAGACTGCTCCGGTGTCGCTGGAGTGCCTGCCCTGACGCCCGTGTGGGACCCGACCCTGTCTCCAGGGACTGAGAGTCCTCACCCGCGTGCTTCCGCCCTGCCAGGATCTGCAGGGACGGCACGGAAACGAGCGTGCGAAGTCAACCCGTGCGGGTTGCTGTGACCACTCTATCCGGGCACCGCTGAGGTGTCGAAACGGG
>CAWAFS010000040.1:0-18866 GCA_963781335.1 uncultured Actinomycetota bacterium | reverse complement strand
TGGAGTGGCGGGCGGTCTTCCCGTGACCAGGAGCCTCGGCTGGCCGACCGCCGAGTTCCACTTCGACCACTACGATCCGCGCCTGCTGGCGCCTGGCGTACATGGCCGCTCCACCTGCCCACCGACGAGCCCGGACCGGACTCCGGACGCCCACCGCGCGGCGGCCCGCCCCGGCATCCCAGCGAGCGGCAGCTGTGGCCCGCCGCCGGCACGAGCCCGGGCCGCCTGCTCTCGGAGGATCCTTGCCGCGGACTCCAGCCCGCGATCCAGCGTCGGTGCCGCACAACAACTCTCCGGTCGATGGCAGCCGCGTATGCCCGGGCCGCCCTGACCGGCAAAGTCGCTCGGCCCGCACCTGTCTCCAACGCAGGTGCCGTTGTCGGCCACTCGAGCAAGGGCCGCTGGCCGAGGAGCGGACCATCGGGCACGGGCCCTGCCCACCCTTGCTCCATGCCGCACCTGCGGTGACACCGCACGCGTGCCGCCTGCGGCTGCGGGAAGCCAACGGCTCGCGTCTGCTGCATGTGGCCGCACCGACCGCGTCGGCGTGGTCGGTCGGTCGCCTGACGACAGGGTACCGGTACACGAAAGTGAACGCCGGCATCCGAAGGCGGCACCTGGGCCGCCGGTCGCGGGCCGAGCGGACACGGTTCTTGCGTGGGCATCCGCTCAGTAACTCTCGACGACGACGAACAGTGGGCGGTGGTGCGGGGCGAGCCCCGGCGAACCGGCCCCGAGGGTGAGCCGATCCTCTTGGTCGAGGAGCTCGGACCTGATCGACAGCGAGGCCGAAGCCGAGGACCAGCCGACGATCGAGCAGGCGTACACCGGCGAGATGAGGGAATCGTCAAGGTCCGGCCATCCCAGAGGAGTACTTCGACGCGGATGGCCCGACGGAGTGCGTCTGGTTCGAGGCGGTTGGCGGGAGACTGCCGGTAGTCACGACGATCTTCATCAACTGGCCGGGAGCGGGACGGATGCGGAGGCCATCGCGCAGGTCACCCGTTTCGTCGGCCCCCTTCTCCGGCAGAGCGGCGCAACGCTGCACGCCGTTGCGGTCAATGACAACTGGTCGGCACCCACGCACGTCGCGGTCCACATCTCCGTTGCGCCCCGTTCTCGCGGAATGTCGGCTGCAGACCTCTACCGGCACGGCGCCGACATCGAGCGCCTCGCCGGGGCCTTCGCGAACGGGGACATATCCGCAGCGACCGTCGGCGACCTGCTCCGTGGAGGCGGCGCCCACCTGCTGGTGGGTCAGCCAGAAGGGAACTGGCTGGACCCCAAGGCCGAGGAGTACGACCTGTCCACCACTCGCGGCAAGATCAGTCTCGCCCAGGCCGTCGCGCGGTTCGCCAACGCCGAGGACGGCGGCCTCATCGTCATCGGCGCCAATGCGAAGAAGGTCCCCGGCGGCGAGACGATCCGCAAGGTGCGCGGGGTCACGCCCCGGTACTCCGACACCGCCGCCCGGTACCGGCGCGTCCTCGACGAACGCCTCTACCCCCCGGTGCTGGGGCTGCGGGTTGACGTGACGCCCACAGAGGCCGGTCGCGCCTTGATCCTGGTCGACATCCCGGCCCAAGGTGAGGAGCTCAAGCCCTTCCTGGTGCACGGGGCCATCACCGCCGACGGTGACACCGAGGGCTCCTACATCGAGCATCGTGCAACGCCGCGGTGAGGGCAGCATTCCCATCACTGCGCCGATGATCCACGCCTCGCTCGCCGCCGGCCGCGCGCTCTTGCGAGGCACCCCGGCACGACCCTGACTCACGGGTGTCAGGCCGCAGCGCCCACACCGCGCGACACCCGCCCATCCCCCCACGCGGTTCATCGTCTCAGAGGGTCGTCTGGAATATCGCAAAGTGCAGTTCGCACGAATCCCGAAGGATCACTTCACCTCTGTACACTCCGATGGTCCCTCCCAGACGTGCGCCGCGACGCACCAATGCCGTCGCCATCGCATCGCGCGGCCTTCCGGGCGGCCTGCCTCCTGTGTACGGACAGCCGGACTCTCGACGTTGGATGGGCAACGTAACTGACGTCACTCCAGGCACTCTGGCCCCACTAGTGAACTGCTACCGCAACCGGGCACGAATTCCGCTGACGTCAGCGGCGTGTCGCACCTTCAGCCGCCTAGGCCATTCCTACGCTCGATCTGCAGGCGCGCTGCGCCATCGTCGCCACCGCGTGCGTGACGCGGCTTGGGACTACTGGGGGGTGGAGATGGGTGCCGAACCCTTTCCCCGGCCCGATTTCGGAACGCTAGCGCAACCTGCCCACCTCAAGGCGGTAACCGAGTGCGGGTGTCGCGCGGATTCTTTGCCCACTTCCCTGCTCGAGGTGCACTTGGACATGAACCCGCCAGACGGTCTGGCCGTCGTCACTGTCGGTGCCGGATTCGAGCTCAGGACTTGGCGGGCTGCTGCGTTGGCGCGGCACATCATCGAGTGGGTGCCGGACTTCGCGTTGCGACCGGACGAGTGGGCAACCCTCAATACGGGTCGGGTCGTCGAGAAGCTGCGGCGGGTGTACCAGGCCACGTTCGGGAACGGGCGGGACAACGGTGCGCCCGGCGAGATCCTGTTGCACGCGATCTGCCGCGAGCTCTACGGCAGCAGCACGGTGGTCAACAAGGTCGTGTTCAAGACGTCTGACAACGACACCTACAAGGGGTTCGACGGCGTCCACTGCGTCCACTCCGGGGCCGGCGGTCTCGAGCTTTGGCTGGGTGAGGCGAAGTTCAAGAAGAACTTGACCGACGCGCTGCGGTCGGCCGCCGCAGACATCGAGGCACACTTTCGGATGGACTACCTGCGGACCGAGTTCGCTGTGGTGGGCCGGCAGGTGGACGACGCCCACCCGCACGCCGACGAGATGCGGAAGCTGATGCACGCCAACACCAGCCTCGATGAGATCTTCTCCAAGGTGGTGGTGCCGATCTTCGTCACGTACGAGTCGCGGGCGACGTGCGATCACCACGGCGTCGACGACGCCTACCTGAGGAGCCTGGTCGGCGAGGCCGAGGCCGCGGCCCGCGACCTCCGGCGACGCATCGAGACGATCCGCGCCGAACAGGTGCGCGACGGGGTGCCTACCGCGCCCATGCCCGTCCAGGTGCGGTTGTTCCTGCTGCCGATGACGCAGAAGCAGCTCCTGCTTGACGAGCTCGCGAAGGAATTGGCGTCATGGGTGCGCTGAACCTAGTCCAGGCACGGGACGTGCCGGCTCGCACCAGCTGTCGAGCATGAACGCGTTCGACGTGCTCGGCGCCATCGGCCGGGCCGCCGTCGACCCGGACCTGCGCCACGACGCCCGGGAGGCCCTGATCCGGGTACTCGACCAGAGCGACGCAGTGCCCGCCAACCTGCTCGGACTGGTCCAGACGCTGGTGCGCGAGTACGGCCTGTTCCCCTACTTGACACAACCCGAGGCCCTCTCCCTGGCCGAGCGGATCGCAATGGACCTCCATCGGCCCGACGGCGCACTGGGGCAGGAGATGGTCTTCCACAGCGCCCAGTCCTTGGTGTACGAGCGTCTGATGCTCGGGGAAAACGTCGTGCTGTCAGCGCCGACGAGCTTCGGGAAGAGCAAGGTTGTCGACGCGTATCTGGACGCGTCCGACTTCACCAACGCGGCCGTGGTGGTGCCCACCATCGCGTTGATGGATGAAACCCGGCGGCGCCTGTCGAAGCTCACCGGCGACGACCCCTACAAGATCATCACCCACGCCTCGCAAAGTCCCGGTACGCGAAACCTGTACGTCATGACTCAGGAACGCCTCCTCGAGTACGGCGACCTGCCGCCGCTGGACTTCTTCGTCATCGACGAGTTCTACAAGCTCGACCCTGCCCACTCCGACGGCCGGTCCAGTCAACTGAACATCGCGTTCGACCGGCTTCGGCGCACCGGTGCGCAGTTCTACCTGCTGGGGCCGAACATCACCGCCCTAGACCGTGTCAGCGACCAGACGCTCCAGGCAACCTTCATCCACACCGACTTCACCACGGTGGCCACCGACATCGAACGGGTCCGAGCCACGAAGGACGAAACGCCTGACGCGCTCGCCGACGTCTGTCGTGAGGTGGGTCCGGGGACGATCATCTTCTGCCGCTCTCCCAAGCGCACCCGGGAGGTCGCCGACTGGCTTCTCGACCGCGACATCGGGTTCGCTAGCGCCGAGAGGCACCCGCGAGCGACATTCACCAGCGACGACGTCGCCGCGGTCACGGCCGCAGCCGACTGGACGGGCCGCGCCTATCACCGTGATTGGGTCGTGACGCGGGCCCTGTCCGCGGGCATCGGGATCCACCACGGTCGACTCCCCGCGCCCTGGGCCACCACATGGTGCGGATGTTCAACGAGGGGAAGCTCCCCTACCTCCTGGTGACCAGCACCCTCATCGAGGGAGTGAACACCAGTGCGCGCAATGTCGTCGTGCTCGACCATCTCATTGCCCGGAAGAAGTACGACTACTTCACGTTCGCCAACATCAAGGGCCGGTCGGGCCGGGCGTTCAAGCACTTTGTCGGCAAGGTGGTGGTGTTTAACCCCGAACCCACCCGTGCAGACTTGAACGTCGAGATCCCGGTCCTCTCGCAATCGCCGAATGCCGCTCTCGAGGTCCTCATCCAGCTCCCGGACGACGAGCTCACCGAGCGGAGCCGGGCGAGGCTTGACCCGTACACGAGCCAGAAGCTCGTCCCACCGGACACCCTGAGGGCGAACCGCGGGGTGAACCTGCAGGCGCAGCTCGACGCTGCCGAGGTGCTCCAGACCGACCCGAGGAGGTGGCGCGAGGCATTTGACTGGAAGGGATCCCTGCCCACCAGTTACCAGGTTCGCGAGATCGGCCGGTTGCTCTTCCCCATGATCGGCAACAGCAACGCCGCGCGTAGCGCGGAACAGCTTGGTGCGCGCTTGAACATCCTGCGCCGGTTCGAGGGAGACATCCAGCGGCTCGTGGCGAATGACGTGGCCGACGGCAAACAGGTCGACGATGCGATGGACGACAACCTGGACTTCATCCGCAATCACGCCCAGTTCCTCATCCCCTCAAACCTCGCCGCAGCAGCCGCGATCGCGGCCGATGTCATCGGCGATGGGGAGCCACTCGCGAACCCCGCCGCGTTCGCAGGCGAGCTGGAGAACCTCTTCCAGGCTCCGTACGCCACCGTGCTGGAGGAGTACGGCATACCAATCCCACTCACGCGAAAGCTGCGCCGGGTGCTCAGCCTGGACACCGCCGACGGGCTGGACCAGGTCCTCGCCCGCGTCGCTGCGCTGTCGGCTACGACTCTCGACCTGCACTCATTCGAGGCGGACATGCTGGCTGACACTCAAGCGACCCTGTAGAAACTGCAACTCCGTAAGCCGTTCCAGACTGTCGCCCCAGTTGGCTCGTCCGGACCGCAATGCAGGCCATCGACGGCCTGCATGCAGAGTCGTGGCACAGCAGTTCAGGGCGTACCTCCTTGGTGCCAAGCAGAGCCGCTGAGGACTCTGGTCCCGGAACTCTGGATCCGTTGCACCTCAGGCAGGTTCACGCAGCCGCAGCCGCAGCCCGGCGGACGCCGGACTGCGGCTGCAACCCGAGTTAAGGATCCACACCGCCACCGCCCGTGAGCTGAACCACTGCCTACGTCCCGCATGACGCCCCGCCCGCGTCGGCCCCTGACAACCATCCCGTAAGTAGACCTTTACCCGGCCCACGGCCATGACGGCGCCAGACCCGGCGACCTACGGTCGGTGGACCAGCCCGGACCATGGGCCCCCGGAAGGGAACCCGCCATGACTCACTCGCTGCCCGCCGCGGCCCTCGCCGCGTCGCCGGGAACCACCGGCGCCGGCGCCGTCAGTGCCCTGTTCGTGCTCGTCATCTGGTGCGTCATCGTCACCCTTGCCTGGGCCATCACTCAGCTCCAGGACCGGTTCGACCTGCCGCAGTTCCTCGACGCGGCCAAGCTCCTGCTCCCCAGCGGTTTCCGATCCCACGAGCGCACCTACCGCCAACTCATCAAGGGCCTGCGCGACGCGTGCAACTCCGTCGCCGTGGCCATGCCGTCCGGACGCAAGCTCCTCGCCGCTCGTGTCACGTTCACGCTGCACCGCGACGACTACGACACCATCGTGTCCGTCGTCGACCCCAACGACCTCGCCAGCGACCTCGCACTGCGACTCGTCCAGGTCGCTGCCAAGCAGGGATGGGAGTGCCAGAGCTCCGACCAGTCCGTCAGCATCGACAACAACGAGGGCACCCCCGAGGGCGCCATCCACGTCCGGCTCACCCGCACCGCGCCGGCGTCGTGAGAGCCGTCCCTCGGCCGTCCCCGGCCAGGGACAGCGGCCCAGCCTGCACGACGAAGTCTTCGGCACCGACGCCACGTTCACATGGGACACCAGCAGCCCCGTCCGCGACTTCGCCACCGCGAACGACCACGGCATCAACCACACACAGTTCGACGAAGGCGTCGCCACCGAATAGGTCACTGTAGCGCCGAAGTCCTCACCTCCCAAGGCTCCTACACCCTCGACGAGGACAGGATGCACACCCTGGGCCGGTCCCACATCAACAAGCGTGCTCCTGCCCGCACCGACCGTCTCCGGGCGCCACGCGACGCTGCGCCACAGCGACCCTACCGGCCCACCAGTGGTGGACGACCCTTTGAGTTGTGCGTTGTTGGCTCAGCCACGCAGGGACTGAAGGACAGCCTGCGGTGCGCTGTTGGCCTGGGCGAGCATCGCGGTGCCGGCCTGGGTGAGGATGTTCGACTTCGAGAACGAGGTCATCTCCGCAGCCATGCCGGTGTCCTTGATGCGCGAGCGGGCCGCGTCGACGTTGGTGCCGGTCACCGTCAGGTTGCTGATGGTGTGCTCCACACGGTTCTGGACCGCACCGAGCTTGCCACGGGACTTGGTGACCCGTCGATGGCCTTGTCGATGTCGGCGACAGCGGTGGCGCCGGTCAGGACGAGCGCCTGGCCTGCCGCAGGACCCTGGACACCGAGGTTGTTGGACGAGAAGCCCTCGCCGGCGGTGCCGGACTCGATGGTGACCTTCACGAGGTCGCTGCCTGCATCCGAGGCGCCGACGTTCATGTTCTTGTCGAAGGAGCCGTCGAGCAGCTTGGTCGAACCGAACTTGGTGGTGTCGGCGATGCAGTCGATCTCCGAGGCGAGCTGGTCGGCCTCGGCCTGGTCGGCAGCGACACCGTCGGCGTCGGTACCACCGTTGGAGGCGTGCATGGCCAGGTCGCGCATGCGGTGCAGCATGGACGTGGTCTCGGTCAGGGCGCCGTCGGCGGTCTGGGCGATGCCGATGCCGTCCTGGGCGTTGCGGACGGCGACCTTGATGCCGTCGGTCTGCGACTGCAGCTTCTCGGAGATGACGAGGCCAGCGGCATCGTCAGCAGCCTTGTTGATGCGGAAGCCGGAGCTGAGGCGCTCGAGGGACTTGCCGGCTGCGGCCTGGTTGGCCGACAGGTGCCGTAGGCAGTCTGTGCGCCGACGTTGGTGTTGATGGTCATACCCATGATGGGTCTCCTCCTGGGGAAAGTGTCGAGGCCAGCATCCGTGCTGACAACAGCAATCATCGGCCCCGCGCCCCGAAGTGAAAGTCCAGACTTGCGCGCAAAGTGACAGCCTGTTCCCGAAGCCTTTCCTCACCTCCCGTCCCCGACTTACCAAGTCTTTACTCTCTGGCGCTGCTTTTGCCGAAACTTCCACTTCGTTACGGGTTCCCTAGCCGATGTGCTGAGGTCTATCTTCCCCATTGCAGCAACCGCCAACGGGGGAGGTTGCCGGCTGCCAGGGGGAACTCATGCCAAGGAAACTCACGCTGCCACTGAGCGCCGTAGCGGCGTTCGCGCTGGTCCAAGCCGTGCCGGCGTCAGCCGCACCAGATGCACTGTCCGCTGACGCCCCGGCCACCGCGAACTCCATCGCTCGGGGGGTGCTGGCCAGCAACGGTAACGCCTTGACGTCCGCTGACGTGGTCGCAGTGGCGTGGCCGAACCAGTCCACCATGCTCACGTTGAAGGAAGGCGACACTGTCCCGACCTTCGTTCTGGGAAGGTCCAAGACCAACACTGCCGGCTCTTTCGCCATCGACGTCGCGCCGAGCGCCATCCCCGCCATGTACCGCGGAGAATCGGGCTCGGTGGACGTGGAGATGGTCTTCGGTGACGCCCGTCGTGAGGGCCGCTGGAACTACACCGCCGAGCCAAGCTCAAGCAGCGGCTGGGTGGTTCGCGGCAGCGGCGAAAAGCGGCCGGATTTCCGCGCCGACCTTGGTCGCTCGTTCGCCTACGACCGGGCCTCTGACCCCGCGTCATGGGTCGATGCTCAAGGTGTTGCCCTTGGAGCACGTGGACGAGCCGCGAGCGCCCTGGGTGTCGCTGCCGCCACCGCCGACTTTGCCCAGCTGCGCAGCGAGCCCCTGGCCACGCTGCGCGCGGACCGGCAGATGCGCGGTACTAAGGATCAGGTGCTGGCACGTGCGGCCTTGGCCAAGGGCGGACCGTCGTTCGCTCCGGCGCCAGCCGGGCCGGGGTGCGTCGCTTACGTCGGCAGCACGCACTACGGCCTGTCTGAGTACTTCATGAAGGCGTACGCGTGGTCGGGCGCCTACGCCGAAGTGCACCAGGACTACGGCAACGACCACACGCTGGGAATCGGACTGTCAACCAGCTCCGCAGGAACGTCTTTCACCCAGAGCGGCACCCAGTCTGTCAACATGGCCGCCAGCGCAGTCCGGGGTGGAGTCGCTGACGCCACCGTGTACAACAAGATGAACTACCGCGACTACAAGAACACCTGCAACCCGAAGTTCCAGCGCAAACCGCTGAGCGTCAACGCGCTGCTGACCGCGTTCAACTACGCACCACACGTCTACTGGGGCACGTGCACCACCTACACCGGTGGCACCTACCGCAAGGCCACAGGGGTAAACTCGACGTACAGTTCCGGCATGAACATCGGACCTGCGAACGTGAGCGCGAGGAGCGGGTGGGACGCCAACACGGAGATCGTCTGGACGCTGACGAAGAAGACGAAGCTGTGCGGGTCCACCACGGCCGGTTGGGCGTCCGCGCCACAGGCGGAAGCGCACGCCGGGTGAACGCTGCCCAAGCGCAGAAGCGACCAGGGCTACGACTCGCGGCGGCTGGCCTCGTCGTAGCCCTGGTCGTCGTGGTCGCAGGGCTGACGTGGTCGCAGTTTCGCGAGCGGGACGGTGTCAGCCTGACCACCCCTTCAGATGCGGCGTTCGGGATTTCCCTGCCGTCCACCAACCAGAACGAGCCGTACACGTTCGGCAGCATCCCGGTGTGCTTGCGCGGCCAGGGCCGTGCAGTCATCGATCGGGTGGAAACGCTCGGAGCCCAAGGCGGCATGAAGGTCGACGCCTTCGCAGTTCGTCCGTTGAGCTCGAACATGTTCGGCGCTGAGCAGGTGGCGCTCGCCAGCACCGGTTTCGGCTCCGCAACGGAGGTCACCCAGGACTGCGCAACTGCTCCTGGCGGCTCCGAGCTGGCTGTTCAGCTGAGCAAAACGGCGAACGGAAACGCACGCACGAGATCCCTGCTGGTGTCATGGCACAGCGACTCCGAATCAGGAGAGGTGACCATCCCTGGGCACATCGTCCTGTGCCAAGGACCAGACCAGGACATCCCCGACTGTCAGGCTCGCTGACCTAGCACCAACCGGAAGGCAGCTCCCCCCGGGTGAAGCGCCGACATGACACCACGCGGCACGGTGGTCTGCACTCAACCTGCTGCCCAGGCCGGCGCAATCGTCACCGTGACACCTATGCCTCCCGCCCACGTGCTTGCGACAACCTCGGACGTCTTCTGGGCCCGCCCGCCCAACACGCTGACGCTTCACGCCAGCCCCGATGTCCCTGGCCCCGTCACCGCCGCCTCAGCGTTCGTGCACCACGGCGAGATGGTCGTTCTGGTCAACGTCGCATCCCGCGGGTGGGACATCCCCGGCGGAAGGCTCGAGGCGTACGAGTCACCACAACAGGCGCTGGCGCGAGAGGTCCTCGAGGAAGCTGTCGTCGCGCTGGCAGAGCACCGGTGCGAGCCGGCGGGATACACCCACCTGCACAGCCACGGAGCCCCAGCGCCCAAGAGCCCCTACCCGCACCCGGACTCGTACCAGATGTTCTACACCGTCGAGCTGACCAGCCAGCGAGCTCTCCCCTGCCTCGATCGCGGAAAGCGTTTCGACGGACCATCCTTCGGCGGCCGCGAGCGCCTCCTGGGTCAATCCACGCTCTTCGCGCACAGTGCGAATGCGGGCTCCTGCGGTTCGCGGCTCAGCACTGACCTCGTCTGGGTCGCGCGGAACGATGCCGAGGTCGCGCGGGTAGTCGTCGCTCATGAGCCTGATGGTGTCCGTGCTGTCAGCGGACGCATTGACCGCCAGAGTCCGAGTTCGGGGTCATCCCCACGTGAGGACGTCATCCGTGGGTCGCCGGGACAGGCTGATCGTTGGCCAGTCCAACACGTTACGTGCCACGCCCTCACCGAGCGCACGCTCGAGCGAGGTGGCGCTGGTCGCGGTGAACAGTCGTGCATGGTTGGTGGAGAACGCGAGCCGGATGGCGATGTCGTTGACGTTGGCACCTTGGACGGCCAGCACCGCTTGGACCTCGGGCTCGTCGTAGGTTCGCTCTTTCGGTTGGTAGTCCGGCAGGCCCACGGAGTCGAAGTGGTACTCAGGGTCGCCGTAGTCCGCCGGGTCGAAGATGACGACAGGTCGGTTCAGGACGTCGTGCGCAGCATTGTTCGCTTCTCCGTAGGCGTGCGCGTTGACTGCTGCGATGTTGGTGGGCTGAACTCCGGCGGCGAGCAGGGCGTTGTATGCCACCCACGCGGTGTGCGTCTTGCCTGACCAGCTTGGTCCCAAGATGAGCAGTTCAGCCGGTTCACCGTGGGCCGCCTGCGCAACCCAGTCCGCCAGGAGGGGCTCGTCGCTGGTCGCGTCAGCGAACATCGCGGGGAGGTCGTCGTGGAACACGGAGCGTTCGTCGTAGTGGGGCACGGCTACAGGCTCTCATCTCGGACCGACACAACCAGGGTGGGACGCTGCAGCGCCCTCCCGTCCGATGTCGCTGTTGCGAGATGGATGGGAGGGCGCGTGGAATGGTGGTCAGGAGCCGAAGGCGAGTCGGGTGAGCTTGAGGTGGGCCAGGAGCTCGTTGTGCTCGGCGTTGGTGTCGTCGCGCAGTCGCGGGGGTGTGGCGCCGTCCTGGGTGATGGCGTCGTCGTCGACCAGTGCGAAGTACGCGTCAGCGCACTCGTAGCCGGCCTGCGGGTAGTGGACCATCGGGGTGCCACAGCACTCCGGCTCCGCGATGGTTCTGGCGCAGACGGTCTTCGCGTTCGCCCAGACGTTGTACAGCGCCGCCCAGTGCAGCCGCTTCTCCTCGCGGCGCAGGCGGGTGAACTCGGCAGGGTTCGCGGTCTTGAGCGCGACCATGTCGACGTCGTGCCTGGCGGCAGCCTTCTGCGCGAACACGTCGGATCCGGCGAGATCTTCGGCCGCGTGGAGCTGTGCGACCAGGCGCGGGGTGGGTGAGATCGGTGTCACGAGTTCTCCAAGGTGAGTTGAGTGCTTGTCCACCTGGGACTGTGCGGGGCGGGACTGCCCGGGCAACCGAGAACAGGGCCATGCGCCCTGCCGGAAGACCGGCCGGGAGCGTGTGGTCGAGTGGTCAGCTGGAACCGCACGAGGTGTGGCCGGAACTGGCAGACCCGCACCAGTGGCGGTGTAGACGAGCCGTGCGACGTGTCCCGGTGACGTGTCCGTAGTGCGCAGAGAGCGGGTCGACGACGAGGCTGCGTGACCTGTAGGCATCTGCGCTCGGCGACTCACTGGTGCTACACCTACGGTCGCTCCTGACCGGCCATGCACACACGGTGCCCTTGTCCCTCGCCTCCCGGCGAGACAGGGGCACCTTGACGTCCCTCCAAGCTGGTTTGGCCTCAGCTGGCCTTCACGGCCGCGACTTCAGTCATCCCTCCCGAGGGGTAGACGAACACTCGCTGCACCGACGGCAACTCACCTTCGACGGCCAGGACACGTTTGCCTTTCGCGCCAGGGCGCAACACGTCGATATCCTTGTTCACCAGGTCCACTCCGACGTTGTACTTGCGGCTGTCTTCGTCGTCGCCGTCGCGGAAGGTGCTCATCCACTCCTCGACGCGGTCTCCTGCGCCTTCGAAGGTCACCTGCTCGCCGTCCTCGGTCACGATGACGACCTGGTACATGTTCGCGTTCGTGTCCACCGACTGGTTGTCGACGGTGGCCTGGATGTACGTCGTTTCCGGTGCGTTGGCGAGATTTCGGTAGGACTCGTACTCGCGGACATTCTGGTCGGTCGCCTTGGTCGGAATGGTCAGGGTGCCTTTGACGCCTTCTGGCGATTCGAACGTGTACATGCCGAACCCGCCGACTGGGGCCGCGGCAGTTGTCGGGACATCTTCGGGTCCTCCGTCAGGGTCCACTGTCGCTGCCATGGACGGTGCCGGCTGCTCAGGCTGGGGACTGCTGCCGCATGCGCTCAACGTCAAGGCAAGCGCCAGCGACGTGCTGGCGACGTGGGCAAAGCGCATCGGTGCCTCCGTTGAATGGGATGTCGAAGCTCACCCTACGATCGATGTCGTCCGTTGAAGTTTCGGAATGCCGCATTGCTCCCGATGGTGGATGGGCCACCACGCAACTCCGACTTCGCTGACGCGCTCACGGCCGGCTCCACCCCCCTCTGATTGCGGTGTGACTACGACCCCACAGAGCGCCCGCGTGCTCAGCCCTTTCACCCGGCCTCAGACATGAGACCGGCGTCAGCCACCGCTGTAGGGCCGAAGTGGTGTGGAGGCGACCTGAGTGCAACATCGACGGGTGTATGGTCAGGCGCGCGCGCCTGTGGATAACATCTCGGCAAAGCACGCCAGCCTGGGGCCGTCCGGGTGTCATAGGGGGTCTGATGCATCGCAGCATCTCAAGAGCTGGGGTTGTGCTGGCGCTGTCGTTCGGTCTGGCCGGTCCGATCTCAGCGTCCGCTTTCCCGCAGGCGACGTCGGCAGGCGACGTGCCCGTCACCGCCTCCGGCCTGCAGATCACCAGCGACAGCCCCTGTCAGCAAGTCGTGTGGCTGGCGGCGCGCGGGTCCGGCGAACTCATGACTCAGGCGTCCGGACTCGGCGCCCCCGTCTATGAAGCCTGGTTGCAGTACAAAGCGAAGACGACCGCAGCTGTGCCGAAGGTGGGGTTCTGGGTCAACCCCTACCCCGCGGCGCCGGCAGACAAGCTTCTTGACCGCGTTGATGGCGGAGCCGCGCGAGCCGCGTTCACCAAGTCCGTCGACGACGGCGTCGAGCGGGAAGCCAACTTCCTCATAGCGCGGGCAGGCTCCTGCCCCACCGAGCGCTACGTCCTTGCCGGGTACTCCCAAGGCGCGATGGTCCAGCACCGGGTCCTCGACCGCATCGTCCCACTGGAGTACCGCAGCCGCATCGACGGCAGCCTCCTCATCGCTGACGGCGACCGGCAAGGCAGCAACGCCCCCCAACTCATCTCCTACGGCACCGCGGATCAAGCGGGCAGTTCCTTCGGCGTCAGCCGGTTCTTGCTTTCCGAATGGGGCATGCAGTACAACAACCCGCCGGGCGTCGACACCGGCCGCGACGTCCACGACGTCTGCATGAAGGACGACGTCATCTGCGACTTCCAGACTGACTCCGCGAAAGGGTTCGATATACACGGCAACGCGTACTCCCGGTGGGGGCGCGGCACCTACGCCAAGACCGGTGTCGTCTACGTGAAAAGCGCCGCCACCAACATCGCCAAAGCCACCATCGCCTGGATCCGGCAGCCGCATATCACCAAGACAACCCTGCCGGCGGCTACGGTCGCAACGCCGTACTCGACGACCCTCACTGCCACAGGCGGGCTCGCCCCGTATCACTGGAAAATTACCGTCAACAAGCTGCCCACGGGACTCACCCTCAGCGACGCGGGCACTATCAGTGGCACTCCTACCACCGCGCAGTCACGCGATTTCACTGTCAAGGTCACTGACGCGCGAGGCCGTACGGGCGCCCTCTCGTTCGCCCTGAACGTCCTCAAACCCGGCCAGCCCTGGGCCAGCCTCACTTCCGGCATCGGGCATACGTGTGGGGTGCGCAGCGACGGGACCGGGTGGTGCTGGGGAGAAAACGGCAGCGGGCAGCTCGGTAACGGCACCACCATCGACAGTGCCGTCCCGGCCAAGGTGGGCACGGCCACTTGGGCCGCCCTCACTGCAGGGGCGTCGCACACGTGCGGACTGCGCACCGACGGAACGGTTTGGTGCTGGGGGAGCAACAGCAACGGGACACTCGGTAACGGCACCACCACCGACAGTGCGCTCCCGGTTCAGGTCGGCACCGCTGCCACCTGGACCAGTCTCAGTGCGGGATGGGTGCACACGTGTGGGATACGCGCGGACCGGACCGCCTGGTGCTGGGGAGATAACCAATTCGGGGAGGTTGGAGACGGCACCACCAGCGACCGCAAGCTTGTCCCGGTCCAGGTCGGCACCGCCAGCACCTGGGCCACCCTCACCGCGGGGGGGTCGTACACATGCGGAGTGCGCAACGATCGAACCGCCTGGTGCTGGGGCGACAACCGCTTCGGCGTGTTCGGAAACGGCAAGACGACGAGCAGCGCTGTCCCGATCCGAGTTGGTGGCGCGACCACCTGGACCGCCCTCGTCGTCGGTGACGGCCACACGTGTGGAGTACGCACTGACGGAACGGCTTGGTGCTGGGGCCTCAACGGCTATGGGCAGCTCGGCAATGGCAGCACCACCGACAGTCTTGTTCCGGCCCCGGTCGGCGGTAGCGCCACTTGGGCCGCGCTTACCGTCACGACCCACTCCACGTGTGGAGTACGCGCTGACGGAACGGCTTGGTGCTGGGGCTTCAACGGCTATGGGCAGCTCGGCAATGGCAGCGCGGCCGACAGTCTTATTCCGGTCCAGGTCGGCAACCTCAGCACCTGGACAGCGGTCACCGCACATGGTGGCTACCGTGCGTGCGGGACGCGCGCTGACCGCACCGCCTGGTGCTGGGGCAGCAACGACTTCGGACAGCTGGGCGACGGCACCACGACCGGCAGCTGGGTGCCCGTACAGGTGCGCTGACTGCCTCGCACGCGCGGTGAGGGCGGGGATCAGCGTGGACGGTGTGCTCACAGACGGAGAGCTTCGCATCGTGGCGTCTGCCCCCCTCTGATTGCGGTGTGACTACGAGGCGGCACACTGTGCGTCGTGCCTCGACCTCCACTGGTTGACGCGCCGCTGACCTTCCCCGGACCATTGCCTGCGGAGCCCGGCGTGTACCGGTTGACCCTGTCCGCGGACGGCAAGCGCAGCCGCGTGTACATCGGTGAGAGCGACAGCGTGCTGCGACGCCTGGGCACGAACTACCGCAACCCCGGTTCGACTCAGCAGACGAGCCTGCGCGTGAACGCCGAGCTGCGGGACCACCTCTCCAACAGCGGGACCGTCCACCTGGAGCTCACCCTGGACGCGTCTCTCCAGGCCGAGGGTGGAGCCGTGGTCCCGTTGGATCTGCAACGGAAAGCTGCGCGGCTACTCGTTGAGAACCTTGCTTTGGTCCGGGCCCAGCTCGAGGGTGAGGCGGACCTCGTCAACCTCGGCTGACCCCAGCCGGGCCGTAGAGCACTGCCGCAGCGCGGCTAGGGGTGCGCCTGTCAGGATTTGGCTGCGGCAGCGACCTTGGCCATGCCGGCACGGGCGACCTTCTCCATGTCGTCGCCGGCCATCGGGGTCAGGCCGGCGGCGGTGAACGAGACGACGTTGTGTCCGACTGCGACGAACACTGCGTCGATGACGACCTCGATGCCCTCAGACTTGGCCTTGGCGCAGAACGCGAGGGTCTGGTCGCCCAGGTTCGGGAACGACAGTCCAGTCATAGTCATAGTCATAGTCATGGGCATGGGCATGCGGTCGGTGCCGTCGACGACGGTCATCTTCGGGCACTGGGTGAGGACCTTGGCCAGACCTTCGACCTTGTCGCCCTGGTTGCCGTCGTCGAAGGAGGCGACCTCTTCCTCGAACTGGACGCCAAGCATGCCGCCCTGGGTGAAGGAGGCGGACGCCTTGTCCTTTGCCTTCACCTTCTTGCCGGAGGTGTCCATGTTATCGAACAGCTTCTGGCGCTACGCCGGCTCGACCGTGGACGTGTCGTCCTTCTCCGGCTCGGGCTTTGCCGCCGCCCAGCCGGTCGGCATGTCACCGACCCCCAGTAGCGCCGCCTTGACCTGCTTCGCGTTCAGCTTGTCACCGGCGCCCTTGGGCTTCGGTGCCGCCTTCGTGTTTTCCGCGACCTTCGCAGCGGGCGACTCGGTGCCGACGGTGACGGCACGCTCTGGGGCGTTCCCACAGGCGGTCAACGCCAATGTCAGGACGGCGACAGGCAGGGCAAGGCGGGCGGTGCGGTTCCGGGATGTTCCTCTAGGGACGGTGCGGGCTGGCGCATGCGGGCGCCAGGCCACCGTAGGCGTCGGTGTGGACATGGCGATGACCGTTTTTAAGGTCCTGTGACGCAATCGAGATGGTTCGTGGCCTTCACGTGCACGGACAGCCGCCCAGTCTCTTGGGCCGGGACCTGGCCGGCTTTGGGGCCGGGGGTGGCCGACTGGGGAACCCGCTGGCCTGCTGCGAGCACATGGCGGTGCACGGCCGCTGCTGGCGAGGGAGTGTTCGATGGCCAAGGGTGACGTGAGCAGGTACAACGAGGACGGTGTCTGGAAGTCGAAGGTGGACGGCGGCTCTCGGGCAGCTCAAACCGGCGGGACCAAGGCTGAGCAGACGGCCGTGGGCAAGAAGATGGCGCAGGACCGCAGGGTGGAGCACACCATCAAGAAGCTGGACGGGACCATCGAGGAGAAGAACTCCTACGGGAACGATCCGAACCCGCCGAAGGGCTAAGCCCCCACTGCGTCCTCACTGAGCCTGGCTCGTAACCGGTGGGTGAGACCCGTTCTTCAGGTCGGGGTTGACCGCGAACGTGAGCATCAAGCTAAGAACATCGTCAATAACTCGGAGTCCATGGCATGCGCGCTCCCCATGCACCTTGAAGCAGGCCACGTTGGTGCCTTCGATGACAGCGGTTCGCTGCTCCAGCTCGACGAACCGGTCCGGGTCGCGGCCGAGATCAACGCCCTGGCCTGCCTGAGCAGATCCGACACGCTGCCCATCGCACGTGGACGAAGCCCGAGCACTTAACTCACGCCAAGGATTCCACGCTCGACGTTCACGCTAGGGGCTGCGCGTATCCCCTACTCAGGCCGCAGCGTTCTGGCAAGTAGGCCCGCTGCTGCGACACGACGAGCATGAGGCCCCCCACATCATCGACGCAGCCAAATCAGAAGCCTCAACCGAGTGATCCGCGAGGAACGGGGGTGGTCGCAAACAAGCCGACGCTGTGTGCAAGTCGCACGGCGCCAAGACTCCCGATCCTGGGACGCCACCGTCGGTTGGCGACCATACTTCTGATCATGACTCTCTCAGGCACCCTCGTGGCTCAATGGCAGGCACGAGCTCAATTCTTCGAAGCAGGAATCTGTCCGACCGAAAATGCCGATCCTGCCGGCAGCCTTGCTGAAGCACTTTGCATCACTGTTTTGAGTGGCAAGAAAGGCTTCAGCAGCGGTCTAGCCGCACTCGCGCGCGATCGTCGGACCAAGGAGGTCAACAAGATGGGTCCCGCGCTGGGGTCCCACCTTCACACGCAGAGGGGATATCGAAATGCACAGGGATGTGACTTCGTCGTACCTTGGGAGACAGTTCTCGCCTTGGGCATAACTACGGAAGTGGTGAAAGGGCTGAGAGATCACCGGACCGCCTTAGACAAAGCCTACAACACTATCTCAAAGAATCCGCAAAACGGGTACGGTAAGGGTGACGTCTCATTGGCGCGCGTCCAGGTGAAGGCGCGGCTTGCCTCCGACATTTACGACAACTACGTGGTAAAACTCGATCGCAAGATAGTCGAGGGCACTCGCGACAGTCCCTTGCTTGGGGATTTCCCTACGAATGATCTCTTTGCGGTCGTGGTATTTAATGTCAGGGGGTGCCCGAAGTCCAATTTCGTTGAGTCTGCTGCATTATTTACACGGGACTTCTTACTGAAGCATGGAGGCAAAGGGCCGAGGACCGCATATGTCCGCGTGGATCAACTTCGGGAGTGGATCTCCGGCAATCCCAGGCAGGGATTCGCCGACATCACGAAGCTTTGCCAGGCAGTACGTATCCCCGGTTGGTGACTGGGACCCGATCATGCTCCAGCGGTTATGCGAGTGCTGGTTAGGTTTCGGTCCACGCTGTTTGAAGGCCTCGGGGTGAGGTCGCCGAGCGAGCCGTTGGGTCTGTCAGTGTTGTATTCGATGCGCAAGTCCTCGGCCCAGACTTGAGTCTCCAGCAGCGTGTCGAACTGCTCGGTGGTGAGGAACTCGTTGGGCATCTTCCTGTTCAACGACTCGGACTAAAGGTTCTGCAGCGGCGAGCCGGGAACGATGAAGTCGGTCACGACCCCGGAGAGCCGGCACCAGTCGATCATTCGTGCGCGGTCACCGCGGTGCCGTTGTCCATCCGGATGTTGGCCGGCCATCGGCCGGTTTTGGAGATCACCTCTCCGAGGACCGCAAACCGTGGCACCGGCGGTGAACGACGGCGCTGCCCAGGTCGCGAACGCTTCTCGGAGTTCATGGTTAGATGGCCTCGCAGAGGCCGACGAACGCCCCCAGTTGGAGCAGCCCAATGATGGATGTCGGCATGAACTGGGTCAAGCGATC
>CAWAFS010000039.1:0-10163 GCA_963781335.1 uncultured Actinomycetota bacterium | reverse complement strand
CCCCGACAAGTCACTCATCACCTGGGGCGTGAACCAGGACAACGACGCCGGCCAGCGCTTCTACCAGCGCCTGGGAGCCACGCTTCGCACCAAGATGGTCGCCGCCTGGCGACCGGACGACTACACCCGCTACCTCCAGGACCGTGCATGACCGCCACCGAAAAGCCGCAGCTGACCCTGCGACAGCTCGACCAGCGCGACACCCAGGCCGTGCAGGCGCTCCTGGACGCAGACCCGCACTATGCACGCCGTGTCACAGGCACCGCGACACCCCCGCACGCGGCAGCCGAGTTGCTCACCACCCGCCCACCCGGGCTGCCCGCCGCGCACAAGGCAGTGCTCGGGGCGTACAACGACACGGGCGCGCTCGTAGCCGTCGTCGACGTCCTCCGCGGCTGGCCGGACGACCACACCGCACACGTTGGACTCCTGCAGACCCACTCCGCCTACCAGGGACGCGGGATCGGCCGTCGCACGCACGAGCTCCTGCTCGAATGGGTGGCCCGTTGGCCCGAGGTGCAGCGACTGCGGGCCACCATCGTGGCCACCAACGCCGCGTTCGCCGACCCGTTCTGGACTGCACTGGGCTACCACCCGGGCGACACCGCCACGCCCTACCTGGCCGGCGACGAGCCGACCACCGCCTTGGCCTGGACACGCGAGCTCCCCCACGGTCAGGGCCCGGAGCGCTTCGCAGATGTCGGAGACGTCACCGTGTGCTACCAGACCTTCGGCAACGCGACGTCACCCACGATGCTGCTCATCATGGGGCTGGGCTTCCAGCTGGTGCACTGGCCCGACGCGTTCTGCCGCCAGCTGGCAGATCACGGGTTCCACGTCGTCCGGTTCGACAACCGCGATGCCGGCCGGTCCACCCACCTGCCCGGTGCCAGGTACACCCTCGACGACATGGCCGACGACGCAGTCGGGCTCCTCGACCACCTCGGCGTTGCGACCGCACACGTCGTCGGTGCCTCGCTCGGGGGCATGGTGGCGCAGCTGATTGCGATCCGGCACCCGAACCGCGTGGCCTCACTCGCCTCGATGATGTCCACCACCGGGCAGCGCGGGAAGGGGCGCACCTCCCCCGTGCTCCTTCGCCACCTCATCGCACGCCGGCCGCGCACCGAGGAGGAAGCCGTCGAACGCCGCGTGCGAATCTTCGAGGCTGTCGGGTCCACCGGTCTCGACCAGGACCTCGACGAAGTTCGTCGGGCGACGAGAGCGGCGTTCCGTCGCGACCCCGACGCCCGCGACGGACGGACCAGGCAGCACCGAGCGGTACGCACCGCGTCCGATCGCACCTCCGCGCTCGCGAGCCTGAGGGTTCCGACGGTAGCCATCCACGGCACAGCCGACCGCATGTGCCACCGCTCCGGCGGGCGGGCGACCGCCGCCGCCATCCCCGGCGCACGACTCGAGCTGGTCGAAGGGATGGGGCACGACCTGCCCCCTGCCGCCTGGCCACGCATCATCACCGCCCTCACCCACAACGCCCGGACGGCCGACCCACACCAGCGCGGAGGGTCGCAATGATGCGCAACACCCCGCGGGCCTTCGTCGGGACCGTGATGTTCCGCCTCCAGGACCCGCCGGCCACAGGTGTCGGCGAAGCAGTCGAGCGACAGGTGGGCAACCTGCCCGGTGTCAGCTTCTGCGACGTCGACGAGGCTGCCGGCCTGCTCATCGTCACCGCCCGAGAACCCGTGGAGCGCGCCGACGTGCTGACCGTCCTGGACCGGCTCGATTGCCGGGCGGCCCAGTGACCGACTCGGCCGCGGGTCCCGTCACCGATCCAGGGCAAAGGCCGCGACATCGGCTCTGTTCCGGTGTCGGTTCGGCTCGATAGAGTGCCGCCGTGTTGAGGGGACGGGAGGCCGAGCAGGCAGCATTGCGCGCGCTCATCGAGCGCGCCGCAACCGGCGACGGAGCCGCGCTGGTCCTGCGAGGCCAGCCGGGCGTCGGGAAGTCCGCCCTGCTCGATGACGCGGTCGCGGCTGCCCGGGACGCGGTTGAAGGTACTGGTGTGACCGTGCTGCGCACGCGGGGTGTCGAGTCCGAGGCGCCGTTGCCCTTCGCGGCGTTGCACCGTCTGCTCCGTCCGGTGCTCGACCGCCTCGACCAGATCCCGGCGCCCCAGGCCCGAGCGCTGCGCGCTGCGTTCGGCGAAGAGACTGCGACCGCCGGCGACCGACACCTGGTCTACCTCGCCACGCTGAACCTGCTCTCCGAGGTCGGCGGAGACCAACCCCTCCTCGGGGTCATCGACGACGCCCACTGGCTCGACGACGCCTCCGCCGCAGCCCTGCTGTTCGTGGCACGACGACTCGAGGGCGAAGCGGTCGCATTGATGTTCGCCATCCGGGACGACGAGACCGCAGCCTTCGACACACCGGACCTCGCGACCCTCCCCGTGAGCGGGGTCGCAGCTGCCGCTGCCGGCGAGCTCATCGCCGACCGAGCCGCTGCTCCGATTGCTGCCCATGTGCTCGAAGAACTCGTCGAAGTCACCGACGGCAACCCGCTCGGCCTCATCGAGCTGAGCGGCGCGCTCACCGCCGACCAGCTGACCGGACAACACCGTCTCCCCGACCGGCTTCCGCTCACCGAACGTGTCGAGCGCGCTTTCCTCGACCGCTACCGCAAGCTCGATACCGCAGCCCAGACCGTGCTCCTGGTTGTGGCTGCCGACGACTCCGGCCACCCCGCCACCGTCGCCCGTGCTGCCGCCACCCTCGGCGCACCCCACGGCGCGTTCGACACTGCCGAGGAGTCAGGACTACTCCGCATCAACTCGGACGGGCTCATGCTCCGCCACCCGCTCGTACGGTCCGCCATCTACGGAGCCGCCACGAGCTCACGGCGCCGGCAGGCCCACCGGGCGCTTGCCGACGCCCTCGCCGGAACCGCCCACGAGGACCGCCGCGCCTGGCACCTGGCTGCGTCCGTCGACGGCCCAGACCCCGACGTAGTCGCAGCGCTCGACGAGGCCGCCCAGCGCTCGAGTCGACGCGGCGGCCATGAAGCAGCCGCCGCCGCATGGGCCCGCGCCGCCGAGCTCACCCTCAACCCCCACGAGCGCGCCCAACGCCTGTTGGCCGCCGCCGGGGCCAACCTCGCCGCCGGCCGCCCGCTTGAGACCGACCTCCTCACCCGGGCCGCCCTCGTGGACGCCGACGACCCGCTCCTGCGCGCGGAACTCCTTCAGCTTCAAGGCCAGGTCGAGTGGAACACCCGATCCCTCGACGACGGCTATCGGATCGTGTGCCACGCAGCCACCACCGCAGCGCCCCACGATCCTGTGCACGCGCGGGTCCTCGCCATGCTCGCCGCAGCCCTGGCATCCTTCGGCGCCCGCTCGGCCGACGCTCCCGACCCCTCCACCATCGTCGAGCCGCCCGCACCACAGGCAGCACCAGAGGAACTCGTAGCCGGCTTGCTGCTCGACGGATTCACTGCCGTCATCCGCAACGACTGGGCGACCGCAGCCACGGCGTTGCGACGCGCCTGGGACATCCCCCTGCCCCTGACGGCACCACCGCTGCTCCACGCCAACCTCGCCATCGCCACCATGCACCTGGGTGATGACGAGCGAGCCATCCGGCTGCACGACCTCCAGCTCCAGCACGCCCGCGACGCCTCCGCCGTCAACATGATCGAGCACGCCCTCACCCGCGGCGTCGTCTTCCGCATCGCAACCGGCGCGTGGAGCGAAGCCGCATCAGCCGCCCAGGAAGCATTGCTCCTCGACCGCAACCTCGGCCTGAACGAGCTCGTCGCCCTACCTCTCGCCGAGCTCGCCGTCATCTCGGCGTTGCGCGGCGACGCGGCCGCCCCACAACACCTGCGCGAACTCGACGCCGAACTCGAACAGCGTCCGCCGCACGGCGCGGTCACAGGAATCGTGCGCGGACTCGCGCACTGGGCCGCTGCCCGACAACCCGACGTCCCACCTGCCACAGCACTGCACCACCTGCAACAGATCGACCTACCCGTGGCACGCTGGCTGACCGCGCTCGACCGCATCGAGACCGCCGTGCGCGCCGATCGGGCGAACCTCGCCAAGGGGTGGCTCGACGAGCTCCACGCCTTCGCTGAGGGAACCGACATGGCATGGGCCTGGGCCGCGGTCTACCACGCGCAAGCCTTGGTCGGCGACGGTGACGCCGTCGAGAACTTCGGCAAGGCGTTGGAATGGCACGCCAAGTCGCCCCGCCTCCCCGCGCGTGCCAGAACCCAGCTGGCCCTAGGAGAGCACCTGCGCCGTCATCGCCGTCGCACCGACGCGCGAGTGCAACTGCGCGAAGCCCTCGACACGTTCGAGAGCCTCGGCGCCGGGTTCTGGGCCGAACGGGCACGACAAGAGCTACGAGCCTCCGGCGAGACCGCGAGACGTGGCGCCAACCTCGTCGCCACCGGTCTCACACCACAGGAGTCACAGATCGCCGGCCTCGTGCGGGAAGGACTGAGCAACAAGGACGTCGCCACCCGCCTGTTCATCAGCCCGCGAACAGTCGACTTCCACCTGCGCAACGTGTACTCGAAGCTCGGCATCACCTCCCGCACCGAACTCGCGGCCCTCGCCGGCGACCTCGCCTGACCCAGGCCCGGCAGGTCCAGGACACCCCCGACCCGGCAATCTCCCCGGCGATTTCCCCGGCGCGACCACCCCGCCGTCGAGAACACGATGGTCACTCCACCACCGCACCTGAGGAGATCACCATGACCACCTACCTGTTCTACCAAGCCGCTGCCGACCACGAGATCCAGCGCCGGCTGCGCGCCGCTGAGAATGACCGCCTCGCACGCCTCGCCCGAGGGCCCCGCCGCTGGCCCACTCGCCCGCAGGGCTCCCACTAACCCCCGACCACCCACCTCACGGGAGACCACATGCCACACACCACACGAGCCGCGGCGACCCCGTCCGGGCCCCTCGCAGCGACGACCGCCCTCATCGTGGTCGACGTGCAGCGCGGGTTCGACGACTCGGCCTTCTGGGGACCACGCAACAATCCTGACGCCGACCGCAACATCGCCTCACTGGTTGACGCCTTTACCTCGGCGGGCCTGCCCATGGTGTACGTGCAGCACGATTCGACCAACCCGAACAGTCCGCTTCACCCGAGCCGGTCAGGCAACCACCTCAAGGATTACCTCGACACCGCCCAGCCTGACCTGTTGGTCCGCAAGAGCGTGAACTCCAGCTTCCACGGCACTCCTGACCTGAACCGATGGCTGCAACGGAAACAAGTCGACAGGCTGGTGATCTGCGGCATCACAACCAACCACTGCTGCGAGACCACGGCACGCGTCGGTGGCAACCTCGGCTATCAAGTGCTGTTCGCGGCTGACGCAACACACACTTTCGACCGCACTGGCCCTGACGGTCGAGTGCTCACCGCAGACGAGCTCGCTCACGCCACCTGCACCAACCTGCATGACGAGTTCGCCACAGTGGTCACCACCCGAACCGTCACTGCGGCGCTCCCACCCCGTAGCTGACCCCCTCGCATGCGCGGACCTTGGTGGCGAACTGCTCGTTGATGTAGGAGGTGACTAGTCCCCACACCGCCAGGGTGGTCACCTCGGTCGCCACCCCCAGGATCGCGAGCGGCCAGCCGGCGACCGGAAGCGTCAACGTGAGGACGTAGCAGGTGAAGCAGGCGGTCCCGGACACCGTGGCCCCCAGGGCGAGAGCACGACGACGCCCGACCTTCTGGCTGGTCATGCGAGCCGCTACGACCACCAATCACGACCGGTTGCGCGGCAAGGAGCACCGTGGTGACCCAGACCGGGGACTGGCCAAGGTGCGCGAGCAGGCGCTGCGGCAGCACTGACACGACGCTGGTGGCGACCAGCCGCAGGCCGACCATCAGCACGAGAACTTGACGAAGTCGCGCCGTGACGCGCCGCTCAGAAGCACCTGTAGGGGAACCTGCTGCGCGGAGGCCGGTAGGTCTCCCCCGGCGTCTCCGGACGCCTCGGATCCTTGACGCGAAGCCGCGGAGGCCTGTCACAGCGGTGACTCCGGGACGCGTGTTCTCCACAGGAGGAACACCAGCCCGGCCAGACCGCCGGCGAGGTTACCTCCATCGCGCGACCGGCGCCGGGCCGAACCTTGCATCGGCCGGCACCCGCGTCGACGCAGAGCTGCGCCGCATCACCGGTCGCGATGGACGAGGACCCGGTGACGAACCCGGCGATTCAGCCGGTGCGACCCCATCACCCGCCGGCGCAACATCAGTCCTGACACTTCGCCACCCGGGCGGAGCCCCGCACAGACAGGACACGCGCATGACGACCTCCAGCCCTGACACCCGCACCACGACCAGCCTTCAGGTAGCCGGGATGACCTGCGACCACTGCGCCATGGCCGTCGGCCGTGAGCTCGACGCCCTGCCCGGCGTCCAGACCGTCCAGGTCAGCCTGCCCACCGGTGAGGTCACGGTCACCCACGACCAGCCCCTGGACCCGCAGCAGGTCGCCCACGCGATCGACGAGGCCGGCTACCAGCTCGTCTCCTGACGCACACGCCCTTCCGAGGGCCCTCGCCGGACCGCATCCCCTGCCACAAACGGAGCCCACCATGACCGTGACCACCCCCAACAGCGCCCACCCTGGGACCAACACCCCGGCCCCGGGCATCGAGAACACCACCGTCGAGTGCACCCTCGACATCGGCGGAATGACCTGCGCCTCCTGCGTGGTCCGCGTGGAGAAGGCCCTCAAAAGGGTCGACGGGGTGGTCACGGCCACGGTCAATCTGGCGAACGAGACCGCGGTGGTCACCTACCAACCGCAGACCACGTCCACCCAGACGATGACCGAGGCGGTCGTGAAGGCCGGCTACACCGGCACCCCGCGTCCCACCGCCGCCGCCAACGCCAACGCCTCGGCCTCGGCCTCCGCCGACGCGAACGCTTCCCCCGCC
Organism: uncultured Actinomycetota bacterium; assembly: GCA_963781335.1. Taxonomy (GTDB): domain Bacteria; phylum Actinomycetota; class Actinomycetes; order Propionibacteriales; family Nocardioidaceae; genus Marmoricola. The sequence continues at coordinate 3,232 of CAWAFS010000039.1, read as the reverse complement.
TCCCAGAGCGCCCCTGCGACGCGCCCCGAGTCCGGTGCAGCGCGTGACCAGGTCGACGAACTCGACCGGCGCCGCGACCACGAGATCGCCGCACTGAAGAGGCGCTGGCAGGTCGCGCTCACCACTGGCCTGGGGCTGATGGCGATCATGTACGTGCCGATCCACCTGGACACCATGGACTGGCTCATGCCCGCCATCTTCGTGGTCGCCACCGTCGTGCAGGCCTGGGCCGGCGCGGACATCTACAAGGCCGCCTGGGCCGTGGCCAAGCACCGCGGCACCAGCATGAACACCCTCGTCGCGCTCGGGACCGGCGTCGCCTACGGCTACTCCGCGTTCGTCACCTTGTGGCCCGGCCTCGCTGAGAAGTGGGGCCTGCCCCTGCACGTGTACTTCGAGACGGCCCTGGTGATCGTCGCGCTCGTCCTGATGGGCCGCTGGCTCGAACTGCGCGCCAAGAAGCGCACGGCGGCCTCCATCAAGGCGCTCGTCGGGCTCGTCCCCACCACCGCTCGGATCGTCACCCGCCACCCGGACGGACACCCCACCGAGACCGACGTCCCGTTGGACGAGGTGGGTGTCGGGGCTGTCGTCCGGGTCCGCCCCGGCGAAAAGATCCCCCTCGACGGCACTGTTGTCGAGGGCACCTCCAGCATCGACGAATCGATGCTCACCGGGGAGTCCGTGCCCGTCACGAAGACCAGCGGCGACACGGTCATCGGCGCCACCCTCAACGGCACCGGCAGCCTCCTCGTGCAGGTGACAGCCACCGGCGCCGACGGCACCCTCGCGCAGATCGTCCACCTGGTCGAGAACGCCCAGGGCTCGAAGGTCCCCATGCAGAGACTCGCGGACACTGCCGCCGCCTGGTTCGTCCCCGCGGTCTTGCTGGTCGCCGCCGCGAACTTCGTCCTCTGGGCCACGCTGGCCGGAACCGGAACCGGTGGGTCCCTCACCCTGGCCATCAACACCACCGTCGCGATCCTCATCATCGCTTGCCCCTGCGCGCTCGGTCTGGCCACCCCGACGGCGGTCATGGTTGGCACCGGCAAGGCCGCCGAGCTCGGCATCCTCATCGGAGACGGCGAAGCGCTGGAGACCACCCGCCGAGTCACCGCCGTGGTCCTGGACAAGACGGGCACCATCACCCGAGGCCGCCCCGACCTGACCGCCGTGCACACCACCACCTCGTGGGCGCACCGCCGCGACGAACTCATCGCCCTGGTCGGCGAAGCCGAAGCCGGCAGCGAGCACCCCGTCGCCGCCGCCATCACCGCCCACGCCACTCACCACGGATCGCACGATGGGCGCATCCGTGCGACGTCGTTCGAGGCCGTCCCCGGGCATGGCATCATCGCGACACTGCGGACCACCGAGGGCGATCCGCAGGTCCTGGTCGGCAACCAGGCCCACATGAGGGCCCACCAGATCGACACCGCGCCGCTGGCCGAGACCGCCGCGGAGGCCGCTGCTCAGGGCGGCACCCCGATGTACGCCGCCGTCGACGGGCAACTGGCCGGCCTGTTCGTGGTCGCCGACCCGGTCAAGGCGGAGTCAGCTGACGCGATCGCCCAGCTGAAGGCACTGGGCCTCGAGGTGTGGATGGTCACCGGCGACAACACCGGCACCGCCCGCGCCATCGCCACCCAAGTCGGCATCGACCACGTGATGGCCGAGGTGCTCCCGGCAGACAAGGCCCGCCGGGTCGCGTCCCTCCAGGCCGCAGGCCACATCACCGCCATGGTCGGGGACGGGATCAACGACGCCCCGGCCCTCGCCCAGGCCGATCTCGGCATCGCGATCGGCACCGGCACCGACGTCGCCATCGCCGCCTCCGACATCACGCTGGTCGGCGGGGACCTGCGCACCATCGTCTCCGCGATCGCGCTGTCGCGGCGCACCGTGGCCACCATCAAGCAGGGCCTGGCCTGGGCATTCGCGTACAACGTGCTGCTCATCCCCGTCGCCGCCGGCGCCCTGTACTGGTGGCACGACCTGCTCCTGGACCCGGTGCTGGCCTCGGCCGCGATGGCCATGAGCTCGGTCAGCGTGGTCACCAACGCGCTGCGGCTGCGCCGCTTCACCCCGCCCGCCACCGTGGCCGAGCTCGAGCACCCGCCCCTGCGCGCCCGTGCAAGCCAATGGGCCTACCTGGCCACCGTCGCCGTCCTCGCACTCGCCCTGGGCGCCGGGTTCACCGCCGCGTCCCGCACCGACGCCGCCGAGCGCGGCATGAACGGCCTGCTCGCCTGGTCCGAAGGCATGGGCATGCCGATGCGGCCCGCCATGTCAGTCATGGAAGAGACCGAGGTTGAGCCGATCACCCCCAACGACGCCGGCCTGAGCGTCACCGTCGACGGCCCGTCCGCGATCGTGCCCGGCCAGCCGACCACCCTGACCGTGTCGGTGCGCGACGAAGAGACAGGCGAGCCGATCGCGGGCCTGGTCCGCACCCACCAGGTGTGGATGCACCTCATCCTCACCCGCGCCGACCTCGGCACGTTCGCGCACATCCACCCCGAACCGACCGGCACGCCGGGAGTGTTCGCCGTGACCGCCGAGTTCCCGACCGGGGGCGACTACACCGCGAATATCGAGTTCCGCCAACAAGGCCAGATGACTGACGTGCTCGCCACGATCCCGCTGCAGGTCGCCGGTAAGGCCCCGGCACGGGTCCAGGTGCCAACCGGTGACGTACGCACCCAGGTGGAGGCGGGGATCCGAGTCGAGCTGCACGGCGACGCCGTCCTCGTCGACGAGAGCGACCTGCACTTCGAGTTCACCGACGCCACCACCGGTGAGCCGGTCGACGACCTCCAGCCCTACCTCGGCGCTGCTGGGCACGTCGCGGTCATCTCTGCTGACGGATCGCGGTTCGCCCACCGCCACGCCGAGACCGTCGACGACCAGGGCCGGCCGGTTCTCGCCGTCCCCGGCACCCAGTTCGGTCCCGACCTGGGGCTGCACGTCCGGTTCGAGGAGCCCGGCGCCTACCGGCTGTTCGCCCAGTTCCGCCTCGACGACGGACACGTCATCACCCTGCCGTTCGTCATACACACGGACGAGCCACACCGCGAAAGGCCCGCCGACAACCACTGACTGGCCGCTGCCCCGTGCCCATCCACGGTTTGTGCACCGTGGGCGCGGTCGGTACGTCAGCAGCTAGTACGGGCGAGCCGTTGTCAGCCGTCGGTTCCGCCGAAGCGGCAGGTCGCGTTCTACTACGACATCT
>CAWAFS010000038.1:0-14972 GCA_963781335.1 uncultured Actinomycetota bacterium | reverse complement strand
ACTCAAGGTGAGGGTCGGGATCCCCTCGGCCGGGAAGCCTGTGTCGTCGGAGTGACGGGCCACGAAGCACATGGCGACCCGGTCCGCGTCCAGCCTCCGTGCCGTGAACAGGAGCGCGTCGGCCGAGGCCGAGTCCAGCCAGTGTGCGTCGTCGACCACGCACACCACGGGCTCCGCCTCGGCCGCCGACGTGAGCAGCGACAACGTCGCAAGCCCCACGAGGAACGGCTCCAGCCTCGGCCCCTCCGCCTCGCCGAAGGCGATCCGGAGCGCCCGGGCCTGGGGAGGCGGAAGCTCGACCACCAGGGCGAGCACCGGCCGGAGCAGGCGGTGGAGGGCGGCGTACGGGAGACGCGCCTCGGACTCGAGTCCCTGCGTGCGGAGAACCCGGAGTCCGGGCGTGGCCACGACGTCATCGACCAGAGCGGACTTCCCGATCCCGGGCTCACCCCGGACGAGCACGCATCCCGAGCGGCCCTGGCGCGCGGCCTCGACCACCGACGCGAGGTGTGCCCGCTCAGCGTCGCGACCATGAAGCACCAGCCGAGCGTACTGCGCCCCGCGCGCTACCTCCCCGGGATCCTGATCAGCGCCAACTGGCCGCCCTCCCGCTTGTAGGTGAAGTCGGGCTGGCCGTCGCCGTTGTTGTCGTCACCCGGCGCCTGCTCGACCCACAGCGAGTGCGCCTGCACGTTGATGAGGAAGGCGCCGGGCCCGAACGCCGACGACGCGTCGACGATGCCTGTCGACTCCCACGCTCCCAGATTGCCGGCGGGTCGCCCGTCAACGTCGGTCGCGCCTCCGTCGGCCGACTGGTCGACCTTGGCGATGACGTCAGGCGTTCCGGAGAACGGCACGAACCACAGTCGGCCTGTCGTGGCGTTCGCGTCGGTCGAGTCGGTCGGGAACTGCTGGCTCGATCCCGGGTCCTCGGTGATCAGCAGGCCGGTGCTCGTCGACTCGAGGTTGTCGGGCTGATGCACCTCGTTCAGCGTCTTGACCGGGTTGTCGTCGCCCTCCACCATCACGGTCAGCGACGTCACCTTGGTCGGGTTCCGCTTGTCCAGCACCATGCGCCAGATCCGGCCGTTGGTCGAGCGGAAGTTGGGCGTGTCCAGGCTCTGCTCGGCGCGACGCCCCCGACCCGAGTCGGCCAGGTAGACGATGTTGTGCCTGCCGGGTCGCTTGTCGTAGGCGATGTCCTCGATGCGCACGAACTGGAACACGCCGTTGAGGTCGCTCCAGTGCTCCAGCACCCACTGCGGGCCGTCGATGCCCGTCGGCGTGCTCAGCCGCAGGTCCGTCTGCCAGCTGCCGTCGTCGGGCGGTGCGGGGTAGCCCACGTCGGCGGCCTTGAGGGTGCTGCCGTCAGCGTTCTTGCCGGTGGCGATGTTCTTGGGCACCTTGATGAAGTGGCCCCTGACGTCGGTCCCGGAGCCGGGGAGCACGTCGTAGTAGTTCGTCACGCCGGGGGTGTCGGACACGAACGCCCACAGGTCGCCCTTGTCCTTCATCAGGGACCTGGAGTTCTTCGCGATGTAGGAGTAGAGCTGCGACTGGGCAGGTGCTGCGCCGCCGTCGGAGACTGCCGTGATCGGACCGCTGGTGAACGTGTCGTCGCCTGAGACCACGACCGGGCCCCGGTAGCCGGGGATGGGCACGGCGTTCTCGTGGTTGTGGCGGCCCATGCCGTAGAGCGGGACCTGCCGACCGCTGCGCACGTCGAGCGCGACGACGACGCCGGCCTCCTGCTCGTCCGCGCTTCCCGGGACCGGTGGCCACGAGTTCTCCGCGCGGTAGACGTAGTCCGGTGACTCCTCGCTGGTGAACAGGATCGGGCGGTTGAAGCCCTCGCGCCGGGTGGCGAGGTAGTTGGAGCAGAAGCGTTGGTAGCCCTCGCTGCTGTCGATCGCCATCTCGCCGCTGAGGGTGCCCCCACGCCGGTCCAGCACCAGGCGGCTCACCTGAGCGTTGTCGAAGTCGTTCTCGCCGTTGGCGGCCGTGGGCGCGGCGGTCGAGTAGGGGAAGGGGACCTTGCTCGTCTCGTGGTTGACGAACACCTCGGCCCCGCCGCGTTTGCCCGGCAGGAGCGAGATCCCGTCGGGGACCGCCTCGAACCGGTACCCGCTCGCGAGCTCGTCGCCGACCGTCAGCAGCGGCGTCACCTGGACACCGGGACGGACCGGGGTCAGCATGGCGGACTCCGACGTCCGAAAGCCCGCTGACGGGTGATGGTGCCGGTCATCGGCCCGCGCTGTCGCGGGCATCACCCCGCTGATCGCCAGTGCCGCGGTCGCCGCGGCTGCCATGAGAGTCCGGGACTGCCCCATGTCGCTACCTTCCTCCGGCCCCCGCTCTCACGTGTGTAGCAGACCCGGCCGGGTTGGTCCATAGAGCAGCCACAAGAGGATGGGTCCGTGGCCGCCCGGTCGCCCGCGAGGTCGTGTAGAACACCAGGATGACTGTCCGTCGCAGGCCGCGCTGGTCCGAGCTCAAGCCGTTGCTCCGCCCGCGCAGCGTGCCGCTGGGCACCACCGAACGTCGGCTGGCCGCGGCTGCGTCCATCCCGGACCTGCGACTGCTCGCCAGACGTCGGGCGCCCCGCGCGGTGTTCGACTACACCGACGGCGCTGCCGGTGAGGAGATCAGTCTGCGCCGATCGCGGCAGGCGTACGCCCGCGTGGAGTTCCAGCCCCGGGTGCTGCAGGACGTCTCCGAGGTGGACACCTCGACGACGATCCTGGGCCGGCCGGCGGCCCTCCCCATCGTGTTCGCCCCCACCGGGTTCACCCGGATGATGCACACCGACGGAGAGCTCGCGGTCGCCCGGGTGGCGGCACGCACCGGCATCCCGTACGCGTTGTCGACGATGGGCACCACGTCCATCGAGCAGCTCGCCGCTGCGGCCCCGAACGCGAGCAGGTGGTTCCAGCTGTACCTGTGGCGCGACCGAGCGGCGAGTCACGACTTCGTCGTACGCGCCCGGGAGTCGGGCTACGAGGCGTTGGTGCTGACCGTCGACACCCCGGTCGCCGGCGCCCGTCTGCGCGACGTGCGCAACGGCCTGACGATCCCGCCCTCGCTGTCGGCACGGGCCTTCGCCGAGGGCGCCCTGCACCCGGGCTGGTGGTTCGACCTGCTGACCACCGAACCCCTCGAGTTCGCATCCCTCCACCACTTCGAGGGCACCGTTGCCGACCTGGTGGGCAGGATGTTCGATCCCTCAGCGACGATCTCCGACGTGTCCTGGTTGCGCTCGGTCTGGGACGGTCCGCTGGTCGTCAAGGGCATCCAGACCGTGGCTGACGCTCGGGACGTGGTCGATGCCGGAGCGGATGCGGTGATCGTCTCGAACCACGGCGGCCGGCAGCTCGACCGCGCTCCCACCCCGCTGGAGGTGCTGCCCGCTGTGGTGGACGCCGTGGGCGACCGCGCCGAGGTGTACGTCGATGGCGGGATCCTCTCCGGCAGCGACGTCGCCGCTGCGGTGGCGTTCGGTGCCCGTGCCGCGTTGGTGGGCCGGGCCTACCTCTACGGACTGATGGCGGGGGGAGAGCGCGGCGTGCAGCGGGCAGCCGACATCCTTCGTGACGAGCTGGCCGGGACCCTGGCGCTGATGGGTGTCGCGCGGGTGCCCGACCTGCGCCGCGACCATGTACGGCTGCGCACGCCCTGAGGTAGTTTCCGGCCATGGACGTCATCGAGTACGCGCCTACCCGTGAGCAGTACACCTACACGTTCGGTGGCGCGGCGCCGGTGATGCGGGTCACGCCGGGTGCCGTCCTGCGCCTGTGGTCCGACGACGCCTTCGGCGGAGCCCTGCGCAGCGTCGACGACCTGTCCAGCGCCAAGGTCGACCTGCGGTTCGTCAACCCGCAGACCGGCCCGTTCTACGTCGAGGGGGCCGAGCCCGGGGACACTCTCGCGCTCCACCTGGTCGCGCTCGAGCCGGCGCGGGACTGGGCCGCCTCGGCCGCCATCCCGTTCTTCGGAGGGATGACCAGCACCGACCGCGTGGTCACCCTGCAGGACCCGCTCCCGGACACCACCTGGATCTACGAGCTCGACCGGGACCGCAACACGGTCGCGTTCGCGGCCCGGCACAGCGACCACCGCATCGAGCTGCCCGTCGAACCGATGCTCGGCACCGTGGGCGTGGCCCCGGCCGGTGGTGAGGTGCGCTCCTCGCTGGTGCCCGACCGCTTCGGCGGCAACATGGACACCCCGGAGATGCGTGCCGGCGCGACGGTCTTCCTCGGTGTCAATGTCGAGGGCGCGATGTTCTCCGTCGGTGACGGGCACTACCGCCAGGGCGAGGGAGAAGCCTGCGGCACCGCGGTGGAGGGGGCGATGACCACCACACTGATCGTCGAGCTCATCAAGGGCGGCGCCCCCGGCTGGCCCAGGATCGAGAACGACAGCCACTGGATGACCGTCGGCTCAAGCCGGCCGATGGAGGACTCCTGGCGGATCGGCAACGCCGAGCTCGTGCACTGGGTCGCGCAGCTCTGCGGCCTCCACCCCATGGACGCCTACCAGCTGTGCTCGCAGATCGCGCAGGTGCCGGTCGCCAACGTCGTCGACGCCAACTACAGCGTCGTGGTCAAGGCAGCCAAGGCCCTGCTTCCCGCAGCGGAGGCATTCAACGGAATCCACGCCGAGCTGCGTGCCCGAGCCCGCGCGCTCGGCGCCCTGTGAGCGCTCACCCCTGACACGTCCACCTCACCCGTCCGTAGCCCACCCACCCAGAGAAGAGCCCCCGATGGATCTGCAGCTCAGCGGCACCCGCGTCCTGGTCACCGGCGGCACCCGCGGCATCGGTCGCGCGGTCGTCAAGGCCTTCCTCGAGGAGGGTGCGCACGTCGCCTTCTGCGCTCGCGACCCTGAGGAGGTCACGGCGACGCAGCAGACGCTGGGCGAGTCCGGCACGGTGACCGGCGCGACCGTCGACGTCGGTGACGGGGAGGCTCTCGCGACCTGGGTGGAGCAGTCGGCCGAGTCGTTGGGCGGCCTGGACGTGGTGGTGGCGAATGTCAGTGCTCTGGCCATTCCCGACACCGAGGAGAACTGGCAGGCCAGCCTGAACGTCGACCTGATGCACACCGTCCGGCTCGTTCGAGCGGCCCTTCCGCATCTCGAGCGAAGCGACGCTGCCTCGATCATCGCGATCTCCAGCGTGTCCGGCCGTGAGTCGGACTTCGCCTCCGGACCGTACGGCACCGCCAAGACCGCGATCATCGGCTACCTCCATGGGCTCGCGATGCAACTGGCGGAGAAGGGCATCCGCGCCAACACGGTCTCCCCGGGCAACACGTACTTCGAGGGTGGAGTCTGGGCGAGCATCGAGACCGGAGACCCGGACCTGTACACGACGGCGCTGGAACTCAACCCGACCGGCCACATGGGCACTCCCGAGGAGGTCGCCGGACCCGTCGTCTTCCTCGCCAGCACCGCAGCCCGCCGGATCAGTGGCACCAACCTCGTCGTGGACGGCGCGCTCACCCGCGGCATCCAGCTGTAGCCCGCAGACCGCTGCCACAGACGGCCGCCGGTGCCGCATCGGCGCCCGGCTGAGAGCGGGTCGCTCACGCGGACAACGGAGCGGCGCTCAGCCGAGGCAGGACACCTGCCGACAGAAGGCCCTGGTAGCCGTCCACGAGGTCGGTGGCAAGCGCCAACCCCAGGGACTGCAGGGAGACAGCAGCCAACGTCGAGCTGAACCCCTGGTCGCACACCACGATGACCCGGGTCGACGGGGTCACCTGAGGGAGCCGATGGGGTGACGTGGGGTCCAGTCGCCACTCGAGGACGTTGCGGTCCACGACGATCGACCCCGGCAGCTCACCGTCCCGGCTGCGCTGATCCACCGGCCTGGTGTCGATCACGAGCGCTCCGCGCTTCATCTCGCCGGCGAGGTCCTCGGCGTGCACGCGCACGTAGCGCGTACGGAGGGCCGCGATGTGCGCGGCCACGGCGCTCAGGTCGACCTCGGTGCTCATGGTCCGCTCCCACGTGTCGGACAGCCGCCCCGGAACGGTGGTGGTTTGGGTGCCGTGCTGCACGCACCCGTCATGAAGTCTAGGCTTCACGGCTGCTCACGGCGATCGAGTAGCGCCGGTCTGGGGTCAGCCGAGATACGCCGAGATGGCCGCTTGCCATCCCAGGAGGAACTCGGGGTAGTCGTGTGCGAATTGGGTGAGGTGTTCGTCGCCGGCAGCGCTCAACGCGGTCACGTCGTACGACACCGTCACCTCACTGCCACCCCCCGATGTCTCACTGAGACTGACGGAGATCAGCGAAGCCCGCATCCCTGGAACGACCTGGGCGTAGCGGATGGTTCGGCCCGGGTCACTTGCGACGACCACCCAGGCGGCGGTCCGGTCAGCAGCACGTGTGGTGAAGACGGTGCCGACGCTGGTGTCGTCGACCGTGGCGGTGGGGAAGGTCGGCGTCCAGCCGGGCACCCACGCCTCCTCCCCGCGAGCAGTGAACAGGGTGAACGCCTGTTCGGGAGGCGTGTTGACGTGGAAGGTGTCGGTGAGCTGTTGGCGTGCGTGCTCACCGTCGCCGGAGCTGAGTGCGGGGGCGGCTGACGCCGGCGCATCCTCCGGAGCATGCGCATCCGCAGCACCCAAGGTGAGCCCGTAGACCTGCGAGAGACCACGAACCTTTTCGAGAGTCTCCTCGGAGAAGGGGGTCCGTCCCTCGAACGCATGCAACGAGATGCCCTCGACGAGGTCACCCACCGACATCTCGAGGTGCTCGGCCAGCCCCTTGAGGACCTTGAGGACGCTGCGCTCCATCCGGAGGCCGGTCTGAACTCGGTTCGTTACCACAGTACCATGGTAACACCATGATCCACACGCAGCGAACGCAGCGCAACTGACGAGGGCCCCTCGGCCATCGCGCTTGCATAGGCAGGTATTTGCCTGCATGATGTGGTCATGACCGATGAGGCGCTGAGTCCGGTGTTCAAGGCGTTGGCCGACCCGACCAGGCGTCTCCTGCTCGATCGTCTCCGGCACCGGAACGGTCAGACCCTCACTGAGCTCCGCGGAAGTCTGGAGATGGCCCGACAGTCGGTCACCCAGCACCTCGACCTCCTTGCCGAGGCCAACCTCGTCACCGTGGTGCGACAAGGGCGAGAGCGCCTGCACTACCTCAACCCCGCGCCGATCCACGAGATCGGCGAGCGCTGGATCGCGGCGTACGACGCACCCCGACTGGCCACGATCAGCTCCATCAAGCACCGAGCAGAGGAGTATGCAATGACAGACACCAGGACATCAGTGCCGACGTACGTCTACGTCACCTACATCCGTGCGAGCAGCGAAGACGTCTGGCAGGCCCTGACAGACGCCGACCTCACCGCGCGCTACTGGGGGCACGCCAACGTGTCCGACTGGCAACCCGGCTCCGGCTGGGAGCATCGGCGAGCGGACGGTTCCGGCGCCGTCGACGTGACCGGAACCGTGCTCGAGGCCGAGCCACCCACCCGGCTCGTGATCACGTTCGAGGACTCCGAAGAGGATCGGCCGAACGGCCCGTCGGTCGTCACGTTCCTCGTCGAACCCCACGACGACATCGTCCGGTTGACCGTGACCCACGAGAACCTCCCGAACACCGACATGCTGAACGGGATCTCGCGCGGCTGGCCCGCCGTGCTCGCCAACCTCAAGTCCCTGCTGGAGACCGGCGATGTGCTGCCCACGGCACCCTGGACCATGCCGGAGGTGTCGCGCGCATGAGCACCGAGCTGTTCGGCCGGGCGGCCGACTATGCGCGAGGCGTCTTCTCGGACCTGACGTACGACGACCTCCGACGACCGACTCCGTGTGCGGGCTGGGATGCGGGCAGGGTCGTCCTGCACCTCGCCGACGTGGTGGACGCCCTCATCGGGCTGGTCGAGACGGGAACCCTCGCCCTTCCGCAGCCGCCGCGGACCAACGATCCAGGCCCCGTGGCGCTGGTGGACGAGCGGTTGACGAAGCTGGCGCACGCCTTCTCTGTCGCGACAGATGCGACGCGGGTCGAGAGCGCAGCGCGAGCCGGGGCGGTCGAGCTGACCACGCACGGCTGGGACATCGGCGTGGCCCGCGACCCCGCCCACCGGATTCCGACGTCGCTGGCCTCGGACGTGCTCGCGCTGGTCTCACCGGCCCTCGACACCAGCGCTCGGGGCGAGAACTTCGCGGCACCGATCGACGTCCCCGGCAACGCCTCCGCGAGCGATCGCCTGGTGGGCTTCCTCGGCCGGAGTGTGCCGAGGAACTGACGGTGGGCACCGCGTCCCGCGTCGCCGGCCTGCAGACCGTGGAGTTGCTCGGCGCAGCGTCGGCGGCCCGCCGACGACTCGCTGCTCAGCTGCTCTCGCCGCGCAGACTCAGGGCAACCGCCAACACGTGCTTGCACGGGCCTCGGTTGCCGTGGTGCTTCTCCTCCCAGGGACATTGGCAGACCAACGCGGGTCGGCTGAACTCGAGAGTGTCGCTGGATGGGCCGGCTGGTTTGTCGGTGCGGACCTGGTAGGTGGCCTTGCCGCTCCCGGCCACGAGCCAAGCTCCGGGCTCGACCTGGCTGACCTTGTCCTGTTCAAGCAGACGCTGCGCGGAGAGCAGTCGTGGGTTGCGTCGGAGCACTGTTGCTACGTCTACGGGCAGCTCACGGTGAAACCAGGCGCGTGCGGTGAGGTCGTAGCCGAGACGTCCGGACGCGGCGAGCCATGCGAGCCCAGTCGTGACCTTGGATGTGCTCAATCCGCTGGTGCTGGCGAGGCGGTCAGGGTCGATGGTGGGTTCCCAGCCGAGGAGAGGCAGGAGTGTGAGGCCGTAGGTCTCGGCGGACGGGTCGTTGAGCCACATGAGGAGCCCGCCCTCGCCGGAGAACGCCCGGTACGGCTCGGGGCTCAGGACCAGAGTCAGGCGGCTGCTGGGGAGTTCGAAGACCCAAGCAGTGGTGCCGGTCGGGGAGGCGTAGACGTCGAGCCGTCCTGCGTACCGCGTCACGCGTTCGGATCCTCGGAGCCGGGTGGCGCCGGGTAGGGGGATGGAGCGTTCGGAGCGGTGGGTGGCGATGCGCCAGGAGCCGGGTGCGGGCACGAGGTGCAGGAAGGGGCCTGGTGGGGCGACGCGCGGGAGGGCGCCGAGCAGCTTGCTGATGGCGGGTCCGACGATGGTGCCGCGGTGCGACATGGAGGCGCTGATGGTGGGAACCTCTGCGAAGCCCCGCACCCAACGGTCGGGCAGGGAGACCTTGCGCTCGAGGTGGCTGGCGGCAGGCGTCGAGGCCGTGAGGCCATCGTGTCCGACGGCGAGGTGCAGCGTCTCGTTGCGTGATGTCCGTGCCAGTGCAGCACGCAAAGGCGGGTTGATATCGACGTTGGTGGTACCGAACCCGACGGTGCTGGCGCCGAGCCCTTCTGCGAGGACGTCGAGTCGCGCATGGACGCCGTTGCAGGCGGAGAACGACTCGAAGCGGAGGATGTCGCCGCCGGCGGTGACGACGGGGTCGAGGTTGGCGACTCGTTGGGCTAGGCCGAAGTCGGCGTAGCGCGCGCCCGCGACGTCGGCGACGGCGAGCAGGCCGGCGGCGAGGACGTCGGGGCGGTCGGGGAAGCCGCTGAAGAACGTCGGGTTGTCGACCAGCCCGTCGGGGGTGACCCCGAGCGCGGTGGCGAGTGCGAGTGTGGACGTGCCCCCGTGTTCGGTCAGAGTCGAGGCAGCCTTGTAGTCGCCGCTCACGCCTGCTCCACTGCCTCGACCAGCGTTCGGGCCGCCTCGTGAGCCTTGGATGAACCGCGTGCAGCGGCGAGGTGGCGGATCCCGTCCGGTAGCTCGACCCGCTCGGGGATCTCGACCACCCAACCCGACAGCTGGCGGAACATACCCGCCAGGGCCGGTGGCCGCCTGGGTTCGGCGGCCAGGGCAGAGGCCAGGGCCGTGAGCAGCGGCCACAGCTGCTTCACCAGCTGCTGCTCCCCAAGCGCCTGGGTGGTCTCGAGGAGATGAGGAAGCCCGAGGGTGCCGGCCCGATGCCGTTGGCGGCCTACTTCCGCGAAGAGCGCAGGGTCGAAACGCTGGTGCCCGAGGGCGCATCGGGCGCCGAGGAGCTGGTCCTTGAGGTAGGACTTGACGGTGGCGCGACTGAGGTCGTGCAGGAAGAGGTCGTGCAGAGGCGCGCCGAAGCTTCCGCTCGCGTGGGCCGGGAAGTCGGCCGTTGTCGTGCCGTGCCGGCTCCCTTCGACAAACGCGTTCCGCACGGCGCGGTCGGACCAGGTGGGAAAGACGCGTGCCAGGTCGGCTGCGGTCGCGTAGGGGTCTTCTGCGACCGAGGGGACGCGTGCGAGCACTCGGCACGTCGTGAACGGCACGGGTGCGGTTGCCCTGGAGGTCCACATGCCGTCGACGGCGCTCGCGTCTACTGGAGGAAGGCCCCCGCTAGACACCCAGGTGCGGACGAGCTCGACCGCGTCCCACGACTCGTCGCCGTCGGGAGAGGTGAGCTCGGGCGTCGTCCGGACGTCGAGCCCGCCGAGCTCGGCCAGCCGCGCCGGGTCCACGGGCCGCAGCCGGTGCAGGGCCTGGACCAGGTCGAGAGGCCCGACGGGTCGGCTCCCGCACGCCATGAGGCGGGCGAGCAGGTCGTCGAAGTCCAGGGTGAAGTCGGCGCAGGTCGGCGCGGCGAGGACGACGTCGTTGTGCTCGACGTTCAGGAGTCCCTCGAGTAGTCGAAACCGGGCGATCGCCTCCAGTTCGCCCGGCACGCGAAACACGGCGAGCAGGGGTTGGGCGTCGACCCGCGGGTTGCCGGTCGGTCCCACGAGCGGCGAGTCCGCGGCCAGCAGCTCGACGACCCGCGGCACCTGGCGAAGGACGTCGTGGTCGTCGCGGGAGATATCGAAGTCCCGGTAGCGGACGCTGTGCTGCCACGCGTCGACGCGTTGGCGTTGCTCGTGGTCCTGGTAGGGAAACTCGCTCGCGACGGTGTACGCGGACACCGAGCGCCACGCTGTCCGCCAGTAGTCGTCGACGGTGAAGTCGGAGGCGGCCCACTGCTGGACCGCCTTGCGGCCGCCGGCGAACTCGTGCGGGTAGCCCTGGCCGGCCGCCTTGGTCACTGGCCGCCGCATCTCGCGGCGTACGGCATCGGAGCCGTGCGACGCTGCAGCCGTGATCACGGCGAGCTCGAGGAGCTCGTCGTCCGGAGCCGGCACCGGGACGAAGTAGGCCCGTCGTTCCTTGACCCACGCTTCGGAGAAGCACTGCACGTGAGTGGCCAAGGCCACGTAGCTTGGATCAGCGACCATCCCCCGCAGGTGCGCAAGGTCGCGAGCCTGGGCGACACGGTGGTCCTCGAGGCGGACGTCCTGAGGCAGGGGGCGCAGGACCGGGTCGGTCCACAGTCCCCGGGCTTCCCGTGGCGTCGTAGATGCGCGGCCGGCACGGAGGTCCGCCAGCCAGGCGTCGCCGTCCTCGACTCGTGCGAGGGCGACACCGAGTCGCCGCGCTTCCTCCTGCGCACTCGTCTGGCCACGTGCGGTGGCCAGCACGCGGATGTTCGCCGGCAGCTCAATCGACATCTGGGGCGGGATCTCGACGGCGTACTGCGCCAGCATCCGCAACAACAGGTGCAGCCCCGCCGGCTTATGTCCGATACCTGCTCCGGTGTCTGCGACAGCCAGCGCGACCGGGTAGGCGTCGCGGAACCCGCCAGCGAGGAACACGTCGGTGAAGGCGTCGACTGTGCGGGCCACCATCAGCTGACCGTTCGTCATGAGCTTCTGCAGGCTCCTGAGCAGTGGGGCACGCCAGTCCTGGCCGGTGGCCATCGCGGTCAGCAGGTTGAACGTGGCCCGCTGCAGCTGTTCTGGGTACTCGTTGCGGCTCTTCGCGAGTGCGGTGTCCCAGGTGATGTTGAGGTCGAGCCAGCGCGGCCAGTCCTTGTCGGGCGCGATCGGCGTCGGCTGCAGGTGCCACAGCCCGAGGGGTTCGGCGACGGGCTGCGAGGGCGCGGCTGCACCGCGTCGATCGAGCGATCGCGTGACCGCCGCGGCGAAGCGGACGTCATCGTCGACCGCGAGCAGCTCCAACGCCTCGACCACGCCGATCCGGCCGACCCTTGCCTCGAGCGCCTCGTCGTCGAGCGCCTTCAGCAGGGTCGTCTTGTGCACCTTTTCGCGGCCGGCCACCAGCATCGTGAGGTCGCGCAGGTCGTCCGGACCAGACACCAGCTCCAGCACCAGCGGGAACAGGATCTTCAGCACAGGGGACTTGGTCGTCGCTAGCACGCCCAGCATGTAGTCGAACCCGCCCGGCACCTCCTCGACCCGCATGCCCAGCACCTGGAGCGTCTTGGCCATCACGGCCTGAGCGGACGGACGGTGCTGGGTCGTCAGCGCGGTGAGCACAACCTCGAGCAGCCGGGAGCGGTCGAGCACCCCGAGCTGCACACCACGGCACATCACTCCAGGAAGCCAAGTCCAGCTGGCGCAGTGATCGGAGTTCAGCAGGTGGTAGGCGAGGTCGGGGAGCAGAGGGTCCGCCTGGAGCCACTCGTCGGCGTCAGGTTGGGCCTTCGACCAGGCGTTGAACGTGATCGGTGCGCCGTCGGTCCACGCCGCGAGGAACGCCTCGCCTGATGGGCAAGGAAAGCTGTGATGCGCCACGACGGCACGGATCACGTGACCCGCCCCGCCGCTCTTCGACGCCTGGTCGACGTAGGCCTGGGCCCAGCCGCGGTCCTTCTCCCACAGGGCGTAGATGAGCTCACTCTGGTCGTCGGCGAGATGCCATGGCTCGGCCTGCACACGGTGCGCTGCCGTCACCGGTCCACACAGTTCGACTGCGGCGAGGGCGAGGATCAGATGCGCCCGGTAGCGACGCTTCGATGCAACCTCGTAGGCGTCTCCGTCGTGCGGTTGGCCCGGCGCCGGCTGGTCGTACCCGAACGTGGAGGTGTGCATCAAGTCCGCCCACGGACCAGGCCGCTCGAACGCAACCTTCGCCTCGCGAAGCTCGTCCCCGTGCAGATCGTGAAGGACTTCCCAGCCCGCGGTCACGTCACCCGCCCCGAGAGCCGGCGCCAGTCGATCCTTGAGCCCCATCAGTTCACCCCGTATGCGTCGCTCATGCTCAGTGCTGGACAAGTGTGCAGGCCCTCGTCCGCGGCCGGGCGAGAACCCACAAGTTCCTCGAGGTGGCCCCTTCATCCATCACGAGCATGGACCCGACCGAGGCTGCCGCACCATGTTCACGCCATCTCCTTCGTGGTGGCCGGCATGGCCTCGTGCTGGGTGGGTGTGATGGATCGGGTTGGGCCAATGTGTGCACGAGCGCTCCTTGGAGCGTCGTCGTGCAGGCGCGTCTCGTCCGGAATCGCCTGTTCCGGCGAATGTGTCGCACATGGCATCGAGTGGGGTGCTCGCGATCGTGCCGCTCGTCTTGGCAGAACCGGTGAGCTAGGAGGGCTCCAGTTCTGCGAACCGGCGACGTGGATGTTGGTCGAACCCGACTACTCGACGCTGGAGCAGATCGCCACGATGCTGGAGAACGGTGCCCTGCGAGTTGTCATCGGCGAGACCCGCCCCTTGCCCGACATCGGCGAGCTCCACAAGATCGGCGAGGCCGGCGACGGCCCCATCGGCAAGCTGGTCGCCACCATCGACTGAACCGTCGCACCTGACACCACCCGACACCAGAGCTACGCGAACGAGCGGAGAATCATGACAGCCACGATCCTGATCACCGGCGCTACCGATGGCCTCGGCTTGGCAACCGCCCGCAACCTGGCAGCGCGCGGCCACCATGTCCTTCTTCACGGGCGCAACCCCTCCAAGCTGGCCGCAGCCAAGGAAGCCGTCTGTGCGTCCCCGGGTGCTGCCGGTGACGGCACCGCCGCGACGTTCGTCGCCGACCTCTCCAGTCTCGCCGAGACCGAAAGGCTCGCGGCATCCGTGCGAGAGCAGTACACCCACCTCGACGTACTCATCAACAACGCCGGTGTCTTCAAGACCCGCCTCACCCCCACGGCCGACGACCTCGATCCACGCTTCGCGGTCAACGCGATCAGCCCCTACCTGCTCACCCGGCGACTGCTGCCACTATTCGGACGAACGGGGCGGGTCGTGAACGTCTCGTCCGCCGCCCAGGCACCAGTGGACCCCGCAGCTCTCGCGGGCCAGGCATCGATTCCCGACGACGCCGCCTACGCGCAGAGCAAGTTGGCCCTGACGATGTGGACAAACCAGCTCGCCCACGAGCTCGGGGACCGAGGACCCGCTGTGTTCGCCGTCAACCCCGGTTCTCTGCTCGCCACAAAGATGGTCAAGGAGGGCTTCGGCATACCAGGCAATGACATCGCCATCGGCGTCGACATCCTCAGTCGCGCCGCCCTCGACGACGAGTTCGCAACGGCCTCAGGCACCTACTACGACAACGACTCCGCTCGGTTCGCCCGACCGCACCCTGATGCCCTCGACCCGACGAAGAACCACATCCTGACCGAGAGGATCGACGCGATCCTGGACGATGCCTTGTGAGGACACCCCGCAACCCGGGCCGACCTGCGGCGCGGACGTCTTGGGACGGGCGTGGGAACCGTGGGGACGACCTCGAGGACATCCGGGCCTGTGTGGAAGTCAACTTCTTCCGTGTCGTCCAAGCCTCGCAGGCGGCTCTGCGGCACCTGAGCGCCACCGGGGGCGGCTCTTGAGCGTGACCAGTGTCGAGGGTGTGGTGGGCCAACCCTTCAGCGAGGCCTTCTGCGCGACACCCAGGCGGCCACGACCATGCCGTTGCGAGCCCAGACATCCCCGTGGGCACGTGACTGCAACGCCACCAGCCTGAGCGACCTCGACGGTGCCGCTGTCCAGGCGCCCACCCAGCCCTGGGTCGCTGGCCAATTGCTGGTGCGCTCACGCGCCGCAACACAACCAGTCGTCCAGCGGCTACCCGACGCCCGCTCAGTTGACAGTG
>CAWAFS010000037.1:0-202301 GCA_963781335.1 uncultured Actinomycetota bacterium | reverse complement strand
CACCCGGGTTCTGAGGTGCGGATCGGCCGCCTCCGGCCTGGCAACTACGCTGGCCGGGTGACCTCACGACCCAAGGACGCTCCGGAGAAGGGCCGGGAGGAGCGTATTCTCGACGCCGTGATCGGCCTGCTCGCCAGGCACGGCATCTCCGGGGTCAGCATTCGTGCTGTGGCGCGGGAGGCGGGGGTGGCCCTCGGTCTCGTGAACTACTACTACGACGACAAGGTCAGTCTGATCGCGGCTGCCCTGCGGCGCATCGAGGAGCAGGACATCGCCCTGGTGGCACCTGACCGCGGCATGGAGCCGGAGGAGCGCCTTCGCGCGGCGCTCAAGAGCATCACTGCGCCGGAGTTCCTGACCACCGAGTACCTGTCGCTGCGTCTCCAGCTGTGGGCTCTTGCCCAGGCCCACGATGACTTCGCGCAGATCAATGCGCAGGCGCAGAAGCGCTACCGCGACGGACTGGCCGAGCTCATCCGTGCGGCTCGGCCCGGTGTCTCCCGTGGAGAGTGTGCCAAGCGCGCAGCGGATGTCGATGTCGTCCAGAACGGCATGTGGCTCACGGCGCTCCTGGGGCTGGACCGGGCCTCACTGCGTCGCGCCGTAGCTCGTTGCGAGGAGATTGCCCTCGCCCCGTAGTGCGCCGTGTGCACAGGCGCGACGGTCTCAGGGGCCGAGCGCCGTCCAAGGGTTGAACGATCGTACAAATGTAACTAGGGTGCCGGTATGGCGCCAGTCACAGATCAGGACGTCCGCGACATCGCGGCAGGGTACGACCCGGATCCCGGAAACTCGATGTCCCTGCGATCCGAGGCCTACGTTGAGCCGAAGTGGCATGATGCCGAGGTCACGAGCGTCTTCGCACGCACGTGGCAGTGGATCGGCCACGTAGAGAAACTGACGCAGCCGGGCAGCTACGTCGCGGCCACCGTGGCCGGGATGCCGATCGCCGTGGTTCGTGACCTGGCAGGGACGTTGCGAGCGTTCTACAACGTGTGCAAGCACCGTGCACACGAGCTGCTGTCGGGTTCGGGGACGACGCGCGCCATCGTGTGTCCCTACCACGCCTGGACCTATGACCTCGGCGGCGGCCTGAAGGCGGCCAGGCGTGCGGACGCGATGGAGACCTTCGACAAGTCCCAGATCTGCCTCGACCAGGTGCAGGTCGAGGAGTTCGGCGGCTTCGTCTACGTCAACCTCGACTCGAAGGCCGCGCCGTTGGTGGAGCAGGCGCCAGACCTGGCCGAGGAGATCGCGCTCTGGGCACCGGACGTTGCGCAGCTCACCCATGCCAAGCGCCTCAGCTATGACGTGAACACCAACTGGAAGAACGTCATCGACAACTTCCTGGAGTGCTACCACTGCCACATCGCGCACCGGGAGTTCGTCGACCTGGTCGACATGAACACCTACGAGGTGAAGACCCATGGCATCTGGTCCAGCCACTTCGCCGAGGCCGGCAAGCACGACAACTCGGCCTACGACGTCTCCGGTGCCTCGATCACCCAGCACAGCGTGTGGTGGCTGTGGCCCAACACCTGTCTGCTGCGCTACCCCGGACGGGGCAACTTCATGGTCTTTCAGGTGCTCCCGGCCGGTCCCGGTCGCACGCTGGAGACCTGGGACTTCTACTTCGAGACCGCGGAGCTCCTCGAGGCGGAGGAGCAGTCGGTGCACTACGTCGACGACGTGCTGCAGCAGCAGGACATCAGGATCGTCGAGAGCGTGCAGCGCGGGATGCGGACCCCCGCCTACGAGCAGGGACGGATCGTGTTCGACCCAGCCCGGTCCGGGTCAGGGCTCTCCGAGCATGGTGTGCACCACTTCCACGGCCTGCTTCTCGAGGCCTATCGGTCCCTGGTCACCGCCCCGCAGCACGACCAGGGGATTGACGCCGAAGCCATGACAGGAGCGTGAGCCCGACCATGGGCAAGAGTGTGATCGTCACCTGCGCACCCACCGGCGGGATTCACACCCCCACCATGTCGCCCCACCTGCCGGTGACCCCCGAGGAGATCGCCAGCGCCTCGGTCGAGGCAGCCGCAGCCGGCGCCGCGATCATCCACCTGCACGCGCGCAACCCGGAAACTGGACAGCCAGACCCCCGGCCGGAGCTGTTCGCCGAGTTCATGCCGAGGATCGCCAGGGCCTCGGATGCCGTGCTCAACGTCTCCACCGGCGGTGGCCTGGGCATGACGCGCGAGGAGCGGCTGAGAGCAGCCGTCTCCACGTCGCCAGAGATGGCCTCGCTCAACGTCGGGTCCTTGAACTTCGGCATCTTCGCGATGCTGGACAAGTACTCGCAGTGGAAGCACGACTGGGAGCCGGCCTTCCTGGAGATGACGCGCGACTTCGTCTTCAAGAACACCTTCGCCGACCTCGAGTACGTCGTGAAGGAGCTGGGCCAGGGCCACGGCACCAAGTTCGAGTTCGAGTGTTATGACCTCGGGCACCTCTACAATTTGGCCTGGCTCATCGAGCAGGGATGGGTCGAGCCACCGTTCTTCGTGCAGATGGTCTTCGGCGTCCTCGGCGGGGTCGGTGCGGACCTCGACAACCTCATGCACATGCACACCATCGCCGAGAAGCTGTTCGGGGACTCCTACGAGTGGTCGGTTCTCGCGGCAGGACGCCACCAGATGACGTTCGCCACCCAGGCCGCCATGCTCGGCGGCAACCTGCGCGTCGGCATGGAGGACAGTCTCTTCATCGGCCCCGGTGAGCTCACCCCGTCGAACGCCGCACAGGTCACGAAGATCCGCGGCATCGTGGAATCGCTCGGACGCGAGCTGGCCACCCCCGCCGAGGCCCGGGAGCGACTCGGGCTCAAGGGGGCGGACCGTGTCGCCTACTGAGATCCCGGGAGCCGCATCGGCATCGGTCGTGCGACACGTCGCAGCGCTCGGCGGTGGCCTGATCGGTCGCAGCTGGACGGCGCTGTTCCTTGCTTCGGGCCGATCCGTCACCGTCTACGACCCCGACCCGGCGACAGAGTCCCGGGTCAACGAGACAGTCGAGTCGGCCTGGCCCGTGCTGAAATCCCTCGGGTTGGTGACGGGGGACCGCGGTGAGCTGGTCATCTCCGACGACCCACGCGAGGCAGTCGACGGGGCCGACTTCGTCCAGGAGAGCATTCCCGAGCAGGTTGCCCTCAAGCACGCGCTGTACGCGGCCATCGAGCCGGCCCTCGGAGCCGCCACTGTGGTGGCGTCCTCGGCATCCGGACTCACCCTGAGTGAGCTCCAAGGGGGGTGGCAGGACCCGGGCCGGCTTGTGCTCGGGCACCCATTCAATCCTCCCCACCTGATTCCCCTGGTCGAGGTGATGGGCAACCACCGGACAGCCCCCGGTGTCGTGGGCCGTGCCAGGGCCTTCTACGAAGCTGTCGGCAAGGTCACCATCGAGGTCAAGCGTGAGGTGCCGGGCCACGTGGCGAACAGGTTGCAGGCCGCGCTGTGGCGCGAGGCCATCCACCTCGTGAACGAAGGCGTGGCATCCGTGGAGGACGTCGACACCGCCGTGTCCTCCGGACCGGGGTTGCGCTGGGCAGTCATGGGACCGAACCTGTTGTTCCACCTCGGTGGTGACGACGGTGGCCTGGCCGCCTTCTATGAGCGCTACGGCGACAGCTTCAACCGCTGGTGGGACGACCTCGGCCAGCCGCACCTGGACGACGAGATCGCTCGCCGGCTCGTCGACGGGCTCCGCGCGGGCAAGGCGGCGACGCACAGCATCGAGGAGCTCGCAGCCCAGCGAGACGCGCTCCTGACCGCTGTCGTCTCGGCGACCCATTCGCACCCCGACCCGGGTGGCACTGCATGACCCTTGTGGGCAAGACGGCGCTGGTCACTGGTGCTGGTGGCGGAATCGGCCAAGCGATCGTTGCGCGCTTCGAGCGCGAGGGGGCCACCGTCTACGCAGCCGACATCACTCCGGACGGATCGTCGACTTCCGGGACCCACGACGGTCGCTTCCTCGCCGTGGACGTGACCTCGGAAAACCAGGTCCGTGCAGCCATGGACCTCGTCCGACGAGAGGTCGGGCACCTCGACATCTTGGTCAACGCGGCTGCCATCGAGATCGAGAAGACCATCGAGGAAACGACGCTGGAGGAGTGGAACCGCTCGTTCGCCGTCAACGTGACCGGGACGTACCTCACCTCCAAGCACGCCCTCCCTCTCCTCCGGGCGGCCGCCGGTGACGGTGTCACCGCCTCGATCATCAACTTCGGCTCCTATGACGGGTTCATCGCCGATCCCGGCCTGGCGGCGTACTGCGCCACCAAGGGAGCAGTTCACGCCCTGACGCGAGCGATGGCGTGTGACCACGGCCCCGAGGGCATCAGGGTCAACGCGGTCTGTCCGGGCTACATCGACACACCCATGCTGCAGAGCTTCTTCTCCGGTGACGGCTCAGGTGCCGGCGGCCGCACTATCGACGACCTCCAGCAGGCAGTCCGAGACGTGCACCCGATGCGGCGCTACGGGACGCCGGATGACATCGCGAACCTGGTGCACTGGCTGGCCTCCGACGAGGCCAGGTATGCGTCCGGCCAGCTGTGGGTTCTCGACGGCGCACTGACAGCGCAGGTTCAGCAGATGAGGATCTGAGCGTGGCAGCGCACACCGCGATCGTGACCGGCGGCAGCCGCGGCATCGGCCGGGCGATCGTCGACCGGCTCGTCTCGGACGGAGCCCACGTCGTGACGTGCGGGCGCGGAGCTCGGCCTGCTGACCTTCCTGACGCGGTGGTGTGGGTCTCTGCAGACGTCGCCAGCGCGACCCAGGCAGCTCAGCTGGTGCGGCGCGCACACGAGGCGTTCGGCCCGACGTCGTTGCTCGTGAACAACGCCGGGGTGCAGGTCGAGCGAACCACCGCCGACTCCTCGGATGACGACTGGGACCTCGTCGTGGGGGTCAACTGCCGCGGACCCTTCAACCTCTGCAGGGCCGTTCTTCCGCAGATGGAGCGGCATGGCGGCGTCATCGTCAACATCGGCTCGATCTCCGGGAACGTGGCGGATCCCAGCATGGCCCTCTACAACGCCTCCAAGGCCTTCGTGCACGGACTCACCAGGTCCATCGCGGTGGACCACGGTCCCAGGGTGCGCTGCAACGCCATCAGCCCCGGGTGGATCGCCACCGAGATGGCTGACGATGCGTTCGCCCTCGCCGAGAACCCCGAGGCGGCGCGACGCGATGCTGTCGCACGTCACCCCGCGGGTCGAGTGGGCGCACCTGTCGACGTCGCCAACCTCGTGGCCTGGCTCGCCTCCGATCAGGCGGCGTTCGTCACCGGACAGTGCCTCACCGTCGACGGCGGTGTCACTGCAGCGTCCCCGCTGCGTCCAGAGCTGTTCTGAGCCGTTCTGAGCTCAGCCCAACCACGACTCGACTTGCCAGGGCCACCCGCTGGATGGCCACGTCGGCGAAGACCCACATCGCCTCCCAGAAGTTCCCGATCAACCACTCCTTGTTCCTCTCCGCCTTGCGGAACGCCTGGATGCTCGCCCATCCCGCCGCGTCGCATATCACCTCACCCGGTGATCACGCCCGTTGCTGGGCAGCCGGCGTGCCAAGTGGGGCGTGGCGGTCTAGTCGTGGGTGAGGCCCGGTCTCAACTTGGCGACGTCACTGCCCCTACCAGCGAGGCGAAACGCAGGCTGCTGAGCGTGGCGGGAGGACGGATCGGCTCGTTGCCCGGTTGAAGTAGTCATTTCGAGCCATTGCGCGTGGTGCGCGGGCCAACGAACATGCCGCTTGCTCGCCTCACTCAGTTCACCTGGACAGCCGTGCTCCGCGTCCCCCGCGCGGAGCACGGCGCCTGGCGGCCCGGAGGACGGTCGAAACCGGCTGAGCCCTAGGACTTCTTGCGCTTCGCGCGCTTCTTGCCCTTGCTGCCGATTGCGGCTGCTGCCGAGCCGGCGCGGTCGGCGGCCTTGCGAGCGGCCTTGCGGGCGCGTTTCGTCTCCTTCTCGAGCAGCGCCAGGCTTCGAGCCAGCTGCGTGGTCACCTCGCGGGCGACGCGGTCCGCGGTGGCCCAGGCAATCTGCTCGATGGTCTGGTCACTCAGCTGCGCGGGGGCGGCGCTCGGCGGGGACGTGTCGGCCGCTGCCTGCTTCGCCGGAGCGGTCTCCTTTGGGGCGGTCTTCTTGGGGGCGGTCTTCTTGGCGGTTGCCTTCGTGGCCGCCTTCTTCGCAGGGGCGGACTTCCTGGCCGGAGCCCTGCTCGCGGCCGTCTTCGTGGCCGGCGCCCTCTTCGCAGCCGGACTGTTCCGGGGCGCCCTCTTGTCTGGAGTCGATGCCGGCGCCTTCTTCGGCTTCGAAGATCCCGCGCTTGAAGGGGTTTCGTTGGTTGCCACTGTGAATGCCTCCCGATGGATGACCACGATCCCGGCAGTACGCCGTGCCGCAGGGCCCCAGCCTGCCCGACATCGGCAAGTCGTGCAGCGGAGCCGGTTCCGGTACTACTGCACGCGGGTGACCTGGACGTCGACGAACATCCGTGAAGTGCCCGAGCCGGAGAAGATGCCCGAGAGCGGCTTGACGTCGTTGTAGTCACGACCGGTCGCCACGATGACGTGGCGGTCACCCGGCTCGGTGTCGTTGGTCGGGTCGAAGCCGCGCCACCCGTCGTCCCACCACTCGACCCAGGCGTGCGACTCGCCCTTGGCGGACTCGCCGACGACCGGGTCGACCTTGGGGTGCAGGTAGCCCGAGACGTAGCGCGTCGGGATGTGGATCGAGCGCAGGGCACCGATCACGATGTGGGCCATGTCCTGGCACACACCCGAGCGTTCAGCCCACGCGTGCGCGCCGAAGGCCTCGACGGTCGTCGAGCCGTAGACGTACTTGACCTCGCGGTAGACCAGCGCACACACCTCTCGCGCGGCCTCGCTCGGGGTGGCGCTCGCGTCGGCGATCTCGCGTGCCGCAGCGATCAGGTCCTCGGTCGGCACCACGCGCTCGGGCAGCGTGAGGTACTCGGTGTGGATGTCCGCCACCTCCTCGCTGCGCATCTCTTCCCAGGCCATCACCGGCTCGCCGACGGGGGACCGGTCGGTGTGCACCGTCGCCGAGGCGGTGACCGTCAGTGAGGTGTGCGGGTCGAGCACCTCGAACGCCGTCACCTGCGATCCCCAGTAGTCCTTGTAGGTGTAGGCCCACGGGGTGGGGGACACCTCGACGCGGGAGTGGACGACGATCTGGCCCGGCAGGGTCAGCGGTGTCAGACGAGCCTCGTTGAAGGAGGTGTTCGCCTTGCCGTCGTACTCGAACCCGGTGGTGTGCGCGATCCGCAACTGCATGCTCATGCCCTCACCCCGTGCCACTCGGTTGCCTCGGCGCCGGCGAAGTAGCGCCGGCTGACCGCGTCGGTGGCCAGCGCGCAGGTGCGTTGCAGCCGCTCCATCTCGCTGGGCAGGTCCGCGACGAAGTCGCTGAGGGATCGATACTCGAGCTCGGCCCTGGTGCGCCCGAGCAGCCGCTGGGCCTCGTTCTGGAAGCCGGCGCGGGTGCCGGAGGACTGCAGCCTTTCCAGGCACCGCTCGGCCTCACTGAGGCCGAACACGACCGACCGCGGGAAGAGCCGGTCGAGCAGCAGGAACTCTGCCGCGCCCCGCTCGGTCTCGAGGCCCTTGTAGGTGCGCAGGAACGCCTCATAGGCGCCACAGGCCCGCAGCGACGTGCCCCAGGCCGAGCCGGAGGTGATGGCTGCGGTCGCGACCAGGCGCGAGGTCATGTCGGCGCGTTCGATGGATCGTCCGAGCACGAGGAACTGGTAGCCCTCGTCGCGAGTCATCGTCGCCTCGGCGATGCCGTTGATCTGGGCAGCACGGTCGCGGACCCACCGGAAGGCGACGGGCGGCCGCATCGAGCGGAAGTGGCCCGAGGGGATCGCCCGGTAGGTGGTGTTCATCGCCTCCCACATGGAGGTGGACAACGTCTCGCGGGCCCGCCGGGCGCTCTCCCGCGCCGCGGCCATCGTGGCCGCGATCGACGCGCTGGACGTGGGGTCGTAGGCCAGCAGCCGCATCACCTCGGTGGTGTCGATCGGCGCCTTCTCGTCGAACTCCACACCCATGATCGAGAGCAGGTTGCGGCAGGTCGTCTCCTCGACGACGCCCGGATCCTCGAGGATGAGCTGCATCTGGACGTCGAGGATGCGTGCGGTGTCCTCGGCCCGCTCGACGTAGCGGCCGATCCAGAACAGGGACTCGGCGATCCGGCTCAGCATGTCGCCACGTCCTCGATCCGTTGTTGCTGTTGCTGTTGTTGCTGGTCATGCTGGCTGGAGAACGAGTCGAGGGCCGGCCCGGTGTCCTGCGGGGTGGAGTGGACCTCGATGCGCTCCGGCTCGGCCTGCACCTGGTGGCGGCCGTGGCCGGCCAGGACCCAGGTGTCCTTGGACCCGCCGCCGCGCGAGGAGTTGACGATCAGCTCGCCCTCGCCGAGCGCGACGCGGGTGAGTCCTCCGGGGAGAACCCAGACCCGGTTTCCGTCGTTGACGGCGAAGGGGCGCAGGTCCACGTGCCGGGGCCGCATCATCCCGTTGACGTAGGTCGGAACAGTGCTCAGCTGGATCACCGGCTGGGCGATCCAGGAGCGGGGGTCGGCCATCACCTTGTCGCGGAGCTCGTCGAGCTCGGACTGGCTCGCATGCGGGCCGATCACGATCCCCTTGCCGCCGGACCCGTCGACGGGCTTCAGGACGAGCTCGTCGAGACGGTCCATCACCTCCTCGCGGTGGTCGGCGTCGCCGAGCCGCCAGGTGTCCACGTTCTTGAGGATCGGCTCCTCGTCGAGGTAGTAGCGGACCAGGTCGGGAAGGAAGGTGTAGATCAGCTTGTCGTCCGCGACGCCGTTGCCGACCGCATTGGCGATCGTGACGTTGCCGGCGCGGGCCGCGTTGAGCAGGCCGGAGCAGCCGAGCAGCGAGTTGCTGCGGAAGTGCACCGGGTCGAGGAACTCGTCGTCGACGCGCCGGTAGATCACGTGCACCGGCTCGAGGCCCTGCGTCGTACGCATCATCACGCGGCCGCGGCGGCACTCGAGGTCGCGACCCTCGACGAGCTCGACGCCCATCGTGCGGGCCAGCAGTGCGTGCTCGAAGTAGGCGCCGTTGAAGACACCCGGCGTCAGCACCACCACGTTGGGCTCGGTGACACCGGCCGGGGCCGCGGCGCGCAGCGCTGTGAGGAGCTTCTGTGGATAGCCGGCGACCGGACGGATCCGGTGCTCGGCGAAGGTCTCGGGCAGCGCTGCAGCGATCGCGCGCCTGTTCGTCATCACGTAGGACACGCCGGAGGGGACCCGGACGTTGTCCTCGAGCACCCGGAACTCCCCGGTGTCGTCGCGGATCAGGTCGATGCCGCTGACGTGGACCCGGACGCCGTTGGGCGGCTCGATGCCTGCGGCGGCTCGGTGGAAGTGCGAGGAGGTCGTGACGACGCTGCGCGGGACCACGCCGTCGTCGAGCACCCTCCCGGCGTCGTACACGTCGGCGAGGAACTTCTCGAGCGTGTGGACCCGCTGCTGGACGCCCGCCTCGACCTTGGTCCACTGGTCCATCTCGATCACCCGGGGCAGGACGTCGAGCGGGAACGCGCGCTCCTCACCACCGATGTCGAAGGTGACGCCCTGGTCCAGATAGCTCGACTGGAGCGCCTCGACCCTGCTCTGCAGCTCGGTCTGTCCCATCGCGTGCAGTGATGGCTGCAGCTGGCTGTACGGAGTGCGCAGGTCGATCTCGACGTCGTACATCTCGTCGTAGGCCGAACCCATGCCGGTCGCGTAGTCCTCGAACATGCTCGTCACGCCAGCGACCCTAGCGAGGATTCGCTTCGGGGCGCGCCCGGGTCTGCGTCTTGCCGCCCCCGACGTCGCGTCAGGGAAGGGTGAGTATCTCGGCACCGTCCTGGGTGACGAGCAGGGTGTGCTCGAACTGGGCGCTGACCCGGCGGTCCTTGGTCACCACCGTCCATCCGTCCTCCCAGAGGTCCCACTGGTGGGTGCCGAGGTTCAGCATCGGCTCGATGGTGAACGTCATTCCCGGTTCGATCAGGTCGTCGTAGTGCGCGTCGTCGAAGTGGGGGATCACCAGCCCGGAGTGGAAGGAGGTCCCGATGCCGTGCCCGGTGAACTCGCGGACGACGCCGTAGTCGAAGCGCTTCGCATAGGACTCGATCACCCGCCCGATCACGTTGATCCGCCGACCGGGCTTGACGGCGTTGATCGCCCGGCGCAGCGCCTCCCGCGTGCGGTCTACGAGGTCGCGCACCTCCTGGGACACCCCGGGGGTGAGGAAGGTGGCGTTGGTGTCGCCGTGGACACCGTTGAGGAACGCGGTGATGTCGATGTTCACGATGTCGCCGTCCTCGACCACCGTGCTGTCGGGGATGCCGTGGCAGATCACCTCGTTCACCGAGGAGCACAGCGACTTGGGGAAGCCCTTGTAGCCCAACGTCGAAGGGTAGGCGCCGTGGTCACAGAGGAACTCGTGACCGATGCGGTCCAGCTCGTCGGTGGTGATCCCGGGCGCCACGTGGGAGCCGACCAGGTCGCGCGCCTCGGCCGCCAGCTTGCCGGCGATGCGCATGCGCTCGATCGTGTCCGGGTCCTTGACCTCGGTGCCGTCGAAGGGCGCCGGACCGGGCTTGTCGACGTACTCCGGACGTTCGATGTGTGCCGGCACGGGACGACGCGGCGAGATTCTTCCGGGGGCTATGGCAGTCACGCGCCCGAGTGTAGTTTCGAGACGCGTCGCTCCGTCAGCCGCTCCGCGTCTGCCCGAGCCGACGCTCCTCAACCTTCCGCGCCAGGCGCGTCCTCGCAGGCTCGGCCGCGGGCGCGTAGGTTTCACCGCATGAGCGAGTTCTGGTACTGCCTCACGCACCACGCCGTGGAGGGCAAGGACGGGTGCAAGAACGCTGACCGTCTGGGGCCCTACGACTCCGAGGCCGACGCGGCCCGCGCGCTGGAGAAGACCCAGGAGCGCAACGAGGAGTGGGACAACGACCCCAAGTGGAACGACGACGTGCTCGAGGACTGATCCCGGGGATCAGTCGCCGGTCAGCCGGTGAAGCTTCCCGCCGGGGCGGTCCCGCGCCCGTCGACGTGCTGGCTGTCGACGTTCCCGT
Source organism: uncultured Actinomycetota bacterium (assembly GCA_963781335.1). GTDB lineage: Bacteria > Actinomycetota > Actinomycetes > Propionibacteriales > Nocardioidaceae > Marmoricola. Next base: position 191,165 of record CAWAFS010000037.1, on the reverse strand, counting down.
AGGTCCACCGGAAGCCGTGGGCACGCCAGATCCGGACCACCGGGTGCGAGCTCGACCGCCAGGCGATCTTCGGGTGGCTGCGGGAGGCCCACCACGAGTTCGGCACCAACCCGGTCCGTGACCGGTAGGGGTTCTCCCAGGTGTTCAGGTCGACCGCGCGACCACGCGCGTGGGGTGAGCGGACACCCGGGGTGTTGACCACGCTACGGCAGTTGAAGGCCGAGGTGTTGTCCGCGCGCATCGACGCGTAGTCGTCGGCGCCCCGCAGCTGCTTGCTCCAGCCGAACCTGTCGACGCGGTACATCCGGCGGATCGGGAGCTGCTGGTTGTACATGTCGCGCAGAGCCCCCGCGGCACGTGTCGCCACCGCCGAGCTGAGCACCATCTCCCCGCGGTAGCGGTAGCCGTCGAAGCCCCAGTAGTTGACCCGGAGCAGGCGCAGCCCTCGGCGACCGACGGGGCAGCCACGGTGCCAGCTGCGGCCGACCATGGAGCGCCAGACAGGTCTCGGGATCCCGGTGACGACCGCGTTCGCTCCCGCACCCTGGGCGCGTCCCTGGGCGGGTGTCCCCGCGGGTCGGGGCGCGGCCGCCGGATAGCTCACCGCCGCTGTCGGTGGGACGTTGTCGATGCGGACGTCGTTCGAGACGTCGGCCAGCCACCAGCTCCCGGCAGTGCCACCGGCCCGCCACGTCGAGTCGACCCGAGGTGTGACCGCCACGGTGCCGCGGCCGTTGCTCGCCGTACGCACGCGACGGTAGGCGGTCCAGGGTCCGGTGCCGAGCCTGCGGTAGACCTGCACGAGTCCGCTGACCGGGGATCCGTCCGCGGCCGTCCAGAGCATGCCCAACGAGCCGGTCCGTTCGTCGACCAGGCGTGCCGGGCCCGAGAGGATGAGCGTGCTGGCGTGGCGCAGGCCGGTGACGGTCACCTCCGGTGAGAGCGACGCGCCATACGTCGCGTTGCCGGCGTACGACGCCCGCCACCTGGTCGCGCCCGCAGGAAGAGCCGCGTTCACGACGACTCGACCCGCACCGTCGGTCGTGCCGGAGCCGACCGCCGTCCACGTCGTGCCCAGGCGCTGGAGCGTGATGGTCGTGCCGGAGAGCGGAGCGTCGTCGGCATCGGTCAGCACCATGGTGAACGGACTAGCCAGGCCGGCCTTTCCGGAGGTGGGGGCCGTCAGGGTGAGTGCCGTCGGCAGCGTGGCCGCCGCGGCCGAGCCGCCGGGAAGGACGAGGGCCGTCATGGCGAGCACGAGCAGCACGAGCCGGGCGACGCTGGCGCCGGGAGATGCGAGGTGGTTCACGATGCCTCCGAGAGCGCGCACTCGGGCGGCGCGTGGGCTCACGCTAATCGAGTGGCACACGCTCCCGTAGGGTTTTGCGCGTGGTCAAGACGAAGGTGTCGCCCTGGGGGTTCGTGGGCATCGGTGGCATGGCCTGCATGCTGTTCCTCGATCTCGGGACCGCCAACGTCGCTCCCTGGTGGGTCACCGCCCTGTTCCTGCTGCTCTGGCTGGTCCTGATGCTCGTCGCCGCGCGCTGGTTCGTGCCGCACCCCACATGGGTGCCCTGGCTTCCTGCGTTCGCGTTCGCCGTGTGGCTGCCCACGATCGTGCTCGGCACACGCAGTCTCGGCTGGGGAGGCTGAGCCTCAGGGTTGCCCGTGAGGTCGGTCAGCCGCGCGGGTGGAGGCGAAGCACGTAGTCGCGACCGTTGCCGTTGGCCGTGGTGACGAGCAGGTCGCCGTTGCCCACCGGGGTCACCGAGCGCAGGCGGCCGTAACGTCGCAGGGCCGGGGGAACCTTGACGTAGCTGAAGTTGCCGGCCGAGTCGAAGCGCATGAACAGCACCCGTGCCCCCTTCAGGGCAGCGACCGCCAGGGTGCCGTTGTAGAGCCCCCACTGCGTCCCCCGGACCCAGGCGGCACCCGAGGTCGCGATCGTGGTGGACCCGGAACGCCACTTGGCATCGATCTGGGTCCCCGGCAGGCTCTGGTCCGTCATCGGCACGCTCTCGTTGTAGCCCGGGACCGGATTCCAGCCGTAGTCACCACCGGTGACCAGCTTGTTGACCTCGTCGTCGCGGGTGGGCCCGTGCTCCACGGACCAGACCGAGCCATCGAGGCGTTGGGCCAGGCCCTGGACGTTGCGGTGGCCGAAGGTCAGCACGTAACGGGCGTTGCGCGAGGCCGAGCTGATGAAGGGGTTCTGCGGCCAGGGCGCGCCGGTGAACCTGTTCAGTCGCAGGGTCTTTCCGCCCAGCGAGTTGAGGTTGCGCGCGTTGGTCCCGTTCGCGGCATCGCCTGTTCCCACGAACATCGCGCCGTTGGTGGCGATCAGCAGCCGACAGCCGCCGTGGCGACCTGACGTCGCGGGCAGGCCAGCGATCAACGTACGCACCGGCGTGGCACGACGTGCCTTGCGGGCCAGACGCCAGACGACCACCCGGACGTCGTGGCCACCGCCGGCGACGTTGCCGCCCTGACAGGTGTAGAAACGCCGGTTGCTGCGGAACGCGGGATCCACGGCCAGGGACATCAGGCCCGTCTCACCGCCGGCCCACACCGTCGACGCGGCGTACGCGACCGGGCGCAGCCGGCCCTTGTGCAGGGTCAGCAGCCGCTTCGTCGTGCGCTCGGTGATCAGCAGCCGCCCGCCGCCCACCGGCTTCACGTCCCAGGGGATGCTCAGGCCGCGTGCGATGGCACGCACCTGGAGGACGGGAGCGCTGGCGGCCGAGGCCCGCGACGACGCCGCGCCGGAGGAGTCGGCCTGGCCAGGACCGGTGAAGGAGATCCCGAGGAGGGCCAGCCCGAGCAGCACTGTGAGGAGACGTCGCATACCGCAGGCTAACGGCTGGACTCGCCCGCGAGGGTGACGATCGAGTCCTGCACGGGGTCCGGGTCGGGACCCATGTTCAGCTCATCACCCCGACCGGCGCGATCGTGAGGTCGGGGAAGAGTGCGGGCACGGAGCGGTCGGGGAACCGCTTGGCGACGATCTCGCCGAGCACGTTGCGGTAGTCGGTGGTGACCTGGAGGTCGCCGTCGATGACCGAGCCGGCAGCGAGCCCGGGCCAGTTGCCGTGGTACTGGCCGCCCTTCACCCCTGCGCCGGCCACGAGCATCATGTTTCCCCAGCCGTGGTCGAAGCCCTGGCTGCCGTTCTCCGCGACGCGGCGGCCGAACTCGGAGATGGTGACGACGGTGACGCGCGAGCGGAGCGAGCCGAGGTCGTTCATGAACGCGGCCAGAGCCTGGGCGAAGCCGGAGATGTTGCTCTGCATCGAGCCCCAGTCGATCGTGCCGTAGCCGGTGTGCAGGTCCCAGTTGCCGGCGTCGATGGCGATCACGTCGGTGCCGATGTTGGCGCGGATCAGCTTGGCGGCGTTCTTGAGCGGTTGGGCGAACGGGGTCGCGTTCCACACCGTGGGGTAGGGCGTCGTCGTCTCCGGCATGGCCTTGAGCTGCTGCCCGGGGCCCTTGGAGATGGCGACGGCTTCGCGTGCGCCCGCTGCCAGGGGGCCGTTCGCGGAGGCCCAGGCCGTCTGCAGGGAGCCGTAGCGCTGGGTGGCCCGGCCGTCGAGTCCGGGGACCAGGAGCCCGTTGAGGTCCTGGGTGGCCAGGGTCGGGTTCGGGCCCACGAGGGCGGTGGTCGGGAAGTTCATGCCCAGCTGGACGGCGTCCAGGGTGCCGTTCTTCGGGCCCAGGCCGATCATCCGGTTGATCCAGCCGGTGCGGGCGTCCGAGCCAGGGGCCGCGTCCTCGACCTCCTCGATCGCGGAGAAGTGGGAGCGGTTGGGCACCCGGAGCCCGGTTGCCTGGATCGCCGCGAGCTCGCCGGACTGCCACAGCGGCACGAGCGGCGCCATCGCCGGGTGCAGCCCGAACATCGCGTCCGCGCAGAGCAGGGTGCTGGCCTTGACGGCGGTCGTGGGGCGCGCCGTGTAGTAGGCGGGGTCGCCATGGGGTACGACGACGCCGAGCCCGTCGATCCCGCCCCGCAGGCTGATCACCACCATCGTGTTCCCACCCGGGGTGCCTGCGAAGGTGGCCTGCATCAGGGCGTCGCCGAACATCTGGGTGACCGCCATGCCGCCGCCGACGGCCGCTGCACCCTGCAGCAACGAGCGACGCGAGAGTCGTGAGCGGGTGAAGTCGCGGCAGCATTCCTCGTCGGGGGAGGAGACCTCGGCGCGAGGGTTGTGGTCGGTCATCGTCTGCCTCACGTCGTCATGTGGTCGGGGGTGTCGAGCAGGGCGCTGACCAGCCGCGGGAACAGCCAGCTCGCCAGCGAGTGCTTGCTGTCGACCACAGTCGAGGCGGTGATGATCGCCCACTTCTCCGGGCCGGTGACGGCCTGCGTGGCGGCCTGGATCAGGCGTGCGTCGGCGGATCGGCCCAGCCACGTCCGGCACAGGTGGTCCACGTAGGCGTCGAAGCGGAGGGACGTCGCCGGGAGCCACGACGCCGCGGTGCGGTATGTCGCGGCCTCCTTGGGCCACCATCCGCCGGACAGGCTCTGGTGCATGTCGTAGCTCGCGAAGAGTCGAGAGGCCGAGGACCAGGCGGCTCCGGTGATCGGCGGGCCGTCCGGGCGCGGCCAGGAGAACACCCGGTCACCGCCGTGGACGTAGTTGGCGGCGTTGGCCCACGAGCTGCCGGAGACCGGGGCCGACACGTCGACGGCGAGCACTCGCGTGGTGGCCACCAGGTCGGCGACCGGCGTACGCACCTTGAGGCCGGAGGAGGTGAGGAACTCGGGGTGCTGTGACAGCGCTGTCAGCACCGCACGGATGTCGGTCCCCGAGCCCGTGTAGACGTCCGCCAGGGTGTCGATGAGACCGGCAGAAGGCGAGTCCGAGACGAACTGGGTGGCGATCTTGGTGACCACCCGCCGCGCGGTGGCCGGGTGATGGGCGAGGTACTTCAGGTAGGCGATGGTCACGGCCTGGCCGTCGGGGGCCGAGTTCGCGTGCGAGAAGCCGAGCACCTCCACGGCACCGGTGGTGTGGGCGTTGGGGTCGTACCTGCCCTCATAGGTCTTCCCCCAGTCCACGGTGTAGCCGGAGAGGATGACGGCCGAGGCCTTGACCATGGCCTCGGTGTAGCCCGCGCCGCGTCCGACGGTGTGCAGCTCGAGGAGCTCGCGCCCCTGGTTCTCGTTGGGCTTGTTCCTCACCGACTTCCAGTTGTCCAGGTAGACCCGCATCGCCGGGTGCAGCGAGCAGGCGATCAGCAGGTCCTCGAAGGTGCCGAACGCGTGCTGGCGGATGGTGGCGTCGTAGTCGTAGCGGTAGAGCCACGCGCGGTCGTGACCGATCGGGATGTGCAACAGCGCCGACCAGAGCTCGGTCATGGTCTCCAGGACCGCACGCTCGGAGTAGATCCGGTGCAGGATCGTCCAGTTGCCGAGGTCGTTGCCGTACTCCCACGCCTTCTTGCCGGTGCCGGAGTTGGTGGCGGCCTTCTCGGTCCAGGTGCGCCGCAGGGGCGCGAACCAGCCGTCGACGGCGGCGATCTTGGCCGACTCGGCGATGCCGGTCGGTGAGAGCTGCGCCGTCAGCCAGGCCTCCGGGGTGCCGGCCGCACGCAGCTGGGTCAGGGCACGCTGGGTGAAGCCGGTGCCGAAGCGGTTCAGGTAGAGCCGCTCGCGCGAGGTCGCCACCAGCGCGGTCGAGACGGCCGGCTGCGTGGTCGGCTTCGGTGGTGCCGGTGCCGGTGCCGGTTTCGGGGCCGGTTTCGGCGTGGGCTTCGGCTGCGGGGTGGCCTGCTTGTTCCTGACCGGGTGCCGTCGTCGACGCTTCTTGCGTCGCTTCTTCCGCTTGGTGTCGAAGATCGCCATGGGAGTCCCTGAAGAGCCGTCGTGCAGGTCAGTGGGGCCATCCTGACCGCTCAGCGAGATAAATACCCGTGAATCAGATAAATCATGCTAAAACGGGCAACGAACTTCGCTCAGAACGTGTGCTCGGCACCCGGGAAGTCGCCGGAGCGGACGTCCGCCGAATAGGCCCGCGCGCCCTCCAGGAGTACGCCGTGCAGGTCGGCGTACTGCTTGACGAAGCGGGCCATCTTGCCGGTCCGCATGCCGAAGGCGTCCTGCCAGACCAGCACCTGGGCGTCGCAGTCGGCACCCGCACCGATCCCGATCGTGGGGATGGCCAGCTCCTTGGTGATCCGTCCCGCGACGTCTCCCGGGACCATCTCCATCACCACGGCGAACGCACCGGCGGCCTCGACGGCACGGGCGTCCTCGAGGATCCGGTCGCTGCTGCTACCTCGCCCCTGGACCCGGTAGCCGCCCAGTGCGTGCTCGCTCTGCGGGGTGAAGCCGATGTGCGCCATCACCGGCACCCCACCCCGGCTGAGCAGCTCGATCTGCGGCACCATCTCGCGGCCGCCCTCGAGCTTGATGGCATGGGCGCCACCCTCCTTCATGAATCGGACGGCGGTGTCGTAGCCCTGCTCGGGCGATCGCTGGTAGGAACCGAAGGGCAGGTCGCCGACCACGAGCGCGCGTTTCACCGACCGGGACACCGCTCGGGTCAGGGGGATCAGCTCGTCGACGGTCACGGGCAACGACGTCTCGTTGCCGTAGACGTTGTTCGAGGCGCTGTCCCCGACGAGGAGGACCTCGATACCGGCCTCGTCGAAGATCTGGGCGGTGTACATGTCGTAGGCCGTCAGCATCGCGAACCGTTCGCCGCGCTGCTTCATCTCGCGCAGGTGCTGGGTGCGAACCCGCTTGGTCGGCGCAGCAGTCGGTTTCGCAGCACCGCTGCCGTAGGGGGCGGTCTCTTCGCTCATCGTCGCGCTCCTTGCCTGCCGCTGGGGCGGGGTGCTGACTCGAGGCTCCCGTGCGAGTCCCCGGACCGACATCCAAACTAGACCTGCTCGAGCAGTCGCGGGGTGTCTCGTCGGTCACAGCCCCCAAGCATCGCCGACCCGTCGTACTTGAAAGCCGAAACACTGCCGACCCGTCGCATCTGAAAGCGCACTGCTCTTTCAGATGCGACGGGTCGGCGAGTTCTGGGGGAGAGCTGTCGAGTGCACCCGGTCACTCCCGGACATCGCTTCTGTAACACTGGTGACGTGGACTTCACCTCGGCCTATGCGCACGGATTCGCCCGGGTCGCTGCCTGCACGATGCCGGTGGCGCTCGCCGACCCGGCGACCAACGCGGCGACAGTGCTCGCCGAGGCGCGCGCCTGCCACGACGAGGGTGTGGCCGTCGTGATCTTCCCCGAGCTGTGCCTGAGCGGCTACTCCATCGAGGACCTGTTCCTCCAGGACGTGCTCCTCGACGCGGTCGAGAACGCGATCGCGGAGATCGTCGAGGCCAGCGTGGACCTGCGACCCGTGCTCGTGGTCGGCGCACCCGTTCGCAGCCTGCACCGGCTCTACAACTGTGCGGTCGTGATCCACCGAGGCAGGGTCCTCGGGGTTGCCCCGAAGGTGCACCTGCCGAACTACCGGGAGCTCTACGAGAAGCGGCACTTCGCGTCCGGCGACTCCCAGTCCGGTGGAGTGGTCCCGATCTGCGGCGCCGACGTGCCCTTCGGCCACGACCTCGTCTTCCGGGCCACGGACGTTCCCGGGCTGGCGCTGCACGTCGAGATCTGTGAGGACATGTGGGTCCCTGTCCCGCCCAGCGCGAACGCAGCCCTCGCGGGAGCGACCGTGCTCGCGAACATCTCCGGGTCCCCGATCACCGTCGCCCGGGCTGAGGACCGTCGGCTGCTGGTCCGGTCGGCGAGCGCGCGCTGCCTGGCGGCGTACGTCTATGCGGCGGCGGGCGAGGGAGAGTCGAGCACGGACCTCTCGTGGGACGGCCAGACGATGATCTACGAGTGCGGCGACCTGCTCGCCGAGTCCGAGCGGTTCCCACAGGGGCCACGGCGGTCGGTCGCCGACGTCGATCTCGACCGGATCCGCCTCGAACGAGTCCGCCAGGGTTCCTTCGACGACAACCGGCACGCCGAGGGCCTGCAACCGGGCGAGTTCGAGGTCGTGGAGTTCACCCTCGACCCACCCACCGGCGACATCGGGCTGCGCCGCAAGGTGGACCGATTCCCGTTCGTCCCCGACGACGTGGAGCGCCTGGCCCTCGACTGCTACGAGGCCTACAACATCCAGGTCTCCGGGCTCGAGCAGCGGCTGCGCGCGCTGGGCTCGACTCCTGTGGGACAGCCGAGGATCGTCATCGGGGTCTCGGGGGGCCTGGACTCCACGCATGCGTTGATCGTCGCGGCCAAGGCGATGGACCGCCTCGACCGGCCGCGCAGCGACATCCTCGCCTTCACGATGCCGGGGTTCGCGACGGGGGAGACGACCAAGGGCTACGCGACCCGCCTGTCCAAGGCGCTGGGCGTCACGTTCGAGGAGCTCGACATCAGGCCCGCGGCCAGGCAGATGCTCGAGGACATGGGCCACCCGTTCAGCTCCGGGGAGGAGGTCTACGACGTCACCTTCGAGAACGTCCAGGCCGGCCTGCGGACCGACTACCTCTTCCGGATCGCCAACCAGCGACGCGGGATCGTGCTCGGCACCGGAGACCTCTCCGAGCTCGCCCTGGGCTGGTGCACCTACGGGGTGGGCGACCAGATGTCGCACTACGCGGTGAACACCGGTGTGCCCAAGACGCTGATCCAGCACCTGATCAGGTGGGTGGTCGACAGCGAGCAGCTCGGCGGCGTCGGCGACGAGGTGAACGAGCTGCTCGCCGAGATCGTCGGTCAGGAGATCACCCCGGAGCTGGTGCCCACCCGCGAGGGCGAGACGCCGCAGGCGACCGAGACCACGATCGGTCCCTACGCGCTGCACGACTTCACCCTCTTCCACGTGCTCCGCCATGGTCAGCGGCCCAGCAAGATCGCCTTCCTGGCCGAGCACGCCTGGTCTGACGCGACCACGGGGGAGTGGCCGCCGAACTTCCCCGACGACCGGCGTCCGTCCTACGACCTGAACGAGATCCGTTCCTGGCTCGAGGTGTTCATCAGGCGGTTCTTCTCGAGCCAGTTCAAGCGCTCGGCCCTGCCCAACGGGCCGAAGGTGAGCTCCGGCGGCACCATGTCGCCCCGCGGTGACTGGCGGATGCCGAGCGACGTCAGCCCGGTCGCGTGGCTGGCCGAGCTCGAGAACGTGCCGAAGGGCTGATGGTGGCTCGCGTCCTGGTCGTCCAGCACGAGGACGACTGCCCGCCCGCCTGGGTCGGCGACTGGCTGGTCGAGGCCGGCTGCACGCTCGACGTACGCCGTCCCTATGCGGGCGACGAGCTCCCCACCACCCTCGATGACCACAGCTCGCTGCTGGTCCTCGGGGGCGCGATGGGTGCCGAGGACGACGCGACCCACCCCTGGCTGACGCCGACCAAGCAGCTCGTTCGTGAGGCAGCGGAGCGGTCCGTGCCGACGCTCGGGATCTGCCTGGGCCACCAGCTGGTGGCGGTCGCCCTCGGTGGCGAGTCGGGCCGCAACCCGCGAGGTCAGCAGCTCGGGTTGCTGCCGGTGGGATGGACCGACCAGGCCGGACAGGACGACCTGACCAGCGGGCTGGTCGGTACCGGCTACGGCGTGCACTGGAACGACGACGTCGTGCTGCGCCCGCCGGACGGGACCGTGGTGCTTGCCCGCACGCCGGCAGGGGAGCTGCAGGTGGCGCGGTTCGCACCGACGGTGTGGGGAGTCCAGCTCCACCCCGAGGTGGACGAGCGGATCCTCGCGACCTGGGCCGAGGACGACCGGGACCGCTACGACGAGGGTGTGCTCGAGGAGGTCCTGCGCCGGATCGCTGCTGCCCGCGACGACCTCGCGGCCGGATGGCGCCCGCTGGCGCAGGCGTTCGCCGCCCTGCCCTAGGCTCGCCCCATGGGCAAGCAGGAAGATTTCGTTCTCCGCGCACTCGAAGAGCGCGACGTCCGGTTCGTTCGGTTGTGGTTCACCGACGTCCTCGGCTACCTCAAGTCGGTCTCGGTGGCTCCGGCCGAGCTGGAGAACGCGTTCTCGGAGGGCATCGGCTTCGACGGGTCGGCGATCGAGGGCTTCGCGCGGGTGACCGAGGCGGACATGTTGGCCCACCCGGACCCGTCCACCTTCCAGCTGCTCCCGTGGCGCGGTGAGGGTCCGTCGACCGCCCGGATGTTCTGCGACATCAGGATGCCGGACGGCTCCCCGTCGTACGCCGATCCGCGGTTCGTGCTCAAGCGCACTCTGGGCAAGGCGGCCGAGAAGGGCTTCACCTTCTACACCCACCCGGAGATCGAGTTCTACCTCTTCCAGGGCCGCCCCGGTGTCGGGGAGGAGCCGGTCCCCGTGGACCGCAGCGGTTACTTCGACCACACCGCACAGTCGCGCGGTTCGGACTTCCGACGCGAGGCGATCAACATGCTCGAGTCGATGGGGATCTCGGTGGAGTTCAGCCACCACGAGAACGGTCCCGGCCAGCAGGAGATCGACCTGCGCTACGCCGACGCCCTCTCCACGGCCGACAACATCATGACCTTCCGCACTGTCGTGCGTGAGGTCGCGCTGAGCCAGGGCATCTGGGCCAGCTTCATGCCCAAGCCGTTCACCACCCATCCGGGCTCCGGGATGCACACGCACGTGTCCCTCTTCGAGGGCGACACCAACGCCTTCTTCGAGGCCGGCGCGGAGTACCAGCTCTCGAAGACCGCTCGCCACTTCATCGCGGGGATCCTGCACCACGCCAGCGAGATCACCTGCGTGACCAACCAGTGGGTCAACTCCTACAAGCGACTGATCGGCGGCGGCGAGGCCCCGTCCTACAAGTCATGGGGGCACAACAACCGCTCTGCGATGGTGCGGGTGCCGATGTACAAGCCCAACAAGGGCCAGTCGACGCGCATCGAGCTGCGCACCATCGACGCCGCGTGCAACCCCTACCTCGCCTACGCGGTCGTGCTGGCCGCCGGGATGAAGGGGCTCGAGGAGGAGTACGAGCTGCCGCGCGAGGCCGAGGACGACGTGTGGTCGCTGAACGACCGTGAGCGCAAGGCACTCGGTCTCGAGCAGCTGCCAAAGACGCTGCACGACGCGATCCGGATCGCCGAGGACTCCGAGCTGCTGGCCGACACCCTCGGCGAGCACGTCTATGAGTTCTTCCTGCGCAACAAGCGCTCGGAGTGGGAGGAGTACCGCGGCCAGGTCTCCTCCTTCGAGCGCGACCGGATGCTGCCCGTCATCTGATCCCTCATCCGATCGCGGCCCGATAGGTTCACCGGGTGGCAACAGAGGTCGGAGACACCAACCTGGGCAGCCTGGCGCGTCTGGGCTTCGCCGACACCGAGCATGCCCGGAAGCTGTTCGAGCACCTCGGCGAGGTCGCCAAGCCGCTGGCTCCGTTGCTGGGTCGCAGTGCGGACCCAGACCTGGCGCTGAGCGCACTCGTTGCCCTCGCTGACGCAGCCGAGGACCGCCAGCAGCTGTTGCAGGAGGTGGCCGACGACGAGGGCACCTCGATGAGGTTGCTCTCGGTGCTGGGCGCGAGCCAGGCGCTCGGGGAGCACCTCCGTCGCCACCCGGAGCACTGGCACGAGCTCACCGACCCCACGCTCGGCTCGACCCGACCCGCGGCCTTCGCCATCCGGGAGGGATTGCTACGCGTCGTCGGCGCCGACCCGGCGGACGCACGACCCGTCTCGACCCTGGAGTACGCCGACGCGCTGGACGCCCTGAGGGTGGAGTACCGCCGGGTGCTGCTGCGACTGGCCGCACGGGACCTGACCCACCACCTCGGGGTCGACGACGCGGCGGCCGAGCTCTCCGACCTCGCGGGCGGCACGCTGGAAGCGGCCCTGGCGATAGCGCGGGCCAAGGTCGGCGACAGCTCGCAGACCTGTCGGCTTGCGGTGATCGCCATGGGCAAGTGTGGCGGGCACGAGCTGAACTACGTCAGCGACGTCGACGTCATCTTCGTCGCCGAGCCGGTGGACGGATCGGAGTCAGCGGACGGTGGGCGGGTGGCGATGCGTGCCGCGACACAGCTCGCCTCGACCCTGATGCAGGTGTGCTCGGAGCACACCCGCGAGGGCACGATCTGGCCGGTCGATGCCAACCTGCGGCCGGAGGGGAAGACCGGGCCCCTGGTCCGGACGCTGGCCAGCCACAGCGGCTACTACGAGCGGTGGGCGAAGACATGGGAGTTCCAGGCGCTGCTCAAGGCCCGGCCGGTCGCGGGGGACGTCGCGCTGGGACGGGAGTACGCCGAGGTGATCGGTCCGCTGGTCTGGTCTGCGGCGCAGCGGGAGGGCTTCGTCGAGGAGGTCCAGGCGATGCGGCGTCGGGTGCTGGACCACATCCCGAGTGACCGGGCGGAGAGGCAGCTCAAGCTCGGTTCCGGTGGTTTGCGCGACGTGGAGTTCGCCGTACAGCTGCTGCAGATGGTGCACGGCCGTTCGGACGAGGAGATTCGAGCCTCGACCACGCTGAGCGCGCTGGCCCGGCTGACCGAACGCGGCTACGTGGGCCGCGAGGACGGGCGCTCGTTGCACGAGGCCTATGCCTTCCTGCGCACCCTGGAGCACCGGATCCAGCTCTACCAGCTGCGTCGTACGCACGTGATGCCGGAGGACGAGGCGTCCCTGCGACGGCTCGGCCGCTCGCTCGGCTACACCAAGGAGCCCGTGCGCGAGCTCGACCGGCAGTGGCACTACCACCAGCGGGAGGTGCGCCGGCTGCACGAGAAGCTCTTCTACCGGCCCCTGTTGTCCGCGGTCGCCAAGGTCGGTGGCGAGACCCGGCTCAGTCCGGAGGCCGCGAAGGAACGACTGGCCGCCCTCGGCTACCTGGATCCCAAGGCGGCGCTGCGACACCTCGAGGCACTCACCGCGGGAGTCTCCCGGACCGCGCAGATCCAGCGGACGCTGCTCCCGGTGATGCTGGAGTGGTTCGCCGACGCGCCCGACCCGGACGCCGGGCTGTTCGGATTCCGCAGGATCTCCGAGGCACTCGGCTCGACACCCTGGTATCTCCGCCTGTTGCGCGACGAGGGGCAGGCCGCGCAGCGGATGGCCCAGATCCTCGCGACCAGCCGATACGCCACCGACCTGCTCGAGCGGGAACCGCAGGGTGTGGCGATCCTGGGCGAGCAGGAGCGTCTCGAACCGCTGACGCGCGATGCCGTGCAGTCCGAGATGCGGTCGGCCGCCGAGCGGCGCGACAACGCCAAGGACGCAGTGCTCGCCATCCGGGGGGTCCGCCGACGTGAGCTGCTGCGGATCAGTGTGGCCGACCTGTGCGTCCCGTTCGGGGTTGCCGAGGTGGGCTACGCCCTCACCGACGTCACCAGTGCCACCCTTGAAGCCACCCTGGAGGCCGCCGTCCGCGGTGTCGAGGCAGCCCGGAAGACCGCGATCCCGACCCGGATGGCGATCGTGGCGATGGGTCGCTACGGGGGCTACGAGCTCGGCTACGGGAGCGACGCGGACGTGATGTTCGTCCACGAGCCACTGCCCGGTGCGGATGCGCAGGAGGCAGGCTCCATGGCCCAGGCGGTGGCCAACGATGTCCGCGAGCTGCTGATGCAGCAGGCCCGCGACCCGTCCCTCGAGGTGGACACGGCCCTGCGGCCCGAGGGGCGCCAGGGGCCGCTCGTGCGCACGCTGGAGTCCTATGCGGCCTACTACGGCAAGTGGTCGGCAGTGTGGGAGGCGCAGGCACTCCTCCGCGCCGCACCCATCGTCGGCGACCCGGACCTGTGTGCGCGTTTCAAGGACCTGATCGACCCGTTGCGCTTCCCCGAGCACGGGCTCACCCGGGACGACGTGGTCGAGGTACGCCGGATCAAGGCGCGGGTGGACGCCGAGCGGCTCCCGCGCGGTGCCGACCCGGCCACGAACTTCAAGCTCGGGCGAGGCGGGCTCTCGGACGTCGAGTGGACCGTGCAGCTCCTGCAGATGGAGCACGCGGGCCGCATCCCGCAGATGCGCACGACCAAGACGCTCGAGGCCCTGCAGGTCGCGGTGGAGCACGACCTGGTCACACTTGCGGACGCACAGGGCCTGGCCGAGGCGTGGAGGTTCGCGAGCCGGGCCAGAAACGCAACGGTGCAGGTCCGGGGCAAGCCCTCCGACGCCCTCCCGCGCGACGCGCGCGAGCGGGCTGCCGTGTCCGCGATCCTTCAGTACGCTCCGGGGGAGAGCGATGAGATGCTCAACGACTACCTCCGCTCGGCACGCCGAGCTCGCGGCATCGTGGACCGCATCTTCTGGGGATAAGCATCTGGCTTCATTGAAGTCACAATAAGGTAGCATCTTCATATGGTGCAGACCAACGTCCAGGGCTCAGGTCCGGTGGCCACCGTGATCGGCGACGTGGTTCGGTCACGGTCCGCGCCGGACCGGGGCGCCCTGCACGACCAGCTCACCCGGACGCTGGGCGAGGCCAACCAGAGGTTGCAACCGGTGGTGCCCCTCCGGGTCACGGTGGGCGACGAGTACCAGGGCTGCTTCCTCACCCTCGGCGAGGCACTGCACGCGGCCCTCTGGCTGCGCCTGCAGCTCGCTCCGACCGGCGTCCGGCACGGCCTCGGTTGGGGGAGTGTGGCGGTGCTGGCGGACAGCCCACGGGTGGAGGACGGCCCCGGCTGGTGGGCCGCCAGGGAGGCCATCGAAGCGGTCAAGCGTGATGCGCACCGGTCGGTGTCCCGCCACCAGCGAACGGCCTATCGCCGGGCCGATGAGAGTCCAGCCGACCAAGGAGCTGACCCCGATGCGGTCAATGCTGCCCTCATGTGTCGTGACCAGATGGTTGGCTCTGTGTCGGAGCGGTCGTTGCGGCTGCTGCGCGGGGCGCTGGCCGGCACGACCCAGGCTGAGCTCGCCGAGGAGGAGGGCATCTCCGCCTCCGCGGTGTCCCAGCGGATGCGCAACGACGGACTGGCCGTGATCGTCGCGGCAGACGAGCTGTTGAGGAAGGTCAGATGAGCTGGATCGCCGTACTCCTGGTCGGCCTGGCCGTGGCCGACCTCGCCCACTCGATCAGGCCCGTGAAGATCGTCAACGAGTGCACCGGCGCTGCCGCGGCGGTCTGGCTCGGGCTGGTCGCCGGGATGACCGACCTCGACGAGGTCCTCGCCCTGGCCGTCATTGCCGGGGCGGTGGTGCTCTGGGGACACACGGTCACCCGCGCCTTCGTCGGAGTGCGGCCCTGGCTGCCGTTGCTGGTGCTCGGTGCCGCTCTGGTGGCCGGTGTCCTCACGTCACCGTTGGCGAACCCCGCCGACGGACTGTTGGGCCAGTGGCTGGACTCGGTCCGGGTGCCGGTCCTGCAGGGACTCACCGCCGACCGGGCGTTGCTGCTGCTCGGCGCGTTCCTCGTGCAGCTGAGCACCGGCAACGTGATCGTGCGGCTGGTCCTGGTCGTCACCGGCACGACCAATCCCCTCCATCACGACACCCCGTCCGACCCCGAGCAGCAGCTCAAGGGCGGCAGGCTGCTCGGCCCGATGGAACGGGTCTTCATCGTCGGTCTCGGCCTGGCCGGCCAGCTGACCGCGGCGGCCATCGTCGTCGCTGCCAAGGGGCTGCTGCGCTGGCCAGAGCTGCACTCGAAGCCGGACCAGCACCGGATCCACCGGCTCACGGAGTACTTCCTCGTGGGCAGCTTCGTCAGCTGGCTGGTGGCGCTGTCGTCGCTGCTGCTGCTTGCTGGGTGACGGGACCTGCCGACGCGAGCAGACTTTCCAGGGTGCTGGCGTCCAGGGGGTCGGAGTAGTACCGGCCCTGGGCAAGTGAGACGCCAGCCTGCCGGACGAGCTCGTGCTGGGTGCTGTTCTCCACGCCTTCCGCCACGCAGTCGAGGTTGAGCTCGCTGGCCAACGAGGCGATCGCTCGCATGATCGCCGAGGACACTGGCTGTGACGGGGTGTGGGTGACGAACGACCGATCGATCTTCAGCTCGTGGACCGGCATCACCTGCACGTAGGTCATGGACCCGTAACCGGTGCCGAAGTCGTCGACGCTGAGCCTGACCCCCGACTCCACCAGCTCGTCCAGGCCACGAAGTGTGCGCGTGGTGGTGCTCAGCAGGGCGTGCTCGGTCAGCTCCAGCACCAGGCGCTCTGGGGCCAACCGCGCGGCGGTGAGACATTCGCCCACGTCAGCGGTGAACCGGGCGATGTCGGCGACCTGCTGAGCACAGACGTTGACCGAGAGCCGCAGGTCGTGCCCCTGGTCCACCCAGCGCGCGACCTGGGCGCTGGCGAGCATCATCACCTCGTGGGACACGTCGCTCGGCGGCCCTCCGCGATCGAGAAGCTCCAGCGGGTAGACGAGGGCGCCGTCGTCGTCGCGAAGCCGCAACAGGGCCTCCACGCCCACGACTCGCCGGTCCTCGACCCGCACGATCGGCTGGTAGTGCACCGCGACGCGGTGTTCCGCCACCGCACGTGAGAGCAGGTCGAGCAGGTGCAGTCGTCGCGACGTCTCCGCGTCGAAGGCGTCGAAGACGGCGTAGTCGTTGGCGCGGGTGCGCTTCACCTCATACATGGCGGCATCCGCGCGGCGCACCATCTCGCCCGGCTCGACCTGCGAGTCGGAGGTCCAGAACGAGACACCGATGCTGGCGGTGACGCTGACGGTGTGACCCCGATCGGTGATGGGCTCTGAGATGGCCGTCAGGATCCGCTGCACGGCGCCGAGGGCGGAGTGCTCGTTGGCGAGCGGATGGAGCAGCACCAGAAACTCGTCGCCACCCCATCGGGCCACCGTGTCGTGTGCGCGCACCGCGGTCTGGATCCGGTCGGCCACGGTACGCAGGACGTGATCGCCCATGGCGTGGTTGTGCAGGTCGTTGATCGTCTTGAAGTTGTCGAGGTCGACGAAGGCCAACGCCATCACCCCGCCGCTCTCCGGACGCGACGTGCTGGCGTGCCGTAGGCGCTCGAGCAGCAGCGTGCGGCTGCCGATGCCGGTCAACGGGTCGGACATCGCCTGGCTGCGGAACATCTGCTCGGACAGCTCCGTTCGCGCCAGAAGAGTGGTCTGCGCGATCGCTGTGCCGGCCGCCACGGCGAAGGCATCCAGGGCATCGCGCGCAGCGGCCCCGGACACGTGGGCCCCGTCGCTGGTCACCACGGAGATGGTTCCCAGAGGCGTTCCCTCCGCACTGCTCAGCGGTGCTACAAGAACGTCCTCGGGGCAGGGCTCCCAACGCCCGGCGGCGACGGTGCTGCCGAGCAGCGCAGCGCGCGCCTGGTCGTCACCGACCACGGAGGCGACCTCGAGGGTTCCGTCGGGACGCAGCAGATCGATCTCGACGACCGTGCAGCCGAGGGTCCTCACCAGCGTGGCGGCGAAGTGGTCGAGCATCATGGACAGGTCTCCGGTGAAGATCGGCTGGCCCATCGTCCTGCCCTTCGCTGTGCCTGCGCGCCCGGATCAATGGGACCGCCCACGGCACGTCGCACGCCGGTGCGGCTGTTGCCCCCAGACTAGGGCGCGGACCAGTGCCGCGGAGCGAGATCGGACAAAACATCACGACGCCGCGATATCGACATTTGTCCGAAACTGCCCCAATAACCCTCTACCCTTCGGAGTCAGAGGCGAAGTGGAGGTGGACCGTGGCTGCATCGGGTGAACCTGCCCTCCTCGACGCCGGCACGGAAGACCAGGCGCTGTCCACGTCAGTGCTGGACGCGCTCTCCTGCCTGGTCGTGGTGGTGGAGATGGACACCGGCTGCGTGGTCAACGTGAACGCCGCGGTCCAGGTGCTGACCGAGCGCGCACCCTCCGAGCTCGTGGGATGCGCCTGGGAAGACTTGTTCGACGAGGCCGATCACGAGAGCATGCGCGCGGCTGTCGTCGGGCCCGGGGGTCCGGCTCTGGGTTTCGAGACGTCGCTGAGCACCAAGAACGGTGGTCGACGCCTGGTGCTGTGGTCCGTCTCCGGCTTCGGCACTGGGGTCGACGGTCCGAGCCATGTCGTGCTGAGCGGTATCGACGTCACCCCGGAGGTGCACACCTCAGGGCTGTTCAGCCAGCTGATCCGCACCGCGGCGGCCCCAGCCCTGGTGGGCACCGACCTGCACGGACGCGTCACGCTCTACAACTCGGCCGCGGAGAAGATGCTCGGGTACGCCGCGTCCGCTGTGGTCGGACGCAGGCTCGAACGCGCCTTGTTCGACACGGCCGAATTCGAGGAGAGGGCGGCCAGGCTCGAAGTACCGGCCGATCTGAGCCTCCTCGCCGCCGACCTCTCGAAGCTGGACCGCCGACGCGGCAACCTCGACCTCGGTGCGCTGGACCGTCGCAAACGGGGTCAGCGCTCGGGTGACGGAGGGGGACCCGCCGATCGGCGTGGCGGAGGGGAGCGAAGGTCCGAGCGTCGGGGTGAGGGGAGCCGGCGTACGGAGCGCCGCGGAGACGGCGAGCGGCGCTCAGGCCACTCGCCCCAGGCGCGTGACTGGACGCTCATCCGCCAGTGCGGGGACAGGTTCACTGCCTCGCTGGCAGTCGTCCACGTGACCGACGCCGCTGGAAAGCTCACCGGCTACCTCGGTGTGGCCGAGGACGTCACCGAGCAGCGGCGCAGCCGGAGCCTGCTCGTCGCCGGCCTGGAGAAGGAAGTGGAGGCGGTGCGTCGCCTCCAGGAGCTCGACCGGGCCAAGGACGACTTCGTCGCGACCGTCAGCCACGAGCTGCGGACCCCGATCACCAGCATCCTCGGATACGTCGAGCTGCTGCTCGAGACCATCAGTGCCGAGCTGGACCCCGCCCACCTCGAGATGCTGGAGGCCGTGCAGCGCAACGGGGACCGGCTCCGGACACTCGCGGACAACCTTCTCACCCTGTCGAGCTTCGAGTCAGGTGAGTTCGTCCTGCACACCTCCGAGATGGATCTGAGCCTGGTGGTCCATCGCGTGGAGGAGGCGCTGCGTCCGCTCATCGCAGACCGCCGGCTCGACACCACCTTCGACGTACCACCGCGACCGGTTCGAATCATCGGAGACAACGCCCATCTGGAGCGGGTGCTCTTCAACCTGCTCAGCAACGCGCTCAAGTTCACCGAGGACGGTGGCAGCATCGTCTGCCGCCTGCGAGAAGAGGCCGAGTCTGCAGTCCTCGAGGTCACAGACACCGGTATCGGCATCCCTGAGGAGGAGCAGGAGCAGCTGTTCACCCGCTTCTTCCGGTCCTCCACTGCGCAGCAGCGCGCCATCCAGGGCACTGGGATGGGCCTGGCGATCGTTGCGTCCATCGTGCGCCGCCACGGTGGCGACGTCCGGGTCGTCTCCCACGAGGGCAAGGGCACGACCGTGGGGATACACCTGCCGCTTGGCAAGCCCTAGTTTGTAGCGGTCTAGTCCGCTATCCGCCAGACCGGACGGATTCGCCCCAATGAAGTGCGCGGGCTGCACTAAACGTCCAATATGAACCAATCAAGCCTTTTCAACGTTTTGTGACTTTCAGGGGGGTACGTGATGGCTTCCATCACGCACAAGACCACAGCAATGGTGGCGCTGATGGTGGTGTTCTCAGTGGCCGGGGGACCCGCGTATGCGGGGGGAGACAAGGCGCCGAAGGAGATCAAGCTGCCCAAGCTCTCCAAACTGGCCACCACCGGCCTCGGCGGCACGCTGTGGGGTGACGACGACACCAAGGAGGGGAAGCAGGCGACCAAGCCGACCGGCTCCTGGGACGCGAAACTCGACCGGGGCTCGATGCACTCGTTGACCGCCTCGATCGGTGCCCAGGACGCCTGGGCCCAGGGGGTCACGGGCCACGACATCACCGTCGCGGTGATCGACACCGGCGTGGCGCCGGTGCCTGGTCTCGACGACGACCACAAGGTGAGCTTCGGTCCCGACCTTTCCTTTGACAGCCAGATGCCGGGTACCCGCTACGTCGACGGCTTCGGCCACGGCACGCACATGGCCGCGATCATCGCCGGTGAGGACGACGGGTACGACCCCAAGAAGCCTTCGAGCCAGATGTTCGCCGGCGTGGCGCCGGAGGCCGAGCTGCTCAGCATGAAGGTCGCCTCCGGCGACGGTGGAGCCGATGTGTCCCAGGTGATCGCAGCTCTCGACTGGGTGGTCGAGCACGCCGAGGACGACGGCATGCACGTCCGGGTCATCAACCTCTCCTACGGCACAGCGTCCGAGCAGATCTGGCAGGTCGACCCGCTCGCCCGCGCGGTGGAGAACGCTTGGAAGAACGGGATCGTCGTGGTCGCCGCCGCCGGCAACAGCGGCGCCGGTCAGCGCCTGCTGATGCCTGCGCTCGACCCGCACATCATCTCCGTCGGCGCCGTCGACCACCAGGGCACCGCGAGCACGCTCGACGACACGGTGGCCGACTTCACCAACAGCGGTGATGCCACTCGGCGCCCCGACGTGCTCGCCCCGGGCAAGTCCGTCGTCTCCTTGCGCGTTCCGGGCTCCTTCGCCGACATCGCGCACCCCGAAGGACAGGTGGCCGGCGACGACAGCGGCCGCTTCTTCCGGGGCAGCGGGACCTCTCAGGCCACCGCCGTAGTCGCCGGTGAAGCGGCCCTGCTGCTCGATGCCCAGCCCAAGCTGACGCCCAACCAGGTCAAGGCGCTCCTCACGGGCACGGCCCGCCCGCTCGCCGCGGACCGCAACCCCGCACAGGGCGCCGGGGTCACCGACGTCGGTGCCGCGGTGCGGATCTTGAAGGCGAAGCTGCCGGTGCTCGCCACGAGCGCCTCGAAGGAGAAGTCGGACGGGTCCGGGACGCTGGAGGCCACCCGTGGCGGTGAGCACGTGATCGACCCCACCACCGGTGACGTCCTCGAGGGTGAGGTCGACGCGCTCGGCGGCGTGTGGAGCCCGGCCAGATGGACGGCTGCGCAGTCCCGAGGGACGACCTGGACCAAGGGGGCCTACAACGGCCGGCCGTGGACCGGGACCAAGTGGGACAAGAACCGGCTGCAGGCGATCGCCTGGGTGGGCGACTCCTGGGGCAGTGTCCGCTGGGAGCAGCACACCTGGTCCGAGGACCAGTGGGCGGCACGCAGCTGGCGCGGATCGAACTGGAAGGCACGGAGCTGGCGAGAGGCGTCCTGGTCCGCACGGAGCTGGCGCGGGGTCTCCTGAACCGACATGACGGATGTGGAGGGAACGCGCAGCCCGGCGGTCAGCCGCGTGTGGCAGCTGTCAGCCTTGATGGCGGCCGCCGCCGCGGCGGTCGCCGCGCCTCGTGTTCTCCCGGAGCTGCAACATCTCGTCGTACCCGCCGTCGCGTGCCTGGTCCTGATCCCGATCTTCGCGCTGGCCGAGATCGTCGTCATCCATCTTCCGGCTCAGCGCAGCTCTCATTCGCACACGCTGCGTGAGATCCCCGCCATCGCCGGACTGACCTTCCTGCCGACCGGCCAGTACATGCTGGCCTACGTCGTGGGCGGTGGTCTGGCACTTCTGGTCTGGTCACACCAGCGAGGCCTGAAGCTGGTGTTCAACCTCTCGATGTTCGCGCTGGAGAGCTCGGTCGGCTCCGCGGCGTACCTGAAGGTAATGGGCTCGAGCCTGGACCCGATCGCGCCGCGTGCCTGGGCCGCTGCCCTGTTCGCCGTCCTGCTCACCGATCTCCTGTCCGCAGCCGCGGTGACCGCGGCGATCAGCCTGACGGAGGGGCGGTTCGACCGCGCCGTGATGCGGGAAGCTCTTCGCTCGGGGGTGCCCGCGGCCGTGGTCAACACCTGTGTCGCCCTGCTGATCGTGACCTTGCTCGTCGCCAGGCCCTCGGCGCTACCACTTCTCGGGGTGATCGTGATCCTCCTCGTCCTGGGCTACCGGGTCTACATCTCCCTGGCCCGCGGGTATGCACGCACCCAGCGCCTGTACGAGTTCGTGGGCGCAACGAGCCGCAACGCCGAGATCGAGGACGTCGTCCCCGCCATCCTGCTCGAGACCGCACGACTCCTGCGCACCGAGCGCGCCGAGCTCGCCATGCACCCCGACGACGGTGGTCAGATGCACGTTCTCAGCTGGGACGGCTCGCAATGGCACGAGGCGTGGCTCGACCAGGAGGAGGTGCTGTCGATGTGGTGGGGTGCGGCGCTGGACGGCGAATCAGTGCTGCTGGAGCACCAGAGCAACCCCGAGCAGGTCGGCCTGGGAGGCCGGCCGAGGGACGGGATCGCGGTCGCGATGCCCAGCGACGAGGGAGTGGTTGGCGTACTCAACGTCTCCGAGCGGTCCTTCGACGAGGAGGCCTTCGGGATCGAGGACGTCCGGCTGTTCGAGGCGCTGGCAGCCCACGCGACCGTGAGCCTCTTGAAGGCTCGAGCCATCGAACGCCTCCGGGATGTGGCCGAGGAACGTCGCAACGAAGCCATGCACGACCCGTTGACCGGGCTACCGAACCGCCGTGCGTTCACCGAGGCGATGGCGGAGATGATGGCGCGTGGTGGCGACGGCGCGGTGTTGCTGCTCGACCTCGACGACTTCAAGGATGTCAACGACACGCTCGGCCACACGGCGGGCGACGCTCTGCTGCGGGTCACCGGGACGCGTCTCGACCTGACGGCAGGGGGACTGGTGGCGCGGCTCGGCGGTGACGAGTTCGCCGTGCTGCTGCCCGGCCACGACATGGCTTCGGCCACCGAGGTGGCGCACCGACTGCGTAGTGCCGTGACGCGGCCGGTACCGCTCAACGACGTTGAGCTGATCACCGCGGCCAGCATCGGCGTGGCCGAGATATCCCACACTGCCGTGTCGAGTGACGAGGTCCTTGCCCAGGCCGATGTCGCGATGTACGCCGCCAAGGAAGCGCGCACCGGCGTCGAGTCCTACCGTGCGGCCGATGGTGACGCGATCGGGCGGCGGCTCGTCCTGGCCGCTGACCTGGGCAAGGCGCTGCCGAGAGGCGAGCTGGAGCTCTGGTTCCAGCCGCAGGCACGAGTGTCGGACGGCGAGGTGTGCGGTTTCGAGGCACTCCTGCGGTGGTCGCACCCGCAGTTCGGATGGGTTCCGCCGCAGGAGATCGTCGCGGTGGCGCAGCGCACAGGGCTCGTGCGCCCGCTGACGGACTACATCCTCGAGCAGGCGCTGCGCAACCGCCTGACCTGGCACCGGGCCGGCTTCGAGTTGGAGGTGGCCGTCAACGTGACACCGCGCGACATCGCCGACCTGTCGCTGGTCCGTCGGGTGCAGCAGGCGCTGAAGACCACCGGAACCCCGGCCGACGCACTCGTCATCGAGGTGACCGAGAGCGACGCGCTGGGTGACCCAGAGCGGTCCATGACTGTCCTCGCCGGCCTGTCCGAGGCCGGAGTGAGGCTCTCTGTGGACGACTTCGGCACTGGCTACTCGAGCCTGGCCTACCTGGAGCGGCTACCGGTCGACGAGGTCAAGATCGACCAGTCCTTCGTGTTCCGGCTCGAGAAGGATCGCGCCGACTCGACCATTCTTCGAGCCACCGTGGCGCTGGCCCACGACCTGGGCCTTCGGGTCGTCGCCGAAGGCGTGGAGAGCGAGCTCGCCCGGTCGCTGATCGCCGAGCTGGGCTGCGACAGCTACCAGGGCTACGGGCTCTCCCGCCCCATCCCTGCCGGCGAGGTCCTCACCTGGCTCGCCCAGGTCCCAGCGCGACGTACCCCCGGTCTGGCGCTGGTGCAGCTGCCGTTGCGCGAGGTCGTCGAAGCGCCCAGAGCGGTCTGACAAGCGCTACTCAGCAGCGAGGTGCAGGCGCGGGGAGACGGCGTGGCGTCCAGGCGGCGGTTGATCGAGCACCTCGCGCTCCCGGTACTGCTTGGCGAACGCGACGGTGTGGCTACCCATCAGGGTGAACGTGGTGTGCATGGTGTGCACACTGCTCCTGAGGCGTACTCCTGCGGATCAGCAGAACGCCCTATCCTGCGGGTGAAACAGGGCTTCCTGCCAGGGCCGGGCTACGGGTCGCCGAGCCGAGGACCGACGGCCCGTGGCAGCTCGACCGCTCAGGTGGTGGTGACGTAGTCGATGCCCACCGTCGACCCTGTCCCCGTGCTGGTGCCGTTGACGAAGATCTTGACGGAGTGGACCGTGTCGCTCAGGGTCCCGGTCGTGAGCAGCGTCGCCCTGACGGTGCTCTTGTAGCGCAGGTTCACGGTGCCGACGTTCTTCCCGTCGACGTAGATCGTGGCCGTTCCTGAGGACGGGGACTTGAAGCCGACCACACTGATCTTCCGCCCGCGCAGCGTGGTGCCGAACCATGCCCGGGTGCCGGAGAAGCTGGCCGACTTGTGCTGCGCATAGTCGTAGGTGCCACCGCTGGCCGCCGTCGTGGCGTGGCGGCGGAAGCCCTGGGTGACGGCGGCCGCCGTCTGCTCGATCCGGGTGCCGTCCACCTCGAAGCGGTCGAGCATCACCAAGGTGCCGGTCGAGCTGGCGGGGCGGGTGCCCTTCACCACCACCTTGAGCGTGTGAGAGGCCGAGGCCAGGCCGCTCGCCGACCAGAGGGCGACCTGGAAGCGTGCCGCGCTGGAGTAGAACGACAGGTTGCTTCGCACCAGCTTGTTGTCGAGATACACGTCGGCGTACCCGCCGCTGCGGGTCTGGATCCCGACGATCGATACGCGGGTGCCGGTGAAGGCCAGGCTCGTGGACGTGCTCGCGAGGCTGGCCACGTCGTAGGTGCCGCCGCTGGCAGAGCCGGACGAGGCCCGGTCCCAGTGTGCGGAGAACGCGGCGTCGCCGTTCTGTACGAGCGTGTAGACGCGTCGCGTCGTCGATGACGCGACGAGCGGGTTCCCGGCGGCGTCCTCGATGGCCGCCGAGAGCTTGATGTCGTAGGACTGCCCCGGCACCAGTGCTGCCGACGGCGTCCAGCTGGCGCGGGTGGTGTCGACGACCTTGACGACCCCGGGGACCTCGGAGGTGGTGCCGTTGACGTAGACCTTGAAGCTCGATTCGTCCACGCCGGTCACCGGCTTGCTGAACGTCGCGCTGACCGGGCCGCGGACTGTCCACGAGGTGGCGGTGGTGATGTTCACGGTGGGAGCGGTCGAGCTGAACGCCACGCTGCGCGACGTCGAGGTCGAGAGGAGGTGGCCGGCCGCGTCGAGGGCGCGCACCCGCCAGTGGTAGGTGCCGTCCTCGATCTGCTCGCGCGGTGACCACGCCGCGAGCTGGGTCTCCTGCTCGGCTGCGACCGAGCTGAACGAGGAGGTCGTGCTGAGCTGCCACAGGTACTTCGCGGCACCGGTCACGCCGTCCCACTGGAACACTGCGGTCGTGGGGCGCACGGTGCGTCCCGCGTCGGGCGCGGTGAGCACCGGTGGGTCGATGGACAGCTTGAACTGGCTCACCGGCGACGAGGACCACGCGCCACGGTTCCCGTAGCCATCGATCGAGCGGACCCGCCAGGCGTAGTCGTCCGCGGGCAGGCCCACCAGGGGAGAGGTGGCGGAGAACTCGGTGTCACCCGAGAAGGCGTTCACGATCGGGTCGGAGAAGTTCGTGTCGCCGTTCGCGGAGATCTGCACTTCGTAGGCCGCCGCGAACTGCGTCGGCGTCCACGAGAGGTAGGGCACGTTCTTCACGATGGCGCCGTGGGCCGGGTAGCTCGGCGTCGGGGCAGGGATCACCTTCTGGATCGCTCTCATCGGCGACCAGGTCAGCTTGTTGTCACTGTTGTCGATCGCCTGGACGCGCCAGTAGAGCGGCCCGTCGGGATAGAGCCGGTCGCTGGCGGTGTACCGCGTCGCGTCGACCGTGACCTCGTCGACGGTCGCCCCCTCGATGAAGTTCGGGTCCGTCGACACCACGAGGTGGTAGTCACGCGGCTCCTGCGTCGACCCGGGCGAGGCCGTGGTGTGGAAGTCCGCCCAGTCGAAGGTGATCTGGTCGTGCGCGTCGTCCGCCGTGCTCTGCGCATCGTCCGGGGCCGGCGAGTTGAGCGACACCGGGTCGGAGTACTTGCGGAACGAGCTGGCGTTCGCTCGCGCGGACGACCCGCTGTCCGGGCCGCACACGTTGTAGGTGCAGGCCTGCACGAACCAGTAGTAGGCCTTGCCGGCCTGGCTGTCCTTGAGCGACTCGCGCGGGGTCAGCGACGTGTACTGCGTCAGGTACGAGGACACCTTGTTGGTGAAGTTCTGGTCATTGGCGATGGTCACCAGGTAGTGGGTCGCGTCCGCCAGCGGTGACCAGCGCAAGGTCGGGGTGTCCGGGATCGTGGGGCAGGACGAGAGGTTGATGCACTTGTCCGGCCCGAGGTAGTCGGAGCCGGGCACCACCAGTGGCGTCACGCCGACGGTGAAGGTCCGGGTGCTGCTGGTTCCCTTCGAGTAGCCGTCGAAGTCGAAGGCTTGCACCCGCCAGCTGTAGCCGGTGCCCGACTGGGTCAGCTCTGCCGGCGTGAACGAGGTGTAGGGCGTCGTGATGACGCTTGCCGAGCCCGCACCGTCGGCGGTCTTCCAGTAGCGCAAGGTGTAGCTGGTGGCGTCGGTGACCGGGGACCAGGTCATCGCCGGCATTCGCAGCGAGCTGGCGCCCGGTGCCGGGGACGTGAGAGCGATGCTCGAGCCCGGTGACGCGGGGGGCACCAGGGAGAAGGTGTGCTCCTGGAGGCGGCTCGTCAACCCGTAGTGGTCGACCGCCTGCACGGACCAGGTGAACGGGCCACTCGCCGGATCGAGAGTCGTCGGCGAGTAGCTGGTGGCATAGGTCAAATAGCCGTCCACCCCGCCGTTGGCGTCGACCACCGTGACCAGGTAGTGGTCGGCGGTGGAAACCGCCTGCCACTGCAGGTTCGGGCTCTCGACGGAGGCTCCGTCGCTCGGCGCAGTGACGGTGGGGTTCGTCGGGTCGAACCGGAAGGCCAGGTAGTCGCCGTCGTTGGACCAGACACCGAACCCCTTGCCCGGGTTCTCGTCCTGCTGGTCACGGTCCCAGCCGCGCACCCGCCAGCGGTAGGTCACACCGGGCTTCCACTCATAGCCCCACAAGGCACAGTCGCCTGGCTGCGGCGTCGCCGCGTCGACCCTGTCGTCGTACGGCGTCCAACGGGTGTGGTTGGTGTAGCAGTTCAGTACCCGGGAACCGTCGAATACCTCGAGCTCGTAGAACGCGGCGCGGGACGACGCGCTCCACTCGAAACCGATCTGACTCACGACCGTCGGGTTGTTCGCGGTCGCGGCTGCAGGCGTGACCACGCTCGGGGCGGCGTCCCACTGCCGGGTGGCGGACCAGGTCTCCGACCAGGTGCCGGCGTGCCCGGCAGCGTCGAACGCGCGCACGCGCCAGTAGTAGGAGCCATTGAGCAGGGGGGCGCTCGGCGAGTATGCCGTGGCGAACGTGGTGACGTCCTTGGTCACGTTGTTGGTCCAGTCGCCGTTCGGGCTGATCTGGATCTGGTAGTTCTTGGCGCCGGCGACCGGATCCCACGCGAAGTGGGTGTCGACGACGGTGCTCGAG
This sequence comes from uncultured Actinomycetota bacterium, assembly GCA_963781335.1. Taxonomy (GTDB): domain Bacteria; phylum Actinomycetota; class Actinomycetes; order Propionibacteriales; family Nocardioidaceae; genus Marmoricola. Next base: position 163,784 of record CAWAFS010000037.1, on the reverse strand, counting down.
TCCGCAGGCGCTCGCAGCGTGGGGGTCGAGGGCCAGGCATAGGTGAACGAACGAGCGTTCGCCCAGCCGCTGACGGCGTCGGTGCCCGAGGCCGCGCGTACGCGCCACCACACAGTCGTTCCTGCCGTGGCGGGCTCGGTCAGGGAATACGTCGTGTTGGGCGTCGTGTAGTCCACGGTTCCGGCACCGAAGGTGTTCGAGCTCGACACCTGGAGGGTGTAGGACTGGGCGCCGGCCACCGGGTTCCAGGTGAACACGGCCGACTCGCTGGGGAACGACAGGGTCTCCCCACTGTCCGGAGAGACCAGGGTCGGCGGGCTCCACTCGTTGAGCAGCTGCCGGTAGGCGGCGTAGGTGCCGACGACTCCGCCGGCGTCGACGGTGGCGACACGCCAGTACAGGTTGCCGTTCGGGAGCTGCGTCGTCGGCGTGAAGCGAGCGGCCACGGTCTGTACGTCGACGGCGGCCTCGGCGAACGACGACGAGGTCGAGAGCTGGAACCGGTAGCCGCTGGCCCCTGGCACGGCGCTCCAGGCAAAGATCGGGTTCGCGGTGATGGTGGCGCCCGGTTCGGGGGAGCCGAGGGCGGGTGGCGCCAGCGCAGCCGAAGCGGGTGCGGCAGCGAGGAGCGCGGTGCCGGAGGCCAGCAGCGACACGGTGACGAGGGTCGACAGGAGCGATCGAACGCCCCGGCGTCGAGGTCGGCTGTTCTCCATGGTGCGCACGCTCCAGAGCCGTCGCCGACGTCTCCGAATTGGACGCCCAGCAATGGCGCTAAGTATGGACGTTCGGTGCATTTCGGACAGTCGAATCCCAAAAGGGCTCGACGCACCCGAGCCAGGTCCGCAGTCGGTGCAGGACCACGCTCGCGCTCGAGGCTATGCACAGAGGGTCGGCCGGCGTGTCTCCGTCGAGACATCGGGGGAGTTGACGGCGTCCAGCCTGCTCTCGCCGTCCGCTGCCAGCTCCCTGAGGATGATGGCCAGGCAGTGCAGGCTTCGGGTCAGCGTCATGTGTCCGGCCAGAGGGACCACGGCGTTGCGGACGTTCGTGGCCCGGGGCAGGCGTGCGTACTTCGCAGGCACGATCACATCGTGCTCCCCAGCGAGCGCGATCCAGCGCGTCCCCTCCAGCCCTTCGAGACCACCATCGTCGATCGTGAGGGCGCCTGGTCTGAGCTGGGCGACGATTCTCCCCAGCCCCGGCAGGCCAGATGGCGCGAGGTGTGCGGCGGGGGTCCCACGGTGGGGACTTCCGAGCGTGATGCCGACACGCAACCAGCCGGCCATCCGAGTGTTCACGACTGCCCAGCGAAGGATGACCCCACCGAGACTGTGCGCCACCACGTGGACCCGGTCAGCTCCCGTCTGGTCGAGCAGCCAACCGGTCTCGCGCTCGAGAGTTCTGGCGCACTGCTCGATGTCAGCGTTCACGCACGAGTAGCTGACGCTGTAGACGGTGTAGCCCGCGCGATGGAGAAAGTCCTCCATCACGCTGAAGCAGGACTTGTCAGCTCCGAGGCCGTGAACAAGCATCACGGGAGGGTGAAGCAGACTGCCGAGCCGCAGCTCCCGTTCACCGTTCGCGTTTCCTGCTGCGTGTCCCTGGGCGCGCAGGGCCCTGGCAGCGGCAGAGACACCGCACCTGACTTCCGAGAGGATGCTCTCGGTGTGACGGAGAAGCCGGTCGACGTGCGCGACCCTGTCCAAGCTCAGCATCGTTCCTCCCTGGCGTCGCGACCGATCTCGTAACGATTAGTGCGACGGGTCGCGGCTTCGGATACACGCGGGGTCCTCCGTCCTCCATCCGCCGGTGCCCTGGTATCCAGGCAGTGCTCGCCTGCTCTTCTGTCTTGTGGAGGGGACTCACGTGGGCGAGGCACGATGAAGCGGACCGTAGGCGCCGGGCGGCTGCCGGTCCGCGCCCGTCGCGGCATCGGTCGAGCCTCTGCCCTGTTGCTGGCAGGAGTCCTGCTGCTGTTGTTCCAGTCGCCGCCCGCGGACGCAGCGGGCGAGGGGCAGCAGCTCGCCCTGTCCCGAGATGTCGGCCCCCCAGGAACAGCCGTCGAGTGGGTGGCCATCGGCTTCGACGGGTGCAAGGCCTTCGGAGACGAGGAGCCTGAGGGTGGGGAGGTGCCAGAGCGGGGTCAGTTCGAAGAGGCACCGCTCGCTCCGGCCGCCCCGGCAGCCCGGGTCGAGCTGGTGTGGGATGACGAGGAAGTCCTTGCCACGGCGGAAGTCGAGGAAGGCCGTGCCACCTCGATCCTGGAGATTCCGGCGTCTGCGGAACCGGGACTGCATCTGGTCACAGCGCGCTGTGCGGGTGTCTCGAGCGTGGCCGTCAGCCAGTTCCGGGTGCCGGAGCCGAGAACGGAACCCAGAACGCCCGCGGACCCGGGTCAGGGGTCCCCAGTTCTCGTTGCGGTGCCCAGCGTCGTGGACGCTTCGCTGGACGAGGCGAGGGAGGCACTCAAGGCCCGGGAACTGAAGCTCGGCGCGGTGGTCGGTGACACGGGGGGCATCGTGGAGACGCAGCGTCCTCGCGCAGGCAAGAAGGTACGCAGGGGCACATCAGTGCGCGTCACGACGGTGGCGCAACCGGTGCCGTCGGTCACCGACGTGGTGGGCAAGTCGTCGACGGAGGCCGACACGGCGCCTCGTGGCTCGTCGAGGCTTGCTACCGCGCTCGCGGCAGTGATCCTGGGTCTCGTGGCGGGCACGGCTGCGCTCCGACGGTTGAAGCGACAGCTGGACCAGAGGTGGGTGGACCGTCACGACGTACGGGCGGAGCCGGCCACGGCTCCGGATCCTGTCGTAGTCGTCGAGATGACTGATGACACGGGCGCGCCCACGCTCACGGTGCGTATCGAGCCACACCCTGATGACAGCGGAGCCCATGTTCTTGAGGAGATGAGTCGACCATGACCACCACGAGCCAACCGGTCACCGCGCGCAGCTTCCTGTTCACCGACGGCACGGCTGCCGGTGTGCTGGAGGGTCTTGGTCTGGTGCTCCATGAGCATGCAATTGCCGGTTCGGCGCTCCGCACGCTCCGTCACCACGCCGGCCATGTCGCCGCAGGTGTCGATCAGGAGCTGGGGGCGGTGGTTGAGCGGATGCTCGAGCTGGATCTCGGCGATGTGCTGGTGTCGGGCTGGCGAGAGCAAGCCGACCTGGTCGAAGCGGCGCGGCGGACGCATGCACTCGCAGGCAGCGAGGAGGTTGTCGTCCTCGCCTGCCATCGGGTGACCTCGACGTACCGCCCGCGGGTACACCTCTACGTGAACGATCTTCTCGTGACCTCCTTCGAGTTCCAGCTCCGGATCGCCTTCCGACTGAACGGGCTCGCAGCCGTGGTCAGGGCTGGCGACCTCGTCTCGCTCTGTGCTGGGGAGTGCACGGTGGAGGTGACTCTGGCGCTCGAAGGCGCGGTGCTGGCGCACCGGGAGCGCGCGCTCGACCTCGGTGCGGCGTTGCCCCTGACCCGCCCGGCTCCGCTTGTCGACCTCGGCGACTACTGACAGCATTTGCCGCTGTATGCGCCCACCGAACTGGCCCACGAGGAGGCAGTTCGAGATGACGGCCGGTCACTCACGCGGGGCCCTCTGAACGACACGCGCGAACTGCCTCCAACGGCGCACCGAGAGCCCACGGTTGATGCAACGCGTCCGGCCGTGCGCAGTGAGACCAAAGGCCCCGGCTGTTGCCGAGGCCTTCGATCAACAGCATCTGGAAGATCTCTTGTGTGCTGGACAGGACGCGGGCCAGTTTCGGGCCTTCCCCACTCGGCCGATGGCCATCGCGATCCGCTCGGCGATCGACGCCGCCCCGAGCCCGACGCGCGCTCGCAAGAATCCGCGGGCCGGGTTCGTCATGCTCGTGCTGGAAGTCGTCGCCCCCCTAGCCCTGTTCTACGGGATGCGCACGGCCGGAGCGAACCAGTGGCGAGCGCTCGTGGTCAGCGGCGCGGTGCCTCTCGTTGTGCTCGGCTACCAGTTGGTCGCTGACCGCCGGCTGGAGATGCTGACCCTGTTCACCCTCAGCATCCTCGTGTGCGGAACCGCGGTGGGCCTGGTCACTGGCGACCCCCGGCTGCTGATGGCCCTAGAGAGCTACCTGACCGGCTTAGCCGGCCTTTGGATGATCGGCACTCTGGGGGCATCGCGTCCATTCATCCTGACGGCGACCCTGCCGCTGCTGCCCGAGGCAACCGCTCACGCTTGGGAAGACAGTTGGCGAGATGATCCCTCGTTTCGCCGGGTCATGCGGATCATGACCCTCGCTTGGGGCGGCACCTTCCTCGTCGACGCCGCCGCCCGCGTCGTCATGGCGTACACCCTGCCGGTCGACATCGTTCTGCGCCTCAGCGTGGTCCTACTCGTCGGGATGCTCGTCGTCGTCGTCCAAGCCAGCAAGGCCTACGGCCGGCGCCTCATGTCTCGCAGCGCCACCAGAGCCGGCCCCTCAACCCAAGGCGCCTGACATGCGGCTGCTGTCACAGACAGATCCCGTTGTGGCACGGTCGATGCTCAGCCAGAGCAGTCGACCGCGACGGCGAGGGCGGTACAGATCTCGCGCATGCGAGGCTCGGCCAGCCGTCCCAGTCGTTGGACGAGAATGGCGATCGAGACGCTTTCGACCGAGTCGAGGTTGACCGCCGAGCGAAGCGGTACCGGGTCGTCACTGGGCTCGAGAACCACTTCGCTGGCAAGACCCCGGATGGTCGTCGTGCAAGGAGCCACGAGTGCGCGGCGATGCCGCGGGATCACCGCGTCGCGGGATAGAACAACGACCGGTCGGCGACCGATCGCGGCCATCTCGCACCACCAGACTTCCCCCCGAGCAGGAAGGGCGGTCACGACGCCGAGGCCGCACTTCGGAACGAAGCCAGGTCGCCCCACTCGTCCGGCTCGTCGAGCGGATGTTCGTCGTAGGCGGCGTAGCTGGCATCCACCTGGGCTGAGCGGTATCGAGCCAGCAGAGCGCCAAGAGCCTCGTCCACGAGAGCTGCGTCTGTGGTCCCAGCCCGCGCTCTTCGAGCATCCTTGAGGAGCGCCGCGTCAACTGTGGTGCTCAAACGTATGCGAGCCATGCCACTATCATGCCACGAATGCGATGAGGTCCGAAGAAGGTCCCACATGCCGATCCGTGGCCGGGACGCGCGCTCGCGCGCGATTCCCGCAGATGCTCTCGATGCCATCGTCGTGCGTCGACAGGTCCAACCAGGGTCCGAAGGGGACGGCTGTGCCGACCGTCAGCGAAGGGCGATCAGAGCTGGATCGCTACGAGTGCCCGCCGAGCTGACGGCCGGTGTACTTCGACAAAGCCCGCGCCCAGGAAGGCGCTCAGCACCCCGGGATGCAGCTCCTCGTTGAGAGCCGAGCCGGTGGCCATCGGGTATCCCTCCAGCACCCGCGCTCCGGCATCTCGGGCGTGCACCACCGCGGCCCGCACCAGCGCGCGACTGACTCCGCGCCGTCGGTGGCCGGCCCTCACCAGCACACACGTGACCGCCCAGACACCGGCATCCGCGCGCGACCTCGGCCTCGACGGCGGCGGCTCGCGGTGCCGCCCCCGCGAGCCGTTCGACGCACGGCCAACCCGCACCGGGACGCGGTCAGACGAGCCTCGCGCTCAGTAGCACTTCACGGTGGATCCCCCACCCTTCACGCACAACCCGCCCCCACCCGAGCCGCTGGAGCAGTCGGCGCACTTTGCCTGCGCGGTGCCTGCCGAGATCATGATCGTCATCGCCACAGCGAACAGCAACGCAACCAGCATCGCGAGGGCCGTCGTGACGCTTTTGCCGATGAACATGCTTGACACCATGTGGATCGATCCCCCTTCACAGACCCGACCCAGCGTCGGGTGTAGTGCCCAGGCATTACCCCGCTCCGGGGGAGGCAAACCTTGCCGTGACCTGTCACCGGTTCAGTCGGGCCCGGTGCAGTTCTCCCGGGCGGTGCAGAGCGGGATTCACAACGCCCTCAGGTTTCCGGCAACAGCGACACCGAAGAGTCACCTCCGGGCGCACCGCAGATCCGCTGGCCGCGCTCCTGGGCGCACTCGAGCGCTTTCGTATCCGATGGCAAACGTGGCTGCTACGTCCCGGTTGGCGATCGGCTTGCGCTGAAATCTCGCGGTCGGCCAGCCGGGCGAGCCTGACCTAAATCTCCTACATCTGATCTCAGACTCGTCTTCAGGGGCCGCGGGTACATCTATGCGAACTCAGATGTCGTAGTAGAGCTCGAACTCGTGCGGGTGCGGCCGCAGCTGGATCGGAAGGATCTCCTGGGTGCGCTTGAAGTCGATCCAGGTGTCGATCAGGTCGGGCGTGAAGACGTTGCCGACCGTCAGGAACTCGTGGTCGCGCTCGAGGTTGTCGAGCACGGCGTTCAGCGAGGTCGGGACCTGGTCGATGTCGGCCATCTCGTCCGGCGGCAGTTCGTAGATGTCCTTGTCGATCGGGTCGGCCGGCTCGATCTTGTTCTGAATGCCGTCGAGGCCGGCCAGCAGCAGCGCCGAGAAGGCGAGGTAGGGGTTCGCCGAGGGGTCGGGGCAGCGGAACTCGATGCGCTTGGCCTTCGGGTTGTTGCCCGTGATCGGGATGCGCACGCAGGCGGACCGGTTGCGCTGGCTGTAGACCAGGCTGATCGGCGCCTCGAAGCCCGGCACCAGACGGTGGTAGGAGTTCACCGTCGGGTTGGTGAACGCCAGCAGCGAAGGCGCGTGCTTGAGGATGCCACCGATGTAGTGGCGCGCCATGTCCGAGAGGCCGGCGTAGCCGGTCTCGTCGTAGAACAGCGGGTCGCCGTCGTTCCAGATCGACTGGTGGCAGTGCATGCCCGAGCCGTTGTCACCGAAGATCGGCTTGGGCATGAACGTCGCGGTCTTGCCGTTGCGCCAGGCGACGTTCTTGACGAGGTACTTGAACTTCATCACGTCGTCGGCAGCCTGGAGAAGCTCGGAGAAGCGGTAGTTGATCTCGGCCTGGCCGGCGGTGCCGACCTCGTGGTGGGCGCGTTCGACGTGCAGTCCGGCGCGCTCCATCTCGATGACCATCTCGTCGCGGAGCTCACCGAAGTGGTCGTACGGCGCGACCGGGAAGTAGCCGCCCTTGTACTTGACCTTGTAGCCGCGGTTGTTGTCCTCGGAGCCGCTGTTCCACGCTCCTGCCTCGGAGTCGATGTGGTAGTAGCCGGCGTTGGCCTTGGTCTCGAAGCGGACGTTGTCGAAGACGTAGAACTCGGCCTCGGGAGCGAAGTACGCCGTGTCGCCGATGCCCGTGCTGGAGAGGTAGGCCATCGCCTTGCGGGCGATGTTGCGGGGGTCGCGAGAGTAGGCCTCGCCCGTGATCGGGTCGTGGATGAAGAAGTTCACGACCAGGGTCTTCGCGACGCGGAAGGGGTCGATGTAGGCCGTGGTCGGGTCCGGGAACAGCGACATGTCCGACTCGTGGATTGCCTGGAAGCCGCGGATGGAGGAGCCGTCGAACGCGAGCCCGTCGTCGAAGACGGACTGGTCGAACGAGGAGATGGGCACGGTGAAGTGCTGCATCACGCCGGGCAGGTCGCAGAAACGCACGTCGACCATCTCGACGCCCTCATCCTTGATGTACTTCAGCAGCTCTTCGCTGTTCTGGAACATTCGTCCTCCTTGGCCGCCGGGGCGACCGCCTGAAAATGGTGAGCGTGCACGACCGCAACGCTGCGAGCGCGACGACGCGAAACTACGGACCAGCCGTTGCACGACCGTATCCAGTTTGTTTCGCCGATGTAACAGCAGTCCATCAGGGGCACGTCGGTCGCGTCCCCGCACACGGATAGGGTCGACGGGTGCCAGATTACGCGTCGTGGTCGCGACGGATCGTCGCGTTGGTCCTCGACTGGGCTGCCAGCACCCTGGTGACGGTGGGCATCGTCGGCCTGGGTGACTACGTCGACAACCCGAGCTCCGGGTGGGTGGTTCTCGGCGTGTTCGCGCTCGAGGTCTCGGTGCTGACCACGCTGGCAGGCGGCTCGTTCGGCCAGCTCCTCACCGGGGTACGCGTGCTCACGACCGAGGGCAGACCGCTGAGCCTGCTGCTCGCCCTGGTGCGCACCCTGCTGATCTGCGTGGTGGTGCCACCGCTGGTCTTCAGGCCCGAGACCGGACGGGGCCTGCACGACCTGTGGACAGGGTCGGCGGCCTACCTGCGCGGCTGATCCGGGATTCCGCCACCCGTGGCGTTTGCTGCCCCTACGCTGATCGTCTTGACGGACTTATGTGGGGGAAGCATGACAAAGCGACATGGGACTCTCGGGCGCGCTCTGGCGGTCACCCTGACTGCCGGTGTGCTGTTCGGGCTGGCCGGCTGTGGTGACCAAGGGGCCTCCGGTCCTGGATATGCCAGCAAGGACAACGTCGTCGAGCCCGGGAGCAACGATGCGCCCCTGAGTCGCGACGAGATCATCTCGGTCAGCTACCAGGCGGCCATGGACGCCGGCTCAGCGCACATGGCCATGACCATGAAGGGCGCTGCGGCTATGACGGCCGAGGGCGACATGACCTACGCCGCGGGCGCGTCCGACATGCAGATGACGATGGCGATGCCGGCCATGGGCAAGGGCAAGATCGAGATGCGGTACGTCGACCAGTTGATCTACCTGCAGCTTCCGGGGATGACCCCTCCCGGCAAGTTCATCGCGATCGACCCGAAGGACCCGAGCTCGCCGATGGGCAAGAGCTTCTCCGGACTCACCGACCAGATGGATCCGCTGTCCAGCGTGAAGTCGATGGAGGCCGCGGTGACCAAGGCGGATCGCGTGGGGGAGTCGAAGCTCGACGGTGTCCGCGTGGACCACTACCGCGTTGAGGTCGACACGACGAAGATGATGAAGGACCTCAAGCAGCCGAACCCGGCCGGGATGCCGAAGTCGCTCACCTACGACATGTGGCTCGACGAGGACAACCTGCTCCGCAAGATGTCCTTCGACGTCTCGGGTGCCGCAGTGGAGATGCTGCTCTCGGAGTGGGGAAAGCCTGTGGACGTGGAGCGGCCCTCGCTGGGCGACATCGTCAAGGCAGCCGGCGCGTAGGCCCGGCTCGCACCTCAGCGACCGCGCTGGTTGCCGCGCATCCCCTTCATCGAGGTCGGCATCGGCCCCTTGGGCATCGGGATGTTGGACCGGTTGGCGTCGAGTGCCTTGATCCGTGCAAGCACGTCGGTCATCTGTGCCGGCTTGAGCTGCCGACCGAGCTTGGTGACGTGCTTGGTCAGCTTCGGCAGCGGGATCTGACCCGGGTCGTTTCCGACCACGACCTCGTGGATCGGGGTCTCGCTCGCGACCCGCTCATGCTTGCGTCGCTCGGAGGTGAGCAGCGGTCGCAGCCGGTTGACGTTGCCCTCGCCGATCAGGACGATGCCGGGCGGCCCGACCACGCGGGTGACGACGTCCTGCTGCTTGGTGACCGCGATCGCCGGCTCGGTCTTCCACCCACGGCGCAGCATCCCGAGGGCGGCAGCGGCAGCGCCGGGCTGTCCCTCGATCTGGCTCAGTGCCGCCTTCTGTGCGCGTCGCCCGAAGATGATCAGGGTGCCGAGCAGTCCCGTCATCAGCCCGAAGGGGATCGAGAAGAAGAGCGTCCTGAAGATCAGCAGCATCACCGCGAAGCCGGCCAGGCCGGCCAGCAGGAACACGCCGGCGAGGATCAGCCCGATCCGCGGATCGGACTTCTTCGTCATCGTGTAGCTCTGCCGGATCTGCTTGATCCGGCCCGGCTTGTTCGGGTCCTTGGGGGGCTTCTTCGCCTTGGGGGGCTTCTTGGCCATGCGTGACGCCTTGCCTGTCTACGTTGCGAGTACGACGGGTGGTGAGAGCGGGCGCTCAGTCTAGGTGGTCGTGAGCCTCAGACTGAGACGGCGGCCGGGATCTCGACGCCGCGGGCCGCCATGGCCTGCTTGTAGAGCCGGCCCGCGCGGTAGGAGGACCGGACCAGTGGTCCGCTCAGGACGCCGGCGAAGCCGATGTCCTCGGCCTCGGCAGCCATCTCGACGAACTCCTCGGGCTTGACCCACCGCTCCACCGGGTGGTGGCGGGGGGAGGGGCGGAGGTACTGGGTGATCGTGATCAGCTCACAGCCGGCCGCGTGCAGGTCGACCAGCGCCTGGTGGATCTCCGCGCGGGTCTCGCCCATGCCGAGGATCAGGTTCGACTTGGTCACCAGCCCGAACTCGCGGGCCTGGGTGATCACGTCGAGGGAACGGTCGTAGCGGAAGGCCGGCCGGATCCGCTTGAAGATCCGGGGGACGGTCTCCACGTTGTGGGCCAGCACCTCCGGTCGGCTCTCGAAGACCTCGCGCAGCAGATCCGGCTCGCCGTTGAAGTCGGGGATCAGGTTCTCCACGCCGGTGCCGGGGTTCAGCTCGTGGATCGCGCGCACCGTCTCGGCGTACAGCCAGGCACCGCCGTCGGGCAGGTCGTCGCGGGCGACGCCGGTGATCGTGGCGTAGCGCAGACCCATCGTCTGCACGGACTCGGCGACCCGGCGTGGTTCGTCGCGATCCAGCGGCTGCGGCTTGCCGGTGTCGATCTGGCAGAAGTCGCACCGCCGGGTGCACTGGTCGCCACCGATGAGGAACGTCGCCTCCCGGTCCTCCCAGCACTCGTAGATGTTGGGGCAGCCGGCTGCCTGGCACACCGTGTGCAGGCCCTCGGACTTCACCAGCTGCTGCAGCTCGGTGTACTGCGGGCCCATCTTGGCGCGGGTCTTGATCCACTCGGGCTTGCGCTCGATCGGCGTCTCGGCGTTGCGCACTTCGAGGCGCAGCAGCTTGCGGCCTTCGGGGGCAGGAGCTTGAGTCACGGACCCCACTGTACGTGGACGAACCACGCCCTCCGCGGGTGGCGTCGCGTCACGGATCTGGCAAACGAGTAACCGTTGAGTTACCATTTGAGGATGGACGTCTTCGCCGCGATCGCCGACCCGGTACGACGGTCGCTGCTGCGTTCGATCCGGTCAGCCCCCGCCCGGGTCGTGGACCTGGCCGCCGGGCACCCGATCTCACGACCGGCCATCAGCAAGCACCTGCGCCTGCTGACGGAGGCGGGCCTGGTGACGGTCACCGTGCACGGACGCGAGCGTCACTACGCACTGGCTGAGGGCGGGCTCGCACCCGTCGCGCACCTGCTGGCCGAGCTGTCCCGACCCGCGTCCGGCCGGCAGATCGACCCGGGCGCCCTGGACGCGCTCGACACCGAAGTCCGCCGAACCGTGCGCGACCGCCGCGCCGGCGTGCGCGACGCCGCCACCCGGCACGATCACGAGGAGACCGCATGAGCCTGCAGCCCACCGGACAGATCAGCCGCCAGGGCGGTCGTCTCGTCCTGACCATCATCCGTGAGTTCAGAGCACCGATCGAGGACGTCTGGGCAGCGGTGACCGAACCCGAGCGGCTGGCTCGCTGGATCGGCACGTTCGCCGGGAAGCCGGAGTCCGGGCGCGTCGCGTTCGTGATGACAGCGGAAGGTGCGACCGAGCCCGAGGAGATGGAGATCCGGGAGTGTGACCCGCCCAGGGTCCTCCGCCTCACCTCGCACGTGGGGGAGGAGCGTTGGCACCTGGACCTCGAGCTCGAGGAGCGCGCCGGGGTCACCACGCTGACCTTCTCCCAGCCCGACATCGACCCGGTGGCGGGCGAGAGCGTCGGGCCGGGCTGGGAGTACTACCTGGACCGGCTCGTGGCCGCAGAGACCGGGGGTGAGGTCGGCGCGATCGACTTCGACCGCGACTACTACCCGGCGATGCTGGAGCACTACCGGGCTCAGGCCAGGTAGCGCTCAGACGTCTCTGCGCTGGAACCAGAGCAGCGAGACCGCCACGGCGGCCACCAGCAGGATGCCCAGGAAGGAGCCGGCCTCGAGGTGGGACATCCGCTGCATCGCGATGCAGCGTTCACCGGGGGCACAGCTGATGGTGGAGTCGAAGTAGCGGTGGCTCGTCGCCAGCCAGCCGAAGACGTTGTTGCCGACCGACCAGCGTCCGGCGCCCTCGAAGGGAAGCAGGTTCACGGCGATCTCACCGCCCACGCTGTAGACGAACAGCAGCCCCAGGGTGGCCACGGTGTGGCGGAAGATCATGGTGAGCGCGAAGACGCCGAGGCCCGCTCCCATGCTCAGGGCGACTGCGCGGGCGACGTGCCAGACCACCGGGGTCACGTCCGAGGCGGGCACGCCCACGTGGCGGGCATCGGCCAGGAGGCCCACCGCGAGCCAGAACCCGCCGAGCACCACCAGGCTCAGCAGGCCGCTGCCGATCACGACAGCAGCGCCCTTGGCCAGCCACACCCGGACGCGGCGAGGTTCGAAGACCAGCTGGTTGGTCAGGGACCCGGAGGACCAGTCGGCCCCGGCGAAGGTGCAGCCGGCGATCACGATCAGGCCCACGACGATCAGGGCCAGCCCGATGCCCTGGTTCCTCAACACCTGACCGAGCTCCAGGGGCTCTCGGGGGTGGTAGGCGTCGGGCCCGGGGACCATCGTCTGCGTGCAGTCCTCAGGAGCGGCCTCCGGACCCAGGAACCCGGTCGGGTCCTTCTCGCACGCCAGGACCTCCTGCTGGATCTCGGGTCGCTGACCCTCGAGCTCGGCCTGCGCGGCCGCGTCGGTGCGGTCCGCCTCGCTCAGTGGCCGGGTGTCCCAGGCGGTCATGCCGACGAGCGCGACGGCCACGAGGACCGCTGCGAGCGACAGCAGCACGATCGCCCGCCTGGAGCGGAACCGGTTGAGCTCGACGGCGAGCAGGCGCATCACGACACGTCCTCGTCCGAGGAGTCCCGGCCGGTGGGAGGGCCGGTGGGAGGGCCGGTGGGAGGGCCGGTGGGAGGGCCGGTGGGAGGGCGGGTCAGCTTCAAGAAGAACGACTCGAGTGTCGGTCGGATGGCGGAAAGCTCCTGCACGTAGACGCCCTTGTCCGCGAGCAGCCGGGTGATCTGCTCGGGGCGCTCGTGGCCTTCGACGACGAGGTGGTCCGGCTCGCGCGTCACGGCATACCCCGCGGACTCCAGGAAGTGCTTCGCACCCTGCGGGTCGGCGACCCCGACGCGGGTGCGGGAGACGTTCTCGCCGAGGAGGTCCTCGACCCTGCCCGTGGCAAGCAGGCGGCCGTTGCCGACGATGGAGACGGAGTGGCAGATCTGCTGCACCTCGGCGAGGATGTGCGAGCTGAGCAGCACGGTCACGCCGGACTCCCCGAGTCCACGGATCAGCTCGCGGATGCTCTGGATCCCTGCGGGGTCCAGCCCGTTGGTCGGTTCGTCAAGGATGAGCAGATCGGGGCTCTTGAGCAGGGCCGCCGCAATCGCGAGACGCTGCCTCATGCCGAGCGAGTAGCCGCGGTAGTCGTCCCGGGCACGGTCGGAGAGGTCCACCTGCTGGAGCACGGAGTCGACCGAGGAGCGCGGGAGTCCGATGGACCTGGCGAGCAGGCTGAGGTTCTTGCGGCCCGAGAAGGTGGGCACGAACCGTGGCTCCTCGACCACTGCGCCGATCCGGTCGATCACCTGGGGCAGTCGCGCAGGGACCTGGAGTCCGAAGAGCCGCATCTCGCCGCTGGTCGGGCGGGCCAGACCGAGCAGCATCTTGATGGTCGAGGTCTTGCCCGATCCGTTGGGGCCGAGGAAACCGTGCACCCCTCCGGGCGGGACGCTCAGCTCGAGACCATCGACGGCCACGGTGCGGCGGCTGCCGGAGCGGTAGACCTTGCGCAGACCGCTCGTCTCGATCACGAGGTCACTCATGGGGTGGTTCATTGCTGGTCGACACACCCTTCCGCACGCCAGCACCCAGCATGGCGCAAGGGGCGGTCAGGCGAGCGGATTGAGCACGGGGACACGCAGGTCCCCAGGAGGAGACACAGAAGGGGGCACAGAAGATGGCCCGGAGGAGCGCCGGCCGGGTTCGGGCCGCGGCTCGTAGTCGGGTGTGGGGGTGTAGGGCGCCCACGCCAGCAGGTCGGCCAGGTGCCGCTCCACCACGGGGAGCACCTCCGAGATGGGTACGTCGCGACCCAGCTCCTCCGACAGGCTGGTGACGCCGGCGTCGGCGATCCCGCAGGGGACGAAGCGCTCATACCAGGAGAGGTCCACGTCACAGTTGAGTGCGAAGCCGTGCATGGTCACCCCTCGGCTGACCCGGATACCGATCGCCGCGATCTTGCGCTCGGGGCGGCCGTCAGCGGCCTGCAGCCAGACGCCACTGCGTCCGGGCACCCGTGCCGTGCGGAGACCGAGCTCGGCGCAGACCGCGATCAGGGCCTCCTCGATGCGGCGCACGTAGTCGACGACGAGGACGTGGTCGGGCAGCCGGACGATCGGGTAGCCGACCAGTTGGCCAGGGCCGTGGAAGGTGATCTTCCCGCCGCGGTCGACCTCGATGACGGGGACCGCTTCTCCTGAGCCTGTCGAAAGGTCGACCGGGCGCTCGTGGGGCTCGGTGCGCTTGCCCGCGGTGTAGACGGGGGAGTGCTCCAGGAGCAGGACGGTGTCCGGACCGCCGTCGACGACCTCGGCGTGCACCGCACGCTGACGGTCCCACGCGGCCAGGTAGTCGGTCGGGCCGTCCGTGAGCCTCTCGAAGACCAGTGCGTTCACCCTTCGAGGTTAACCCAGCGACAGTTCGCCTGTGGACAACCGGCCGTGGGGCCGCGATCGCAGGCATCGTGGCGGCATGCGGTTCCTCGCGACGCTTCCGCTGCTGCTCCCGGTCACGATGGCCCAGCCGGTGCCACCGGCCGCCGACCGAGTAGTCCACCCGGTGGCCCACCCGGCGTTCCAGCCCGCGTCGCGCACTCTCGAGGCGCCTCGTCGGGCGGACCTCGTCGAGGCGCTCGAGGTCCTCCACGAATGGGACGCCCGACGTGCGCGTGCCTGGGCGGCGGTCGACGCGGCCGCCCTTCGCTCCCTCTACGTGCCCGGTTCGGGGGCCGGTCGCGCGGACCTGCGCCTGCTCCGGGCCTATGCGGATCGCGGGGTCGTCGTACGCCGGATCGTGACGCAGGTGTTCGCGGTGCAGGTGCTGCGCAGCGATGCCCCGGTGATGCGGCTCCGGGTCTTCGACCGGGTGGCCGGGGGAGAGGTCATGCACGCGGGGCACGAGGAGGCCCTTGGGAGCAGCCGGCCGGCGATCCGGGCCGTCGAGCTCCGGCCCGGCCCGGTCGGCTGGCGGGTGGCGTCGGTCAGCGGCTCGGGTCAGCGGCTGGGTCAACGGCTGGGGTGGAGGCCCTCGCGAAGCACGGCGCTGACGTCCGGGTCCCGGTGCGTGAAACCGCTGGCGATCAGCGCGGCTGGCACGCAGTTGACCGAGCCGAGCAGCTCGTTGGCCATCTCACCTGCTGCCGGGCGGAGGATGAACGCCGGCACCCGGAGGAACGCGGGCCGGTGCAGCTGGTGTGCCAGCTCGCGAGTGAACTCCGCGTTGGTCGGCGCCGTCTCGCAGCACAGGTTGAACGGTCCCTGCGCCGTCTCGGTCTCGGCCAGGTGGATGACGGCGTCGACCCAGTCGCGCGCCGAGATCATCGGCACGTACTGGCTCCCGTCGCCGAGCGGGCCGCCGAGACCGGCCCTGAACAGCAGCCGGAGCAACCCGAGTGGCTGGCTGCGGCGGTCGTAGATCGGTGAGGTGCGCAGCACGCAGACCCGCGCTCCCGCCGCCTGGGCCGGCTCGGTCGCCTCCTGCCAGGCCCGGGACACCCGGGTCAGCAGGGCGTCGCCTCGGGAGTCGGCCTCCTCGGTCAGCGGCTGGGCGCCGTGGTCGCCGTAGACGCCGATGCCGTTGCCGGCGAGGAAGGTCGGCCTGGTCGAGCTGGCCGCGATCGCCTCGGCGAGCACACGCGTGGTGCTCACCCGGCTGTTCATCAGGTTCGCGGCCCACTTCTTCGAGTGCGGGTTGCCGGCCGTGGGGGAGCCGGCCAGGTTGACCACCACGTCGTGGTTGTCGACGACCTCGACCCCGAGGCCGGCGGCGTACGGGTCCCACCGGACCTCGTTCGCTCCCGACGGTGGTCGGCGGACGAGGGAGGTGATCTCGTGTCCCCGGGCCTCGAGTCCTTCGCGGAGCCTGGTGCCGAGGAAGCCGGACGCACCGGCGATCAGGAAGCGCATGAGCCAACCGTGTCACGGGGGTGCGCACGCGGCCCAGCACGGAGCACCCGTTGTGGTGCCACCCGGGTCGGGGAATAGGCTCCCCACTGTGAGCGATTTCGATGTCCTCGTCCTCGGTGCCGGCCCCGGTGGCTACGTCGCCGCCATTCGCGCCTCCCAGCTCGGCCTGAAGGTCGGTGTCGTGGAGAAGAAGTACTGGGGAGGGGTCTGTCTCAACGTCGGGTGCATCCCCTCGAAGGCGCTGCTGCGCAACGCCGAGCTGTCACACATCCTGACCCACGAGAAGGACAAGTTCGGGATCACCGGCGACGCCGCCATGGACTTCAAGCCGACCCATGCGCGCAGTCGCGAGGTCTCCGACTCGATCGTCAAGGGCGTGCACTTCTTGATGAAGAAGAACAAGATCGAGGAGATAGACGGCTGGGGCACGTTCCTCGATGCCAAGACCATCGAGGTCAAGAACGACGACGGCGAGACCCGCAAGGTCACCGGCGACCACATCATCATCGCCACCGGGGCCACCACCCGGCTGGTCCCCGGCACCGAGCTCTCGGAGAACGTGGTCACCTACGAGGAGCAGATCCTCACCGACCAGCTCCCCGGATCGATCGTGATCGCCGGCTCGGGGGCGATCGGCGTGGAGTTCGCCTACGTGATGGCCAACTTCGGTGTGGACGTCACCATCGTGGAGTTCCTCGACCGGATGGTGCCCACCGAGGACGCCGAGATCTCCAAGGAGCTGGCCAAGCACTACAAGAACCTCGGCGTGAAGGTGCTGCTCAAGACCAAGGTCGAGAAGATCGAGGACTCCGGGGGCAAGGTCAAGGTCACCGTCAGCAAGGACGGCAAGGAGGAGGTCATCGAGACCGACAAGGTCCTCCAGGCCATCGGGTTCGCGCCCCGCCTCGAGGGCTACGGCCTCGACAAGACCGGGGTCGAGACGACCGAGCGTGGTGCCATCGCCGTGGACGAGCGCGGTCGCACCAACGTGGACGGGGTCTACGCCATCGGCGACGTCACCGGCAAGCTGATGCTGGCCCACACCGCGGAGGCGATGGGCATCGTCACGGCCGAGACCATCGCCGACCACGACACCATCGAGATCGACTTCGACATGATCCCGCGAGCGACGTACTGCCAGCCGCAGATCGCCTCGTTCGGCTACTCCGAGGCGCAGGCCAAGGAGAAGGGGTACGACGTCAAGGTCGCCAAGTTCCCGTTCTCGGCGAACGGAAAGGCCAAGGGCCTCGGCGACACCGCCGGCTTCGTCAAGATCGTCGCCGACGCGAAGTACAACGAGATCATCGGCGCGCACCTCATCGGACCCGACGTCACCGAGCTCCTCCCGGCGCTGACGCTCGCCCAGAAGTGGGACCTGACCGCCGATGAGGTCGCCCGCAACGTGTTCGCCCACCCGACCCTCTCCGAGGCCGTCAAGGAAGCAGTCGAGGGGCTTGCGGGCCACATGATCCACATGTAGGGGCTGCAGGTTTCCCCGGCCGACCGGGGAATCCGGAGGTTGTCGGGCGAAGGATCACCCATCAACGTCAGGGACCACCCGACAACCCCACCCGATATGTCCCACCCGGCCCTCTGGCCTGCGGCCGCATCAGTCCGCGGCCCGCCCCCAGGTGATGGCTTGTCTCACGTCGTCGGAGACCTGGTCGACGAGCTGCCGGTCCGGTGCGGCCCCCAGTGCGTCGTTCACCGTGGAGAAGGCGATCCGCAGACCGAGGTAGAGCGTGATCGCGGCGATCTGCGGGTCGCTGAAGCCGGTGGCGCGCAGGTCGTCGAGGTCCGAGGCGGTGGTGGCGTTGGGATCGGCGGTGACCCGCCGGGCCCACAGCGCCAGCGCCTGCTCGCGGGAGGTGAGCCGTTCGTCGGTGCCGGCGAGCACCCCGGCGGCCAGCTCGGCGTCCGCAACGGCGGTGAGCTTGGCGCCCCAGGCCAACGCGCAGTAGGAGTCACCCAGCTGCGAGGCCATCGCCGTCACGAGTACGCCGCGCTCCCGGACGCTCAGACCGGCGGCGCGGGAGGAGGCGTTGACCAGGGCGAACAGGGCCTCGTGTTCCGCCGGCACGTGGCCCCACAGGCGGGTCGCGTTCATCACATAGCCGAGGTCGTCCACGTCCTCGTCGTAGAGCACCCGGGCGGCGGGTGTCTGTTCGGGAGCCGCCAGATAACTCCCGGAGCGTGCGTCGTGCGGCCACTCACCCGGGTCCTGCGGCGCCCTCGCCAGGTAGCCCACGACGTCGATCTCGGCTCGCAGCGGCAGGCCCTCGCGCATCTGCTCTCGGGCGGTCTCCGTGGCGTGCCGCAGGAACTCGTCCTCGCCCACAGCCTGGATCGCCTCGTACGCCGGACCGGTGGAGGCCAGCGCCCGGGCATAGGACTCCGGGTCCGCGAACTCCCACACGAACGGCACCGTGAAACGCGAGACGCCCTCGAACCCGTAGCGGGTCAACAGCTCCTCGCCGGCCCCCGGGCGTCCGAGCGCGACCATGTTCGCCTGGTTCTCGACCTTCGGCTGGCTGGCCAGGCGGAACGGGGCGAGCGACCAGGCTCCCGGCGACTTCTTGATGTGGCCCCACACCGTGAACCCGAGCCGGCCACCCGGCACCAGGACCCGGCGTGCCTCGGCCAGCGCCTCCGGCGTCGTGCCCCAGATGCCGCGGAAGCTGGTCACCACCTCGAAGCTGTGGTCCTCCCACGGGAGCGCGTGCATGTCGCCGGCCCGGACGTCGCCGTCGGGCACGCGGTCCCGCGCGATGGCGACCAACCGGGGGGATGCGTCGATGCCGGCGACCGACGCCCCGCGCAGGCTCGCCAGTTCCAGGGCAAGACCGGACCCGCAGGCCAGGTCGAGCACCCGGTCGCCCTCACCGATGTCGAGACGCTGGTGCATCGCGACGTACTCCCGCACGTTCGAGGGCTCGCTCAAGGTCGCGAACTCGGACGCACGTCGGCCCCAGCCCTCGTCGACGAGTCGCCAGGCGTCGGGATCAAGGTCAGTCATCCCGCGACGATAGGGCACGTCCGCACCCCTGGGGAGGTGCGAACGTGCCTCGTCCGAGGGCCTCAGTCGCCCTTCACGTTGACGATCTGCCGGAGTGTGTGCCGGATCTCCACCAGGTCGGCCGCGTCCGCCATCACCTGGTCGATGTCCTTGTACGCACCCGGGATCTCGTCGATGAACGCGTCGGTGTCGCGGTACTCGATCCCCGCCATCGCCGTCTGCAGCTGCTCACGCGTGAAGGCCTTGCGAGCTGCTGTGCGCGAGTACTGCCGGCCGGCACCATGCGGAGCCGAGTTGAGCGAGGGCGGGTAGCCCTTGCCGGCCACCACGTACGACGCGGTGCCCATAGAACCCGGGATCAGGCCCATCCTGCCCTGCTCGGCGTTGATGGCGCCCTTGCGGGAGAGCCACACGCGCCTGCCGAAGTGCTCCTCCTGCTCGGTGTAGTTGTGGTGGCAGTTGATCTCCTCCTGCCGCTCCACCTCGCCACCGACCCAGTCGGCGAAGCACGTCACGACCCGGTCCATCATCTCCTCACGGTTGAGCAGCGCATAGGTCTGCGCCCAACGCATCTCGCGGATGTAGGCCCAGAACTCGTCAGTCCCCTCCACGAGGTAGGCGAGGTCGAGGTCGGGCAGGTCGATCCACCAGCGCTCGCACAGCTTGCGGGCGATCGCGATGTGGTGCTGGGCGATCTTGTTGCCCACGCCCCTCGAACCCGAGTGCAGGAAGAGCCACACCCGGTCCTGCTCGTCGACGGTGATCTCGATGAAGTGATTTCCCGAGCCGAGCGTGCCCAGCTGCAGCTTCCAGCGCTTGGCGTAGGACGCCGGGTCGAAGCCCGCCTTGTCGGCCAGCGAGTGCAGTCTGCCCAGCCGCTCGGTCGTGTGCTCGCGGGTGATGTCACTGTTCGCGACGCCGGCGCTGAGCGGGATCGCCTCCTCGATCGCCTCGCGCACGGACGAACGGTCCTCGGGCAGCTGCTCGAGGCTGTAGTTCGTGCGGACCGCGATCATGCCGCAGCCGATGTCCACACCCACCGCAGCCGGCATGATCGCCCCCAGCGTGGGGATGACGGACCCGACGGTCGCGCCACGTCCAAGGTGGGCGTCCGGCATCAGCGCCAGGTGCGGGTGGATGAACGGCATCGAAGCCGCCTGCACCGCCTGCGCCCGGGTGTTGTCCTCCAGGATCGACGCCCAGCTGAGCAGCG
Source organism: uncultured Actinomycetota bacterium (assembly GCA_963781335.1). Classification (GTDB taxonomy): domain Bacteria; phylum Actinomycetota; class Actinomycetes; order Propionibacteriales; family Nocardioidaceae; genus Marmoricola. The sequence continues at coordinate 143,418 of CAWAFS010000037.1, read as the reverse complement.
TCTTCGAGATCTTCTCCATGGTCCTTCCTCTTCCTCGCCACGACGTTCGTCGCCGTGACCGGAGGGAAGCGTGGCAGCCGCGATCCCGGAAGTCACCGGGTTAAAGCCGACGGGGGTCAAACCGACGGGGCCGTACGCCGGGTGGCGTACGGCCCCGTCGGAGCGAGGCAGCGCCTCAGACGTCGAAGCTGCCGGACTGCAGCCGTGCCTTGACGTCCTGCAGGAAGCGGCCGGCGTCGGCGCCGTCGACCAGTTGGTGGTCATAGGTCAGCGCCAGGTAGACCATGTGGCGCACCGCGATCGTCTCGCCCAGGTTGGGGTCGTCGATCACGACCGCGCGCTTCACGACGGCGCCCGGTCCGAGGATGGCAACCTGCGGCTTGTTGATGATCGGGGTGTCCCAGAGGGCGCCCACGCTGCCGAGGTTGGTGATCGTGAAGGTGCCGCCGGACAGGTCGTCAGGGCCGATCTTGTTGGTGCGGGTGCGCTGCGCGACGTCGGCGATCTTCTTGGCGAGGCCCGCAATCGAGAGGTCGCCGGCCTCCTTGACGACAGGGGTCAGCAGGCCCTTCTCGGTGTCGACGGCGAACGCCACGTTCTCGCTGTCGTGGTAGGTCACCTCACCGGCCTCGAGGTCGAAGGTGGCGTTCAGCACCGGATGCGACTTCAGCGCGTCGACCGCAGCCTTGGCGAAGAAGGGCAGGTAGGACAGCTTCACGCCCTCGCGAGCAAGGAAGTCGGCCTTCACGCTGTCACGCAGTCGCGCGATGTTGGTGACATCGACCTCGACGACCTGCGTCAGCTGCGCGGAGGTCTGCAGCGACTCCACCATCCGGGTGGCGATCACCTTGCGCAGCCGCGAGAGCTTCTCGGTCTTGCCGCGCAGGGGGCTCGGCGTCGACGCCGGGGCACCTGCGCTCGGCTTTTCGGCGGCAGCGGGGGCCTCCTCGGGCTTGCCCGATTCCGCGGCAGCGAGCACGTCCTGCTTGCGGATCCTGCCCCCCACGCCCGTGCCGGTGATGCTGGCCAGGTCGACCCCGTGCTCCGAGGCCATCTTGCGGACCAGCGGTGTCACATAGCTGCCTCCGTCGGAGGAAGCCCCAGAAGAGGCCTCCGCCTTGGCGGGCTCCTGCTTCGCCTTCGGCTCGGGCTTCGGCTCGGGCTTCTTCTCGGGCTCCGGCTCGGGCTCGGGCTTCTTCTCGGGCTCCGGCTCCGGCTCGGGCTCCGGCTCGGGCTCGGGCTCCGGCTCGGGCTCGGGCTCCGGCTCGGGCTCCTTCGACTTCGGCTCGGGCTCGTCGTCGCCGTCGCCCTCAGAGGATCCGGATCCGTCACCGATGATGCACAGCTCGGCGCCGACCTCGACGGTCTCGTCCTCCTCGGCCTTGATCTCCTGCAGGGTGCCGGCGATCGGGGAGGGGATCTCGGTGTCGACCTTGTCGGTGGAGACCTCGACGAGCGGTTCGTCGACCGCCACCTCGTCGCCGACCGACTTCAACCAGCGGGTGATCGTGCCCTCGGTGACCGACTCGCCCAGCGCGGGGAGGGTCACCGCCTGACCGCCACCGCCGCCCTTCTTGGCAGTGGGCTTCGGCGCCGGCTCCTCCTCATCCGCCATGGACTCGTCCTCCGAGTCCTCGGAGTCGTCGTCCGCGGGCTCCTCCTCAGCCTCGGCGCCAGAGTCCTCGGACCCGGAGTCCTCGGACCCGGAGTCCTCGGACCCGGAGTCCTCGGACCCGGAGTCCTCGGACTCCTCCGACCCGGAGTCCGAGGAGCCACCGCCCTCGCCCTCGTCGCCGATGAGGCAGAGCTCGGCGCCGACCTCGACGGTCTCGTCCTCCTCCGCCTTGATCTCCAACAGGGTCCCGGCCACGGGAGAAGGGATCTCCGTGTCGACCTTGTCGGTGGAGACCTCGAGCAACGGCTCGTCGACCTCGACGGTGTCACCCACTTGCTTGAGCCAGCGGGTGATGGTGCCTTCGGTGACTGACTCGCCCAGTGCGGGGAGGTTCACGGGTGTCGACATCGGGTTCCTTCGCTCGTCGTTCTATCGGTCCGGTTGGAGGCTGGGTAAGAGTCCAGCAGGTCAGGTGTGTGCGTGCAACGGTTTGCCGGCCAGGGCGAGGTGCGCTTCGCCGAGAGCCTCGTTCTGGGTGGGGTGGGCATGGACGAGTGGTGCGACGTCCTCGGGATAGGCATCCCAGTTGCAGATCAGCTGTGCTTCCCCGACCAGCTCGCCGACGCGCGCGCCCACCATGTGTACGCCGAGCACGGGACCGTCGGTGACCCGGACCAGCTTCACGAATCCCTGGGTCGCCAGGATCTGGCTCTTGCCGTTCCCGCCGAGGTCATAGGTGAGCGTCTCGACGCCCTCGCCGTGCTGCTCGCGCGCCTGCGCCTCGGTCAGCCCGACCGAGGCGACCTCCGGCTCGCAGTAGGTCACGCGTGGGATGCCGGTCTCGTCGATCGGCTCGGGGGAGAGACCGGCGAGCTCTTCGGCGACGAACACGCCCTGCTGGAACCCGCGGTGCGCCAGCTGGAGGCCGGGAACGATGTCGCCGACCGCGTAGACGCCCTCGACACTGGTCCGGCAGCGCTCGTCGGCCGTGACGAAGCCGCGCTCCATCGCAATGCCCTGCTCCTCGTAGCCGAGGCCGTCGGTGACCGGCCCACGCCCCACCGCGACCAGCAGCAGGTCGGCGTCGAAGGTCTTCCCGCCCTCGACCGCGACGCTGACGCCGCTCTCCGTTGCCTGGACCGACTCGAACCGGGTGCCGGTCGAGCAAGCGATCTTGCGCTTGCGGAACGCCCGCTCGAGGGCCTTTGACGACTGCTCGTCCTCGAGGGCCAGCAGCCGGGGGAGGGCCTCGACGATGGTCACGTCGGCGCCGAAGGAGCGCCATACGCTGGCGAACTCGCATCCGATCACCCCACCACCGAGCACGATCGCGGACGCCGGGACGCTGTCGAGCCGGAGCGCCTGCTCGGAGGTGATCACGCGGGTGCCGTCGATCTCGAGGCCCGGCAGGGACCGGGCGTAGGACCCGGAGGCGAGCACGACCGCCTTGCCGGCGTAGGACGTGCCGTCCACCTCGACCGTGCGCGGTCCGGTGAGCTTGCCGTGGCCTTCGATGACGGTGATGCCGCGGCCCTTGATCAGGCCGGTGAGACCCTTGAACAACCGGCTCACGACACCGTCCTTGTAGGCGTTGACCCCGGGCATGTCGATGCCCTCCAACGTCGCGCGTACCCCGAACTTCTCGGAGTCACGCGCGGCGTCGGCGACCTCTGCGGCGTGCAGCAGCGCCTTGGTCGGGATACACCCGACGTGGAGGCAGGTCCCGCCGAGCTTGTCCTTCTCGACGAGCGCCACGCTCAGTCCCAGCTGGGCCGCGCGCAGGGCGCAGGCGTAGCCGCCAGACCCAGCTCCCAGGATCACCACATCGAACTCGTTGGTTTCCGGCACGTCTGCCTCCTCCCGTTGTCGACACTCATCCAACCACTCCCGCCACAACTCGCCGACAACACATCTGATTGGCGGTATGACCCGACCGCCCATGCAGCACACTGGTGCGCATGGGTCTGCTCGATCGTTTCAGACGCAAGAGCCGGGGCGGCCATTCCGTCGGCGGTGGCGGCACCAGCCGTTCCTCCGACGACGGCGACCAGCGCCACCTGCTGGAGTTCGTCCGGGCCCGCCGCGGTGTCGAGGGCTTCGTCGAGCCGCGAACGACGGTCACGGACGTCACGCTGCTGCTGGTTGCGCACGACGGTGAGTGGACCCGGCGCCGGGTGCCCTCGGTGCACTGGGCGCACGAGTTCTGCAACCGCAACGGGGTGCCGAGCTATGACGCGGCTCTGGTCGGCATCCCCGCCCGGATGCGCGAGTACAACCGCCGGGAGAAGGAACGGCGCAAGCAACAACTTCGTCGGGAGCTGGACGGGCCCCAGGACGGGCCGCTGGACGGGCCGCTGGACGGGCCGCTGGACTAGTCGTCCCGCGGCTCTGGGTCGGGTCCCGACAACGCGGCGGCGTACGACACCAGCGTCGAGATCGAGTAGCCGGTCGCTCCCGAGGGCACATGACCCCACGGTCCGCCGCCGTTGTACGCCGGTCCGGCGATGTCGATGTGGGCCCACTTGTTCTCGCCCACGAACTCGCCGAGGAAGGCCGCGGCGAACAGGGCAGAGCCCCACCTGACCCAGTTGTGCTGGAGCACGTCGGCGATCTTGCTGTCGCGCACCGCCTCGCGGCTCTCGTCGGGGATCGGCAGCCGCCACAGCAGCTCGCCGCTCGACTCGGCAGCGGCCGACACGGCGGTCGTCGTCTCGTCGTCACCGAACAGGCCGGCCACCTTCTCGCCCAGGGCCACGATGCACGGCCCGGTCAGGGTGGCGACGTCGATGATGGCGTCGTGCCCGCCCTCGGCGGCCATGGCGAGCGCGTCGGCCAGGATCAGTCGTCCCTCGGCGTCGGTGTTGGTGACCTCGACGGTCTGCCCGTCGTACATCGTCAGCACGTCGCCGGGCCGCATCGCGGCGCCGGAGACCATGTTCTCGGCCATCGGTGCATAGGTGGTCACGGCAACGGGGAGACCGAGCTCGGCGATGGCGAAGGTCGCTGCGAGCACAGCGGCTGCGCCACCCATGTCGTACTTCATCGTCGCCATCGAGCTGCCCGGCTTGATGGTCAGGCCGCCGGAGTCGTAGGTGACGCCCTTGCCGACGAAGGCGACGCTGGCGCGCGCGTCCTCGGGGGCCCAGGTGAGCTTGACCAGCCGGGGGCCGTTGGCTGACCCCTGGCCCACACCGAGGATGCCGCCACAGCCGAGCGTCCCGAGCTCCTCGACACCGATCACCTCGATGTCGACCTTGGGCTTGCTCCTGCGTCCCGTGAGCTCCTTGCCGAGGGTCACGACCGCGTCCGCGAACAGCTCTGGGGTCAGGTCGTTCGGCGGAGTGTTCACCCAGTCGCGGGCGCGGTGCACGAGGTCGCCGACCAGGAGCGCCTGCTCCAGGGCGGCGATCACCTCCTGGCGGCGCGCGGCATCGCTCAGGATCGACACGTCCACGGGGTCGGCGTCCTCCGAGCGCGACTTGTAGCGCTTGAAGGAGTAGCCACCGGAGAGGAACCCCTCGGCCACCGCACGCACGTGCTCGGCGTCGTGGGCCGGCAGGGCCAGTGCGACGGAGGCAGCGTTGCCGGTGTTGCGCGCCGCGACGCCGGAGGCCCGGCGTACGCGCTCATGGGTCAGGTCGTCACGCGAGCCGAGTCCGACGACCAGGAGCTGACCGCTCTGGATCGTGCCCGCAGTCGGGATCCGGAGCACCTCGCCGGGGTCACCGCGAAAGCCCATCGAGGTCAGCAGCGGCTTGAACTTCCGCCCGTACGCCGCGGCGACGTCCTCCGCGCCCGGACACGCCTGCAGGTCTCCCTTGGACGTGCGGGCCACGCCGATCACCACGAGGTCGGTGCGGGTCTTGGCCGGGCTGCCCTTGCGGAGCGTGTACGTCGTCACGAGGGGTCATGCTAGAGGAGCGGAGTGGTCGCGCCGGGGGCGGACGGCTGGGGTAACTTGCCACGCATGTCCCTCAAGCAGTCACCGCTCCACGACCGTCACGTCACCGCGGGGGCCAAGCTCGCTGAGTTCGGTGGCTGGGAGATGCCGTTGGAGTACCCCACGGGTGTGCTCAAGGAGCACGCCGCGGTCCGCAGCTCGGTCGGAGTCTTCGACGTCAGCCACCTGGGCAAGATCGTGGTTCAGGGCGACGGCGCGGTCGACTACCTCAACCAGTGCCTGAGCAACGACCTCGGCCGGATCGGTCCCGGGGAGGCGCAGTACACCTTGGTCTGCGACCCGGAGACCGGTGGCGTCGTTGACGACCTGATCGCCTACCACCGTGGCGAGGACCACGTGCTCCTCGTGCCCAACGCGGCCAACTCGGCCGAGGTGATGCGACGCCTCGTGGCCTCCGCCCCGGCAGGGCTCTCGCTGACCGACCACCACGAGACCCACGCCGTGCTGGCCGTCCAGGGCACCAGGTCGGACGACGTCCTGCGCGAGCTCGGGCTTCCGGTCGGGCACGACTACATGTCCTTCGTGGAGGCGCCGTTCGAGGGAGTCGACGTGGTGGTCTGCCGCACCGGCTACACGGGAGAGCGAGGCTACGAGCTGGTCGCCGAGAGCCCTGTCGCACCAGCCCTCTGGGATGCGCTGCTCGCGGCCGGCGAGGAGCACGGGATCATGCCCTGCGGACTGGGCGCTCGCGACACCCTGCGCACCGAGATGGGCTACCCGCTACACGGCCAGGACATCGGCCTCGAGGTGACGCCCGTCCAGGCGCGTCTCGGCTGGGCGGTCGGCTGGTCGAAGCCGGCGTTCTGGGGCAAGGAGCCCCTGCTTGCCGAGAAGGAGGCAGGCCCTCGCGTCACCCTGCGCGGCCTCGTGGCCCAGGGACGCGGCATCGCCCGGCCGCAGATGAGCGTGAAGGTCACCCAGGACCTGCCGGTCGGTCACATCACCTCGGGCACCTTCTCCCCGACGCTGCGCAAGGGCATCGCCCTGGCCCTGGTCAACAGCCAGATCCAGCTCGGCGCCGAGGTGCTGGTCGACGTACGCGGCCGAGCCGAGATCTTCGTGGTCACCCGACCGCCCTTCGTCGAGACCGACGTCCGCGAGTCCTGACTTGCAGGCGACAACCAAGAGGAGTCCTTCGTGACCAACACCCCCGAGCCCGCGTTCGGCAGCTCACCCCGCAAGCAGGACCAGGTGCCGTGGTGGTGGCAGCTGCTGGATGCCGACGGGCGCGTGATCGCCGCCGACCGCCCCGACTTCCCGACGCGCAGTGACGCCGAGAGCTGGTTGGGGGAGGCCTACCCGGACCTCTCCGAGGACGGTGTCTCGGCGGTCACCCTGTTCGAGGGTGACCGCGAGGTCTACGGCCCGATGTCGCTCGAACCCGGCTGAGCTCTCCCGAGTGACCTACGCTCAGCCGCGTGCCAGGCCGCACTCCAGGGCGAGCACCACCGCCCGGACGCGGTCTCGCACGCCGAGCTTGGCCAGGATGTGCGCGACGTGCGTCTTGACGGTGGTCTCCGCCAGGTGCAGGTGCAGTGCGATCTCGGCGTTGGACATTCCTCGCGTCATCGCGCGGAGAACGTCGCGCTCCCGGTCCGTGAGCTCCTTCGCGCCGGGAGGGAGGGACGGCGACTGTCGTTCGACGTAGTGGTCCACCAGCCGGCGGACGACGCTGGGCCCCAGCGTCGTCTCCCCGGCCGCGCAGGTCTTGACCGCCTCGATGAGAGCGTGCGGCTCAGTGGTCTTCAGCAGGAAGCCGGACGCGCCCACCCGCAGGGCCTCGTGCACGTACTCGTCGAGGTCGAACATCGTCAGGATCAGCACGCGCGTGCCCGGAAGCCGGTCGAGCAGTCGCGCCGTAGCGGTCAGACCGTCTCCGCCGGGCATCTCGACGTCCATCAACACCACGTCGGGGCGGTGCTCCAGAGCGGCTCGAACCCCCGCAGGACCGTCGCCGGCCTCGGCGACAACCTCGATCTCCGGGTCGCTGCTCAGCACCGTCACGAGTCCCGCCCGAAGCAGCTCGTTGTCGTCGACGACCGTGACCCTGAGGCTCATGTCGCATCGAGCGCCTCGACGTGGGGGATCGATGCCACGACGTGGAAGCCTCGGCCACGCGGACCCGGGCCGCACTCGAAGGAGCCGTGAGCGAAGGCGACCCGTTCAGCGAGCCCGACCAGCCCGTAGCCACGCCGGGGTGCCTCTCCGGGGCCGGGACCGTCGTCGCGCACCGACACCTCGGTGCTGTGGCGGCCGGCGTGCACGCGCACCGCCACCGACGCCCCGGGAGCGTGTCGCATCGCGTTGGTGAGCGACTCCTGCACGACGCGGTGGACCACGTCAGCGTGCACCGCGAGGTCGCCCACCACGGTCAGGTCGACTGGCGTTCCAGCCATCCGGACCCGATCGACCAGGGCGAGGAGGTCCTCGACGTCGCGCTCGGCGCCGGCCCCGGCGACCGGCATCCGCTCGAGTTCGGCAAGCGTGTCGGAGGTGGTCCGGCGGATCACTTCCACGGCACGGCGGACGGCAGCCGGGTCGTGCGGCCACGACATCTGCGCCGCACCGGCCTGGAGGGCGATCACGCCGACCGCGTGCGAGACGACGTCGTGCAGCTCACGCGCCACGAGTCCCCGTTCCGCGCGCACGGCTTCGTCGACAGCGTCGCCGAGGACACGTTCGCGTGTGTGTGCAGCCTGCCGGGCACGCTCCTCTCCCCGGCGTTGGTGGCCGACGAGGAGGCCACCGAGGAGAACGATGACCATGATCACCAGCAGGATGCCGAGGTTGCCCGGGTCGTCGCGCCCGAACGCCCAGCTGAGGGCCAGGAAGAGCAAGGTGGCGGTGGCGACCCGCGTGAGCGCGAACCCAGCCCGAACGTCGGGGTCGGCAGCCAGGGTCCACAGCAGCACGCCGAGGGTGATCGCGATCCAGAAGCCGCTGGTCACGGGGTGGCCCAACAGCGATCCGGCCACGATCAGGCCGGTGAGCACCAGCAACGCCGGGACCGTGCGCGAGCCGCGGCCGACGATGGTCGACGCCGCCAGAGCGGACACGAGCACGGACCACGGCAGCCAGTCCGTCGGGCCTTCGGTGAGCAGGTGAGCGGTGCTCTCGACGGCGGCGAAGCACGCCATGACCAGGGCCTCGCCGACTGCCCGACCCGTGCTCACCGTCCCACGCGTCGAGGTCTCGCCCGGCTCGGCTGCGACATCGTCCGTATCGGCGTCGCGGAGCAGTCCGAGCTGCCGCCGCAGCTCTGAGGTCGTCCGGCGCGTCAGTGCGTGCACGTGTCTGAGCGCGGCAACTGGCGCTGACTTGGGCACGTTCTCGATCTCCGCGGCAACCTGGCGCAGCGAGTCGCGAATGCACACCTCGACCTCTACGGCGAGGCGTGCTCGCTCGGCCGTCACGGCCTGCTGGGCAACCGCCGCCGGCTGCGCGCCCGCGAGACGCTGCGCCCGCAGTCGCTCGGCATGCGCGGAGCGCCAGGACTCGACGCCGAGCCGCCCGAGCACCGCCAGGCAGGTCAGCAGGAAGGTGCCGAACACCCACTCGGCCCACCCCTGGTCGTCCAGCAGGACCAGGACGGCGGCGGCCGCGCCCGCACCCGCAACGAGCACGAGATCGGATCGCCGCGGCGCCCACATGGGAGCAGCGTAGGCACTGGAACGGGTCCTGCGCCTCCTCCGATCGGATGAGTCACTACTCGTCCTGTCGAGCCCCGGGAACGGTGGTTCGCGACCGATGTGGGAGCGGTTCGACGGGCATAGCGTCACGACACCCGCCGACAGGCGGCGGCTCGAGCCAGTGGAGGAACCATGAAGTCGACCACCACCGTTCACCATCTCGCACTCGTTCCAGCTGCTGGCATGGCCGGGATCGCGCTGTTCGACGCATTCACCAAGGCAGCCTCGGGGCACCTCTCAGTGTTCAGTGACGACTCAGACGTGCGATGGGTGCAGTTGACCGGGAACCTGGTGCACGGCCTCGCGTACGTCGGCCTGGTGCTCGTGCTGGCGCAGCACCGTCACGTCATCGATGCCACCAACCGCACCGCTCGGGTGACCCGCTTGCTGCTGGTCGGGTCGCTCGGCGTGTTGGCGTTCGGGTTTCTGCTGGTGGGACCCTTCGTCAACCCCGATGACCTGCCGGCCCTTGCAAGTGCGCCGATCGGGATCGCCTTCCTGCTGATGCTGCTCTCCGCGCCGGTCCTCGGCCTGGCCGTCGTGCGCAGGCCGGAACTCAGGCCGGGCAGCCTGCTGCTCAGCGCGATGCCACCGATACTCGGTGCAACGCTCGTGCTCGGGATCGTCGCACCGAGGTTCGCCCACCCGGCGTACCTGGAAGCTGCTCTGGCGCTGGGGATCGCCCTCCTGGGCTACAGGGCAGCGCGCGTCGACGCTGACGTCGTTCGCGGCCCGGTCAGCGCGGGGCGCCGCCGATCTTGACCTGCGGCTTCGGCATCCGCAGGAAGCGCACCTGCATCACGCGGAGCATGGTGTAGAACGTCGTGCCCTTGAGGCTCTCGTCGGGGAACTTGGCCCGCATCGCTCGCTTGATCCGGATCAGCAGCCAGGCCGTGTCGAGGGCGACGACGAGGATCGTGGTGGACCACAGCACGTTGCTGAAGTTCCGCAGGTCCGCATTGCCGGAGTACTGCAGCGCCATGATGACCAGCAGCAGGGGCAGCAGGAACTCAGCGATCGACAGTCGAGCGTCGACATAGTTGCGGACGAACCGCTTGACGGGTCCCTGGTCGCGCTTGGGCAGGTAGCGCTCCTCGCCGGACCGCATCCCCTCGCGCATCTTGGAGTTGGAGTCCGCTCGGCGTTCGCGCAGCAGCTTGGCGGCGGCCTTCTTGTCCTTCCCGGCCTTGGCGCGCTCGCGCGCGGCCGCCTCCGCGGCCCTGCGGGTGGGCGTCGGGCGACCCTTGGCGCCGGGCCCCTTGGGGTCGAAGGATTCGGTCTGGACGTCGGCTTTGCTGGTACGGCGGAACACGGGGCCTTCCGGGGCGTGAGCGGGCAACAGGGTGAGTGGCTCGGGGAGAGGATCAGCCTACCCGGCCCTCACCCGGCCCCGCTGGCGTGTCTGTCCGGCGCTCACCCTCGTTCCTCTGGGTCCGGGCGGGTAAGTTGTCGCTCATGAGCATGATGAAGCGGATCAGCACGATCTTCCGGGCCAAGGCCAACAGCGCCCTCGACAAGGCCGAGGACCCCAGAGAGACGCTGGACTACAGCTACCAGCGCCAGCTGGAGATGCTGACGAAGGTGCGCCGAGGCGTCGCGGACGTGGCCACCAGCCGCAAGCGGATCGAGCTCCAGCGCAACCAGCTGCAGACCCAGTCCGACAAGCTGACCGCTCAGGCCCAGAAGTCGATCGACATGGGCCGCGAGGACCTCGCCCGGGAGGCACTGACCCGGAAGTCCGCCCTCTCCGGGCAGATCTCGGACCTCGACGCCCAGCACGCCCAGCTCCAGGGCGAGGAGGAGAAGCTCACGCTCGCCTCCCAGCGGCTCCAGGCCAAGGTCGAGTCGTTCCGGACCCGCAAGGAGACCATCAAGGCGACCTACACCGCCGCCGAGGCGCAGACGCGCATCGGTGAGGCTTTCTCCGGGATCTCCGAGGAGATGGGCGACGTCGGGATGGCCGTGCAGCGCGCCGAGGACAAGACCCAGGCCATGCAGGCCCGGGCGGGTGCCATCGACGAGCTGATCGCGTCGGGCGCACTCGACGACGCCAGCTCGATCAACCGCGGCGACGACATCAGCCGCGAGCTCGAGGCCATGAGCACCCAGTCCGACGTCGAGTCCGAGCTCGCCGCGCTCAAGGGCAGCAGCCCGCAAGCCATCGAGGGGTCCGAGACTCCGACATCGGCCGCGGAGACCACCAGCGAGGATGAGCACGTCGAGAAGGGACAGCAGTCATGATCGTCCGCATCATGGGCGAGGGTCAGCTCGACGTGCCCGACGCCCAGATCGAGTCGCTCAACGAGCTCGACAGCGCGGTGGAGTCGGCGGTCGAGGCCGGTGACGACGAGGCGTTCGCCTCTTCGCTGGCGGCTCTGCTCGACGGCGTCCGCCGTTCCGGGCGCATGCTGCCCGAGGACACCCTGCACGACTCCGACCTGATCCTGCCGCCCTCGGACGCGACGATCGCCGAGGTCCGCCAGCTGCTCCAGGGCGACGGGCTGATCCCGGGTTGAACAGAGACGTGACCTGATGGCGCGCACCCGCTTCCTTCCGGACACCGGGCTCACCGTCCGCATGACCACGGTGATGTTCCTGCTGGTCGGGCTCTTCGTCGCGCTGGTGGTCGCGCTGATGTACGCCTTCCCCGGCTACGCCCTCATCATCGGGTTGGCCGGCATCGGCGTGGCGGTCTTCCAGTGGTGGAACTCCGACAAGGCCGCGCTGCGGGCGATGGGCGCACGAGTGGTCACCCCGGAGGAGGCCCCCGAGCTGCACGGGATGATCGACCGGCTGTGCGTGCTGGCCGACATGCCGAAGCCCCGGGTGGCGATCGCGGACACGAACCTGCCGAATGCGTTCGCGACCGGTCGCTCACCCAACCGGTCGGCGGTGTGTGTCACCACCGGGATCCTGCGCACGCTCACTGCCGAGGAGCTCGAGGCCGTGCTGGCGCACGAGCTCTCCCACGTGGCCCATCGCGACGTGCTCGTGATGACCGTGGCGGCGTCCGCCGGCATTCTCGCTGGGATGATCACCCGCGGTGCGCAGTTCGGCGGCCTCGGACTGGGACGCTCGCGCGGCAACAACAACAACGGCGCCATCGGCTTCATCGTCGTGCTGGTGGTCAGCCTGGTCGTCTACGCGATCAGCTTCCTCCTCCTCCGCCTGCTTTCCCGCTACCGGGAGCTGGCCGCCGACCGGTCCGGCGCCTACCTGACCCAGAAGCCGTCGGCACTCGCCTCGGCGCTGACCAAGATCAGCGGTGAGATGAACGCCGTGCCGGAGAAGGACCTCCGCGCTGCGCAGCCGATGAACGCCTTCTTCATCGCACCTGCCGTCCGCGGACTCTCGCTGAAGACGCTCACCTCGACGCACCCACCGCTGGAGCAGCGTCTGGACCAGCTGGCCAAGATCGCCGCCGGCTTCGGGCAGACGCTCTAGCCGTGGGCCGGGCCGTCTAGTGGGACTGTGGGACGCGCTGCGTGGCCAGTCGAGGCCGCGCAAGGCCAACCTCGACGCCTTGTTCGCGCTCCCGTCGGCGGCTCTGACGCTCGAGGCCTCCATGGGCCTGCAGGCCACCGGGGTGGGCTCGGTGTGCTTCCGCGCGGCGGAGGGGCAGGCGGCGGTCACCACGCAGCAGGAGGCCTCGGCGCTGGTGGCCGTGGACGGTGGTCCTTCGACGCAGAGCCGCGTCGACGAGTACGGCTACACCTGGCTGACCGTGCGCGCGTCGCCCGAGGACACCGCGGGGCTCGTGACCGACCTGCACGCCGTGAACTCGGCCCTCGAGGTCCAGGGCTTCGGCACCGGCCTGCTGTGTTCCACCGTCGGGTTCCGGGACGAGGCGGGCTCCACTGCCTACGTCGTCTATCTCTACAAGCAGGGCACCTTCTACCCGTTCTGCCCCACCGGGCCGTCCCGTCGCGACACGCTGCGAGAACGACAGATCCGCGACGTGATCGGGGACGACCTGCCGATCGAGCCCGAGGTCTCGCGGTGGATGCCGATCTGGGGGATCAGCGACGCCTGAGGCGTCAGTCCCGGTGCGACTTGCCCGGCAGGTCGAGCATCCGCTGCAGGGCGACCTTCGCCCACCGCTCGGTCTCGGGATCGACCTCGATCACGTTGACCACCTGCCCCTCGGCCAGGGACTCCAGCGCCCACACGAGGTGGGGCAGGTCGATCCGGTTCATCGTCGAGCAGTAGCAGACCGTCCGGTCCAGGAAGACGATGTTCTGGTCGGGGTGCGCGTCAGCGAGCCGCTTGACGAGGTTCAGCTCGGTGCCGATGGCCCACGACGACCCGGCTGGCGCGGCCTCGACCGTCTTGATGATGAACTCCGTGGAGCCCACGAGGTCGGCCTTGGTGACCACCTCGTGACGGCACTCCGGGTGGACCAGGATCTTGACGCCCGGGATGGTCTGACGGAGCTCGTCGACGACCTCGACGGAGAAGCGACCGTGCACCGAGCAGTGGCCCTTCCACAGGATCACCCGAGCACCCCGCAGCTGCTCCGCGCTCAGGCCTCCGTTGGGCAGGAGCGGGTTCCAGACCACGCAGTCCTCGAGGCTCAGCCCCAGCTCCAGCACGGCGGTGTTGCGACCCAGGTGCTGGTCGGGCAGGAACAGCACCTTGGTCTCCGGCCCCAGCTGGTCGAAGGCCCACTCCATCGCGGCTCGGGCGTTGGAGGAGGTGCACACCGCACCGGCGTGCCTGCCGCAGAAGGCCTTGATGTCGGCCGAGGAGTTCATGTAGGTGACAGGTACGACGACGTCGGCGACACCGGCGTCGGTGAGTGCGTCCCACGTGTCCTCCACCTGGGCCAGGCGAGCCATGTCCGCCATGGAGCAGCCCGCAGCCAGGTCGGGAAGCACGACCTTCTGCTCGGGGGAGGTGAGGATGTCCGCGGACTCGGCCATGAAGTGCACGCCGCAGAAGACGATGTACTCCGCCTCGGGCCGGGCCGCCGCGTCCCTGGCCAGCTTGAAGGAGTCACCGGTGACGTCGGCGAACTCGATCACCTCGTCGCGCTGGTAGTGGTGGCCCAGCACGAACACCTTCTCGCCGAGCTTGTCCTTGGCGCGGCGAGCGCGGGCGACGAGGTCGGGGTCGGAGGCGGCCGGCAGGTCGCCCGGGCACTCGACGCCGCGCTCGGAGGAGCGGTCGGTGCCCAGGCCCAGAGGGAGCAAAGGGAGCTCGACAGTCGTCATGGTCGCATCCTCCCACCCGGACCGAAGGGGCGCACGGCAGGATGTGCCCATGCACGTGGTCTTCGCTCCGGACAAGTTCGCAGGAACCCTCACCGCTCTCGAGGCGGCCTCGGCGATGGCGACCGGGTGGGCGCGACGCGCACCTGACGACGTGCTCGTCGAGGTGCCGATGTCCGACGGCGGGCCCGGTTTCGTCGACGTGCTGCACGCGGCGCTGGGCGGGGAGCTGCAGGCGGTCACCGTGTCCGGTCCCTATGGCGACCCGGTGCCCGCCGCCGTCCTGGCCGTCGGCGACACGGCGTACGTCGAAAGTGCCCAGGCCGTCGGGCTGCACCTGACCGAGCCCGGCCTGCGCGACCCCGAGCGTGGGACGACCAGGGGTCTCGGCGAGCTGCTCGGACTTGCCGTCGACACCGGTGTCTCCAGGGTGATCGTGGGCCTCGGCGGCTCCGCGACCAACGATGCCGGAGCGGGCCTCCTCGCGGCGCTCGGAGCGACCGCCGAGGGCGGTCCTCTCGATGAGGGGCCGGCCGGCCTCGCCTCCATCACCTCGGTCGCCTTCGACGCAGCCCGGTCCCGTCTTGCGGGCGTTGAGCTGGTGCTGGCCAGCGACGTGGACAACCCGCTGCTCGGCATCAACGGTGCCACCAAGATCTACGGCCCCCAGAAGGGGCTGCCCGAGGAACGGCTGGTCACCGTCGACGGCTGGCTGCAGAACTTCGCCGACGCGACCGACCGCAAGGTCGCCTCTCAGAAGGGCGCCGGCGCCGCCGGCGGCCTCGGTTTCGCGATGCTTCTCCTCGGCGGCACCCGCCGACCTGGCGTGTCGCTCGTCGCCGAGGCGGTAGGACTGGCCGGGAAGGTGCAGGGAGCCGACCTCGTGGTCACCGGCGAAGGCGCCTTCGACTTCTCCTCCCGTTCCGGGAAGGTGCCGTACGGCGTGGCGGAGGTCGCCGCGGAGCACCTGGTCCCGTGCATCGCCCTGGCCGGCCAGGTGCTGGTGGGCTCGCGCGAGATGCGGGCGCTGGGGGTGGAGTCGGCGTACTCCCTGGTCGACCTGGTGGGGGAGGAGCGGGCACTCGGCGCGCCTGCGGAGGCCCTGGCCGAGCTCGCGACCCGCACGGCGCGCACCTGGTCGCGCTGAGCGAGGTCGAGCCCAGACTCCTCGGAGCGATGCGAGGAATAACCGACGATGTGCGACCATTGAGCAGAAGGACGAGCACCCCGATCAGCACTGGAGAGCACCCATGACCGAGCAGGTCGACACCGCCCACGAGATCCGCACCGACAGCATCAATGTCAGTCCGACCGCGTCGGCGAAGGTGAAGAGCCTCCTGGAGCAGGAAGGTCGCGATGACCTCCAGCTGCGCATCGCCGTCCAGCCCGGTGGCTGCTCTGGCCTTCGCTACCAGCTGTTCTTCGACGAGCGGAACCTCGACGGTGACGTCGTCACCGACTTCAACGGGGTCGCCGTCGTGATGGACCGGATGAGCGTTCCCTACCTCAACGGCGCCACGATCGACTTCGTGGACACGATCGAGAAGCAGGGCTTCACGATCGACAACCCGAACGCCTCCGGCTCCTGCGCCTGTGGAGACTCCTTCCACTGATCGCAGCCGCGCCAAGGTGCGATCGACGGTGGCTGAGCAGCGACCACGACTGAGGAACCGAAATCGTGACCGAGGCGTCGAAACCTGGCGAGCCGAACGCCTGATGACCCAGACGAAGACAAGTGGCGGCGCCCCCAGGGGCGCCGCCACTTGTGTGTCCGAGGACGGGTCAGTCCAGGTGCAGGTGCATCCGTGACGCCAGGTGGGCGGCCGCGTCGCTGACCTCGATGTCGGGCTTGTGCGCCCGGCGGGGGAAGGAGTCGAACTCCAGCGAAGGAGCCGGCATCGTGATGGAGCTGTTGTCGATGCGCTGGCGGGGAAGGGTGATCCTGCTCCCGCAGGCGGTGCAGTCGTCGCGCATCCGGTGGGCGGAGTCCTGGTCGTCGTAGGCGAGGCGCTCATAGCTCATGTCTGCGACGTTAGGGGCTACCAGCAGGTACTCGCGTGTGTACCGCTCGGTAGTGTTCGAGTCTCGCCAAGGTTGCACCCTGCCGAACACCTAGGACCTCAATGTCGCTGCTCATCGCCGGATCCATTGCCACCGACCACCTGATGAGCTTCGGCGGGAAGTTCGCCGACTCCTTGGTGGTCGAGCAGCTGGACAAGCTCTCCGTCTCCTTCCTCGTCGAGGACCTCGAGATCCGACGCGGAGGCTGCGCCGGCAACATCGCGTTCGGCCTGAGCCGGCTCGGCCTACGCCCGGTGCTCGTGGGTGCGGCAGGCGAGGACTTCGCCGACTATCGCTCCTGGCTCGAGCGTCACGGCGTCGACTGCAACTCGGTGCGGATCTCCGAGGACCTGCACACCGCCCGGTTCGTGTGCACGACCGACGCCACCATGGCCCAGTTCGCGAGCTTCTACCCCGGTGCGATGAGCGAGGCACGGCTGATCGAGCTCGGTCCGATCGTGAAGCGGGTGGGGGAGCCGACCTTCGTGCTCGTCGGTCCCGACGACCCCGCGGGGATGGTCCGCCACACCGAGGAGTGCCGCCAGCGGGGTTATCGGTTCGTCGCCGACCCGAGCCAGCAGCTGGCCTTCGGCGAGGGCGACATGATCCGGGCGCTGGTCGACGGTGCCGCCTACCTGTTCTCCAACGAGTACGAGTCGCACCTGATCGCCAACAAGACGGGCTGGACGGAGCAGGAGATCCTCTCCCGCGTGGGCACCCAGGTGATCACGCTCGGTGCTGCCGGCGTGCGCATCGTGGGCACCGACCAGGAGACGATCGAGGTTCCGGCGGTCCCCGGAGTGACGGCGCTCGAGCCCACCGGGGTCGGCGACGCGTTCCGCTCGGGATTCCTCGCGGCCCTCGAGTGGCGGCTGCCCCACGAGCGCGCCGCCGAGGTGGGGTGTGTGCTCGCGGCGTACGTCGTCGAGCAGGTCGGCACGCAGGAGTACACCTTCACGCACTCACAGTTCGTCGACCGCTTGGCGCAGGCCTACGGCGAGGAGGCCGCAGCCGACGTGCGGCCCCACCTGAGCTGATCCCGGCTCAGTCGAGTCGCGTCACCAGGTAGACCGGCGTGCCGTCCGCCGCGGTCTGCGAGCCGGCATAGTCCTGGCCGCGCATGCGGCACCACGCCTGTACGTCGACCCCGGCGGCCGGGTCGTCGGCGGCGAGGGCGATCGTCTCCCCGGTCTCGATCTCCACGATCGCCCTGGCCAGCTCGATGATCGGCCGTGGGCAGGGCATCCCGCGGCAGTCCAGCTCGCGGGTGGGCTCGCTCACCGGGGAACCCCGGATCCCTCGCGCAGCCGCGCGACGACCCCGGGAAGCACCTCAGCGAGCCGGTGTACGTCTTCAGGGCGCGTGTCGCGTCCGAGCGACACTCGCACGTTGCCATGGGTCAGGGCTCCCATCGCCGCCAGCACGTGGCTCGGCTGCAGACTGCTCGCCGTGCAGGCTGACCCGCTGGCCACGGCGAACCCCAGGCTGTCGAGCTCGTTCACCAGTGCCTCCCCGTCCACGTAGAGGCAGGAGAACGCCAGCACGTTCGGGAGCCGGTCGTCCGGCGTCAGGAAGACATCGGTGTCCGGGATGGAACGCGCGGTCTCCGCGAGCAGAGCCGTCATCGACGTGTGTTTCGTCGCCAGCTGGAGATCTCCGTGCTGCTCGCTGAGGCTGGCGCGCAACGCGGCCGCGGCGGCCAGGGCGCCGGGCACGTTCTCGAACCCGCAGGCCCGCTCGTCGACCCGCTCGTCGCCAGGGAACGGGTTGCGCCAGCGCGCGGAGTGGCGCACCAGCAGCACGCCGACCCCGGCCGGCCCGCCCCACTTGTGCGCCGAGGCGGCCGCCGCCGCCCAGCCTCCCGGCAGGGGGAGCCGCCCGGCGGAGGCGCACGCGTCGACGAAGACCGGCGCCTCCAGGGAGCCGGCCACCTCGTCCACCGGCTGCAGCACGCCCACCTCGGGATTGGCGGACTGCACGGCGACGACGGCCGGGTCGCCGTGCTCGCCGGCTGCTTCCCGGAACGACCTGGCGCGGGCCCTCCCGTGGCGGTCCACCGGGACAGTCTCGAAGCGGCCCCCGCGGTGCGCGTGCCAGGCCCCGGCGTGCAGCACTGCCGAGTGCTCGACGGCCGAGGCAAGCAGCAGGTCGCCCTGACGGGCGCGGCCGGCGAGCAGGCCCAGCACACCGAGGTGCACGGCGTGGGTTCCGCTGGGCGTGAAGGTCACCTCGTCGGGTCGTAGGCCCAGGCACTCGGCGACCACGGCGCGTGCGTTGTCGAGCATCAGCCGGGCCTCACGGGCCGGTCGGTGCAGTCGCCGCGGATCGGCGTACCCGCGACCCAGGGCCGCATCGAGCACCTCGCGTGCGGCGGGGTGCAGCGGTTGCCCCGAGGAATGGTCGAGGTACGCGGCTGGCGCTTGGCTCACAAGGCGAAACCTACCCGCGCCCTGCCCGTCGTTCGGGGGCCAGTGAGTAGTAGGGTTTCGATTGTCCTCAACTGGTCAGTAGTCCGTGTCAGCTTGAAGAAAGGGCTCGTCCGTGAGTCTGGAGCACCCCCTTCGCTTTCGTCGCGTAGCGCTCGTGGGCCTGATGGCCACCGCGTTGCTGGTCCTGAGCGGTTGCTCCGCGGAGCAGGAGAGCGAGATCCGGCGCCTAGCGATGCCGGTCGGAGTGACCGAGGAAGCGCCGTACATCCAGGACCTGTGGAACTGGTCGTGGCTGGCGGCGATGATCACCGGTGTCGTGGTGTGGGGCCTGATCTTCTTCGTGGCGATCCGCTACCGCCGACGCAGCGAGACCGAGATCCCGATCCAGACGCGCTACAACCTGCCGATCGAGATCTTCTACACGATCGCCCCGATCATGATGGTGATCGTCTTCTTCTACTTCACCCTGGACACCCAGAACAAGGTCATCCACGAGGACAACAACCCGGACCAGACCGTCACGGTCGTCGGACAGCAGTGGTCGTGGACGTTCAACTACAACCTGGGCTACGACGAGGAACAGCGCAGCTATGAGCAGGCCGGCAGCAACGAGGTCGTCCACGAGGGCGGCACCACTGCGAACCGTCCGACGCTGTGGCTGGTCAAGGACCAGAGCGTCAAGATCTTCCTCACCTCTCCCGACGTGATCCACTCGTTCTGGGTCCCCGGCTTCCTGTTCAAGATGGACGTCGTTCCCGGACGTAACAACCACTTCGTGGTCACGCCCACCCGCACCGGCACCTTCGACGGACGCTGCGCCGAGCTCTGCGGCGTCTACCACTCGCGGATGCTGTTCAACGTCAAGGTCGTCGAGCAGTCGGAGTACGACGACCACCTGGCCGATCTCGCCGAGCAGGGCAACACCGGTCCGGCCACCGGGGGCGTCGACGCGAACACGACTGCAGGACTCGAGTCTGCCGAAGACAACGGAGGAGAAGAGTGACCGCCGTCTCCGACGCCCCCGCGGGCGCACGCCTGGAGCAGCCGCAGCACACGCTGGGTCAGCAGGTGGTGAAGATCCTCACCACCACCGACCACAAGCTGATCGGCAAGCTCTACCTCGGCACGTCCTTCGCCTGGTTCCTGGTGGGCGGGCTGATGGCACTGCTGATCCGGTCCGAGCTCGCCTTCCCGGGCCAGCAGGTGGTCAACGAGGAGCTCTACAACCAGCTGTTCACGATGCACGGCACGATCATGTTGCTGCTGTTCGCGACGCCGCTGTTCTTCGGGTTCGCCAACGTGATCATGCCGCTCCAGATCGGCTCGCCGGACGTCGCTTTCCCGCGACTGAACATGCTCAGCTACTGGTTCTTCCTGTTCGGTGGACTGATCGCCGCCTCCGGCTTCCTCACCCCCGAAGGCGCGGCCGACTTCGGCTGGACGGGCTACACGCCACTGTCGAACGCCATCCGTTCACCCGGTGTCGGTGGTGACCTGTGGATCATGGGTCTGTGGCTCGCGGGTCTGGGCACGATCCTGGGTGCGGTCAACTTCGTCACCACGATCATCTGCATGCGGGCACCCGGCATGACGATGTTCCGGATGCCGATCTTCGTGTGGAACACCCTGGTCACCAGCCTGCTGGTGCTGATCGCGTTCCCGATCCTGGCCGCTGCCCTGCTGGCCCTGGAGGCCGACCGTCAGCTCGGGGCGCGCATGTTCGACCCCTCTGGTGGCGGTCCGATCCTGTGGCAGCACCTGTTCTGGTTCTTCGGCCACCCGGAGGTCTACATCATCGCGCTGCCGTTCTTCGGCATCGTGACCGAGATCCTGCCGGTGTTCAGCCGCAAGCCGATCTTCGGCTACGTCGGGCTGGTCGGTGCGACGCTGGGCATCGCGATCCTCTCGGTCGCCGTGTGGGCGCACCACATGTTCGTGACCGGAGCGGTGGACCTGGCGTTCTTCTCCGGGATGACCTTCCTGATCGCGGTGCCCACCGGGGTGAAGTTCTTCAACTGGATCGGCACGATGTGGGGCGGGTCGATCAGCTTCGACACGCCCATGCTGTGGTCGGTCGGCTTCCTGGTCACCTTCTTGTTCGGCGGGCTGACCGGCGTCATCCTCGCCTCGCCGCCGCTGGACTTCCACGTCTCCGACTCCTACTTCGTGGTGGCCCACTTCCACTACGTCGTCTTCGGGACCGTGGTGTTCGCGATGTTCGCCGGGTTCTACTTCTGGTGGCCCAAGATGACCGGAAAGATGCTCGACGAGCGGCTCGGCAAGATCCACTTCTGGCTGCTGTTCGTCGGCTTCCACACCACGTTCCTGGTCCAGCACTGGCTCGGCGTGGAGGGGATGCCGCGTCGCTACGCCGACTACGCGGCCTCGGACGGCTTCACCACGTTGAACCAGGTCTCGACGGTCGGGGCGTTCCTGCTGGCCTTCTCGACGTTGCCGTTCCTGCTCAACGTCTACCAGACCAGTCGCACGGCCAAGGTGACCGTGGACGACCCGTGGGGCTGGGGACGCTCGCTCGAGTGGGCCACCAGCTGCCCGCCGCCTCGGCACAACTTCGTCAGCATCCCGCGGATCCGCTCCGAGTCGCCGGCCTTCGACCTCCACCACCCCGAGATCGCCGCGCTCGAGTATGCCGACAACGACGGGCTCGGTGACGACGACAAGGTGTCGGACGCACCCGACATGGAAGGCCGCAGCGGCGCGCTCGGCGGGGAGGACGAGGCCCGATGAAGGCTGAGACCTGGATGTTCGGGATCTGTGCTGTGTTCTTCGCGGTGGTCGCGCCCGCCTACTGGCTGATCACCGGTGACTGGACCGGCAGCACCGCACTGGTGATGACCTTCCTGCTGGTCACCCTGATCACGTTCTACCTCGGCTTCCACTCCCGACAGATCACCGCCTCGGGTGGACGGCCCGAGGACCGCAAGGACGGCGAGATCGCCGAGGGCGCCGGCGAGCTCGGCTTCTTCCCGCCCTACAGCTGGTGGCCGCTGTGGTGCGCCCTGTGCCTCGCCACCATGGTCCTCGGAGTGGCGATCGGCTGGTGGCTGGTGATCATCGGCGGAGTCCTCGGGGCGCTGGCGCTGTCCGGGCTGGTCTTCGAGTACTACCGGGGCGAGCACGCCCACTGAGCGGTGCGTGACCAGAGACACGTAGGACTTCGGCGTTTCGTTATTACTTCGTGGGTAACCTGAGCGACGTCGTGTCCCCAACTCCGACGTATGGAGTCCTGATGTCCAGCCGGTCCACCCGAACGCGCCTCTCCCTGCTCGGAGTGGCCCTGACGCTCGCCACGGTGACGGCCTGCGCCGGCACGCCCGGCGAAGACCCGGGCACTGACCCGCAGAGCGCCCCGTCGCAGGTGAGCGAGGACTCCGAGGCCAAGATCGTGAGCAGCATCCGGCCCGGCGCCAAGGACGTCGACCTCGAGCGCAAGGTGCGCCTGAGCGTCGCCGCCGGAACCTTCGAGGCGGTCCAGGTGAGCGGGCCCAAGGGCGCCGTGGTGAAGGGTCGACTCTCCGCCGACAAGACCCGATGGGTCTCCAGTGCGCAGCTGCAGGCGGCGTCGCGCTACCGGGTCACCGGCACTGCGGTGGACGACAGCGGGCTGGCGAACAGCTATGAGTCGGTGTTCCGGACCCGTGCCCTGAGCCTGGACGAGCAGACCTACCCCAGCTTCGTTCCGGTCGACGGTCAGACCGTGGGCGTCGGCATGCCGGTGATCGTTCGGTTCGACGTGCCCGTCTCCGACCAGGCCGGCATCGAGCGCCATCTGAAGGTCGTCAGCCAGCCGGCGCAGGCCGGGGCCTTCCACTGGATCAGCAACAGCGAGGTGCACTGGCGCCCCCGCACCTACTGGCGCCCGGGCACCGACGTGACTGTCCGTGCGGACATCGGTGGTGTTTCCGCAGGTGGTGGCATCTATGGACAGAAGGACCGTGCGATGAAGTTCCACGTCGGCGACTCGATGGTCAGCAAGGTCAACATGGACACCCACGACATGCGGGTCTTCCGAAACGGCAAGCTGGTCCGCACCATCCCGATCACCACGGGGGAGCAGCCGAAGTTCACCACCCGCTCCGGCACCAAGGTGATCGTCGAGAAGTACCGGCACAAGCGGATGAACTCCGAGACCATCGGGATCGACCCGGACAGCGCGGACGGTTACGACCTCGACGATGTCGAGTACGCCATGCGCGTCACCTACTCCGGTGAGTTCATCCACGCCGCACCGTGGTCCGTGGGGCAGCAGGGCAGCGCCAACGTCAGCCACGGCTGCACCGGCATGAGCACGTCGAACGCCGAGTGGCTCTACAACAACACCAACATCGGTGACGTGGTGGAGTACGTCGGCACCGACAAGCCGATGACCCTGACCAACGGCTTCGGCGACTGGAACACCGCCTTCCCCGACTATCGGGCCGGTTCTGCGCTCTCCTGACCCCTCCCTCGGGGTGACAGGGCCGACACCTCGGTCGTTTCGGGCCATAGCGGTCTCGTGGCGGATAGGGTCTGCGCGTGGCGAAGTTCCTGATCATCTACCTGGTGCTGCTCGTGCCGGTGGCTCTCCTGGTGCTGTCACTCTCCCGGCGCGCACGCGCCGGGCAGGACACCCGCCAGGCCGAGCAGCTGCGTGAGCTCGAGGCCTCCCGCGACCTCATCGACCGGTTGCTCGATGCGGCAGTCGACCGCCGCGATGTCGACCCGATCCTGGCGCCGCTCGTGATCGACGAGATCAGGACCCACCAGCGCAGCCTGCGTCAGCGTCGCGACGACGGGGCCGGCGACACCCCATGAGCCGTTCAGGAGCACCCATGACCCCCTCCTCGGGATTCAAGCTGCGCCCCGCCATGATCCTGGCCGTCGTCGCCGTGATGCTGGTGCCGGTCGGCCTGCTGTTCGGTCTGGTGGCCGCATCCTCGGTGAACACCGGGTCCAACATCACGGCCCTGCAGATCGGTGGCGGGCCGATCGAGGACAGCAAGATCAAGCGCTGCATCCCTGCGGGGACGCACGAGAACTTCAACTCGCCCGGGGACAAGTACGTCTACTACCCGCTCTCGGAGCGTGACTGGGACGCCACTGGTCAGCGTGGTGCGGACTCCGAGCCGATGCGCTCGGTCTCCAGTGACAACGTCGAGATGCAGGTGCCGATCGTCGTGCGATTCTCGATGGTCACCGACTGCTCGACCCTGAAGACCTGGTACAACGAGCACGGACAGCGCTACGGCGCCTCCCTGAGCGACGAGGGCGGCATCACCAGCGGCTGGGACCTGGCGCTGCGCAAGCTGGTCGCGGACCCGCTGGATGCCCAGCTCGACCGGATCGTGCAGCGGTTCCCGTGGCGCCAGGTGTGGAACGACCCCGCGATCAAGGCGGAGATCGAGAAGCAGGTCTCGGACCAGATGGAGACGCTGGTCGACCGCCAGGCTCGCGGTCACTACTTCGAGGGCTTCACGGTCCTGGTCAAGAAGCCCTCACCCATCGACAAGGAGCTGGTGGCCTCGATCAACGAGTCCCAGAAGCTGCTGGCCGTCTCCGAGCAGGCGATCGCCCGGGCTCGCGCCGACGTCGCCCGCGCGGACGCCGAGGTCAAGGTGGCCCGGGCCCAGGCCGCCAAGCGGCGTGCCGAGATCGAGGGCTACGGCAACACGGAGGCCTACTTGAAGGCACTGGCGGTCGAGAAGGGTCTCAACCCCTGGCAGCCGACGACCTCGAGCATCATCGCCGACCAGGGCCCGTGACCCGCCCCTCCTCCAGCGCATGCAGTTGACGCACGGTCGGTGAGGTCTGCACCTCGGCGGATCCTGGACAGGTGCCGAAGATCCGGTCAGCGGTGCCGGAGGAGGTGACCGTGAACCAGTAGTGCTCGTTCTTGTAGTGGTGCAACCGGTGGTTGCGCCACACGGCGCGAAAGGCGCGGGTGCGCGGCTTGTAGTCGCTGTGCACGAGGAAGTGCACCCACTCGTAGTTGATCATCAGCGTCCCGACGGCGACGAGGAAGGTGGCGCCGGATGCCTGCCCCGGGAACGCCAGCGCGGCGAGCACGACGTACGACGGCAGCAGCCACAGCTCGACCTGCCACGGAATGAAGACCAGTGGGAGCACCCGGGGGTCGGCGTGGTGCGCTCGGTGCTTCCGGGAGAGCAGCGAGTCGACCGGGACGCCACCCAACCTGCGTGGCCGCCAGTGCAGGATCACCACGTGGATGACCCACTCGATGACCGGGAAGAGCACCACCAGCGCGGCCGGCACGATCAGCTCGCTCCAGTGGAAGGTGCGCACGCTCGCGCGGTAGGCGACCGCGCCGAGCAGGAACGCGCCGAGCAGCCACGGAGAGGGATGTCTCCAGAACTGCCCCCACGCCTGCCTGAGTGACTGCGACCCACGCCGGGCGCCGGTGACCTCCTTCTCATCCACCGCGAGGCGCTCGCGGGCCTTCGCCTCGATCTCCGGGGTGGGTCTGGACATGGCGGATCTCCTGGGGGCGTTGGTGACAGGTGAGCTTGAGGTTCAGGTGGAGGGTCAGGGATTCAGCAGGGCCAGCAGGCGACCAAGTGCCTCGGTGGCCGGGCGCAGCAGCTCCTCGGCAGCGGTGCGAGCTGTGGCCGGGTCGCCGGCCACCACGGCTCGGGCCAGCGCCCGGTAGCCAGCGACGTTGTCGACCTCGGCCTCCATCACCGGCCCGAGGGCGGCGATCGCCGGTTCGTAGGCCATCCGCAGGCTGTTGAACAACAGCCGGAACACGATCGAGTCCGCAGCCTCGACGACGGCGTCCCAGAAGCCCAGCGCGGCATGCTGACGGGCCTCGGAGTCCGCGGCCGTCTCCAGGCGCGTCACGGCGGCCCTGAGGGCCTCGGCAGCCGCGGGACCGCCCGACTCGGCTGCCAGCGCGGCCACGGCTGGCGCGATCGCCTGCCGCGCCTGGAGGATGCTGCGGCCCACGGCCGGGTCGAGCTCACCGTCACGCACCAGCAGCCGGGGGAGGAGGTCGAGTCCGGCGGTCGTCCGGAAGTCCAGGACGGTGGTGCTGCCGCCGTGGCGCACCTGGACCAGACCGGCCTGGGAGAGGCGCTGGAGCGCCTCGCGCACGGCGGGTCGGGAAACGCCCAGCACCTCGGCGAGGCGACGCTCGCTGGGCAGCGAGTCACCGGCCGCAAGCTCGCCGTCGACCACCTCGCCGAGAAGCTGGTCGAACACGTCCTGGGGCACGAGCCGACGGGCAACGGGTTTCAGGGCCATGACGGGAGAGTCACTGGTCAGGGATCAGGTGGTCAAGTGGTCAGACCAGTATCTGGACCCGATGAGAGGGTCCGGGAGCAGTTCCGGACCCTCTTCGGTCAGTCTCGGTCAGTGCTTGTGACTGAGCTCGTCGCCGCTCACGTCGTGACGACCGTCGAACTGGTGGCCGTCGGCTGGGTGCCCTTCGAGGGGGGCATCGTGGGCGTGCTCGAGCTCGGCGTGGTGATGCGCCTCCTCGAGCTCCACCCTGGTCGGCTTCTGGATGTTGCTGCCGTACCAGTACGCCGAGAGCCTGGCGCGCAGCTTGTCCTTGCGTGCCGTGGGGGAGGCGACACCGTTGCCGTCGGCCTCGGAAGCCGGCGTGAACACCGCGTCCCGGTTGCGCGCCGTCAAGGTGTAGGCCCGGTCGACCGGCAACGGCAGGTGCTTCTCGGTGTAGCCGCCCTGGGCGTCGCGCATGATGACGCCGCTCTCGTAGCCGTGCAGCAGCTTCTCGTTGTCGTGGCGCTGCAGCGAGATGCACCACCGGCGGGTGATCATGAACGCGATGACGGGCCCGAGGAAGACCGCGACCCTCATGAAGTAGGTGATCTGGTTGATGCTCAGGCGCATCTTGATCGCGATGATGTCGTTGCCGCCGGCTGCCCACATCAGGCCGTAGAAGGTCATCAGCGCAACCATCAGCGCGGTGCGGGTCGGCTGGTTGCGGGGACGCTCGAGCAGGTGGTGCTCGCGCTTGTCCCCGGTGATCCAGGCCTCGATGAACGGCAGCATCAACAAGATCGTGAACATCAGCCCCGGCAGCACGATGATCGGCAGGAAGACGTTCCAGGACAGGGTGACACCCCAGATGTGGGTCTCGACACCGGGCATGATCCGCAGCGCGCCGTCGGGCCAGCCCATGTACCAGTCAGGCTGGGATCCCGCCGTCACCTCGGCAGGGTTGTAGGGGCCGAAGCGCCAGACCGGGTTGATGGCCATCAACCCACCCATCAGGGCGAGCGCACCGAAGACGACGAAGAAGAAGCCGCCTGCCTTGGCCATGTAGACCGGCAGCAGCGGGAAGCCGACGACGTTCTGCTCGGTGCGTCCGGGCCCGGGCCACTGCGTGTGCTTGTGGTAGACGAGCAGCAGCATGTGCGCCGCGATCAGTGCGATCAGCAGCCCGGGTAGCAGCAGCACGTGAGCGGTGAACAGACGCGGGATGATCGCGTCTCCCGGGAATTCGCCCCCGAACAGGAAGAACGACATGTAGGTGCCGACCACGGGCATCGACTTCATGAATCCGTCGGCCGCTCGGATGCCGGTGCCGGAGAGCAGGTCGTCGGGGAGCGAGTAGCCGGTGAAGCCCTCGAGGGTGCCCAGGAGCAGCAGCAAGGCGCCGATGACCCAGTTGAGCTCACGCGGCTTGCGGAAGGCGCCGGTGAAGTAGACGCGCAGCAGGTGGATCATCATCGCGGCGATGAAGATCATGGCCGCCCAGTGGTGCATCTGGCGCATCAGCAGGCCGGCGCGCACGTCGAAGGAGATGTCCAGGGTCGAGGCGTAGGCCTCGGACATGTGGATCCCGCGCAGCTGGTCGTAGGACCCGTCGTACATGACCTCGGCCATGCTCGGACGGAACCACAGGGTCAGGAAGACTCCGGTGAGGAGCAGGACCACGAAGCTCCACAGCGCGATCTCGCCGAGCATGAATGACCAGTGGTCGGGAAAGACCTTGCGGAGCTGCTTCTTCCCGAGGCCGGCGAGACCGAGACGGTCATCGGCCCAGGTGGCAGCAGCGCCCGCCTTGGATGGCTTCTGCGGCTTGGCAGGTTTCGTGCCGTTGGACTTGGCAATGGCGGACATCGTCAGATCACCCACGTTCCCAGAAGCTCGGGCCTACCGGCTCGGTGAAGTCGCTTGTCGCCACGAGGTATCCCTCGTCGTCCACGGCCATCGGTAGCTGTGGCACCGCACGAGCGGCGGGACCGAAGATGACACGGCCGTTGTCTGCCAGGTCGAAGGTGGACTGGTGACACGGGCAGAGCAGGTGGTGCGTCTGCTGCTCCCACAACGAGATCGGGCAGCCCACGTGGGTGCAGATCTTGGAGAAGCAGAGCACGCCGTCGACGCCCCAGTTCTCCCTGCCCTTGGCCGGCTTGATGTCGTCGGGCTGCATCTTGACGATGATGACCGCGGCCTTGGCCTTCTGCACCTGGAGCTCGACGCCCTCGACCTCGGGCTCGCCCTCCGCGTTCTCCTCGAAGAAGATCGCGGGCTGGCCGTTCACGAGCTGGCCGATCTCCATGTCGGCGGGCCTGATCGGGGTGCCGTCGACGTCCTGGACGACGCGCATGCCCTTCTTCCAGATGGTGTGGAAGAGCTTGTCGCCGGGGAGGGGTCCGAGGTCCCGGAGCGCGATGATCGTCGGCAGCCCCAGGAGGGCGACGGCTCCGAGCATGGAGTTGCGCACCAGTGGACGGCGGGCGATGCCGGACTCCTCGGTGCCGAGGGCCAGCATCGCCACCGTCTCGTCCTTGTCCTCCTGGGAGGAGGCACCGGGGTGGCGGTACTCGATGATCTCCTCGTCGCCCATCAGCTTGCGGGCCCACTGGATGATGCCGATGCCGATGAGCAGCAGCGCGAGTCCGAGGGTGGCACCCAGGAACACGTTGGAGGCGCCGAGACCCAGGACGACGTCCGGGTCGTCGCCGATCTCGAAGTAGAAGTAGGAGACGCAGAACAGCAGGGTGAACAGGGCCGAGAGCCCGAACATGAGGGCGATCTGGCGCTCGGCGCGCTGCTCGGCACCCTCGTCGACGTCGGTGGGACGCGGCTCGTGCTCCGGAAGGCCGGGGTCCGCAATCGGTTCGGTCTCGACCGTCACGACCTCGTGCGACTCGCTCATGCCTTCTTCTTCCTCGAGCGGGTGGAGTTGGCGGCGATCCAGACCGCGGCACCGACCAGGCCCCCGATGCCGACCAGCCACGCGAACAGGCCCTCGGACACCGGGCCCAGGGAACCCAGGGTGAAGCCGCCGTAGTTGGGCGTCTCCTCGTTCTTCTTCAGGTAGGCGATGATCTGGCGCTTGTCGTCGGGGCTGAGGACCTCGTCGGAGAACACCGGCATCTGCTGGGGGCCGGTGAGCATGGCCTCGTAGATGTGCTTGCCCGAGACGCCCTTCAACGTCGGGGCGAATCGGCCACGGGGGAGGGCCCCGCCGCTGCCGGAGAAGCTGTGGCACGCGGTGCAGTTGGTGCGGAAGAACTCGCCACCGCTGACGATGTCCTCGTTCTCCACCTCGGAGACGTCGTAGTCGGCCTCGTTCGGAACGTCAGGGCCGGGACCGAGGGAGGCGACGTACGCCGCCAGCGCCTCGGTCTCGTCGGCGTCGTAGACCGGTGGCTTGCGCAGGGCCTGGGTGCCCGGCTGGGCCATCGGCATCCGGCCGGTGCCGACCTGGAAGTCGACGGAAGCCGCGCCCACTCCGATCAGCGAGGGACCGTACTGGCCGCCCGAGACGGTGGCGATGCCCTCGGCGTTCTTGCCGTGGCAGGAGGCGCAGCCCACGAGGAAGAGCGTGCGCCCCTTGGCCACGATGTCCTCGTCTGCCGCCTTCGTCTGGGCGTTCGCCGGCGTGAGCGCGGCGTACATCCCGCCCGTGACCAGCAGACCGAGCAGCAGCACCAGGGGCGCCGCGAGACGGCTGCGACGGCCGACCGAGAGCCGACCGAGGATTCGGCCGAAGAACCTGCTTGTGACTCGCACCAGTGCGTCCTTTTCGGTCAGTTCTACTGGATCAGATAGATGGTCGCGAACAGGCCGACCCAGACCACGTCGACGAAGTGCCAGTAGTACGACACGACGATCGCGGTCACGGCCTGCTCGTGGGTGAACTTGCGAGCGATCAGGGTGCGGCCCAGGACGAACAGGAAGGCGACCAGGCCGCCGATGACGTGGATCCCGTGGAAGCCGGTGGCCAGGTAGAACACGGTGCCGTAGGACGACGAGGGGATGGTCAGGCCCTGGTGCACCAGCTCGGCGTACTCGAAGGCCTGGCCGGCGACGAAGACGGCGCCCATGAGGTAGGTGAGCACGAACCACTCCCGCAGGCCCCACTGCCGGAACTGGTAGACCTTGCCGGTGCGGCCCACGATGCCGTCCTCGGCCTTGAACACCCCCCACTGGCAGGTGAAGGAGGAGAGCACGAGGATCAGGGTGTTCACCGAGGAGAACGGCACGTTGAGCATCTCGGTCGACTGGGACCAGAGCTCGGGCTGGACCGCCCGGATGGTGAAGTAGCCCGCGAACAGCGCCGCGAAGAACATCAGCTCGCTGGAGAGCCAGACGATGGTGCCCACGCTGACCATGCTGGGACGGTCATGATGCCCATGGAGCCGGGATGCCGGGATAGCCGCTGCAGTCGCCACGACGCCATTATTGCCTCACGTCCCGCAGACGCCACCCCTACCCCCGGTGTTTTGCCGTGATCTTGGTTCTAGCCTGTCGGGGTGCCCCCCTTTTCCCCCTCCGCGGTCTTCTCGGAGTGGGGCCTGCCCCCGGTCCTCTTCGTGCTCGTCGTGTGGGCAACCGGGCTCTATCTCGTAGGCGTGTGGCGGCTGCACGAGCGGGGGGACAGGTGGCCGGTGGGGCGCACCCTGGCCTTCGTCGTCGGCGGGATGGGGTCATTCTTCTTCGCCACGAGCTCCGGGATCGCGGCGTACGACACCACGCTGCTGAGCGTGCACATGGTGCAGCACATGATCCTGTCGATGGTGGTGCCGCTCTTCTGCGCCCTGGGCGCGCCGGTGACCCTCGCGCTCCGCACGCTGCCCAGGCGTCCCCGGGCCTGGTTGCTGGCGGTGCTGCACTCGCGCCTGGCCAAGGTGCTGACGTTCGCGCCCCTCACGTTCGCGCTGTACGTCCTCAGCCCGTGGGCGCTCTACTTCTCCGGCTGGTACGACGCCACGCTGCAGTCGCCGTTCCTGCACGAGCTGATGCACGTCCATCTCGTGGTGGTGGGCGCGCTGTTCTTCACCCCGATCCTCGGCATCGACCCCGTGCCGGGAAGGGTGAGCTATCCGTTCCGGCTGCTGATGTTGATGCTGACGCTGCCGTTCCACGCCTTCCTGGGCGTGACGATCATGGGTCAGTCGGAGCTCATCGGTGGTGACTGGTATCCCGCCCTGCACGGCTCGATGCCCTGGCTGCCGGACGCGCTGGACGACCAGCACCTGGCCGGCGGGATCCTCTGGGGCTCAGGAGACCTGATCGGGCTGCTGCTGTTCAGCGTCCTGTTCGTGCAGTGGGTGCGCTCCTCGATGCAGGAGGCGCGGCGCGAGGACCGGCGGCTGGACCGGCTCGATCGGATCGAGCAGGCAGGGGAGCGGACAGGGGAGCCGACAGGGGAGCGGACGGTGGAACAGCCGGGGGACACCCCGGCCGCCGGGCAACCCAACCGGTAGCATCGGCCGCGTGACCAGCACCCCCACGAACGAGCACCCCGCAGCCCTGAGGGTGCTCGTCTACAGCGACGACGTCGACACGCGCCAACAGGTGATCCTGGCCCTCGGCAAGCGGCCGCACCCCGACCTCCCCGAGCTCGAGTACGTCGAGGTGGCCACCGAGCCGGTCGTGATCCAGCAGATGGACGCTGGGGGCATCGCCCTGGCAATCCTGGACGGCGAGGCAGTGCCTGCGGGCGGGTTGGGCATCGCCCGCCAGCTCAAGGACGAGATCTACAGGTGCCCACCCGTGCTGGTGCTCACCGGGCGCGTCCAGGACAACTGGCTGGCGACGTGGTCGCGCGCCGAGGCCGCCGTGGCGCACCCCCTGGACCCGATCGAGCTCGCCGACGCCGTGATCCGGCTGCTGCGCTCGCGGGTCCCGGCCCAGAGCTGATGGCCACGATCACGTGGCCCGAGGTCCTCGGGTCGCTGGTCGGTGGCACGGACCTCACCTCGGCACAGACCGCCTGGGCGATGGGCGAGATCCTCTCGGGCCAGGCCACCCCCGTGCAGATCGCGGGATTCGCTGTGGCTCTGCGCTCCAAGGGCGAGACGGTGGAGGAGCTCCAAGGGCTGGTCGACGCGATGTACGAGCACGCGACCCCGCTCGTC
Organism: uncultured Actinomycetota bacterium; assembly: GCA_963781335.1. Lineage (GTDB taxonomy): Bacteria > Actinomycetota > Actinomycetes > Propionibacteriales > Nocardioidaceae > Marmoricola. Next base: position 111,092 of record CAWAFS010000037.1, on the reverse strand, counting down.
GTACCGGGTCGGGTGCTCGACGTCGTGGGCACCGGTGGAGACCGGTCGTTCTCGGTGAACATCTCCACGATGGCCGCGATCGTCGCCGCCGGGGCGGGCATCCCGGTGGTCAAGCACGGCAACCGCTCTGCCTCGAGCAAGGCCGGCAGCGCCGACGTCCTCGAACAGCTGGGGATCCGGCTCGACCTGTCGGCCGACGACGTCGCCCGGGTCGGGACCGAAGCCGGCATCACCTTCTGCTTCGCGGCAGCATTCCACCCCGCGCTGCGGCATGCCGCAACCGCTCGCAGCGAGCTGGGCATCGGCACCACGTTCAACTTCCTGGGACCGATCGCCAACCCCGCCAAGCCGGAGGCTCAGGCCATCGGTTGCGCTGACCGGCGGATGGCGCCGGTGATGGCCGGTGTGTTCGCCCGTCGCGGTGTCGACGCCTGGGTCTTCCGCGGGGACGACGGGCTGGACGAGCTCACCACGACCACGACGTCGAGCCTGTGGGCCGTCAGCGGTGGTGAGGTCGTCGAGCACACCATCGACGCGACCGCGGTCGGGATCCCGGTGGGGACGGCCGAGGGGCTGCGGGGCCAGGACGCGGCGTACAACGCCGACGTCGTACGCCGACTGCTCGGCGGAGAGTCGGGTCCGGTGCGCGACGCGGTCCTGCTCAACGCCGGTGCGGCAGTGGCCGTGCACGCAGCCGAGCCAGGGTCCATCGAGGAACGACTGGCTTCCGGCATCGCCCGCGCGACCGAGGCGGTCGACTCCGGTTCGGCCCACCGAACGCTCGAGCGCTGGGTCGCCGCAACGCGCTGAGCGGCCGCTCAGAGCTCCAGCGTCCAGGAGCCGGACACGCCGTCGCGGCGGAACCCGAGCCGCTCGTAGTAGGCCCCGACCATGCTCGCGGGCGTGACGACGCGGGTGAAACCTCGTCCGCGGAGCACGTTGCTGCGTCGCCAGACGAACTCGCCGGGGGAGAAGTCGCGGAACCTCGGCGTGACGTAGTCCAGCATCACCCGCGCAACGCCATCGCCCTCGTCATGCACGAGCACCACCCCGACGGTCTCGTCGCCCCGCTGGACCAGGAACGCGGACCTCCCGGTCGCGGCGCCGTCCCAGAGGAGGTCCGGCTGGAACGTCAAGATGTCGGCGTCGTGCACTCGAAGGACGTGCCTGAGGTACTCGTCGTCGGGGCCGACCTCGAGGACCACGTAGACGTCCTCGTCGTGCCGCGTCGTCACCAGCTTCCGGATGTGCCAGAGGTTGATCAGGCACAGGGCGAGGTTCATGGCGACCATGGGCCAGATCGCGAGCGCCGCGTTGAAGCCGGTGAGCACGACGCAGGCGAGCAGGTTGAGCACCCGGAACCGCAGCAGACGGGCCTGCATCACCGAGAAGATCAACAGCGCGGAACCGAGCCAACCGATCAGGTCGAGCCAGGACATGCGTGGACGCTATCGCGTCGCGTGGCGGAGCAGTCTGGCCACAGCGGGGCGATCCCGGCTGCGGGCGGCAACCGGAAGCAGGGCTGCGGCGTGCAGGCGTGACGTGACGTGTCCACGAGCCGCGCGCGCGGCTCGACTCAGACCGCGCTCGGTGAGCGTGCCTGCGATCAGCTCGAAGTACCGCTTCTCCTCGGCGAAGCGAGTGCCACCCAGGGTCTTCACGGACGAGTCGCTGCCCGCATGCCGCCGGTACTGGAAGGCGACCGCCGGGTGGAGGGCCAGAGCCCCGTCGTCGAGAATGACGTCCATCAGCAGCCCGAGGTCCTGGACGACGTGGAAGTCAGGACGGAACCCGATTCGACGGATCACGTCGGTGCGCCAGCACAGGCTGGGGAAGTAGGTCCAGTTGCCGTGCAGGAGCGAGACCATCAGCTTCTCCCCGCTGAGCAGGACGGGCCTGTGGGAGTGCGGGGTCAACCGTTTCTTCAGCCGGTCGACCATCGGCTGCACGACCGTGCCGTGGCCGTCGATGACATCGACGCCGCACTGCACGACGGCTGCATCCGGGAACAGCGCAAGGGCCTCGCCGATCGTCTGCAGGTAGTTGGGGAGCATCACGTCATCGGCACCCATCACGACCACGTGCTCGGCAGTCGCGAGCTCAAGCGCCCTTGCATAGTTCCGGTTCGCCCCGAGGTTGACCGCGTTCCGGTGGTATTCGACGCGGTCGTCACCGAGTGCGCCGAACCAGTCTGCGATGGTGTCGTCGGGGTACCCGTCATCGACCACCACAAGCCGGAAGTCGGCCGACGTCTGCGACAGGACGCTGCGTACAGCGAGCCGCATCAGGTCGGGCTCACCATAGAAGGGGAGCAGAACGTCGATCACGGTCCTACACCCACCGTCGAGCGTGCAGGGACGTGGGTTGGGGTCGGAACCGCAGACTCACGCCGTCCCAGGAGCAGGGGTAGCAGCCCACCGGCAAGGGCCAGCGCGCCGATCAGGACCAGGCCGCCAGGGACGAGTCCCGCGAAGGCGGGGGACAGGTCCGTGTCCGCCTCGTGCCACGCAACGCGGACGCAGGAGATCGTCTGGGCAAGCGCACACAGGGCCACCATCATGGCCACGTGTGGCCTGCGCGGTCCTCGGCCGCTCCTGCCCAGGGCAAGCCCTGCCAGAGCAGGAAAGCCGATGGCCAGGGGCAGCGCATAGCGCCCCTGCCAGGCCAGGCCCTCCGCTTCGTAGGACACGTAGGTCAATGCCGCCGGAACGGCCACCCACACTGCGAGCAGCACCAGAGCGGTCAGGCGCAGCCGGCGAGTGGCCTGCCGGACACCGGCGACCAGAAGGCCGACGAAAGGCACCAACCACAGCACGTAGACAATGACGGGTGCCGGTTCGTTGCGCAGCGGGAACGCGGCGATGGTCTGCAGCCCCCAGACGATCTGGCCGTTGGCGAGCTCACCGATGGTGAGCCGCCCGAACCCACCGTCAGTGACCTGCAGGGCGTTCGTCTTCGCGACCAGGATCCAGGCAACGCAAGCCGCGCCGACCAACCCGATGCTGGCGACCGCGATGTTGTACGTCCCCGGTGAGCGGCGGTACAGGGCACGCCATCTGCCCAGAGGCTGGAGCAGCGCGATGACCAGAACGACGCAGGTCAGCCACAGCACGCCAGTCGTGTGCGTGGTCAACACGGTCAACGCGGCGGTGCACAGCGCGAGAATTCGCGGACGGGCTGGATCCTCGATGAGCCCCAACCCTGCGGCCCACAGCAAACAGGCTGCGGCGTACCCCACGCCGTTCGGACTCGCGACGGCGGTGCTGTAGATGAGCACCGGGGTGGCCGTCACGAGCAGGGCTGCCAGCGGCCACGCGTTGCGGGCCCAGCCGGCGGTGACGACGGCTGCCCAGGCCAGCAGCAGGGCAGCCAGGATGCCGGTGAAGGCGCGCATGGCGAAGTCGGTGCCGGCACCGCTGAACGGCCGAGCCATCAGACCGACGACGGCGTAGTAGGTCGGGTTGTAGGTCGACGCGCCGCTGGCGACGGTCACCATGCCCCCACCCACCCGCTCGATGGGGAAGCAGTTGCCGCGAGCGGTGTAGTCGTAGGAGTCGCACATCCTGGAAGCTGCCATGACGACATCCTCCGGAACTGTCAGGAGTCCGCCGCGCGCTGAGCCGGCGGGGCCGTCATCGAAGAGCTGGCCGTGGGCCACGGCTTCGGCCTTGTAGACGTGGTCGAACTCGTCGCTGCCGCGAAAGGCGGGCAGCGCCAGGATCCAGGCAGCCTGCATCAGGAGCGCCGACGCGAGTACGAGCAGGAAGAGCCGGCGTGGTCCCTGCACCTTGGTCACGGGTTCTCCTGCGTCCCGACGGGGCTGACGACGGGGCTGACGGCGGAGCCGGCCTCGAGCCGAACCGGCACCTCACCGCCCCCGGGCCGGGCAGGTCGCGAGAGTGCCAGCTCCCGGGTGAGCACGGTGATGTCGTGCTGGAGACGGTGCATCCTCTGCGCGGTGGCCAGGGAGGTGTAGGCGAAGACCGTGACGAGGAGGTACAGCACGAGGTCGGTGCCTCGGCCGACGCCGACGGCGTTGGCGGCGGTGGTCGTCATCTGGGGCCACAGAACGGCGACGATGCCCGCGAGCACGAGCAGGAGTCCGGCGGCGCGTCGCGAGGCCTCCCTCTGTCCGGGAACCTTCTCCCGCAGGACGAGCAGTGCCACCCCGAGGGCAGCCGTGATCAGCAGGACCTTGATGATCACTGGGCGGCCCGCAGTCGGCGTACGGCGAGGTCGAAGAGGATGTTGAACGCGTTGCTGTTGCGCTGGCCCTTGGCACGTGAGTAGTCGGTGTAGATCACCGTCACGGGCTCCTCCACATAGCTCAGGCCGGCAGGGACGATGGCGTCGAGCAGCTCGCTCGCGTAGGCCATCCGCGGCATCCTCAGGTCGATCCGCTCCAGGGCGCGACGCGACAGGACCCGCAGGCCGTTGTGCGTGTCGGTCACCTCGAGTCTCGAGGTGACCTTGGTGAACTGCACCGCGGCGCGCAGGATCAGCTCACGCAGGAGTGGCATCTGCTCCGTGGTGCCGGTGAACCGCGAGGCCAGGACGACGTCGACGTGGTCCGCGTGGGCGCGGTCGACCATCCGTCGCGCGTCCGAGACGAGGTGCTGGCCGTCGGCGTCGAAGGTCACTGCGTAGGTCGCCGTGGTGTGGCGCAGGACGTAGTCGAAGCCGGTCCGCAGCGCCGCGCCCTGACCCTGGTTGACGACGTGCCGGAGAACGGTCGCCCCGGCCGCCTGGGCCAGCTCGGCCGAGCCGTCACGGGAACCGTCGTCGACACACACGACGTGGTCGAAGGCCTGGAGCAGGTCGGAGACCGTGGTGGCCACCGTGAACGCCTCGTTGTAGACGGGAACGATCACACAGACGTCGTCCATGGTCACTGGAACCCTCCTCTGAGCGCGTGTGGGTTCCACGATCTTCACCGATTCAACGGCACAAAGGGGGCTAATCGACCAATTGAATGTCCGATTTAGAGCAGAAATGACCGTTTGGTGGCGCCACCTAGTCCGAACGGACTAGTCCTCAGTCCAGGCCGAGGGAGAACGCAGACTCCAGGTCGTGCTGGGAGTAGGTCCTGAAGGCGATGTGGGTCTCGGTCTCCATCACGCCGGAGACCTTGTTGATCGAGTCGGCGACGACCCGCGCGACGTCGTCGTGGTCGGTGACGCGCACGAGTGCGATCAGGTCGATCTGGCCGGTGACGCTGTAGACCTCACTGACCCCGGAGAGGGCCGCGATCGCCTCGGCGACCTCGGGGATGCGTGCGACGTCGGCCTTCACGAACACGATGGCGGTGATCATGGGGTCAAGGTACCCCCGTCGGTCAGCGCGCCGGCTGGTGGACCGTGCTCAGGGCTCGGCGCTCGTCGAAGGGCACCAGGGACGTGCGTGAGTGCTCCACCGCGTCGTGCACGGCGAGGTGCCGGGTGGCCCCGCGGACGGGGCAGGCCCACTCGCCGTCGACATGCACGAGCCGCACTCCGGGCTGCTCGAGCCATCGCAGGATCTGCTCGGACTCCTCGGCGCTCGCCGCGGGTGTCGGGCCGGGACCGCCGACGACAGCCTCGGCGGACTCGCGCAGCTGGGTCACCCACACACCGGCGTGGGCGTCGGCCGGGATCACCCCCGAGGCGGCCAGCCGACCGTGGCGTACGACGTGCACCGCCCACCGATGGTCGTCCTCACGACGCGCCGCCACCAGCTCGCTGCACGAGGACAGGGAACCCAGGCGCTGGGTGCGTGCAGCCGCCCTGACGAAAGCTGAGAGCCGCTCACGGTGCACCCCGGCCTCCTCGTAGCGCTCGTCCCCGGCCAGCCGGTCCATCCGGGCGGTCAGGGCGTCGACCACCTCGTCGGCACGTTGCAGGAGGTTGTCGCGGACCATCGCGACCACGCCTGCATAGTGGTCCATCGGAACGCTCCCGTCGCACGGCGACAGGCAGCGTCCCATCTCGGCCAGGATGCAGGGCGACCTCGTCGGGGTGATGGCGAGCCGGTCGCTGCACTGGCGGATCGGGAAGGTCTCGTGCAGCGCGGTCAGGCACTTCTCGGCCGTGCGCCGCGAGGCGAAGGGGCCGAGGTAGTCCGCGCCGTCCTCGGCGACCTGGCGCACCAGGGAGAGTCTGGGCCACGGCTCCACCGTGAGCTTGAGCCAGTGCATCTTCTCCGGGTGGCGGCTGCGCCGGTTGTAGCGCGGCTTGTGCGCGGCGATCAGCCGCAGCTCCCGGACCCGCGCCTCCAGCGGGGTGGCGCACTCGATCCCGGTGACCGACGCGGCCAGGCCGACCATCTCGCCCATCCGTGAGCGGCTCTCGGAGGCCGTGAAGTAGGAGCGGACGCGGGTGCGCAGGTCGCGCGAGGTCCCGACGTAGAGCACTCGCTCCTGCTCGTCGCGGAACAGGTAGACGCCGGGGGAGTGCGGCAGGTGCTCGGCGAGGTGCCTCTTGCGGCGCACGGCCGGGCTGACCCGCGAGCTGAAGGTCTGCAGCTCCTCGAGGGTGTGGACCCCGAGGCCACCGAGACGTTCCATCAAGCCGTGCAGCACGTCGACCGTGGCGCGGGCGTCGGAGAGCGCGCGATGGTTGGGCACCGTCGTCGACCCGAACGCGACCGCGAGCGAGCCGAGCTTGCAGTTGGGCGCGTCGTCCTTGGTGATCACGCGTCGTGCGAGGCGGGCGGTGTCAAGCACCTCGAAGGAGGGCCACGGCCGGCTCTGCTGCGCTGAGAAGTGCTTGAGGAAGCCGATGTCGAACGGTGCATTGTGTGCCACCAGCACGCTGCCTCGCGCGAACTCGAGGAACGCCGGGAGCGCGGACTCGATGGAGGGCGACCCGGCCACCATGGAGTTGGTGATGCCGGTGAGCACGGCGATGAAAGGCGGGATCTGCGCGTGCGGGTTGACCAGTGTCTGGAACTCCCCGAGCACCTCGCCGCCCCGCACCTTGACGGCCCCTATCTCGGTGATCATCGCGCCGCCCTGGACCGAGGCGCCGGTGGTCTCGAGGTCGACCACGCAGAAGGTGATGCCGCGCAGGGGGCGCCCGAGCTCGTCGAAGCTCATCTGGGCTGACCACCTACTCATGTCCTCGACGCTAGGCAGGAGCACCGACAAATCGCGGCAGGCAGGGCCGGTGCGGAGTCACCGGAGGAAACTGTCGGTGGCTGCTGGTGGAGTCAATGGCGACCACCTTCCCCGGTGGCATTGAGGAGCCCTGAGATGAGCGTTCGCATCGACTGCGACAGCTGCCTGGTCCGAGGACTGTCCTGCCACGACTGTGTCGTGACCGTCCTGCTCGGCCCCCCGCCCGAGCTCAGCTTCGACAGCGAGGAGCAGCACGCTCTCGACGTCCTGGCACAGTCGGGCCTGGTGCCCCCGCTGCGCATGGTGACGCCTGTCTCGGGGCCCGAGGTGGAGTCGGCCTGAACCTTTCGGCGAGGGGCAGCGAGCACCTGTGGGGGCAACGACGTGGCGGAAACCACACTCGTTGCGCCTCGCGGCCGCTTTGTGCCGCTGCTGGTTTTTCCCTAGTGTGTTGGGCTGATGGTTCCTGGACCAGCAGACCGACCGGGTCTGCCCAGGACCGCGCCGAATTCGAATCAGGCAATTGTTCCGGGGGGAACGTCTGTGCCGAAACCGGGGACCCACGTTATTTGGGGTGAATCCGGCCCGACTCGTCACCAACCGTGACGACAGGGCTGGTAGGGCGTTCTTTGGGCCCGAATCCGTCAGCTGACCTGGTAGGCGTAGAGACAAAGAGGACGACCGCTTCGTGCCCGACGGCCGTAAGAAGAACCATGCCCGCGCAGCTGCACTCATCATCACCTCGCTCACCACGGTGGGCCTCGGGCTCGCCACGGCGAGCCCCGCAGCTGCAGCTCCCGACACCAACGACATCGACGCCGTTCAGGCGCGGGTCGACCGACTCTCCGAGCAGGCCGCGGCGGCTGAGAAGCGCCACGAGAAGGCTCGGACCTCCCTCACCGGGAGGCGCGGTCAGCTCGACCGGCTGACCAGCGAGATCAAGCGCCAGCGTCAGATCATGGACAGCCTGCGCGCCCAGGTGGCCCGCACGATCATCGACGAGTACGACGCGATCGGCGGATCCTCGGTGCCCACGAGCCCGTTGACCGCGGACTCCGAGGTGCTGCTCACCAACGTCACGGTGGTCAGCGAGGACACCGGCAGCCGCGGAGACGCGATGGCGCTGTCCAATGCCAAGCTCGCGCAGCTGAACCAGCGCCGCCCCGCGGTGCGCGACCAGGTCACCAGGCTGGCGGGGCTGGAGAAGCGACTGCGGCTCCAGCAGCAGAACGTCGACTCCCGCGTGGCGACTGCCAACGCCGCCCTCGAGGACCTCGAGGCGAAGCGCATGGCGGCGCTCGGCGGTCCGGCGGTGGCCTACGCGAAGGCCCAGGTCGGAAAGTCCTACGTCTGGGGCGCTGCGGGGCCGAGCTCGTTCGACTGCTCCGGACTGACGATGGCGGCCTGGCAGCAGGCCGGTGTCAGCCTGCCGCACAACTCGGGGGCGCAGTACGCTGCCGGCAACAAGATCTCCGAGAGCGAGCTGAAGCCAGGTGACCTCGTCTTCTACTACAGCCCCATCAGCCACGTCGGCATCTACATCGGCGACGGCCAGGTGGTGAACGCGCTCAACCCAGGCTCCGGTGTCCAGATCTCCGGCCTGCACGACATGCCGTACTCCGGTGCGGTCCGCGTCGGCTGACCACAGCAGAGCTGCTCGCCCCGCCGGGGCGGGCAGCTCCGTGCTTGTCACGGGCTTCCGGCGGGGGGTCTTCCCTGCCCTGGTGATGGCGCTGTGCGCCACCGTGCTGGCCGGGTGCGGCGGCGGGGTCGACATCACCCCGCCCAAGCCCTCCGGGGGCACCGCCGGTCAGCACGCCCACCAGGCGCAGCAGGCGCTCGGGGATCTCGTCGACGCGCTGCAGTCCGGCACCCGACAGGACGCGGAGGTGCTCGCCGCGCCGGGTGCAGATGACCTGCTGGGCTGGGTGCACGACAACGCAGCGGCACTGCGGATCGGCGGGCTCGTGATCCGCTATCTCGACGAGGGTCCCGCGCTCGGAGCCGAGGAGCGCGCACAACTGGGCCAGGACGCCTGGCGTGCCAACGTGGCGCTCGAGTATCGCTATGAAGGTCTCGACGAGACGCCAGCAAGGATGGAGACGAGCGTGGTTCTCGTCCCGGATCCCGACCCGGACGCAGACCCCGGGGTCGACGGGGGCCGGATCGTCTCGTTCGGTGGGGCCGGTGAGCGCAGCCCGCTCTGGCTGGTGGAGCGGCTCGCCGTCGTACGCACGACCTCCTCGCTGGTCGCCGTCGCAGGGGGTGCCGCCGACCGCTACCCCGGGCTGGTCGCCAACGCGGTTCGGCAGGTCCGTCGCACGCTGCCGGGTTGGGACGGTCCCCTGCTCGTCGAGGTGCCGGAGTCGAAGGCGCAGCTCGAGGCAGCCGTGATGTCGCAGCCTGGCCAGTACGACAACATTGCGGCCGTCACCACCACGGCCGACGGGTCCCTCGCCGCGGGTGCGCCCGTCCGGGTCTTCGTGAACCCTGCGGTGTTCGGCAAGCTCAAGCAGCGCGGTGCCCAGGTGGTGATGAGCCACGAGGCGACCCACGTCGCCACGAACGCGACCTTCACCTCGATGCCCACCTGGCTGCTCGAGGGATTCGCCGACTTCGTCGCCCTGGACGGCGCCGGTGTCCCCGTGGAGGTAGCGGCCCGCCAAATCCTGTCCCGGGTCCGGAAGGACGGGCTGCCTCGCCGGCTTCCGACGAGCGAGGACCTCGACCCGACCGCCACCGGTCTCGGCGCCACCTACGAGGAGGCCTGGCTCGCGTGCCGCTTCCTCGCCGAGGAGTTCGGCGCTGACAGGCTGGTTTCCTTCTACGCAACGGTGAGTGACGGCGCCTCGGTCGAGGAGGCGTTCCGCAGCGAGCTCGGGACCAGCCAACCGAGGTTCGTGGCGCAGTGGCGCGCAGACCTCGCACGCCTTGCCGGGGTGGCAGGCTGACGGGTGTGACCCGGGAGCCGATGCCCAGCGCGAGACTCTGTCTCGGGCTCGTCGGGGTCGGGGTGGTCGTCCTGGCTCTCGGAGCCGTGTTCGTGCCCTGGTCCTGGGTTCCCGGTGGCCATGTCGTCCCAGTGCGGGGGAGCGAGGTGTTCTCGACCGAACTGCTCAGGCGGGGCGAGGCCTACTCGTCGGCTCAGCGCCACCTCGGCTGGGCGAACCTGGGCATCTCGCTGGTCCTCGCACTCGCCCTCGGCCTCACCCGGCTGGGGGCGGCGCTCATCGGTCGGCTGCGGGGTCCATGGTGGCTGCGCGCGCTGGTCGCGACCCTCGCAGTCCTGGCCGCGGGCGAGCTGGCCACCCTGCCCCTCGATCTCGTCATCCGTGGCAACGCGCTCGAGTACGGGCTCACCCGCCAGTCTCTGGGCGGGTGGACGCGCGACCACCTGGTGTCCCTGCTCGTGTCCTGGGTCTTCGCCTCGGTGCTGGTCCTGCTCGTGATCGGCACGGCTCGACGATCACCGCGACGCTGGCCGCTGTGGACGGCGCTGGCCGGGGCGGTGCTGACGGTTCTGGGCTCCTATGTCTATCCCGTCGTCGTCGAGCCCCTGTTCAACCAGTTCGCGTCCCTTCCGGACGGTCAGCTGCGGACCTCGATCATGGCGTTGGCCCGGGCCGAGAAGGTGCCGGTCTCCGATGTGCTGGTGGCCGACGCGTCGCGGCGTACGACGACCCTGAACGCCTACGTGTCGGGCTTCGGCGGCACCAAGCGGGTGGTGCTCTACGACAACCTGGTCGACGACGTGCCCCAGCGGGAGACCCTGGCGGTGGTGGCGCACGAGCTGGGTCATGCCCGGTACCACGACGTGCTGTTCGGAACGGCCATGGGCTCGGCGGGCGCCGTGCTCGGCAGCGGCCTGCTCGGACTCGTGCTCGGTCGCCGCAGGGTCCTCGGACTCGCGGGGGTGGAGCACCCGTCGCAGCCCGAGGTGGTGGCCCTGCTGCTCGCGCTCAGTGTCGTGGGCACCTTGTTGTCGAGCCCATTCGTGAACACCGTGAGCCGTGCGGTCGAGGCGCGGGCGGACCGGGCCTCCCTCGAGGCCACGCAGGACTATGCAGGCTTCGAGCAGATGCAGATCTCGTTGGCGACCCGGTCACTGCGCGACGACGACCCGCCGCGCTGGAGCCAGTTCTGGTTCGGTTCACATCCCACGACGGTGCAGCGGATCGGCCTGGCCCGCGCGCTCGAGCGGCAATAGTCCCTCCGGGGACTGCCGTCCGTCGTCTCCCTCGCATGACTCGCGCCGGAGTACCAGGAAGACTCCGGCCTGCGCGGCATACTGACGCCATGATTCCTGACGGCGAGAGCAAGCGTTTGATAGTCGACCTGGGCATGCATCGCGGTGAGGACACAGACTTCTACCTTCGCAAGGGCTTCCGCGTCCTTGCCGTCGAGGCCGTGCCCAGCCTCGTCGAAGAGGCGTCGATCCGGTTCCGGGACGCCATTGCCGCCGGTGACCTGGAGATCCTGCCGATCGCGGTGGCCGACTATGTCGGTGAGATCGACTTCTACATGAGCGAACAGGACCTCTGGGGCAGCACCAGTGCCGAAATGGCTGATCGGGGTTTCGGAGTGAGCCATCAGAAGATCAGCGTGCCGTGTACGACCCTGGACGCGATTCTGGCCGACTACCCGACGCCCTACTTCGTGAAGATAGACGTCGAAGGCAGGGACCCTGACTGCGTCGAGTCGCTGGGCAAGGTTGCGGAGAAGCCGCGATTCCTGTCCTTCGAAGCCGACCTGCCTGAGCCCGACATCACCGTGGAGCTCCTCTCGAGGCTCACGGACTACGGCTACACACGCTTCAAGCTCGTGAACCAGGCCACCCACTCGATGACGCGGATGCCGAATCCGCCCCTCGAGGGCCGATACGTCGATGCCCGGTTCACGAAGCACTCGTCTGGACCGTTCGGGGAGGAGACAGCCGGCGCCTGGCTCACGGCGGAGCAGGTGGCGGACCGGTTGCTCGCTACCGTCAAGCAGCAGGCGGCGCGCATCGAGTACAGCGCGAGGGGCACAGTTCTGGGCATCCCGATGGCTCGGCTCCATCGCCCGCTGATGTGGCTCTACAACACGGACCTGGTCACGCGGATCCGGCTGGCTCACGCGAGGAGGAAAGGCGTCGAGGTGGGTGGCTGGTTCGATGTCCACGCTGCGCTCTGAGGACTCTGTGAAGCGCCGGTCGAGCCAGAACGAGGAAGATGCCCGGTCCCCTCACCATGCGGTGAAAGGACCGGGCACCCGTGCCGGCGGCTCACCACCCCCGGTGTCGCGGGTGTGATGCTCGCTCACGCCCGCCGAGGAGTCGCCGGGCACACTTGCTGTCCGTGCTCGTGGCACGCAGAAGCCGAGGGCCCGGAGCAGTCCCTGCGGACTGCTCCGGGCCGCTGTTCAGCTGGGTCAGCAGGTGGCGTTGGTAGCGGCGGTACCGGTCGTGCTCTTGACCGCGGCGCAGGTCTTGGTGAACGAACCCTTGATGACCCCGCCGAAGGCGAAGACGACGGCCACGACCAGCGCGGCGATACCGGCGACGAGCAGGCCGTACTCCACGGCGGAGGCACCGTCCTGGTTGCGACGGCTGGTGATGGTGCGGATGAACTCGAGCATGAGATGTTCCTTCCCTCTGGAACTCGGTGGATTTGCTTCGGCAGGCCGCTTCAAGCGACCCACTGAGGAAAGTATGTCAAAAGCGGACAGATTGGGGCATCGGCTATCCGGTTCGAACCATATGACTCTTTTGGTAGTGCCGGACTAGTCCATTTGGGCTATCTCTGGACAAACCGGAATGATCTGCGACTTTGTCTGCCTACGTCCTCAGGTTCAGACAGGCGGTGAGGCAGAGGTGATCAGTCCCATGCGCATCGCGGTGACCAGCGCCTGCGCGCGGTTGGCGGCGCCGAGCTTCTCATAGATCCGGCCGATGTGGCTCTTCGCGGTCGACTCGCTGAGGTAGAGACGCCCGGCGATCGCGGTGACCCCGAGGCCCTCCGCCAGCAGGTCCAGCACCTGGCGCTCCCGGTCGGACAGTCGGGGTGCGCCGGAGGTCATCCGACGCAGCATGGCCTCGGTCAGGCCGGTGCAGGCAAAGGTCAACGGAGCCACGGAGGCCTGACGCGCAGCGCTGATCACGGCCGCCGTGGGCGCGTCCTTGCCCACGAAGGCGGAGGCCCCGGCGTCCATGGCCGCGAACAGCTGCTCGTCGCCGGCATACATGGTCAGCACGACCAGACCCACCTCCTTGTTCTCCTTGCGGAGCGCGCGGACCACGTCAAGCCCTGAGCCGTCGGGAAGGCGTACGTCGGTGACGACCACGTCGGGCGCGATCTCACGGGCGAGCGAGATGCCGTCCTCGACCGACCCGGCCTGGCCGGCGACGTCGAAACCGTCTGCCTGGGTGAAGGCGCCGGCCAGTCCCTGTCGGATCAGCTCGTGGTCGTCGATCAGCAGCACGGTCGTCATGGGTACCCCTCGAGTGGCGTCAGGTGTCGGTCCCGGCCCCAGCAGGCAGGCTAACGCGTCGGACGCCCCATCCGGACGAGGACGCGGGTCCCGGCCCGCTCGGGTGTCGGCTCCTCCACGACGAGCTCGGCACCGATGTTGCGGGAGCGTTCCCTCATGATCTTGAGTCCCTGGGAGTCGGCCTTGGGGAGGTGCTGTCGGGTGCCGTCGTCCCCGACCTCGATCTCCGCCTGCGGTGACCGAACCGTGCAGCGCAGCCAGAGGTTCGCGGCGCCGGAGTGCTTGCGTGCGTTGGCCATCGCCTCCTTGGCGATCCGAAGAAGCTCGTACTCGACCTCACCCGGCAATCGCGGACCTTCCTCGTCCAGGGTGACGTGCACGGTCATCGGGGACGTGGCGCCCACCTGGTTGGCGTAGGCCGAGAGACTCTCGCCGAGGCCTGCCCCTGCTGAGATCTCATGGCGCAGGTCGAAGATCGAGTGCCGGAGCTCGGTGACCACCCGGGTCACCTCCTGGCGCAGCTGGTCGATCTGCTGCTGCTGGCGCGGTTCGGTGGCCGTGGCGGCGAGGTTGTCCACGAGATAGCCGAGCGAGGCCACGTCCTGGGCCACCCCGTCGTGCACCTCGCGAGCGATCCGCTGGCGCTCCTGGCTCATTGCGTTGTCGCGCACGCGGCCGAAGAGCAGCGCCGCCTGCAGCTGTACGGCGTGCCGGGTGAGTCGCTTGCGGAGGTCAAGGGCAGCCGTCGACTCGATCGGCTGCAGGGTCTCGAGGACCAGGACAGCGATCATCTCGTCGTTGGCCACCAGGGGGATGGCGACGTGCTGCTCGCGCAGCATCATCGCCTCGTACTCCCAGCACTTGGCGGCCAGCGGCTCGGCCCACGCCATCGGGCCGGGGAGCATGCCGGCGGTGTACCTGAGCGGGGTCATGGAGCCGGTCTGGGAACGGACGAAGACCCCGGCGCTGCGGGTCGGCACGACCGTGTCGGCCTCGTCCATGACCTGGTCGGCGATGTCGACCGCATCGAGGCCGCCACTGAGCTTGCCGGAGAGCGCCTCGAGCCGACGGATCAGGCCGACGGCGCTCCGGTAGGAGGCGTCGGCATCGGTGTTCGTGCCGGCCCGCCGCAACGCTGCGCCCATGACCCCGGTGCCCACGGCTGTGGCCAGCCAGGTGAAGGCGCTGGCTGCGAGCTCGCGGTCCCACCCCTCCAGCTGCCAGGCGGACAGGGCCGCCAACAGCCCGAACTCGAGTGCCACCACCCGGAGCAAACCCTGGAAACCCCGGTCCAGCGCAGCGATGAGGGCCGGGATGACCAGGTAGGGGATGACGGTCGCATGGTCGGGATAGGTGAAGGCCGCCACGGTCGCCACGGCCGCGCCCTCGAGCAGGGATACCGTCGTCTCCGAGAACTGACGTGTCATCGACAGCGCGATCGCGACCAAGGCACCCAGGACGACGAACAGCGACGCCTTGACGTACTCGGTCCCAGCCAGCGCCGCGACCGAGGTGAGGGCAGCGAGGGTGAAGACACGAGCCGCCAGGGCGACCCGGCCGATGTCGGTCACGCCTCAGACTTTGCCAGAGAAGTTGTCCATGATGTTGATCCCGGCAGGGGCGAGCACGGCGATGAAGAGGCACGGCAGGATGCAGAAGATCAGCGGAACCAGGATCTTGACCGGCACCTTCTGCGCCATCTCCTCGGCCCACTGCCGCCGCTTGATGCGGATCTCGGAGGACTGGACCCGCAGTACCTGACCGACGGGGATGCCGAAGGCGTCGGCCTGGACCATGGCGCTGATGAAGGAGCGCAGCTCCGGAAGGTCCGAGCGGTCGGCCATCGAGCGAAGCGCCTCCGAGCGTCCCCGACCGATCTGCATCTCCTGCAGCATCCGGGCAAACTCCTCAGAGAGTGGGCCGTCGGTGTTCCGCGCGACCTGGGCACACGCTGCGTCGAAGCCGAGCCCCGACTCGACCGAGATCGTCAGCAGGTCGATGGCGTCGGGGAGGGCGCGCGCCAGCTCGTCCGACCGGTTGAAGGTGGCCTGGTAGAGGTACAGGTTCGGGGCCATGTAGCCGGCCAGCGAGGCGCCCACCACCAGCGCCAGGGTCGGAACGAAGCCGAGCCCCATGATCAGGGCCACGACGAGGCCGACGGCCAGGGCGGCGCCGAAGCCGACCACCTTGCCGGCCATCACGCGCTCCACGGTCCAGCCGACCGGGTTCCCCGCCTTCTCCAGCTTCTCGCGGATCCGCTCGCTGGCGTCCTCAGGGGTCAGCCGACGTCCCATGCTCTGGGTCCGGGCGAGCAGCGGGAACAGGACGCGGTCGGCAAAGCTGGAGTCGAGCTCACGCTTCATCTCCTCGGGAGCCGCGGTGAGGGCCTCGAGGACGGCGATGGACCGGCCGACTCCGGCGCGCTCCTTGCTGATGCCTCCGACCGACGCGAACACCAGGAACAGGGCAGCGAAGATCATCACGAAGCCCAGGGGCAGGATCAGGGAAATCACACGTCCACCTTCGCAACCTTGGTCATCCAGAACATTCCGACCGTCATCAGGATCCCCATGCCGGCGCACAGGATCCAGCCAATGGGAGTGGTGTAGAGCGGGTTGACATAGTCCGGCTTGGTCAGCGTCAGGTAGAGCAGGAAGCCGGGAGGAAGTCCGCCCAGGACATAGCAGGAGAGGCGGCCCTCGGCCGAGAGCGCCCGGACGTGTCGGCGCAGGAACTCGCGTTCACGAAGGGTGGCGGCGACGGTCAGCAGGAGCTCGGCCAGGTTGCCGCCGACCTCGCGCTGGATCCGGATGGCCATCACGACCCACTCGAAGTCGCGGCTGTCCATGCGCTCGGCCACGCCTTCGAGGGAGTCCTCCAGGCTGACGCCGAGACGGGTCTCGATGACGACGCGCCGGAACTCCCCCGAGATGGGCTCGCCGCCCTCACGCACGATCGTGTCGATGGACTGGGCCAGGGACAGGCCGGCCGACAGGCTGCCGGACATCAGCTGCAGGGTGTCGGCCAGTCCGGTGCTGAAGGCAGTGAGCCGCTTCGAGCGCTGGCGCTTGAGGTAGAGCGGCGGGGCGACCAGGGCGACGAGGACGAACATGATGCCGAAGACGATGCTGCCGGACCCGAGGATCACCCCGACCAGGCCTGCGCCGATCGCGATCGCTGCGCGCATCAGCAACCATTCCGCCGGGCGCATGGACATCCCGGCCGCTTCCAGGTTGTGAGCGAGCTTGGCCTCATAGTTCTTGTTGTTGGCCAGCGCGCGCTCGGCCACCTGCCGGGCCTGACCGGCGAAGGCGTTCTCCTCCTCCGGAAGCTTGCGTGGTCCCGACTTGCCGGGAACCGACATCACGCCGTACGCCGCGACCTGCTCGGTCAACGTCAGGTTGCTCTTGCGCTTGCCGAAACCGGTCGCGAGCAGCAGCAGCAGTCCCAGCAGCCCGACCGCCATCGCCGTGACTGCGCCGTACATGATCCGGGGTGAGAGGTCCAGGAGCCCGGTCTGGACGAGCTGGGGGCCGGCGCTCTCGGTCTTGGCTGCCTCGATCTGGGCTTTGGTCCGCACCGGAACGTACGCCGAGGTAGTGAACGCAGCACCGCTGGTCGGGACCTGCACCTGCACGTTGGCAGACGTGGAGTCGACGCCGGACGGGACCTTGGCAGTGACCACGACCTGGCGGGCCAGGGCGCTGGCCTCCTTGGCGAACGCCGCGGTGAGTGCAGCGGGATCCGCCATGGTGAGCACGGTGCCCTTGCCCGCGGAGGCGATCGCGTTCAGTGGTGCGTTGGCCTCGTCTCCGACCTGCAGGGAGACGACGTCGACGACGGCGCCTGACTTGGTGATCGCCGCGAGCACGTCGTCGAGCTCGGTGGCGGTCGTGTCCTTGCCGTCGGAGAGCAGCAGGATCTTGCGCTGGCCGGCCTTCGCACCGCCGGGACCGACAGCCTTGAGCGCACCGAGCACGCCGTCGTAGAGCGAGGTCTTCAGGGTCAGCTGGAGTCCGGCGATCGCGGTCCGGGCGGCAGCGCGATCCAGGCCGGGGGGCACCACGACCTTGACGGTGTCATCGAAGGTGACCACCCCGACGTTCACGTTGGCCGGGACGGCTGCGAGGTAGGCGAGTGCCGCGGTCTTCGCCCCGGCGATGCGGGGTCCGGCCATGCTCTGGCTGGTGTCGATGGCGAGGATCGAGGTGCGGTCCACCTCGCTCTGTGACGCGGCGGCCGCCGTTGCCTCCACCTCCGTGCCACCGATCGTGACCTTGACCCCGCCGAGGTCGACCTCGTCGTTCCCGGGCACCGACACGAGCAGCCGCACTGCTCCGTCGGTGGGCAGCGCCAGGTCGATCGCGGCGTTGTCCTCCGCCGAGGCCGGCGCAGCACCCGCGAAGCCCAGAGCCAGGCCGGAGAGGAGAGCCGCAACGACAGCGCGGCGAAGCAATGGGGCTCGCCGGTTCACTGGTACTCCGTCGTGGCAAAGATCCGCGGGTCCACCGTCACGTTGTTGTGCAGCATCTTCTCGAGGAACCTCGGACGCAGGCCGGTGGCCTTGAGCGTCCCGAGAGTGCGCCCCTCGGAGTCGAAGCCCGCAGAGTTGTCGAACAAGAAGATGTCCTGCAGCGTGATGACGTCGCCCTCCATCCGCTCCACCTCGGTGACGTGGGTGATACGACGACTGCCGTCCTTGAGCCGGGCCTGGTGCACGATCAGGTCGACCGCCGAGGCGACCTGCTCGCGGATCGCGCGGATGGGCAGGTCCATGCCGGCCATCAGGACGAGGGTCTCGAGGCGGGAGCAGGTGTCGCGTGGCCCGTTCGAGTGGACGGTACAGATGGAGCCGTCGTGGCCGGTGTTCATGGCCTGGAGCATGTCGAGTGCCGAGGAGTCACGGACCTCACCCACGACGATGCGGTCTGGTCGCATACGCAGCGAGTTGCGGACGAGGTCGCGGATGGTCACTGCGCCCTTGCCCTCGATGTTCGAGGGGCGCGACTCCAGGCGGACCACGTGGTCCTGCTTGAGCTGCAGCTCGGCAGCATCCTCGATCGTGACGATGCGCTCATCGGCCGGGATGAACGAGGACAGCACGTTCAGGGTCGTGGTCTTGCCGGCTCCGGTGCCGCCGGACACCACGACGTTGAGCCGTCCTCGGACACACGCGTCCAGGAAGTCCGCAGTCTTGTCACTCAGGGAGCCGAACCTGATCAGGTCGTTGACCGTCAGCGGGTCGGCGGCGAACTTGCGGATGGTCAGTGTGCTGCCGTCGATCGCCAACGGAGGCACCACGGCATTCACGCGGCTGCCGTCAGGTAGCCGAGCGTCCACCATCGGGGAGGACTCGTCGACCCGTCGGCCGATGCGCGAGACGATCTTGTCGATCGTGCGCCGCAGGTGCGCCTCGTCCTTGAACTTCCCGTCGACCTTGACGAGCTTGCCCTTCAGCTCGAGGTAGATGTCGAAGGGGCCGTTCACCATGACCTCCGCGACGTCGAGGTCGCGGAGATAGGGCTCGAGGGGGCCATAGCCCAGGATGTCGTCGGAGATGTCCTGGGTGATGCGTTCCCGGTCGAGGCGGGTCAGTGGCCGGTTGCTGGCAGCCAGCACGTCGGCGAGCACCACCCGCACCTTGGCCTCGAGCTCGGCGGCGTCGAGGTTGGCGTCGTAGAGCTGCGGACCGAGCTGTTGGAGGAGCTCGCTGTGCACGTTCTCCTTGAGGTCGTCGAAGCGGTCCTTGGCTGCGTCGACGCGCGCTGCCGCCTTGGACTGGGTCGCGGACTTGCTGCCGCTGCTCGCGCTGTCGCTGCCTGACCTGTCTGCGGAGCCGGATCCCGCACCAGTGTTGGGCTGGGGTTGGGGCGGCGCAGCGTGGGCCGCCTGTGGCGAGGCTTCGGTCACCGGAGGGGTGTCGAGCGGGACATCGGCCCGACGCTTCGGAAGCGTGGCTTCGGAGACCTCGGCCATGTCGGTGGAGTCGGATGCCGCAACCGCGGGAGAGGTGCGGTTGAGGGCGGCTAGGCGATCGCTGAGACTGCTCATCGGCTCTTCCTGTTACTTCTTCGAACGCCCGAAGAGGCCACGCCGGGCGGGAGCGCTGGCCTTGGCCTTTGCCTCATCGCCCGCCAACCGCCGGGCGAACTGGGCGAGGGCCTTCGAGACCGGGTGGTCAGGCTTGGACAACACGATGGGCCGGCCGTGGTTCGTGGCGCTGGCGACGGCGGTGGAGCTCGGGAGGGACACCGATACGGGCATGCCGAGGATCTCCTCGACGTTGGCGAGGGAGAGGCCCACTTCCTCGTCGGCACGGTTCAGGAGCAGGTGACGACCGTTCGGCACGAGTCGCAACAGGTCGAGGGTCTCGAGCGCGACCTTCGTGTTCTTGATCGTGGGCACGTCGAGGGTGGCCACGATGACGACCTCGTCGGTCTCGTCGAAGGCGCCGAGGACCTGGTCGTCGAAGCCGGGAGGGGTGTCGATCACGACATAGTCGAAGTGTCTGCGCAGCGTCTGGATCACCCGCCGAGTCAGCGATGCAGTGATGGCGTCGCGTCCCTCGGGGTGCGTCGGAGCAGCCAGGATCGTGATGCCGCTCTCGTGACGGGTGAGCAGCTTCTGCAGGAGCGAGTAGTCCAGGTCCTGCTCGGACTCCGCAGCCTCGGTGATCGTGTGCTCCGGGATGATCTGCATGGTGATGGCGACGTCGCCGAAGGCCAGGTCGAGGTCGACGACACACACCTCGGCTCGGGTGCGGGCGAGCGCGACGCTGAGGTTGACGGCCATGGTCGTCTTGCCGACACCTCCCTTGGGGGAGAACACGGTGATGACGCGGCCGTCGCGGTCTCCGGGATCCGTGGGCCCGTGGATCGTTTCCCAGGTCACCTTGGCCCGGCTCAGCGCCGTGCCGAGCGCGCTCGGGTCGTCGGCGGCCACCACCGCTCCGATGCCGACCTGCATGGCCTGGGCGAAGACCTCGGGCGCCAGGTCGTGCCGGATGAGCACGACGGTCGTGGCCGGGTGGGCGGCACGGGTCCGCTCGGCCAGGGACGCGGCAACCGCCATCTCCATCGTGGGGCCGAGCACCACGGCGGAGTGGCCCCGCCCGGACAGGAGCCCCTCGATGTCGTCGGGTCGGGCGACAACCGGTGAGCCGGCTGGTAGCGCGCCGATCAGCACACCTGCGGTGGTGCTGTCGGCTTCGACGAGTATCGACATCGTGGTCCTTGTCTGGTTTCGGTCAGCGGAGCGGGCGGGCAGCCCGCATCACTGGAACAGGTTGGCTTGGGTGACACCCTTGGACGGAGCGATCTGCGACTCTGCGTTCGTCAGGCCGAGAATGAGCTCGCCGTTGCTGCTGGCGAAGATCACCCGCTCGGCCTCGCTCTGGGTCACGGCGAAGGTCAGCAGGGCCTTGGGCAGCTGGTCCGTCACCTGTGCTCCGGTGGGGTCCGTGGTGGTCTGGGAGACGATCGTCGTGGTTCCCGCGCCGATGATCTGGACGCTGGGCAGCAGCAGGCGGGTGTTGGGAGTGCCGCCTCCGGCACCGTTCATGAAGATCGCGACCTTGTCGCCGGGGTTGACGAACCCGGCCACCCGCGCGGGGTCCGACATGTTCACCGAGATGGCGATCTTGCCCTTGGGAATCTGGAGACCCGTCACAGCGCCGCCGGCGCCGAACTTCGAGCTGATCAGCTGCTCTCCCGGATAGATGGCGGTGGTGGCCACCTTGCCGGCGATGGGCTCGGTCCCGGTGAGTGCGTCGGGCAGGAGGTCCTTCTGCGAGACGGAGCCCGTCTCGAGCTTGCCCGCAGCCTGGGCGGCCTCGACGGTCTCCCCGGCCGCGATCGGCTTCACGACTCGAAGCACTTCCACGGCGCCGTAGCGCTCGTCGGCGCGGGTGTCCGCGCCCCTGACATAGAGGAAAACCAGCAACGTGCCCAGCGCGGCAATGACTGCGGCGACGGCTAGCAGGGCTTTTCTGCGATCCATGAACAGCGACCTATCTGGCTCGTGGTGGAGCCGTGGCAACCACCACTTCTCCCGTTGGCACCGTGAGACCACTTCTGTTTCACGACATGACTCAGGTTGCCGCACTGGAGTCCGTTTTGTACGCAGAATCCGATTCTCTGTCGCCGCTCAGACTCGAAAATCGGTCCGTGGCCCGGGGTGGAGCAGTTTCAGCGCACGTAGAGCGCGTCCACGTCGTCGCGGTGCTCTCGCAGGACGACGCCGCGCTTGAGCTTCAGGCTGGGCGTCAACTGCCCGCCCTCCTCGGTCCAGACACTGGCCAGGATGGTGAACCGACGGATCGACTCCGCCTTCGAGACGGCCTTGTTGGCCTCGTCGACCGCGGTCTGGATCGCGGCCCTGAGATCCGGGTCGTCGACGAGGACGGAGACGTCGCCGGACTTCCCGTGCTGCTCGACCCAGGCCGGCACGGTCTCGGCATCGAGGGTGACCAGGGCAGCGATGAACGGCTGGCCGTCGCCGACGACCAGGCACTGGTCGACGAGGTGGTGCGCCCTCAGGCGGTCCTCGAGCACCGCCGGCGCGACGTTCTTGCCGCCGGCGGTGACCAGGATCTCCTTCTTGCGGCCGGTGATCCGCACGAAGCCCTCGTCGTCGATCTCACCGACGTCGCCCGTGCGGAACCACCCGTGGTCGTCCCTCGCCTGCGCTGTCGCCTCGTCGTTGCGCCAGTAGCCGGCGAAGACCTGTCCGCCGCGGAAGAGCAGCTCCCCGTCGTCGGCGACGCGCACGCTGGTGCCCTGCACCGGCCGCCCCACGGAGCCGACCTTCTGGGCATCCGGGAGGTTGGCCGTCAGCGCCGCGGTGGTCTCAGTCAGGCCGTAGCCCTCCAGGACGTTCACCCCGATGCCCCGGTAGAAGTGCCCCAGGCGCTCGCCGAGGGGAGCCCCTCCCGAGACGGCGTAGGCACACTTGCCGCCGAGTGCCGTCCGCAGCTTGCCGTAGACGAGCCGGTCGAAGACCCGGTGCTGGGCGCGGACGGCCAGGCTGACCTTGCCGGTCTCGAGCCCGCGTGACCAGGCGATCGCGACGTCGGCCGCACGGCCGAAGATCTTGCCCCTGCCATCAGCCACGGCGCGCTGCGAGGCCGTGTTGAAGACCTTCTCGAAGACCCGTGGCACGGCGAGGATGAACGTCGGCTGGAACCCCGTGAAGTCGTCGAGCAGGTTCTTGATGTCGGAGGAGTGGCCCAGTCGCACCCGGGCCTTCACGGCACCCACCTGGATGATCCGCGCGAACACGTGGGCCAGCGGCAGGAAGAGCAGGGTCGCCGGTGCGTCCCGGATGCCGGCCCTGCTGTCTGACGGGTGCTCGGACGCCGGGTCGAAGAGCATCGGCAGGTCCTCGATCACGACGGTCAGCTCGAACAGGAAGTTTCCGTGCGTGAGCATGCAGCCCTTCGGGCGGCCGGTCGTGCCCGAGGTGTAGATCAGCGTGGCGAGGTCGGCAGGAGTCGCGTGCGTGCGCCGGGTCTCGAGCTCGTCGTCGGACACGTCCTCGCCGAGCGTGCGCAGGACCCCGAGCCCGTTGCCCTCGATCGACCACACGTGGTGGAGCTCCGGGAGGCCGTCGCGGACCTCCTTGACGCGCGAGCTGTGCTCCGGTGTCTCGGTGAACACCGCGCGGGCGCCGGAGTCGGCCAGGATCCACTCGACCTGCTGCGCGCTGGAGGTTTCGTAGACGGGCACGGTGACCGCCCCGGCGAACCAGATGGCGTAGTCGAGGAGGGTCCACTCGTAGCGCGTGCGAGAGATCAGCGCGACCCGGTCACCGGGCTCGATCCCGGCAGCGATCAGCCCCTTGGCGACCGAGCGGACCTCACGGAGGAACTCGGCAGCGGAGACGTCGCTCCAGGATCCCGCGGCGCGTCGGGAGAACAGCACCATGTCGGCGTACTCGGTGCCGTTGGTGACGACGTCGTCGGTGAGGTTTCCGGTCATGGGAACGCTCACCTGCTGGGCCGTGGAGTACTCGCGCACGCTGCACCTTTCCTCGGGGCCTTCGCCGGGAGCTCCCCGGGGGCCGCATCGCATCTGCACGTTACTCGGCCGCGCGGGCGACGCGGGCCGCAGGAGCCGGATCGGGGGGGTCGTGGTTGGCGCTAACCTTGGGCACCCGGCATCCCAGCGAGGACTCGCGCCGGCCCTTCCTCCGCAGCAGCCTTCGAAGTCAGGACCAGAAAATGGCCGAGCAGACCACGTCCAGCATCATCATCGACGCGACTCCGGCGCAGGTGATGGCGGTCATCGCCGACTTCGAGGCCTATCCCGAGTGGGCACAGGGCATGAAGCGGGCCGAGGTGGTGAAGGAGGGCCCCGAGGGTCGTGCGAGCGAGGTGCACTTCGAGCTCGAGGCCACACCGATCAAGGACTCCTACACCCTGGGTTACGACTGGCAGGGCGACTCAGCCGTGCGCTGGAACCTTGTCGAGGGCAAGATGCTCAAGGCCATGGAGGGCGCCTACGAGCTGCGGCCCAGCGGTGCGGGCACGGACGTCACCTACCGACTGGCCGTCGACCTGAGCATCCCGATGATCGGAATGCTGCGTCGCAAGGCCGAGAAGGTCATCATCGACACCGCGCTGAAGGGCCTGAAGAAGCGCGTCGAGTCGCTGGGCTGAGCGTGGCCGTCCGCATCGTCCTCTTCACCGGCAAGGGAGGAGTCGGCAAGACGACCAGCGCCGCAGGCACGGCGACCCTCGCCGCCCGCTCCGGTCAACGCACCCTCGTCCTGTCCACGGACGCAGCGCACTCCCTGGGTGATGCCTTCGGGCTCGTCGCGGTCGGCCAGGAGCCGGTCGAGGTGGCTCCGAACCTGTGGGTGCACCAGGTCGACGCCCAACGGCGTTTCGAGCGGTCCTGGGGCGAGATCCAGGGATACCTGATGTCAGTGCTCGACGCTGCAGGGGTGGACCCGATCACCGCCGAGGAGCTGACGGTGGTCCCTGGCGCGGAGGAGGTGCTGGCCCTCCTCGAGCTCCGCAACCATGCCGTCAACGGCACCTGGGACGTGATCATCGTCGACTGCGGCCCCACTGCGGAGACGCTGCGGCTGCTCGCCCTGCCCGAGGCGCTGGGGTGGTACATGACGCGCGTATTCGGGGTGCAACGCCGGGTGGTCCGCGCGCTGCGACCGGTGCTGACCCGAGCCGCAGGCGTGCCGATGCCCGAGGACTCTGTCTTCGACGCCGTGGAACGGTTGCACCGCGACCTCGACCAGGTCCAGCAGATCCTCAGCGAGAAGGACTCCACCGTTCGGCTGGTGCTCACTCCCGAGGCGGTGGTGGTGGCAGAGGCGCGACGTTCACTGACCACGCTGTCCCTCTACGGCTACCGGGTCGACGGGGTGATCGCGAACCGTGTCTTCCCCGAGGGGGCGGGTGACACCTGGAGACAGGGCTGGGTGACAGCCCAGCAGTCGGTGCTCGCCGAGGTCAGGCAGTCCTTCGCCGAGCTGCCCATCTGGCTCTCCGACTACCAGCCGGGGGAGCCGGTCGGGGCGGACGCGCTCGCCGACCTCGCCGAGTCGACGTATGACGGTGCCGATCCGCTGGGACTGCCGCTGGGTGAGGGCCCGATGACCATCACCCGAACCAGCACCGGGGCGGTGCTGCGGATCGCTCTGCCGTTCGCCCAGAAGCAGGACGTCGACCTTGCCCGGCACGGGGACGAGCTGGTGGTCACAGTCGGGTCCTACCGACGCCTCCTGGCCCTGCCGGCGGCCCTGAGGCGTCACACGGTGACAGCCGCTCGGGTGGAGGACGGCTCGCTGCAGGTACGGTTCCGGTTCGAGCAGGAGGAGCAGCCGTGAACGAGGCAGACGAAGGCACAGGGTCTGGAGACCAGCACTCTGTGGGCAGCGTGGGCGACGAGGCGGCCAAGCTGCTCGGGGCCCTCTCGGACTGGGCCAGGGACCAGGGCACGGACTATGCGGGCAGCGCCGCCGGCGCAGCGGGAACGTTCGCGGCAGCGGTCCAGGACATCAGCGCCCACGTCGCGACCGACGGCGAGGACTGCCGCTACTGCCCGGTGTGCAAGGTCATCCACGTCGCCCGCCAGACCAGCCCCGAGGTGCGCGCGCACCTGTCGGTGGCTGCCAGCTCGCTGATGCACGCGGCGGCTGGCCTGCTCGCCACCGACACCGCGGCACACGGCAAAGGGCCAAGCGTCGAGAAGATCGACCTCGATGCGACAACCGACTGGGACGAGGAACAGTGACGTACACGGTGGGTGTCGACGTCGGCGGCACCAAGATCTCCGCCGGGCTCGTGGACGAGCGCGGACAGCTCATCACCCGGGACCGCACCGAGTCGCCGGCCACCGACCCGGCCGCGATCGTGCAGACCATCGGCACGCTGGTGCGTTCGCTCGCCGGGACCAGGGAGATCGAGGCTGTCGGGGTCTGCGCCGCAGGATTCGTCGACAAGCAGCGCGCCACCGTGGTGTTCGCGCCGAACCTGGCGTGGCGCGACGAGCCGCTCAAGGAGCGGCTCCAGGATGAGCTCGACCTGCCGGTGGTCGTCGAGAACGACGCGAACGCCGCGGCCTGGGGCGAGTTCACGTCCGGCGCGGGCGAGGACGTCGAGGATCTGCTGATGCTCACCATCGGCACCGGAGTCGGCGGTGGCGTGGTCATCGACGGTGAGCTGGTCCGAGGAGGCTTCGGAATGGGCGGCGAGGTCGGCCACATCCAGATGGTGCCCGGGGGCGTCCGTTGTGGGTGCGGCAACCTGGGCTGCCTGGAGTCCTACGGATCAGGCCGTGCGCTGGTGCGGGTGACCCACGAGAAGGCCGTCGAGGATCCGGAGGGGGCCGGGACGTTGATCGAGCTCGCCGGGGGAGATGTCTCCGGGATCTCTGGTCCGTTGATCACGAAGGCGGCTCGCGGTGGCGACGAGTTCGCGCGAGCGAGGCTCGCCGAGCTGGGCGACTGGATCGGGCAGGGCGTGGCCACGCTGACCGCAGTGCTGGACCCGAACGTGGTCGTCATCGGAGGCGGCGTGGGCGAGGCGGGTGCCCTCCTGCTCGACCCGATCAGGGCCAGCTTCGAGAGCCACGTGACCGTGCGCAGCCACCGGCCGCTGCTCGAGGTGCGGCAGGCCGAGCTCGGCAATACCGGTGGCATGGTCGGGGTCGCGGACCTCGCGAGACGCCGGTGATGCTGTCCGGCACGCCTGGAGCGCAGGGCAGATGAGCCTGTCGATCGGCGTCGACATCGGTGGCACCAAAGTGCTGGCGGCTGTCGTCGACGAGGTCGGCCGGGTGCTCGACACCGAGACCACCGCCACGCCGGGGCCTGGCTCGGGGATCGAGAAGGCGACCGCCCAGGAGGTCGAGGACGCGCTCGTCGAGGTCGTGGAACGGCTGATCGCGCAGTACGGCCGACTGGCGGTCGGGGTGGCGGCCGCGGGCTTCGTGGCCCGCGACGGTGAGCGGGTGCGCTTCGCCCCGCACCTCCCCTGGCGCGACGAACCCCTCGCGGAGCGTCTGGGCAAGCGTCTTCGCCACCGGTCGCTGGGTCGTGTGCTGGTCGACAACGACGCCTCCGCGGCGCTGTGGGCCGAGGCCCGGTTCGGGGCAGCGCGGGAGACCGCTGACGCCGTGATGGTGACGCTCGGCACGGGCATCGGGGGATCGCTCGTCGTGGGTGGGCGGCTGATCCGTGGCGTCAACGGCATGGCCGGGGAGTACGGGCACATGCAGGTGGTCCCGGACGGACGGGAGTGCGAGTGCGGCGGCCGTGGCTGCTGGGAGCAGTACTGCTCGGGGAGGGCACTGGCCCGCGCTGCAGCCGAGGGTGGGAGCACGCTCTCCGGCCCCGCTCTCACGATTGCCGCACGTGAGGGGGACCCGGCCGCGGCAGCGGCGTACGCCGAGGTCGGCAGGTGGCTCGGGGTCGGGCTGGCGAACCTCGTCGCTGCCCTGGACCCACCTCTGATCGTGATCGGCGGCGGTGTCTCCGCGGCTCGCGACCTCCTGCTGGACCCGGCGAGGCAGGCGCTCGAGCGCAGCCTGGTCGGCGCGGGGCACCGGGACCTGCCTCAGGTCGTCGGCGCTGTGCTCGGCCCGATGGCCGGCGTGGTCGGCGCAGCGGACCTGGCCCGGGTGGCGTCGAGGCCTAGCCGCGTCGGTAGGTGGGGGAGAGCTCCATCGCGAGTTGCTCGAGGAAGAGCCCGACGTCGGTGACGATGCCTCGGGCCTGCGAGGACCCGCGGTCCGCCAGCTTGGTCACCGTGGCCGGGTTGATGTCCACGCAGACCAGCGGGACCGACGCGGGGAGGATGTTGCCGGTGGCCACGGAGTGCAGCATGGTCGCCACCATCAGGCAGAACCCGGCGTCGCCCAGCTCGGCACGCATCGCCCGCTGGCCCTCGATCACGTCGGTGTAGACGTCAGGCAGCGGGCCGTCGTCGCGGACCGAGCCGACGAGCACGAACTTCTTGCCGTGGGTCACCAGCGAGTGCATGATCCCGCTGGTCAGCACACCCTGCTCGACGGCGGCATGGATCGACCCGGCCTTGCGGATCGTGTTGATCGCCCGGATGTGGTGCTCGTGACCGTGCTCGACGCCCTGGCCACGGGCGAGATCGACGCCCAGTGAGGTGCCGTAGAGCGCCGACTCGATGTCGTGCGTGGCGAGCGCGTTGCCGGCGAAGAGCACGTCGACGAACCCCGCCTCGACCAGCGCGACCATCGCCTGGGACGCGCCGGTGTGGACGACACCGGGACCGCCCACCCAGAGCACCTTCTTGCCGGCGTCCTTGGCCTCGCGCATCCCGTCGGCCACCTGCCGCACGAGCACCGCCTGGGGCTTCTCGCTCGACACCTCGGAGTCCATGAAGCCGAAGCTGCCCTGCTCCTTGGTGGAGATCGGCACGGTCACCTTGACGCCCGAGGCGCCGGACACGATCCGCATGCCCGCCTCGACGTCGGACATGGGCAGCGTGCGGACCGCGGGTCCGCCGCCCGCGCCGTCGGTCACCACCAGCCCGCAGTCCATCTCGGGGTTGAGGACGCGCACCCAGTGGCCGTCGAGCCGCACCTGGGTCTCGAGGTTCGTGCTGGAGTAGAAGCCGTCCGGGAAGACGCCGTCGGTCTCGGCGACCTGGACCTGTGCCTCGCCCGGGTCCACCTGGTTGACGCCGTGGGTCTGCAGGCGCATCAGGATGCGCTGGAGGGTCTCCTCGGTCCCGGCCGAGACGTCGATCCGGGCGTACGACGGGTCGGCCGATCCGTGGCCGATGTCGAACTGCTCCACGCGGTAGTCGCCGCCGTACTCGTCGATGTCGTTGAGGACCCTGGACAGGGCTGCCGTGTCGATCAGGTGCCCCTTGACCTCGACGATCTCGTTGTGCGCCATGCGTGCCTCCCAGGCCTTGCTGAGGGGAAGGTCAGAGCCTCGCCCCGTCGTCGTGACCCTCTTCCGGACCGGGCCTCATCGAGGCCACCAGGAAGACGAACCCACCGACGAACCAGATCATGAGTACCAGACCCACCAGCGAGGGCAGCACGATGTGGGCCACGAGGGCGAACAGGACGAACACCGGCACCCCGAACAGCCCGACCCAGGCCAGCAGCCGCGCCGGTGGTGGCGTGGGCAGCGGTGGTGGCGGAGGAGGAACGTAGTGCTCCTCACCGTCGTGCCCGGTCGCAACTGGCGACTCGGTCGTGGGCGGCTCGTCATCCGGGTGCGGGGGCAGACCCGGATCCCGCGAGGTCGTGGGGGGCTCGGGCTCGGCCTCCGGCTCGGGCTCGGCCACTGGGATCTCCGGGCGGTCGCCGTAGTTGTCGACGATGGCGCGCCAGAGAGCGTCCTCGTCGGGGACGTTGTCGGCAGGCTGCTCGGGGAGCTCGTCGCCGACGGGCTCCTCCTCGGGGTTCTGGGGTGTTGTCACGGGATCCTCAGCTGCCGTCACGCTGCTCCGCGGATCCGCTCGATGAAGGCAGCTGAGCCTTCGAAGATGCGTTCGGCGTCGTTGTCGAGCGTGGCCACGTGGTAGCTGTTCTCGAGGCTCTCCTCACGGGTGTCGCTGGACCTGACCCCCGCCTTGATGATGCGGGCCGACGACGGGTCGACGACGTGGTCGACGGCCGAGCGGTAGATCAGGATCGGGCAGGTGATCCTGCCGAGGTCGCTGCGCAGCTGCTTGTAGCCCTTGAACATCGAGTCGGCGGCGCGGAGCGGGGTCTTGGTGTAGCCGTGCTCCTCGGCCCCCGGCTTCTTGATGTCGTTCGCGATGCCGGGCATGGACGGCACCACGTGCTTGAGCACCGGGAGCAGCTTCACGTCGAGACGGTTCGAGCCGACGGCAGGGTTGACCAGGACGAGCCCGGCGACCCGGTCGGAATGGTCCGCGGCGAGTCGCAGGGCGAGCCCGCCACCCATCGACAGGCCACACACGAACACCGTGTCCACCTGGTTCGCCAACGCCTCGAACGCGCGCTCGATCTCCGCCGTCCAGTGGTCCCAGGTCGTGGTGTTCATCTCCTGCCAGGTGGTCCCGTGTCCCGGCAGCCGGGGGAGCGACACGGCGTACCCCTGGCCGGCGAGGTACTCGGCCCATGGCTTCATCGACGCCGGCGAACCGGTGAAGCCGTGACTGAGCAGGACGCCGACCCGTCCGCGTGGTGACGTGGCGTCGCCGTCGGAGAGGAACGGCTCGGCGAGAGGGTGGACGGTCACAGGCGGTCTCCAGGGTGGTGCGCGAGAACGGGGAGGGCGCCGCAATCGTGTCACGCGCGGCCACAGGCGGGCTAGCCACGACCTCGTTGGCGGCGGCGCACCGCGGCGGCGTGGTCCGCAGGTCGATGTGGCATGGCAACGTGCCCTAGGGTTCCAAGCGTGAGAGGAAGGTGGCCAGCTTGTTCTACTGGTTCTTGAAGTGGATCGCGATCGGTCCCCTTCTCCGGGTGATCTTCCGTCCGCGCGTCTCGGGCTCGGAGAACGTGCCCGAAGAGGGTCCGGCGATCCTGGCCAGCAACCACCTCTCCTACGCCGACTGGCTGTTCATGCCGCTCACCCTCGCCCGGCGAGT
The DNA here is from genome assembly GCA_963781335.1 of uncultured Actinomycetota bacterium. Lineage (GTDB taxonomy): Bacteria > Actinomycetota > Actinomycetes > Propionibacteriales > Nocardioidaceae > Marmoricola. The sequence continues at coordinate 80,460 of CAWAFS010000037.1, read as the reverse complement.
GACCTTCGTGGCCAAGGCCGAGTACTTCAACACCCCGGGGATCAAGGGCTGGTTCCAGAAGGGCTTCTTCTCGGGGGCGGGGCAGGTCCCGATCGATCGCGCGGGTGCCTCCGCGGCCGAGGGCGCGCTGACCGCTGCCAAGCGGGTGCTGGACGACGGTGAGCTGTTCGGGATCTACCCCGAGGGCACCCGGTCCCACGACGGCAAGCTCTACCGTGGCAAGACCGGGGTGGCCAGGCTGGCCCTGGAGACGGGCGTGCCGGTGATTCCGGTCGCGGTGGTCGGCACCGACGTCGTCGCCCCTCCCGGCAAGAAGTTCGGCACCTTCACGCGGCCGGTCGTGCACTTCGGCAAGCCGCTGGACTTCAGCCGCTACGAGGGCATGGAGAACGACCGCTACATCCTGCGCTCGATCACCGACGAGATCATGTACGAGATCATGCGGCTCTCCGGACAGGAGTACGTCGACAAGTACGCCTCCGTGGCCAAGGAGGAGCGGAAGCTGGCTGAGAAGGAGTCGGCCGCCGCCGCCCAGGTCGAGCCGGGTCACGACGCGAAGGCCTCCTGACCCGTGGCTGCCGGTGTCGAGCCGCACGGCCCTGTCCAGGACACGATGTTCCGCGCGCTCGCGGTGCTGCGCTTCGTCGTCCTGCTGAACTCGATCGCGATCTACGTCTGGCGCTACGAGGGCTACGACCACCCGGCCGCCGGATGGGCGGTGATGGTGGCGCTGGTCGCCTGGACCGCGTTCGCGGTGTGGGCCTACGGCGCGCCGAGACGGCGCGTCCCTCGTTGGTCGGCCGGGCTGCTGGTGGCCGACCTGGCCGTAGCGGTCGGGGCGATCGCCCTGTCGCCGTACGTCAAGGGAGAGGGGCTGAACGCGACCCTCCCCGGCTTCTGGGTGATGGGCGTGGTGCTGGCCTGGGCGATCCTGTGGCGGTGGCCCGGTGGCCTGGTGGCAGGGGTGGTGGTGTCGATCGCCGACCTGGCGATCCGGGACGGACTCAGCCAGAAGGCCTACGGCAACATCTTCCTGCTCGTGCTGGGCGGAGCGATCGTCGGCTTCCTCTCCGAGCTCCTGCAACGCACGGCAGCGCAACGTGACCGGGCGGAGCGGGCCGCCGCCGCGGCCGAGGAGCGCCAGCGTCTGGCCCGGGTGGTGCACGACGGCGTGCTCCAGGCGCTGGCCCTGGTCCAGCGTCGTGCCCCGGAGCTCGGACCGGACGGCAGGGAGCTCGGACGGCTCGCCGGCGAGCAGGAGGCGCGGTTGCGGGGGCTGGTCCAGCAGGACTCTCGCGAGCTCCTGGCACCGCTGGGTGACCTCGACCTGGTCGAGCTGCTCTCGACGCTGCAGACAGCGCAGGTGCACGTCGCGGTGCCGGGCACGCCGGCCATGGTTCCGGCGGAGACGGCCACCGAGGTGGTGGCCGCGGTCGAGTCCTGCCTCAGCAACGTCCGGCACCACGTGGGCCGGGAGGCGGATGCGTGGGTGCTGCTCGAGGAGCTGGTCGACCAATGGGTGGTCTCGGTGCGGGACGACGGTCCTGGCATCCCCGAGGGACGACTGGCGGTCTCGGCCGCCGAGGGTCGGCTCGGCGTCCAGCAGTCGATCCTCGGACGCATGCGCGATCTCGGTGGCTCGGCCACGGTCCACTCCGCTCCGGGGCAGGGCACCGAGTGGGAGCTCGTGGTCCCACGCGACCGCTCGCCCCGGGACGTCCGATGACGATCCACACCGAGCACCCCTTCAGGGACCCCTCCGCCGATCCCGTACGCCGCCTGCGCGGCCGCCTCGGTGGGGCGGTCACGCTCTGGACCAGTGGCGACCCCACCGGCGGCGGCAGCCGCGCCGGGCTGACCGTCTCGTCGGTGATGGTGGCCGGTGGTGAACCGGGCCGGCTGCTCGCACTCGTGGACCCGGACTCCTCGCTGCGCGAGCTGCTCGAGTCGACCGGCCGGGGCGTCGTACATCTTCTGGAGTGGGAGCACCGCGACCTCGCCGAGGTGTTCGCCGGGCAGATGCCCTCACCCGGAGGGCAGTTCACGATGGGGGAGTGGGAACAGACCGAGCACGGTCCCCGGCTGGTGACGGCGTCGACCTGGGCTGCGGTGGAGGTCGAGTCCATCGCCGAGATCGGCTGGTCGGCCCTGGTCACCGCGACCGTCGTCGAGGTGAACGTGGGTGCGGACGAGAGCCCGCTGGAGCACCGGCGCGGCCGGTACGTCCGCCCGGGGGGTGGCTGAGGTTTCGGGGCCGGGTTGCTCGTTCCGCGGCTCAGGTGCGCGGCGAGGCCCAGCGCCGGAGCGCGAACAGGCCGGGGAGCAGCAGGACGAGAAACAGCAGACCTCCGACGTGGTCGCCCACGTCGGAGCCGAAGGCGAGCAACATGCCCCCCACGAGCACGAACGGTGAGGAGAGCAGCGCCACTGCCCAGAAGACAACCTTGCGCACGGGATGGTGGCGAACGCGGTGCTGCAGACCGCCGAGGCCCTGGAGCGCCTCGTCGAGCTCACCGTAGGTCCGCGCCGCCAGCGCTCGACCGGTGCGTTGCTCGAACTCCTCCGGTGACAGCCGGCCCTGGGAGAAGGCCTCCGAGAGCAGATGGACGGCCGTGTCCCGGTCGGAGTCCGCGGCCAGCAGGGCGCTGCGTGCGGTTCGTTCAGCAGCAGCGCGCTCGGAGTGCGCGGGCCACCACGACCCGATGAGGCGGACCACCTGGCCCAGGTCCATCGGAGGCGCGGAGCTGCCCGAGACAGCCGCGGGCCACGATCTCGGTAGGTGTGCGAGCGCGAGGCGACCGGAGCGAGTCAGCGTCACGGAGTCACCGTGCGGCTCCACGAAGCCAGCCTGGGCGAGCCTTCGCACGGCCGCCTCGACGGTGTCGGTGGTTCGCTCGAGCCGCCGGGCGAGCGTGCCGGTCTGGCTTCCGGCAGGTTCGAGCGCCTTGAGGACCATCAGGTCGATCTCACCGGCATCGGGCTGGTTCACCACGGTCCGAGCCTAGTCGCGGTATCACTCCAAAGTGGGCGAAACGGCACGGCGGACACGGGCAGCGGATTGTGGCAATGACCACCACCCGCAGGGCCGACGACTAGGGTTCGGCGCGTGAGCGAGGTGCTGCGGGTGATGGTGGTCGACGACCACCCCATGTGGCGAGAAGGTGTTGCCCGCGACCTGACCGAGGCCGGGATCAACGTGGTCGCGACGGCCGCCAACGGCAGGGACGCGATCCGCCGGTTCCCTGCGGCACGGCCCGACGTCGTCGTGCTCGACCTGCAGATTCCAGAACCCAACGGCGTCGCGGTGACCGCGGAGGTGGTCCGGCAGAACCCCGCCGTGCGGGTGCTGATCCTCTCCGCCAGCGGGGAGCAGCGGGACGTGCTCGACGCAGTGAAGGCCGGCGCCACCGGCTACCTGGTCAAGTCGGCCTCACGCTCAGAGCTCCTCGACGCCGTACGCCGGGTCGCGCTGGGCGACACCGTGTTCACCCCGGGTCTGGCGGGCCTTGTGCTCGGGGAGTACCGCCGCCTCTCCGACGCGCCCACGGCCGCCAAGGACGACACCCCCCGCCTGACCGGGCGCGAGACGGAGGTGCTTCGGCTGGTGGCCAAGGGGATGTCCTACAAGCAGATCGCCGAGCGGCTCTTCCTGTCCCACCGGACGGTGCAGAACCACGTCCAGAACACGTTGCGGAAGCTCCAGCTGCACAACAGGGTGCAGCTGGTGCGCTACGCCATCGAGCAGGGGCTCGAGGAGAGCGGCGAGGACGTCTGAGACGAGAGCGGTGCGGAGCCGCGCGCGGGAAGAACCACGTGTTCGGTAGCGTTGGAACGCACACGACGGCAAAAGGAGCACGACATGGGTTTGGGAACGTTGCTGTTCCGCGCTTCGCTCGGTGTCGTGCTGCGTGCGGAGCGGATGCGCCAGGGGATGACCCTGCGCGACCTCTCGTCGTCCGCCCGGGTCAGCCTGGGCTACATCTCCGAGATCGAGCGTGGGCAGAAGGAGGCGTCCTCCGAGCTGCTCGCCGCCCTGTGCGAGGCCCTCGACGTCCCGCTCTCCGGCGTCCTGCGTGAGGTCAGCGAGCACGTCGAGCGCCACGAGCATGCGCTCGAGGTCGTCACCGAGCCGTCGGTGCCGGGTGAGGTCGTGGCCTCGGCTGCGTGACCTAGAGAACGCCGGCCGCGTTCTCGAGGGCGCCGAGCTCGTCGTCGAGGTGTGTCAGCAACCGCTGCAGGTGCGGGACGCTCCGGCGGCAGCCGGTGAGTCCGAAGTCCATGTCCTCGGCGTAGCTGTTGCAGGTGATGTTCAGCGCCATCCCGTTGATCGGGATCGACAGCGGGTAGGTGCCTGTCATCTTGGCGCCGTTGAGGTACATCGGCTTCCTCGGCCCCGGGACGTTGCTGATGATCAGGTTGAACGGCGGCCGGATGATGCCCTGCATCCGCAGCATCGGGGTGACGATCGAGGGAGCCATCCCGAGTGCGCTCATGGCCAGGATCTGCAGCTGGCTCATCGAGCCGAGGGCTTCCTTGCCGGTCTGCATCGACTTGTGGATCGACGCGAGCCGGTCGGCCGGGTCGTGCAGGTCGGTGCCGAGCTTGACCATCACCGCTCCGACGGAGTTGCCGCCGGCACCCTCGGCCTTCCCGGAGCGCTTGGCGTCCAGGGCCACCGGGACCATCGAGACCAGCGGGGCGTCCGGCAGCGCGTCGTGCTCGACCAGGTAGGACCGGATCGCGCCGGAGCACATCGCCAGCACGACGTCGTTGAGCGTGGTGTTGCTGGCCTTGCCGATGGCGCGCAGCCGCTCGAGCGGCCAGCCCTGCGCAGCGAACCGCCGGGACCCGGTGATCGTGGTGTTGAACATCGTGCGCGGGGCGTAGAGCGAGAGGGCGGAGGTCTCGTTGCGCAGGCCGTGCTTGAGCGTCTTGATCAGCGCGGCGGGCATCCCGGCTGCGTCGGCGGTGATCCCCAGTGCGGTGCGCATCGCGTCCAGGGGGACGGCAGCCAGGCTCTTCTCGGCCTCCTCGCGGGCCTTCACCGTCCGCGAGCTGGGCCGATCGGCCCACATCGGTGGCATGCCGCGCTTGTCGGGGTCGGTGGTCATCACGCTCTGCAGGAGCCGCATGGCCGAGACGCCGTCGACCAGGGAGTGGTGCAGCTTGGTGTAGAGCGCCACCCGGCCGTCGCGGAGGCCCTCGATCAGGTGCGCCTCCCACAGGGGGCGCTCCCGGGCCAGCCGGGTGCTGTGCAGTCTCGAACAGAGGTCCAGCAGCTCGCGCACGCGGCCGGGCTTGGGCAGGGCGCTGTGCCGGAAGTGGTACTCGAGGTCGAAGTTCTCGTCCTGGGTCCACACCCACTGACCCGCGGTGCTGATGCCCCGGGTGGGCCGCTTGAGGAACAGCGGAGCGATCTCGGAGACCTCCGACATCTGCTCGTAGAGCTTGCGGGCGTAGTCACGGGGAGCGCCCTCGGGCTTCTCGAACAGCTGGAGCCCGCCCACGTGCATCGGCATCTGCCTGTTCTCCGCGAACAGGAATCCCGCTGATGTCGGGTCGATCGGAACCACCACGTCGTCGCCTCTCACTGGCCCCTCGCTGGGGGTCTTGAATCCTCGCGTGTTTGTCCCGCATTGAACAGCCGGGGCGACGGCCGACAAGATTTCGTCGTTCGGCTGCACGAAACCCGTCCCCGCTCCAAAATGAGCAAAGCAGACATAATGGACACAGGGGGATTCCAGACGATGCTCGACCGAGTCGCGCTGAAGCGCCCCAGGAAGCGGCGTCGGAAGCGTCGCAAGAAGGTCGCCCGGCCCACGCCGGTGACGGTGTCCTACAGCCCGCGTCCCTACGCGGCCACGGCGATCCCGTCGGCGTACGAGCTGCACGTGATCAAGCGGCTGGGCACCGGCTACTCGCGCACCACGCTGACGGCGGTGCGGGCTGCCGGGGGCATCGACAAGTGGATCGACAGGCAGCTCAACCCGTCCACGGTCCCCGAGGCACCGATCGTGGCCGGCATCGACTCCTGGTACGCCGCACTGCGTCGTACGCCGGCCCAGAAGATCGCCACGAACGAGAACAACACCAAGGCCGCCTGGCAGTACGGACTCGACCTCGCGAACTGGACCACGCTGCGACGGATCTACTCCAACCGCACCGTGCACGAGACGATGGTCGACTTCTGGAGCAACCACCTGCACATCTGCTCCAGCGAGGACAAGGTCTACACCCACCAGTTCGACTACGACGCAACGATCCGCGAGCACGCGCTGGGCCGCTTCGAGGACCTGCTGGTCGCCACCGCCACCCATCCGGCGATGTCGCTCTACCTGGACAACTGGCGCTCGAGGAAGAACGCGCCCAACGAGAACCAGGGCCGTGAGCTGCTCGAGCTGCACACCGTGGGCACTGGTGCCGGCTACACCGAGGACATGGTCAAGGATTCTGCCAAGATCCTCTCGGGGTACAGCGTCCGCTGGGACGGCGACTACGAGGGCTTCTACGACGCGGCGAACCACACCACCGGACCGGTGAGGGTGCTCGACTTCACCCACCCCAACGGGTCCACCGACGGGCGTGCCGTCGCCGTGGCCTACCTCCGCTACCTGGCCCACCACCCGGCCACCGCCCGCACCGTCGCCACCCGGCTTGCGCTCCGGTTCGTCAGCGACCTGCCCTCGCAGGCCCTGGTCAACCACCTGGCCGGGGTGTTCCTGAGCTCGGGCACCGACATCCGCGCCACCCTGAAGGCGCTGATCGCCCACCCCGAGTTCCGGGCCCGCCCGGGAGCCAAGGTGACCACCCCGGTCGACGACATCGTCGCGACCGCCAAGGCGCTGGGAGTGGTCGCGCGCAGGCCGACCAGTGCCTCGTCCTTCGCGAACCACCTGAACTACGCACACGGCGGTCTGCGTCTCTACACCTGGCCGCGGCCCGACGGTGCGCCCGAGACCAACACGGAGTGGACCTCCGCGGTCCGGATGCTGCGCTCGTTCCGGATGCACTGGAACCTCGCCGGTGGCTACTACCCGAAGACCGACGCGACGTACTACCCGGCGCGCTACCGGATCCCGTTGAGCAGGATCAGGTTCGACCAGTACTTCGACCACCTGTCCCGGTGCCTGCTCGGTCGCGGCTCCACGGCTCGGTCGCTGGAGGCAGCCTGCCTCGCCACGGGCCTGACGCCCGCCACGGTGATCACCAACCGGCACGCCCTCGGCACCTGGATGTTCCCCCACGTCGCGGCGGTGCTGCTCGACTCGCCCGAACACATGACCCGATGAGGACAGCATGAGTGAGACGCACAGCCAGGACGGCTGCGAAGACTACGAGCGGGCCAGCCGGCTGAGCCGACGCGGGTTCATGCAGGGAATGGCAGCCGGGACCGGCGCCGTCGTCGCCACCCAGATGTTCGGCGACGCCATGATGGAGGCGAGCTTCGGAGCCACGGGGGGCAACGTCCTGGTCGTGCTGAGCTTCCGCGGCGGTGTCGACGGCCTCGGCATGGTCGTCCCGCACGGAGACCCCGACTACTACCGGGCCAGGCCGTCGCTCGCGGTGGCCAGGACGTCGGTGATCGGGGGCGACGCGATGTTCGGCCTGCACCCGCAGCTGGCGCCGCTGCTCCCGCTGTGGAACGCCCGCAAGATGGCGGCCGTGCACGCCGTCGGGCTGCAGGTGCCCAACCGCTCCCACTTCAAGGCGATCGAGCTGGTCGAGGACTCCGACCCAGGGTCGTCCGTACGCCGCGGCTGGGTGAACCGGATGATCGGCACCGGCGGCATCGTCGGTCCCACCGAGGCGGTGCACCTCAGCTCCCCCTTGACGCCCACCTCGTTTGCCGGCGCGGCGCCCACGCTCGCCACCAACGGCTTCGGCAACCTGCAGCTCTCCGGACTCTCCAGCTCCCGCGCTGCGCGCCGCTACGCCGCCGAGGCCAAGGTCTGGTCGGGGACGTCAGGCGCGCTCGGCCAGGCGGCCCGGTCCGCCTTCGCGGTGAGCAAGGGGTTCGCCACGACGATGTCGAAGGCCTATCGCCCGGCCAACGGTGCCGTCTACCCGGACACCTGGCCGGCCAAGGACCTGGCCGAGGCGCTGCGGGACGCGGCCCACCTGGTCAAGGCGAACGTGGGGACGTCGGTGATCAGCATCGACTTCGGCTCCTGGGACATGCACGCGGACTACGGAACCCAGGACTGGGGAAACATGCAGAGCATGACCGGCGCCTTCGCCAGGTCCGTGGCAGCGTTCTTCAAGGACCTCGGCTCGGTCGGCGACCGGGTCACCCTCGCGACCATCTCCGAGTTCGGCCGCCGCGTGGCCCAGAACGGCAACCGCGGGCTGGACCACGGCTGGGGCAACATGATGCTGGTCATGGGCGGTGGCGTCCGTGGTGGGCAGTACTACGGCACCTGGCCCGGCCTCGCCGACGGCCAGCTCGTCTCGGGTGATCTGCAGGTCACCACGGACTATCGCAACGTGCTCGGCGAGATCGTCTCCCGACGGTTCCCGGACCGGCCTCTGGGCCAGGTGTTCCCAGGGCTCGCCTACCGCCCCGTGGGGCTGATGCTCTGACGTGGTCGCCACCCGGGCGGGGTATAGGTTCGCCCCGGATGGAGTCGAGCAACGGGAGGCAGCAGATGTCGGGCACCACGAACGCGGCCGGAGCACACGACTACGTCATCGTCGGGGCCGGGAGCGCCGGCGCGGTGCTGGCGGCGCGGCTCACCGATGACCCCGGCGTCCGCGTGCTGCTGCTGGAGGCCGGGCCCGAGCCGGACGCCGACGAGATCTCGATCCCCGCCGCGTTCCCGGCGCTGTTCAAGACCAAGTGGGACTGGAACTACGACACCACCGAGCAGAAGCAGCTGCACAACCGGCGCGCCTTCTGGCCCCGGATGAAGGCCCTGGGGGGCTGCTCGTCGATGAACGCGATGATCTACATCCGCGGGAACGCCGCCGACTACGACTCCTGGCGCGACGAGTACGGCGCGGTCGGCTGGGGGTACGACGACGTCCTGCCCTACTTCGTCCGCGCCGAGGGCAACACCCGACTCGGCTCGCCGTACCACGGACAGGACGGGCCGCTCCACGTCGAGGACCGGAACTACACCCATGAGCTGACCAGTCTCTGGGTCGAGAGTGCCGTGAGCGCGGGGATGAAGCCCACCGACGACTTCAACGGTCCTGAGCAGGAGGGGGCCGGGCTCTACCAGGTCACCTGCCGCAACGGCCGTCGTTGGTCGGTGAACGACGGCTACCTGAAGCCGGTCCGGCACCGGGACAACCTTGACGTGGAGACCGGTGCGTTCGCGACCCGCATCGTCGTCGAGGGGGAGCGCGCCACCGGTGTGACCTACCGCGTCGGAGGCCGTGAGGTCACCGCGACAGCGACTCGAGAAGTGCTCCTGTGCGGTGGAGCGGTCAACAGTCCGCACCTGCTGATGCTCTCGGGGATCGGTCCGGCTGCGCACCTGCGTGAGCACGGCATCGACGTGGTCGCCGACCTGGCCGGGGTCGGGCAGCGCCTGCAGGACCACCCCGCTGTGCCGATGATCTGGTACACCCGCGGCACCACCGACCTGGTCGAGTTCTCGAACGTGCGCAACCTGTTGCGGTGGAAGGCCCGAGGCACCGGCCCGCTGTCCTCCAACGTGGGCGAGGGCGGCGGCTTTCTGAGGACCAGGGACGACCTGCCCGCACCCGACATGCAGTACCACATCGCGCCGGCGGGCTTCTACGACAACGGACTGCACGAGCCGACCCGGCGGATGTTCACCGCAGCGCCGACCCTCGTGTCCGTGCGCAGCCGCGGGTCGCTTCGTCTCCGCTCCTCGGACCCGGCCTGGCACCCGGAGATCGACGCCGCCTACTTCGACGACGGCGCCGACCTCGACGCGATGCTGGCCGGCATGAAGAAGCTGTGGGGCATCTGCAACCAGGGCCCCCTGGCCCGCTACCTCGAGCAGCCCTGGCAGCTGCCGTCGAACCCGGGCGACGACGACTTCGTCGAGCACATCCGCAACAACGCGCAGACGCTCTACCACCCGGTCGCGACCTGTGCGATGGGCAGCGGTGAGGACGCCGTGGTCGACGCCGAGCTCCGGGTCCGAGGTGTCGCCGGGCTCCGCGTCGTGGACGCCTCGGTGATGCCGGCCGTGCCCCGCGGCAACACCAACGCCCCCACCATCATGGTGGCCGAGAAGGCTGCCGACCTGATCAGGAGCTCCCGATGACCGCCGACCTGCAGACGCCGACGACCACCGCCACCGCCGAGACCTTCGACTCGCTGAGTCCGGTGACTGGAGACGTCGTGGGCACCTGGCCGGTCCACTCGGCCGCGGACGTGACCGCTGCGGTCGAGCGGGCTCGGGAGGGAGCCCTCTGGTGGTCGGCCCTCACCTTCGGCGAGCGTGCCGAGCGGCTGAACACCTGGGCAGGCGTGATGACCCGTCGCGTCGCCCAGCTCGCCGAGGTCATGCACCAGGAGACCGGCAAACCGCACAGCGACGCGACCCTCGAGGCCGCGCTCGCCCTCGACCACATCGCCTGGGCCGCCAAGAACGCCGGCAAGGTCCTCGGCCGGCACAAGGTCTCCTCCGGGCTCGTGATGGCCAACCAGGCGGCCACGGTGCAGTACCAGCCGCTCGGCGTGATCGGCATCATCGGCCCCTGGAACTACCCCGTGTTCACCCCGATGGGTTCCATCGCCTACGCGCTCGCCGCAGGCAACGCCGTGGTGTTCAAGCCGAGCGAGCTGACGCCGGGGGTGGGCCAGTGGCTGGCAGCGACCTTCGCCGAGGTGGTGCCCGACCACGACGTCTTCCAGGTCGTCACGGGTCTCGGCGAGACCGGCGCTGCACTGTGTCATGCCGGGGTGGACAAGCTGGCGTTCACGGGGTCGACCGCGACCGGCAAGAAGGTGATGGCTGCGTGCGCGGAGACGCTCACCCCGGTCGTGATCGAGGCGGGTGGCAAGGACGCCGTCCTCGTCGACGAGGACGCCGACCTCGACGCTGCCGCAGACGCGGCGCTGTGGGGTGCGTGCTCCAACGCGGGCCAGACCTGCATCGGCGTGGAGCGGGTCTATGTGCACGACCGGGTCTACGACGAGTTCCTGTCGCGTCTGCTCGACAAGGCCCGGGACCTGCGTGCGGAGGACACCCCGGACGCCAGGATCGGGCCGATCACGATGCCCAGCCAGCTCGGGGTCATCCGGTCGCACATCACCGACGCGCTCGAACGAGGCGGACGTGCCGTGCTCGGCGGTCCGGAAGCGGTCGGCGAGCGCTATGTGCAGCCGACGGTGCTCGTCGACGTGCCGGAGGACTCGACCGCGGTCCAGGAGGAGACCTTCGGGCCCACCATGACCGTCACCCGGGTCAGAGACATGGACGAGGCCGTCGCCAAGACCAACGGCACCCGCTACGGTCTCGGCTCGACGGTGTTCTCCAAGGCGCGCGGGATGGAGCTGGCCGAACGGATCAGGTCGGGCATGACGGCCGTCAACGGCGTGATCACGTTCGCCGCGATCCCCTCCCTTCCGTTCGGGGGAGTGGGCGACTCCGGCTTCGGACGCATCCACGGGCCGGACGGGCTCAAGGAGTTCACCTACGCCAAGGCGATCGCCCGGCAGCGCTTCAAGCCGCTGCTGGCGCTGACCTCCTTCACCCGCACCGCCAAGACCGACAGCCAGCTGACCCAGATCGTCACGATGCTGCACGGCCGTGGATCCACGCTCAAGAAGTAGCTCGCGCGAGCACCTGGCGCGCTACGGCGCCGCTGCGGCTCCGCACGTCGAGCTGGCGTTCTCCCGCGGGCGGATCTCGTTGCGGCAGCGCCGAGCACGGCTGCGGGCCAAGGCGTGGCAGATCGGCCAGTGCGCGGTCGCGGCCGGGGTCGCGTGGGTGGTGGCGAACGACCTGCTCGGTCACGAGACGCCGTTCTTCGCTCCGATCGCGGCGGTGGTCAGCCTGGGCACCAGCTATGGCCAGCGGCTGCGCCGGGTCGCCGAGGTCACGGTCGGCGTCGCGGTCGGGGTTCTCGTCGGGGACCTGCTGACCCAGTGGCTGGGGTCGGGCGGCTGGCAGATCGCGCTGATCGTCACGCTCGCCATGTCGACGGCGCTGTTGTTGGGCCAGGGCGTGCTGTTCGTCAACCAGGCAGCCGTCCAGGCGATCGTCGTGAGCACCCTGGTGCCCTCGGCGGGGGCAGCCTTCATCCGCTGGACCGACGCGCTGATCGGCGGAGGGGTGGCGCTGGTCGCGGCTGCCGTCGTACCCCGGGCGCCGCTGCGACGACCGCGGGAGCAGGCCGGCGCGGTGGTCCGCAAGATCTCCGAGCTCCTCAGGGCTGCCGGCGAGGGGATCCGCGACGGCAACGCGGAACGCTCGCTGGCGGTGCTGCGGGACGCTCGGGCGACCGACGAGCTCGTCGTCGAGCTCCGGGCGGCCTCCGACGAGGGGCTGTCCGTCGTGCGCTCCTCTCCGTTCCGCCGTCGCCACCGGGGGCGGGTGCGTGCGATGGCCGATCTCGTAGAACCACTCGACTTCGCCCTGCGCAACACCCGGGTCCTGGTCCGCCGGGTCGCGGTGGCCAGCTATCGCCACGAGCCGATCCCCGCGTCGTACGCCGTGATGCTCGAGGAGCTCGCGGAGTGCGCCGACGCCATCGCCGACGAGCTGGGTGAGGGCCGGGCAGCAACGGCTGTCCGGGACCGGCTGGTGGCTCTGGGCCGGTCGACGTCACTGATGGAGCGCTCGAGCGACCTGTCCGCCGAGGTGGTGCTGGCACAGGTGCGCTCACTCGTCGCCGACCTGCTCGCCGTGACCGGCATGGACCCGCTCTCCGCCACCGACCAGATTCCCCCGGTCACCGGCTGAGGTCCCCCTAGAGCTCCTGCACGACCGAGTCGACGACGGCGACGAGGTCGCCGTGGGAGCTGGCAGCAACCCGTCGTTGGCGCTGGTAGGACGCACCGCGGCCGGGGATCTCCAGGACGAGCGCGAGCTCGTCGGAGCAACTCAGTCGCTCCGCCACCGGCGCCAGGTGCTCGACCAGCTCGTCGAGGTCCTCCTGCATCAGACGCTCGTTCGAGTGCTCGTCGAGGATGATCCAGGCGTCCAGCCCGTAGCGCGCGGCCCGCCACTTGTTCTCCTGGACGTGCCACGGCGGCAGGTTCGGCAGCCTCTCACCGCGTTCCAGCCGGTCGGAGAGGTCGACCACCAGGCAGTGCGTGAGCGCGACCAGGGCGCGCATCTCCCACAGGGTCGAGACGCCGTCGCAGATCCGGACCTCCACGGTGCCGAGGTGGGGGGCGGGGCGCACGTCCCAGCGGATCTCGTTGATCTCCTCGATCACGCCCGTGGTGATGAGGTCCTGGACGTAGTGCTCGAAGTCGGGCCAGGTCTCGAACTGGAAGGGCAGGCCGGCGGTCGGGAGCTGCTGGAACATCATCGCGCGGTTGCTGGCATAACCGGTGTCGGTGCCGGCCCAGATCGGCGAGGAGGCGGAGAGCGCCTGGAGGTGGGGGTACCACTTGAGCAGGGCCGAGACGATCGGCATCACGTGCTCCCGGCGTACGCCGACATGCACGTGCACGCCCCAGATCAGCATCTGCCGGCCCCACCACTGGGTGCGAGCGATCAGCTCCTCGTAGCGGTGACCGGGCGTGAGCAGCTGGTGCGACCACTCGGCGAACGGGTGCGTCCCCGCGGAGTAGAGGTCGACACCGAGCTCATCGGCGAGCGGCCGGACGACGCCGATCAGCGCCGCGAGCTCGTCGACGGCCTGGCCGGTGGTGCGGCAGATGCCGGTGGTCAGCTCGACGGTGTTGCGCAGCAGTTCCTTGTGGATCCGCGGCTCCGGGCCGTGCCGCGCCAGACCGAGATCGAAGAGCTCCGAGGCGGCGTTGACAAGGTCTCGGGAGCGCTTGTCCACCAAGGCGAACTCCCACTCCACGCCGAGGGTCGGCTCGTGGGAGTCGGTGAACTCGATGGGCACGTGCACATCGTTCCACGGCGCCGGGTCACTCGGTCAGGGTGTCGCAGTCGCCGATGCGCTCGGAGCGGCGAGGGACGCGCCGGCGGTCCGGGCGAACGAACCATCGGCGTTGCGGAAGCCCTCACCGTTGATCGTGAAGACCACGAAGCCGCCCAGGTTGCGCTCCACCTGGAGGTTCACGTGCTTGCCGACGAGGCCGGTGAACTCCTCCTCGTTCGACTCGACCGTGCCGTCGCCGTCGAAGTCGGCGGCAGCCTGGTTGCCTCGCACGCCGGCGGACCCGAGGTCGAGCGCGTTCCCGCCGAGGCAGAAGCTGGGACCGCAGGCACTCCAGCTCCCGTCGACCCGGACGATCTGGGGGCCGGTCGGCTTCGGCGCGGGAGGGGGAGTGGGCTTGGGAGTCGGCTTCGGCGTCGCGCTGGGCCCGGGGGCCGCGGGCGGCTTCGCCGGAGTGACGGCAGGAGTGCGGGGCTTCGTGGCGTGCCGTGGCTTGGCCGCCTTGGCCCGCACCTCCTTGGCCCGCACCTGTTTGGTCGTCGGCTCCGGCGGGGGAGGCGGCGACGGGACGGCGAACACTCCAGTGAGGTAGCCGGCCTGCATGGAGAGCACCAGCGAGACGTAGTAGTCGGAGTGGTTGTAGCGGAACGCCGCACGGGACATCCCCGCTGCGTCGGCCAGGCTGCCGCCGGCACCGCAGAGGTAGACCGCGGACCCGAGCGCGCTGTCGTCGATGTCGTCGGGGTTCATCTGACCGTCACCGTCGCCGTCGCGGGCCACCGAGCGCCAGGTCTCCGGCAGGAACTGCATCTGGCCGACGGCGCGGTCCCAGAGCTTGTCCCGGTCCAGCGTGCCGTTGTCGGAGTCGCGGATCGCGGCGAAGGGTCCGGCGCCGTCGAGCCGGGGCCCACGGATCTCCGGACGCGAGACGCCGTCTGAGCCGAGCTGGGCTCCCCCGAAGCGGCCATGGTTGGACTCGACCCGGCCGATGGCGGCCAAAAGGGTCCAGGAGATGTCGCAGCCCGGGTCCTTGACGGCCATCACCATCTCCGCGTGCCGGTAGGCACGAAGAGCGGCCTCGGGGACGTCGTTGCTGCCGGTGCTGCTGATCTCGAAGAACTGCTTGTCGCTGCGAGTGCCCCGCGAGCCACGATGGGCGTCCTTGCGGGCCACCACGAAGGCGCCCGAGACGATGTCCTGCGGCGTGGTCAGCTGCCAGAAGAAGCCCTGCGCCGACAAGGTCGGCGCCAGGGAGGTGGCCGCGGGTGCGTAGGCCACGTTCTGCGCGGTATCCGCCGACGGCTGGGTTGCAGCCCCGGCAGCGACGCTGGTCGCGACCAGCGTGGCGGACAGGGCGAGGGTGCCGAGCGGCGCCCAGTGGGACTTCATGTGGGGGGGACTTTCGTGTGATATCGGGCAGGCTCCACCAGCCTAGGCAGCGCCATCACCCACTCACACCAGAACGACTCAATTCACCCAAAATAGTGTCAGAAGTCACCAACCGGACTAGACAGGCTGCGCGTCGTCGGCTCCGCTGGTCAACGTTGCCGCAGGCGCGCGATCCAGTCCCGGTGGGTGCCGTCGAACGGTGCGGTGCCGCCCGAGACGGCACCCAGCACCGCTTGGCAGCTGGCCACCGCCTGCTCGATCACCTCGTCGGGATAGCCGAGGGAGACGCGGTGCCGGGCGAACTCGTCCTCGTCGTCCACCCACACCCGACCCGTCGTCCCGCGGATCACGTCGAGGTCGAGGTCGACCGCACGGACGAGGTCGTCGCCGTGCCACACCGCCGGCGTGGCCACGTCCACGTAGGTGTCGAAGGGTCGCTTCGGGTCATTGCCGTAGAAGGTGCCGAGCCACCACGCGTCGTGGGGCACCAGCGTGACGTGGTCCGCCGCGGCGTAGAAAGCGCGCACGGGGCTGGCCAGCAGGGTGCCCTGGGTGATGCCGATCCAGGTGCCGTGCGAATCGCTTCCGAGGAGCAGACCGTCGAACTCCCAGTGCGGGTCGTCGGGCCACTTGCGGCACTCGACGCGGACGGGGCGCGACATGGGGCCGAGGATACGTTGGCCCTGTGAGTGACGTCCGGCTGCCGACCTACGACGACATCCGGTCTGCCGCCGGCCTGATCGCGCCCTGGGTCCGTCGTACGCCGACGCTGGAGGTCGTGGTCGAGGGACGCCCGGTCATCCTCAAGCTGGAGCTGATGCAGCACGCGGGCTCGTTCAAGGTCAGGGGCGCGTTCACCAGCGTGCTCAGTGAACCGGAGGCGCCGGCGACCCTGGTGGCGGCCTCGGGCGGCAACCACGGCCTCGCGGTGGCCCATGTCGGGCACGTGCTCGGCATCCCCACCCGGATCTTCGTGCCGTCGGGCGCCCCTGCGGTGAAGGTGGACGCGATCGGATCGCTGGGTGCCGAGGTCAACCTGGTCGGCAGCACCTACGCCGAGGCGTTCGAGGCCAGCCGCGAGGCCTCCTCCGGTCCCGGCGTGCTGGCCCTGCACGCCTACGACGCGTGGGGCACGGTCACGGGGCAGGGCACCCTGGGTGTGGAGATCGCCGAACAGGTGCCGGACGTGGACACCGTCCTGGTCGCCGTCGGCGGAGGTGGGCTGATGGGCGGTCTGGCGCGCGGACTGGCCGGGGCTCGGCCGTCGGCCCGGATCGTCGCCGTGGAGCCGGAGTCGTGCCCGACGCTGAGTCGTGCGCTCGAGCGCGGCGGTCCCGTCGACGTCGCGGTCGGAGGGGTGGCGGCCGACGCGCTCGGCGCCTCGCGCCTCGGCGCGATCCCCTGGGCCACGGTGCAGGAGCTCGAGCCGCTGTCAGTGCTGGTCAGCGACGAGGCGATCAGCGACGCACGGCGCTGGCTCTGGCACTCCGCACGGGTCGCGGCGGAACCGGCCGGCGCTGCAGCCCTCGCCGCGCTGCGGTCAGGAGCCCACCGACCCGTGGACGGCGAACGGGTCTGCGTCGTGGTCTGCGGCGGCAACGCAGATCCGTCTGACCTCTGAGGTCCGGGGTCAGGGCTTGCGCCCCGGCGCCACCCTGGCGAACGACCGGGCGACGACGTCCTGGTAGCGCGAACCGGCCAGCTTGGCGAAGTGGTGCATGGCGTGCGCGTCGGCGCCGACCAGCACTCGAGCCTTGCCGGACAGTGCGCCCTTGAGGATGATCCTGGCCGCCTTCTCGGCCGACATCCTGGCCAGCTTCTGCTCGAACAGCGCGTCGAGCGCCGCCACGTCCTGGCTGGCCGTCTTGCGGCCGTTGCGCGAGATGCCTGTCTTGATGCCGCCCGGGTGCACGCAGGTCACGCCGACCTCGTGGCCGTTGACCAGCATCTCCTCGCGCAGCGCCTCGGTGAAGCCACGGACGGCGTACTTCGTGGCGTTGTAGGCGGTCTGGCCGGGCATGCTGATCAGCCCGAACAGGCTCGAGAGGTTGATCACGTGCCCGTCCCCGGAGGCGATCAGGTGGGGCAGGAACTCCTTGGTGCCGTTGACCACGCCCATCAGGTTCACGCCCACGATCCAGTCGAAGTCCTCGTAGGACATCTCCTCGAAGTCACCGGTCACCGTGACGCCGGCGTTGTTGACGACCATGTTGACCCGACCGAACTGCTCGGCCACGGCGGTGGCCCACTCGGCCACCGCGGCGCGGTCGGAGACGTCGACCCGGTCGCTGCGGAGCTCGCGCACACCAGCCGACTTGAGCAGATCGACGGACTCGGCGAGGCCGTGCTCGTCCCAGTCGGAGATGGCGAGCAGCGCGCCCTGGACCGCAGCGTTCAGCGCGAGCTGGCGCCCGATGCCGGAGCCCGCTCCGGTGATCACGACCACCTTGTTCTCGAGAGTCTTCACGCGGCGTTCTCCTTGGTCCGGGTGGTGGAGTCCGTGGTGGCTCCCGGGCTGGTCTCCACGACGTACTGGTCGAGGTCGAAGTCCCGGAGCAGCGAGCGGAACTTGAAGGTGGTGCGCGGCCACAACGTGGTGTTGCGGCCGTGGGAGTCGAGGTACCAGCTCGCGCAACCACCGGTGTTCCAGACGGTGCGTTGCATCCGACGGTGGATGTCCTCGTTCCACGCCCGTTGTGCCTCCGGGCGAGGCTCGACGCTGACGATCTCCTGCTCGCCGATCTTCCGCAGCGCCGAGAGGATGTAAGCGATCTGGCTCTCGATGATGAACACCATCGAGGAGTGGCCGAGCCCGGTGTTGGGGCCGACGATCTGGAACAGGTTGGGGAAGCCGGTGATCGTGGTGCCCTTGTAGGCCGTCATCCCGTCCTGTGCCCAGCTGTCCGCAAGGGTGCGGCCGTCGCGACCCTTGATGTGGTGCGCGATCGGCTGCTCGGTCGTGAAGAAGCCGGTGGCCACGACGATGGTGTCCACCTCCCTCACGGTGCCGTCGCTGGTGACGATCCCGGTCGGGGTGATCTCGGCGATCCCGTCAGTGACGAGGTCGACGTGGTCGGCCGCGAGCGCCGGGTAGTAGTCGTTGGAGATCAGGATGCGCTTGCAGCCGATCTCGAAGTCCGGGGTCACCGCCTCCCGCAGGACAGGATCGGGGATGCCCTTCGCGATGTTCTGCAGCGCCAGCTTCTTCGCCGGGGCCGCCAGCCTGGGGTTCACCGTGAACCCGGGAACGAAGCACTCACGCCCCCAGTAGATGCCGGTGCGGTAGGCCCTCTGGACGAACGGCAGGTAGCGGAAGGCCAGCTTCTCCAACGCGGTGTAGTCCCGGTCCCGGCGCGGCATCACCCAGGGAGCAGTGCGCTGGTAGACGTCGAGGTGCTCCACCTGCTTGGCCACCTCGGGAACGATCTGGATCGACGAGGCACCGGTGCCGATCACGGCCACCCGCTTGCCGCTCAGGTCGTAGTCGTGGTTCCAGCGCGCGGAGTGGAAGATCTCACCTGCGAAGGAGTCGAGGCCGGCGATCTCGGGCAGCTTGGGCTCCGAGAGCCCGCCGGACCCCGTGACCACCACGTCGGCGACGACGTCGCCGTGGCTGGTGCTGACGTTCCAGGCATGATCATCCTCGTCCCAGACCAGGTCCTGGACGGTGACCCCGAACCGGAACCGGTCCAGCACGCCGGACTGCTCGGCCGTGCGCTCGAGGTAGGCCTGGATCTCCGGCTGCGGGGAGAACGAACGGGTCCAGCCCGGGTTCGGAGCGAAGCTGAAGGAGTAGAGCTGGCTCGGCACGTCGCACGCCGCACCGGGGTAGGTGTTGTCGCGCCACGTGCCACCGACGGTGTCGCCCTTGTCGAGGACGACGAAGTCGGAGAAGCCGCTCTCCTCGAGCTTGATGGCGGTGCCGAGCCCGGCGAAGCCCGCGCCCACGACGAGGGTTCGGACACGTTCCGGAAGGTTGGTCTGGGTCATGTCCCTGACTCTACAAAATGTTGAACGAGCGTCAATAGCGATCTTGAAGAGAGTTCAGTAAGATCCGCCACATGACCTCGGCCCGCGTTCGGATGAGCCCGGACAACCGCCGCGAGCAGCTGATCGCGCTCGGTGTGCGCCTGTTCGCGACGCGTTCGCTCGAGGACCTCTCGATCGAGACCCTGGCCGAGGAGGCCGGGATCTCCCGGGGTCTGCTCTACCACTACTTCGGCAACAAGCAGGAGTTCCACACGGCCGTGGTGCAGCGCGCGGCCGACGACCTGTTCGCGGTGACGGCGCCGACCGGTGACGGCTCGCCCCTCGAACAGCTGGCCGGGTCGCTGGAGCGCTACGTCGACTACGTCGCAGCGAACTACCACGGCTACGTCTCCTTGCTGCGCGGAGCGGCCGGAGGTCACGAGGGGCTTCGCGAGGTCTACGACTCGTCCCGGGCAGCACTGACGGACCGGCTCTTCGTCGGCCCGGTCGCCGAGGAGGCCGCCGCAATGGGCCTCACGGACACACCGGCGGTGCGGCTGCTCGTGCACGGCTGGGCGGCGTTCACCGAGGACATCGTGCTGGAGTGGGTCCGGGACGACCGCGGCATCACTCGCGAGGAGCTGCTGGTGACCCTGTCGGCGTCGCTGCCGGGGATCCTGGCGCCCTTCCGCTCGAGCTGATCCCCGAGTTGATCACTGGGCTGATCACTGGGCTGCTCACTGGGCTGATCCCTGGGCTGATCACTGGGCCGGTCCCGGGGCGGAACACCCAGAGCCGCATCGCCACGAACCGCAGCACGGTCACAGCGAGGTTCGCGGCCGTCAGTACGACGACCTCCACCCCCCGGCTCGGGGTCCCCGCCGCGTGCAGCAGGGCCAACGAGCCCGAGGTGGCGCCGAGACCGGCCGCGAAGATGACCAGCCCCTGCACCTGATGGCGTACGACGCGGCGCGGCCCGCGCAGGCCGAAGGTGAACCGCCGGTTGGCCGCCGTGTTGAGCACGGCCGTGGCGAGCAGGGCGACGAAGTTGGACCACCACGGTGACATGGTCGGCCGTAACCCCAGGTAGAGCAGCGCGTAGGCGAGGGTCGAACCGATCCCGATCGCCAAGAAGATGCCCAGCTGCATGCCCAGGCGCCCGCGGGCGGCCTCGGCGCTGGTCCGTCCGAGCCGTTCCCCGATCTCCCGCAGCGGCAGCGTGCCCCGAACGAGCGAGCGGCCGAGCCGTGCGACGCCCTTGAGGTCGTCGAGGGCCGTCCGGAGGATGTCCACGCTGCTGTCCGGGTCGTCGGTCCAGTCGACCGGGACCTCGTGGATGCGCAGTCCGGCCCGCTCGGCCACGACCAGCAGCTCGGTGTCGAAGAACCAGGCGTCGTCCTCCACCAGCGGCAGCAGCTCTCGGGCCGCGTCCCTCCTGATCGCCTTGAAGCCGCACTGTGCGTCGCTGAACCTGGCGCGCAGGGCCCGTCGCAGGAGCAAGTTGTAGCCGCGCGAGATCAGCTCCCGCTTCGCGCCGCGTCGTACCCGCGAGGTCCGCGCGAGCCGCGACCCGATCGCGAGGTCCGAGTGCCCGCTGACCAGGGGAGCGACCAGCGGCAGCAGCGCGGCCAGGTCGGTGGAGAGGTCGACGTCCATGTAGACGAGCACGTCGCTCGCAGATCCGCTCCACACCCGTTTGAGCGCCCGGCCGCGACCCTTCTCGGCGAGGTGCACCACCGTCACCTCAGGGGTGGCGTGGCTCAGCCTGCGGGCGATCAGCGCGGTCTGGTCGGTGCTCGCGTTGTCGGCGATGGTGACCCGGAAGCTCCAGGGCATCGAGCGCAGGTGCTCGACCACCCGCTCCACCGAGTCCGCGAGCTGTGCCTCCTCGTTGTAGACCGGGATCACCACGTCGAGCACGGTGTCGGTCGCCGGCCGGGCCGAACCGCCGTCGGCCGTCACCGGTGGGGCCAGGGTGCTCACTGGATCCCACTCGACAAGTCGTAGAGCGTGGTGCCCTCGACCGTGGTCGGCGTGAAGGTGGCCTCCACCCAGGTGGCAATCTCGCTGCTGCCTTCGCCAGGGCCGGCGCCGGTCCCGCTGGCGATGAACCAGTGGACCTGACCGTCGGCGACGAACTGCTGGAACTGCGCGAGGGTCGGGCTCGGGTCGCTGCCGTTGAAGCCGCCGATCGCCATCACCGGCTCCTCGCTGGCGAGCTGGTAGCCGGAGGCGTTGTTCGCCCCGACCGCGGCGGCCGTCCACGTGTAGGCCTCTGCGTCGGCCTGCAGGAGGGCCGTCACCTCCGCGCTGGAGGTGCTGCCGTTCAGCAGGCCGCCCGTGCCGCCGCCGGCTGTACCACCGGCTGTACCACCGGCTGTGCCACCGGCTGCCCCAGCAGGGCCACCACCGCCGGCAGTACCCCCGCCACCGGGGCCACCACCGCCGGCAGTACCCCCGCCACCGGGGCCACCGCCGCCGGGGCCACCGGTCGAGGCCGGCCCGGCGCTGGGGATCGAGCCGGTGTGTGGCGTGGCCGCCGTGCTGACGGCGTACGCCGCCGGGCCGGCCAGCGAGGCCACCAGGGCGACCCCCGCGGCAGCCATCGCGATCCTGCGCGGCAGCTGGCCGGCACCGGCAAGGACGAGCGCCGAGGCCATGCCCAGGACCACGACGGCCCACTTGAGCCACGGCACGAAGTCGGTGGTGCGGTCAAGGAGGAACCAGGCGAGCACCGAGGTCAGGGCGACCGTGAAGGAGATGATCCCGGTTGCGACCAGGGAGCTCCGGTGCTCCCACAGCACCCAGGCGCCGATCCCGACGAGGGCAGCGACTGCAGGGGCCAGCGCCACCGTGTAGTAGGCGTGGAAGATGCCGGCCATGAAGCTGAACGTGAGCGCGGTGACCAGCAGCCAGGTGCCCCACAGGATGATCCCGGCACGCAGGTCGACCTGACGGCGACCGAACCACAGAGCAGCGGCGCCGAGCACGATCGCGGCCGGGAGCAGCCAGGCGATCTGCCCGCCGATCTCGGAGTTGAACAGCCGCAGCACGCCGCTCTCACCCCAGCCGCCGGCCCGGCCACCACCGCCGACGGAGCCCACCTCGTCCCCGTTCAGGCGGCCCAGCCCGTTGTAGCCGAGGGTCAGCTCCAGGATCGAGTTGTTCTGCGAGCCACCGATGTAGGGACGGCTCGCCGCCGGCCAGAGCTCCACGATGGCGATCCACCAGCCGCCGGCGAGCAGCATCGAGCCGAAGGCGACGAGCAGGTGCCCGATCCGCTTGCCCCACGAGGTGTGCGCGCACAGCAGGTAGACGAGGACCAGCGCCGGGAGCACCAGGAACGCCTGCAGCATCTTGGTGAGGAACGCGAGCCCGACCAGCGCACCGCCGAGGGCGAGCCAGCGGACCGGGTGCCCGGTCACGCCCTGCGGGAGGCGGGTCGCCTCGACGCCGCGCAGCGTCGCGGCCGCAGCACCGACGAGCAGCAGCGTGAGCAGCGCGTCGGGGTTGTTGAACCGGAACATCAGCACGGCCACCGGGGTCAGCGCCATCACGGCTCCGGCGATCAGTCCCGCAGCCGCCGAGCCCGTCGTACGCCGGACCACGTGGTGCAGCAGCGCGACCGTGCCGACGCCCATCAGGGCCTGCGGAACGAGGATGCTCCAGCTGGACAGGCCGAACAGCCGCACGGACAGGGCCATCGGCCACAGCGCGAGCGGTGTCTTGTCGACCGTGATCGAGCTGGCGGCGTCGCTGGAGCCGAAGAAGAACGCCTTCCACGACTCCGAGCCCGCCTGCACGGCCGCGGAGTAGAACGAGTTGGCCCACCCGCTCGCGCCCAGGCCCCAGAGGTAGAGGAGCCCGGTGGCGAGCAGGAGGCCGAGGAAGGCAGGACGCGCCCAGCTGGGGTCCTCCGTGGGGCCGCGCCACAGGCGCCGTCCCCGGGCGCTGCCTGAGGAGGGACGGATCGGGGCCGGGGCGCGGCCGTCGGTGGGGGTCTCACGGGCTGCGGGGGCCGGCCCGGTGGGCCGCGGCAGCGTGCTGGTCGTGTCCATGCCAGGACTCTGACGCTTCCACCTGCGACGCCAGTGTGGTGGTTCTGTGCCCTCGCTGTGAGCGTGGGGCTGCGTCAGTGCGGCAACAGCACGGTGAAGGTGGTGCTGCCCAGCCGCGACTCGACCCGGACGGTGCCGCCATGGGCCTGGGTGATGGCGCTGACCAGGGACAGGCCGAGCCCGGCTCCGCCGGACGCGCGGGTGCGCGAGGTGTCGCCACGGCTGAACCGTTCGAAGGCGTTCGCGTCCAGTCCCTCGGGGAGCCCGGGACCGTCGTCGTGCACCACGATCCTGACCCCGTCGTCGGCCACGGCGGCCGCGACGGTCACCGTCGTACCGGACGGAGTGTGCTGCCGGGCGTTGCTGAGCAGGTTGGTCACCACCTGGTGCAGTCGCTGGCTGTCGCCGGTGACGAGCACGGGCTCGTCCGGGAGGTCGAGCTGCCACTTGTGCGACGGGGACAGCACCCGGGCGTCGACCACCGACTCGAGGAGCAGCCGGGTGACGTCCACCGCGCCCCGCTCCAGCGGCCGGCCGGCGTCGAGCCGCGCGAGCAGGAGCAGGTCCTCGACGAGACCTGACATCCGGTCGGCCTCCGTCTCGACCTTCGCGAGCGCGTTCGCGAGGGCGGTCGGGTCTCCCGGTGTGCGACGGGACAGCTCGGCGTAGCCGTGGATGGTGGCCAGCGGGGTGCGCAGCTCGTGGGAGGCGTCACCGACGAACTGGCGGACCTGCTGCTCGCTGCGTTGGCGTGCCTCGAGCGAGGTCTCCACGTGGGCCAGCAGCACGTTCAGCGCGGCGCCCATCCTGCCGACCTCGGTCCGCTCGTCGGTGAGGTGCGCCGGGACCCGCTCGGTGAGGTCGATCTCGCCGGACGAGAGCGGCAGCTCGGAGACCGTGTGCGCGGTCGCGGCCATCTCGTTGAGCGGCCGCAGCTGGCGGCGCACCAGGACGGTGCCGAGGCCCGCGGCCGACAGCACGCCGAGCAGGACCAGCAGGATCTCGTAGCCGACGAGAGTGTTCACGGTGCGGTCGACGTCCTCGGTCGGGAGGCCGCTGACCAGGGTGCTGCTGTCGGGACCCGAGACGGCCGTGACGCGGTAGGAGCCCACGGCGGTCAGGTCGACGCCGTGCACCTTGGTGTCCTTCGGGATCCTCCTCAGCTGCGCCAGCGCGGTGGCGGAGAGCTGGCGCCGTCCGCCGGACTGCTCGGTCAGGACGTATCCCGCCGAGCCACCAGGGGCGCCGACGATGGCGACCAGGGTCCCGGGGCCCTGGTTGTCCGGGTTGGGCCGGGGAGTGCGCCCCCCGCCGTCGCCGTCGCCGTCGCCGTCACCCAGGCGGCGTACCGAGGAGAGCACGTTCTCGTCGAGGCGCCCGAGCAGGGAGGAGCGGATGGCCAGCGTGGCAATCGTCGCGATGAGCATCGAGACGACCGCGACCAGCGCGACGGCGGTGACGACGAGTCGCGCGGTGAGGGTCCGCGGCGTACGCACGCGGGTCAGCCGGCGTTCGCGGGATCTGCCGGCTTCAACACGTAGCCGGCGCCTCGCATCGTGTGGATCATCGGCGGCCGACCGGCGTCGATCTTCTTGCGCAGGTAGGAGATGTAGAGCTCGACGACGTTGGCCTGCCCGCCGAAGTCGTAGTTCCAGACCCGGTCGAGTATCTGGGCCTTGCTCAGCACGCGGCGCGGGTTGCGCATCAGGAATCGCAGCAGCTCGAACTCGGTGGCGGTCAGCGAGATGTCCTCCCCGTCCCGGTGCACCTCGTGGCTGTCCTCGTCCAGGGTCAGGTCACCCACCTGCAGGGTGGAGTCGCTCTCGGCCTGGCGGGCCCCTGCTCGGCGCATCAGGGCTCGCAACCTCGCCACGACCTCTTCGAGGGAGAACGGCTTGATCACGTAGTCGTCGCCTCCCGCGGTCAGTCCGGCGACACGGTCCTCGACGGAGTCGCGCGCGGTGAGGAACAGCACGGGTACGTCGGGCAGGTCGCCACGCAACCGTCGAAGCACCTCCATCCCGTCGAAGTCCGGCAGCATCATGTCGAGCACCACGGCGTCCGGCCGCTGCACCTTGGCCGTGCTGACCGCCTTGCTGCCGTTCAGCGCCACCTCGACGTCCCAGCCCTCGTAGCGCAGCGCCATCCGCAACAGCTCCGCGATGTTCTCCTCATCGTCGACAACGAGCACGCGGAGCGGGGTCCCGTCGGGCCGGGTCAGGTCGGGGGCAGTGCTCTTCATGGTGTCCACTCTGGCCGGCCGGGCGGAGCAACGTCCATGAGTCGGCTGTGGGTTTCCTGTGAATGCCGGTCCCCGGGAGGGATCCTCGGAAGTCACAGGACAGACACAGGTTCCGGGAGCACCATGGGGACATGAGCGACCTTCCTCCCGAGTCACGCCCCGCACCACCGCCGGAGCCCGACTCATCGCACACCCGGGTGCTCCCGCCGGACCAGCAGCCTCCGGGGCCCAGGCAGCGACTGAGCGAGCGCGTCTGGTCCTTCCGCTCCGTGATCGCGGTCGCTCTCGCGTCGGTCATCGTCGGCGGACTCGGCGGTGCGGCCCTGGCCAGCGTCGCGGAGGACGACGACGAGGGACGATCCGGTCCGGGACATGCCAGGTTCAACCGGGGAGGGCCCGGTGGCGGACCCGGGACGATGGACCAGCGTCGGCGGGAGCGGATGAAACAGTGGCGCGACCAGCGTGGGCAGGGTCAGCGTCAGTGGGGCCAGGACGGCCCGCCCGCCGTACCTCCGTCGGGCCTTCCTTCGCCAACCAGGCCCACCCCGACCGGTTAGCCGCCCGGATCGCATAGCGGACAGGGTTGTCGGTCCACTCCTGACGTTGGTGGGTGTTGCTTCGGCCGACAACTCTCGGATTCCCCGGTCGGCCGGGGAAACCCCCATGCCAGCGCCCCCACCAGCCGGGGGAGAATGGCCGGGCTGTGCGCATCCACTTCCCTCCCGACCTGCCGGTCTCCGCTCGTCGTGACGACATCGCCCAGGCGATCCGCGACCACCAGGTGGTGATCGTCGCGGGAGAGACGGGATCGGGAAAGACCACTCAGCTGCCCAAGATCTGCCTGGCCGCCGGCCGTGGTGACCCCACGGCAGACGGCGGCGGGATGATCGGGCACACCCAGCCACGGCGGATCGCGGCCCGCAGCGTCGCCGAGCGGATCGCCGAGGAGCTCGGCAGCGAGCTGGGGGAGACGGTCGGCTACCAGGTGCGGTTCACCGACCGCACCTCCAAGCAGAGCCGGGTCAAGGTGATGACCGACGGGATCCTGCTCGCCGAGCTGCAGCACGACCGCAAGCTCGAGCGCTACGACACGGTGATCATCGACGAGGCGCACGAGCGCAGTCTCAACGTCGACTTCCTCCTCGGCTACCTCAAGCGGCTGCTGCCGCAGCGCCCGGACCTCAAGCTGATCATCACCTCGGCGACGATCGACCCGGAGCGGTTCGCCGAGCACTTCGCGGACGCCCAGGGGAGGCCTGCGCCGATCATCGAGGTCTCCGGTCGCACGTTCCCCGTGGAGGTGCGCTACCGCCCACTGCTCGAGGAGTCCTATGACGACGAGGAGGGTGAGCCGGTCCTCCGCGACCAGACCGAGGCGATCGAGGATGCGGTCACCGAGCTGCTGGCCGACACCGACGGCGACATCCTCGTGTTCCTGCCGGGCGAGCGAGAGATCCGCGACACTGCGGACGTGCTCAAGCGCAAGGCGGAGGGGCCGAAGGGCTTCGACATCGTGCCGCTCTTCTCGCGGCTGTCCTCTGCCGAGCAGCACCGGGTCTTCGAGCGGCACAGCAGGCGCCGCGTCGTGCTCGCGACCAACGTCGCGGAGACCTCGCTGACGGTTCCCGGCATCACTGCGGTGATCGACACGGGGCTGGCCAGGGTCAGCCGGTGGTCCTCTCGCACCAAGGTGCAACGACTCCCGATCGAGCCGGTCAGCCAGGCCTCCGCACAGCAGCGCTCGGGACGGTGCGGTCGCATCGCGGCCGGCGTTGCGATCCGGCTCTACAGCGAGGAGGACTTCCGGGGTCGGCCGGAGTTCACCGAGCCGGAGATTCTGCGCACGTCTCTGGCCAGCGTGATCCTGCAGATGACCTCCTTGGGACTCGGGCAGGTCGAGCGGTTCCCGTTCGTGGACCCACCGGACGGCCGGGCGGTCCGGGCCGGGGTACAGCTCCTGGAGGAGCTCGGTGCGCTCGTGCCAGCCACCGCGACGGGTCGCAAGGGGCCGCGACTCACCGGCACCGGCCGAAAGCTGGCGCGACTGCCGATCGACCCCCGGCTGGCCCGGATGATCCTCGAGGCCGACCGCCTGGGGTGCCTGCGCGACGTGCTCGTCATCACCGCGGCCCTCTCCATCCAGGACCCGCGCGAGCGTCCGGTGGAGAAGCGGACCCAAGCCGACCAGCACCACGCCCGGTTCCGGGACCCGCGCTCGGACTTCATGGCCTGGCTCAACCTCTGGCGACACCTGCGGGAGAAGCAGAGGGAGATGGGCTCGAGCGCGTTCCGGCGGATGTGCAGGGAGGAGCACCTGAACTACCTCCGCGTCCGCGAGTGGCAGGACTTCGAGTCCCAGCTGAGGCAGGTGGCCAAACAGGTCGGGCTCAAGGCCGGGAGGTCCGCCAGTGACGGCATCGCCCCCGACGCTGACGCCATCCACCAGGCGCTGCTCTCCGGCCTGCTCTCGCACATCGGGCTCAGGGACCGAGACCGGCGCGACTACCTCGGAGCCCGCGGCGCCCGGTTCGCGATCTTCCCCGGCTCGGGCCTGTTCAAGTCCCAGCCCGACCTGGTGATGGCCGCGGAGCTGGTCGAGACCTCGCGGCTGTGGGGCCGGCAGAACGCCGCCATCGACCCGCTGTGGGCCGAACGGCTCGGCGGCGACCTGGTCAAGCGCAGCTACTCCGAGCCGCACTGGTCGAAGAAGCGTGCCTCGGCGCTGGCCCACGAGCGGGTCACCCTGTACGGCGTACCACTGGTCGCAGACCGCCTCGTCCCCCTTGGCCGGCACCAGCCCGATGTCGCCCGCGAGCTGTTCATCCGGCATGCGCTGGTCCAGGGCGAGTGGCACACCCGACACCGGTTCTTCGAGACGAACCTGCGCCTGCTCGAGGAGGCTGCCGAGCTCGAGCACCGCGCCCGCCGCCACGACATCGTGGTGGACGAGGAGACGCTGTTCGACTTCTACGAGGCGCGCGTGCCCGCCGATGTGATCTCCGGGGCGCACTTCGACACCTGGTGGAAGCAGGAGCGCCGATCGCGACCGGAGCTGCTCACCTTCGACCCCTCGATGCTGGTGCATGACCGGGCCGGCGAGGTGCGAGCCCACGACTTCCCCGACGAGTGGCAGGAGGGGGCGATGACCCTGCCGCTGCGCTACCACTTCGAGCCTGGCCACCAGGCGGACGGCGTCACCATCGATGTCCCGCTCGCCACGCTGAACACCGTGGGGTCGGCGCCGTTCAGCTGGAACGTGCCGGGACTCCGGCACGACCTGGTCACCGCCCTGATCCGCTCGCTGCCCAAGCAGCTCCGGGTCCACTTCGTGCCGGCCCCCGACATGGCGCGACGGTTCCTGGAGGCTGTCCCGCCGGGAGAGGAGCCGCTGGTCCCGGCCCTGTCCCGCTACCTCCGCTCGCTCACCGGCGTGCACGTCCCGGAGGACGCGTGGGACCCGGCCAAGGTGCCTGACCACCTGCGCCCGACGTTCCGCGTCCTTGACGACTCTGGTCACGAGGTCGGTCTCGGCAAGGATCTCGAGGCGCTCAAGCAGCCCTTGCGGCCCTCTTTCGACCGGGCGATGCGCCAGGTGGCAGAGGAGTCCGGACTGAGCGCTTCGGGGCAGACCGAGTGGACCTTCGGCACCATCGAGCCTTCGTTCACCCAGACCCGCGCCGGTCACGACGTACGCGGGTTCCCGGCACTCGTGGACGAGGGTGCGACGGTCGGGCTCCGGGTGATGGCCTCGGCCGACGAGCAGGAGGCGCACCACCGCCTCGGCGTCCGCCGACTGCTGCTCCTGGCGGTGCCGAGCCCGGCGCCGAAGCTGCTGGCCGGCCTCGACAACGCCGCCAAGCTCGGGCTCGCGGCCTCGCCGTACGCCAACGTCCGGGCGCTGATCGAGGACTGCGTGACCGCCGCGGCAGGCGAGCTGGTCGACCGGGCCGGGCCGGTCCGCGACCCCGAGGCGTTCACGGCACTTCTCGAGCGGCACCGCGACGAGCTATCCGTTGCTGCGGCCGGGGTGCTGCAGCAGGTGCTCCGGGTGCTGGCCGAATGGCGGCCCGTGGAGAAGGCCCTGCACGGTCGGGTGGAGATGGCGATGCTGCCGGCGATGACCGACCTGCGCGCACAGCTCGAGCGGCTGGTCCACCCGGGCTTCGTCGCGCACGCCGGGGCCGCTGCCCTGCTCGACTACCCGCGCTACCTCCGCGCGATGGCAGCCCGGGTCGGACGACTGGCCGAACAGGCGCGCGACCGCGAGCTGATGGACCGGGTCGACGTGCTCCAGCGGGCCTGGCAGCACCGGGTGGAGGCACTGCCAGCAGGTCGACCCCTGGGCGCCGAGCTCCGCCGGGTGCGGTGGATGCTCGAGGAGTACCGCGTCAGCCTGTGGGCCCAGTCACTCGGCACCAGCCAGCCCGTGTCCGACGCCCGGATCCGGAAGGCACTCGGCTGAGAGGCTAGAGGTAGGGGCGCGCAGCTTCCAGCACCGCGTCGAAGACACCCTTGCTGATGGCGGCTCCTTCGCGACGCACGGCGTCGGGGTCCAGGCGCAGGACCCGGTTGAGCCGGACCTCGCTCGGTCGGCGCCGGGAGTCCCAGGCGCCGGTGCCGATGTCCATCCACTCCCGGCCGTCGCGTGACTCCTGGGCGGCATCGACGTCATGGTCACGTGAGGTCATCGCGAGGGCGAGCAGCTGGGTGCCCTCGGTGCCGATCACGAGCACGGGGCGGTCCTTGCCCTGCGTGGGGTCGTCCTCGTAGGCGACCCAGGCCCAGACGACTTCACCGGGATCGGGACGGCCGTCGTCCTTGGGGGCGAAGCCGAGCCGGGGGATGGCCGGGTGGACGGCACGGATGCGCGGGAGTCTGAACTGCATTTCCGAGACACCTCCAACATGAACCGGGCGAACATGGGCGGGGTTGGTGCGCCGGGCCGGGAGCGCCTCACGGCGCGTGGCCGCTCGAGGCGGCTATATGTGGGACCCGGGGCTGCCGCGGCCCGGCGCACGGCCGACTCTACAAGCCCTTTGCGCGTCTGGGGAGATATCGGTCAGCCCAACGCGCCGCTGAGCTCGAGGTGGGCCGCTCGTTCGAGCTGGTCGGCCATGCTCAGCAGCCGTGACGCCGACACGTCCGAGGCGTACGACGAGCCGGTGTCCGATGTGTGGGAGGTGCTGTGCACGCGCCCTGCAGCGGCGACCCGGGCGAACGCCGCGGCCCGGAACAACGTGTCGGCGAAGTCCCCCACGACCACTCCACCGAGCACCTGGTCGACCAGGGCACGGACCTCGTCGGGGCCGGGCGGTTCGACGACGCCGGAGATCACCTCCGCGACCGGCACGTGCATCCGACCGCGGTCGAACTCTGTCGCGGCGGTCTGCGGGTCGGCGTACACCCAGCTGCGGAGCAGGTAGAGCCGCCACAGGGAGCCCGCGAGGGAGTCTGCGGGAGCACCCGCCCAGAGCTCGGCCAGGGTCTCGAGTCCTTCGGAGTCGGCGAGGTGCACCACCCGGGCGACCAGCGCCTCGTCGGCCTGGTCACGGGCACCACGGACGAGCGCAGCAGCAGCACGGTCGGCAGCCTCGCTGAGCGTCGCGGGGTCGACCTCGCCCTCGATCGCCTCGAAGTGCTTGGCTCCGGGGAATCGCGGTCGGTGGTGGTCGCGCTCGGTCATGACGGGTGGCCCATGGTCAGCCCAGTCTTGCTGACACAGCCTTGACCGCAAGCTCGACGGGGTCCTGGCCGGGCTCGTAGTTGTGGTCCTGGCCGTCGTGGTCCATCCGGACCAGGCTCATCCGCGTGCCTGAGAGGACCATCCCGAGGGAGTGGAAGTGGCCGACCCCACCGCGGTCGAAGCTGACGAGGTACCACCAGCCCGTGCCGCTCGCGACCGACACGTCCTTGATCGGTCGCACGTTGATGTTGGTGGCGCCCTTGAGCTGTGAGCGGCACTTGCGGTGCCACGCCTGGATCACCTTGCTCGCGCGCACGGCGTTCTGGGCGTCCGGGAACTCAGCGACCACCTGCCCGGCGGTGTCCTTGGGCGCGGTGCCCGAGGTGCGCGACGTGAAAGGCCGCTCGACCGCGCCCATGGCACCGATGGTCACCAGGTCGAACTGCTGGCACAGCCCGAAGGGATCTGCTCCCGGGATGGTGGTGCGACCCTCGGTCCAGGGGGAGGAGTCGTTCAGCTGGGGCATCTCGGCGGCGGTGAGCAGGGCTGACTGCGGCTCGGGCGCGGCCGTGGTCGTGGTCGTGGGTGACGCCGAAGGAGTCGGCTCTGCGGAGGGGGTTGGTGACTCCGAGGGCTCCTCCGTCGGCTCGTCCACCTCAGTGGGCTCCGAGCTCCCCTGCGGCTCGGGCTCTTCGTCGCGAGAGACCGAACAGCCCGCGAGAGCGCCGGCGAGGACGACAGCGCTGGCGGCACCGGCCATGGCCGTCCGGATCCGAGTCGTTGACATGGCGCCAGCGTAGGGCCAGGTCTCGCCGCCACAGGCGGGTGACTCTCGCGTGGCGTGTCCCGATATCGTGGCGATGCCGGTTGAGCAACAGAGGCGAGTTCGCAGGTGCGGCGCCTCGCACCGTCCGGGAAGGCGCGAGGGAGGACATGTTGGTGAGATCGTCGGTGCGCAGGACCGCGGTTGCTGTGGTGGCGCTCGGCGTGCTCGCTGCCGGCTGCTCCTCCGCCGACGACCCGCCGAAGGCCGAGCCGTCCGCGACGCCCCGCGGGCCGGCCGAGCTCACCTTCGCCGTCTACGGTCCGGAGCCGGTGATCGCCGCCTACAAGGAGATCGCCGCCCGCTACACGGTGCAGAACCCTGGCGTGAAGATCGTGGTGGAGCCCTACCCGGCCCACGACGCGGCCATGGCCGGGCTGCGCGCCGCTGTCGACGGAGGCGACCCACCGGACGTCTTCCTGATGGACCACGACGACCTGGCCAGCCTCTCCGAGGAGAAGGCCGTACGCCGTGTCGACGATCTGCTTGCCGAGCGGCAGGTCGACTTCGGCGACGGGTACACCCGCGGCGGTCTCGAGGCCTTCAGCGCCGATGCCGCGCTCCAGTGCATGCCGCTGGACGTCTCGCCGCTGGTCGTCTACTTCAACCCCCGGCTGATCGAGCTGGACCGGATCGCCGAGCCCGGCCGGAACCCGGTGACCCAGGAGGACGGGTGGACGCTCGAGGAGTTCGGTCGTGCTGCGCTGCAGCCCCGCAGCCCGGGCGTCCGCGGGTTCTCCATCGCACCCGAGCTCGAGCAGGTGGCGCCGTTCGTCTGGTCCGGTGGCGGGGAGATCGTCGACGACACCGACGACCCGACCACCCTCACCCTGTCCGAGGGACCCTCCACGAGCGCGATGGAGCAGCTCCTGGAGCTGGTGCGGAACCCGGCGCTGACCTTCAACCAGGCTGCTCTCCAGAAGCGGTCGGCCCTGCAGCAGTTCAAGGCCGGCAAGCTCGGGATGATGCTCGGCTACCGCGACCTGACGCCTGAGCTGCGCGCTCAGCCGGGCCTGATCTTCGACGTGATGCCGTTGCCGAGGATCTCGAGCGGGGCGACCATCGCCACCATGTCCGGGATGTGCATCTCCTCTGAGTCCAAGGAGACCTCGAAGGCAGCAGATTTCCTGGCAGCGGTGACCTCCGACGAGGGCGCGGCCACGCTGGCCGCCACCGGCTACGTGATGCCCGCCAACCTCGACGTGGTCGACGACGACGTGTTCCTGCAGAGCGGTCAGCGCCCCCTCAACGCCAGCGTCTTCGGTCGTGAGGTGCGCGACACCCGGCTGCTGCCCAGCACTCCGGCATGGCCCGATGTGAAGGCCGCCACCGCGCGACAGATCACCCAGCTCTTCTACGACCCGGTGATCCTGCCCCTCCAGGAGCGGTTGAAGGCGATCGACGAGGCGTCGGTGCCGTTGTTCGACCCGACCCGGGTGCCGACGCCGAGCGGGAGTCCCAGCCCCTGATCCAGCCCGGTGGGGATCAGGCGTCCGGGGCAGCGCGCTTCGGGTCGAGGATCGCCTGGGTCAGCATCGGCGCCATGATCTCGATCTGCCAGGTCCGGGCCCCGAGGGCCTGCAGCTCGGCGGCGACCGCCGGCTCCATCTCGGCGCGATCGGCTGACGGCGGCTTCCAGAGGACCCGCCGCAGGTAGTCCGGGGTGAGGAGGTTCTCCACTGGCACCGTCCGCTCCTCGGCGAAGACGTTGACGAGCTCGCGCGCGGTGCTCAGCCGGGCGGCGGCCACCGGGTCGCGCTCGGCCCAGACCCGCGGGGCCGGCGGACCGTCGGAGCGAACTGTCAGCGGCGGCAGGTCGCTGTCGCGCAGGCGACGTGCCGTGTCGAGCGCGGCGAGCCAGCGGTCGGCGTATCGCCGGGCACCGCGGCCGTGGAAACCCTGGGTGTCGAGCAGGTCACCGGTGGTGGTCGGCATCGTGTTGGCCGCGATGATCAGCGACGAGTCGGGAACCAGCCGCCCCGGTGTGGTGTCGCGCTGCTGGGCGATCTCGTCCCGGGTGGTCCAGAGCTCGCGCACCGCGGCGAGCGCGCGCCGGCCCTTGGCCTTGTGGATGCCGGACGTACGCCGCCACGGGTCCTGCCTGGGCGGGGGGACATGGTTGATCAGGTGCCGGAACTCCTGCTCCGCCCAGTCGGTCTTCCCGGACTCCTCCAGCTCGGCGACGATCACCTCTCGCAGCTCCAGGAGCACCTCGACGTCGAGGGCGGCGTACTCCAGCCACGGCTTGGGCAGCGGCCGTTTCGACCAGTCCACTGCTGAGTGCTCCTTGCGCATGGACCGGCCCATGATGACCTCGACCAGCGTGGCCAGCCCGACCCTCGGATAACCGAGCAGCCGAGCCGCCAGCTCGGTGTCGAAGAGCCGGGTCGGCACGAGGCCCACCTCGCGCAGGCACGGGATGTCCTGGCTGGCAGCGTGCAGGATCCACTCGGCGTCGCCAATGGCGTCGTGGAGCGAGGTCAGGTCTGCATAGGTGATCGGGTCGACCAGGGCCGTGCCCGAGCCCTGGCGTCGCAGCTGGATCAGGTAGGCCCGAGGGGAGTAGCGGTAGCCGGAGGCCCGTTCGGCATCCAGCGCGATCGGGCCGGTCCCGGAGGCGACCCTGCGAACGACCTCGGCGAGCTGGGCCCGGGTCTCGGTGATCTCGGGGAGCCCGTCGCGCAGCGTGAGCAGCGGGACGGGTGCGACCTCCTCGGCGGCGGCTTCGACCGCGGGGGTCTCAGAGTCCTCCGCGGACTGGGGGTCGGTGGTTGCGCGTGGCTCGGTCGGCTCCTCCGCCATCAGCCAGGGCCACGTTGTCCGCGTCGGGAGGGCATCGACGCCACCCCCTCCGGCACCGGCGGGAGCCCCACCGCAGTGCACAGCAGCTCACCCCAGGCCTCGACGTGGCTTGTCAGGTCACCCACGGGCGACCAGGACGCCCGGATCTCCAGCTGGGCGGTGGGCGGCTCGTCGGCCATCCCGCCGAAGCTCTCCGAGCTGACGCAGGTGACGCTTCCCGACGGCACGGAGTACTCCGCGCCGTGCGCCTGGAGCGCCTCGGTCAACCAGCTCCAGCCCACGCCGGCGAGCATCGGGTCGCTGACCAGCTCAGGGTCGATCTCCGCGCGGGCGTAGGCGACGCAGCGGAAGGTGCCGGCCCAGGCGTCGTTGCCGGCCGGGTCGTGCAGCACCACGATGCGACCCGAGCCCACCTCCTCGCCGTCGACGGTCACGTCTGCAGAGAGGGCGGACGCGAAGGGCGCGATGCGCTGCGGTGCGGGCATGGCCTCGACGAAGAGCTCGGTGCGGAACTTCGCTGCCTTGAGCTGGGTCACCGCGCGACGAAACTCGGGGGGAGCCGTGGGTGGCTCGATGCGGGGCTGTTCAGGTGCCGCCATGTCGACAGGTTAGGCCGACCTGTCGGTGCCGGGCCATCGACTCGCCGCCTGGCCTGCGAAGATCGGGGCATGTCTGCCGCCTCTACGAACAACCCGGAACTACGCGAATCGGCCTTCCTCAAGGCAGCCCGCAGCGAGCCCGTCCCGCACACGCCCGTGTGGTTCATGCGGCAGGCAGGACGCTCGTTGCCGGAGTACCTCAAGGTCCGTGAGGGCATCACGATGCTCGAGTCGTGCATGCGTCCGGAGCTGGTCGTCGAGATCACGATGCAGCCCGTGCGGCGCTACGGCGTGGACGCGGCCATCTTCTTCTCCGACATCGTGCTGCCGCTCAAGGCGGTCGGTGTCGACCTCGACATCGTGCCCGGCGTCGGACCGGTGGTCACCGAGCCGGTGAGCACCCTGGCCGACGTCGAGGCGATCCCGGACCTGACGGCCGACCACGTCCCGTTCATCACCGAGGCGGTGCAGGGCCTCGTCGGTGAGCTCGGGAACACGCCGCTGATCGGGTTCGCCGGTGCGCCGTTCACCGTGGCGTCCTACCTCGTCGAGGGCGGGCCGTCCAAGGAGCACGCAAGGACGAAGGCGCTGATGTTCGGGGCACCGGACGTCTGGGACGCCCTGATGCGCAAGATCTCCGACATCGCGGCGGCCTACCTCGAGGTGCAGGTCGAGGCAGGCGCGTCAGCGGTCCAGCTGTTCGACTCCTGGGCAGGTGCGGTGACGCGCCAGGACTACATCCAGCACGTGTTGCCACACTCGGCGCGGGTGCTGGAGCGCATCGGCGGCACCGGCGTACCGCGGATCCACTTCGGCGTGGGCACCGGTGAGATCCTCGACCTGATGGGGGAGGCGGGGGCGGACGTCGTCGGCGTCGACTGGCGGGTGCCGCTCAGCGCGGGTATCGAGCGGGTCGGTGGACGCGCCGTGCAGGGCAACCTCGACCCGACGCTGGTGTTCGCTCCCACCGAGGTGATGCTCGATCGTGCGCGGGAGGTGCTGGACGCCGGTGCCGCGGCGCCCGGCCACATCTTCAACCTGGGACACGGCGTGATCCCCTCGACCGACCCCGACCAGCTTGCCCGGCTCACGCACTTTGTGCAGGAGCACTCCCGGCGTTGATCGGGCCGATGCCCACCCTGCGGCGTACCACGAGCCACAGCGGTACGCCGAGCAGCAGGAGCACCAACGAGAACGGCAGCACCGCGCCGAGGATGGTCAGCAGGATCACCGTGGCGCCCTTCAGTGCGGTCCAGCCGCCGTCCAGACCAGCCAGGAAGCCGCGCGCCTCGTCCTTCTCCGGACGAGGCGCCCCGGTGCGGCTGAGGTAGACGTTGATCGTGCTCAGGGAGGTCTGGTCCGCCAGATAGGCCTGCTGCGACTTCAGCGAGTCCAGGTCGGCCTGGCGCCGTGCCAGGTCGGACTCGATGGAGATGATGTCGCTGAGCTGCTGGGCCCGTCCGAGCAGGTTCTCGATCTGGCGGATGCTGCGCTCTGCGGCGCGGACTCGTGCCTGGGTGTCGATGACCTTGGTGGTGACGTCCTCCGAGGACCGGCTCACCTGCTCCACCTTGCCAAGTGTGCCGAACGCGTTCAGTGCCTCCGAGAACTTCGCGGTCGGCACGCGCAGGGTCATGCTCGAGTCGACGATCCGGCCGCGGTCGTCACTGGTGGTCTGCTCGTCGGCGATCGTGCCGCCCCAACCGGCGACCATCCGCATCACCTCGGAGCGGGCCTTGCTCATCGACTCCGGTCGCAGGCTGACCTGCCCGGTCGAGATGACTGCCCTGCTCATCGGTTCGGTGGCGAGCACCTGCTTCCCGACGGCACCGTCGGAGGGGGTCTTGGCGGAGCCACCCGACTGGTCGCGATCCTGGGTCTGGCCCTGGGCAGGCTCGCTGTCCGAGGCCGTGCTCCGGGAGGCCTCCGTGTCGGAGCCTGAATGCGACTGGTTCCGGACGTTGAACGCCGCGATGGCCAGCACCGCGACGAGGAGCAGGACCGGGACGACGAGGAGGATGCGGAGCTTCTTCATGGGGCTGTGACGCGCCTCACCACTGATCGGTTCCCGAGGGCCATGTGCCACGCTTCCCGCGTGCCCGAGCAACCGAGGAAGCTGCGCATCGCCGTCGTCGGCGGCGGCGTGTCCGGGCTCGCTGCCGCACACCGGATCGGTCACACGCTTCCCGACGCGGAGGTGATGGTCCTCGAGGCCTCCGAACGACTCGGTGGCAGCCTGCACACGGCCGAGGTCGGTGGCGTCGTGGTCGACGTGGGTGCGGAGGCCATGCTCAACCGGCGACCGGAAGCTGTCGGACTGGCCCTCGCCGTCGGCCTGGGGGGCGACGTGGTGCATCCGGCCACCACGGCGGCGAACCTCTGGAACAGAGGTCGTCTGGTTCCGCTGCCACGCACGATGATGGGCGTCCCGGTCGACCTGCGCGCTCTCGACGGCGTCATCTCGGCCAGGGGTCTCGCTCGCGCGGCGATGGACAACGTGCTGCCGGCCACCGAGCTCGGTGGCCGCGACGTCAGCATCGGTGAGCTGGTCGAGGAGCGCCTGGGCAAGGAGATCGTCGACCGACTGGTGGAGCCGTTGCTCGGGGGGGTCTACGCAGGCCATGCCCGCGAGATCTCCGCCCGGGCTGCGGTTCCCCAGATGGTGGCGCTGCTCGAGCGCGAACGGTCGCTGAGCCGCGCTGCGGCCGCAGCGATGGGCACTGGTGGACAGACGGCTGGCGCGCCGGTCTTCGCCGGCCTCCGTGGGGGAGTGGGACGGCTGCCGGGCGCGATCGCGTCGGCGTCGGGAGCCGCGGTGCGGACCGGGGCAACCGTCCGGGACCTGGCCGGTCGCCCGGGGGGCGGCTGGAACCTCGTCGTGGGCTCGACCCGCGACCCCGAGGTGGTGCGGGCCGACGCGGTGGTCCTGGCGACCCCGGCGCGGGCGAGCGCCCGTCTGCTCAGCGATGTCGCGCCCTCCGCGGCTCTCACCCTTGCGCGCATCGAGTACGCCTCGATGGCCATCGTCACGCTGGCGTTCCCCGCGCGGGCGTTCCCGGAGGTCGTCGGGTCCGGGTTCCTGGTGCCGCCGGTGGAAGGCCGCGCCATCAAGGCCTCGACCTTCTCCTTCGCCAAGTGGGACTGGGTCCGCGAGGCCGGTCGACACGGCGGGGCGGGGGAGGAGCTGCTCGTGCTGCGCTGCTCCCTGGGACGTCACCGCGAGGAGCGGACGCTCCAGGTCAGCGACGAAGAACTGGTCGAGACCGCGCTGCACGACCTGGCGGACGCGATCGGTTTGACGGCGCCGCCGATCGACAGTCACGTCCAGCGGTGGGGCGGCGCCCTGCCCCAGTACGCAGTGGGTCACCTCGAGCGGGTCGCCTCGGTCCGTCGGGAGCTCGAGACCATGTCGGGGCTGGCGGTCTGCGGCTCGGCCTACGACGGGATCGGGATCCCTGCCTGCATCGCGTCGGCCCACCTGGCGGCGGCCAAGGTCCTTCGGGACCTGTCCACGCCGTGAGCCACAATGGAGTCATGACCAACCCCTCCGCCAAGAAGTCCCGTGAGCTCAACGACAGCATCCGCTACACGATGTGGTCGGTGTTCAGGCTGCGCGACGTCCTGGGCGAGGACGCCGACCGGGACGCTGAGGCCGGCGAGCTCGAGGAGCTGGTCGCGAAGCTCGAGGCTGACGACACCCTGGTCCGTGGCATCTACGACCTGAGCGGTCTGCGCGCCGACGCCGACCTGATGGTCTGGTGGCACGCCGAGGAGATCGAGCCGCTGCAGGAGGCCTACCAGCGGCTGCGGCGTACGACGTTCGGTCGGCGTCTCGACCCGGTGTGGTCGCAGGTCGCCCTGCACCGGCCGGCGGAGTTCAACAAGAGCCACATCCCGGCGTTTCTCGCGGGTGAGGAGCCGGGTGACTACGTCTGCGTCTACCCGTTCGTGCGCTCCTACGAGTGGTATCTCCTCGAGGACTCCGAGCGCCGCCGGATGCTGGCCGAGCACGGCCAGATGGCGCGCGAGTACAAGGACGTGCGCGCCAACACCGTGGCCAGCTTCGCGCTCGGGGACTACGAGTGGATGCTCGCCTTCGAGGCCAACGAGCTGCACCGCATCGTCGACCTGATGCGTCACCTGCGTGCCTCGGACGCGCGCCGGCACGTGCGCGAGGAGGTGCCGTTCTACACCGGGCGCCGGCGGTCGCCCACCGAGCTGCTCAGCGCTCTTCCGTGACCGGCGCTTCGGCGAGGGTCAGCGACACCGAGTTGATGCAGTAGCGCTGGTCGGTGGGCGTGCCGTAGCCCTCGCCCTCGAAGACGTGCCCGAGGTGGGAGCCGCAGTTGGCGCAGCGCACCTCGGTGCGCACGCTGCCCATCGAGCGGTCCTCGATGTACTCCACCCGATCCTCGGCGAGTGGTGCGAAGAACGACGGCCACCCGCAGTGGGAGTCGAACTTCGTCTCGGAGCGGAACAGCTCGGTGCCGCAGGCGCGGCAGTTGTAGACGCCGACGGTCTTGGTGTCGGTGTACTCACCGACGAACGGTGCCTCGGTGCCGGCCTGCCGCAGCACCTTGAACTCTGCGGGAGACAGCTGCTCGCGCCACTCGGCGTCGCTCTTGTTCACCTGGTAACTCATGAGACCGATGTTAGTGAGCCCCCCAAGGGGTACTGACCCGCGGACGAGCACTTGACGCAATCCAGTGCACGACTGTTCACTGACACCTCGACCCACCCACACAGCAGGAGGAAACGGACGCATGCTCGCTGAGAGGGTCTCGTGGGCGGGTGTTCGCAAGATCGGCGCCCGGCTGACCACACCGCTCCACCCCGACGACTACCTCCAGCTGATCAACCCGCTCTGGACCGCGCGCGAGCTGCGGGGCCGGATCGAGAAGGTCATCCCGGAGACCGAGGACGCGGCCACGATCGTGATCCGGCCGGGCTGGGGCTGGAGCTTCGACCACCGACCCGGCCAGTACGTCGGGATCGGGATCCAGGTCGAGGGCAAGTTCCACTGGCGCTCCTACTCGGTCTCCTCCGCACCGAGGAAGACCGGTGGCACCATCGCCATCACCGTCCGCGCCATGCCGGAGGGCTTCCTCTCCGAGCATCTCGTCTCCGGGCTCGAGCCGGGCACGATCATCCGGCTGGCAGCTCCCAACGGCGACTTCGTGCTGCCGGAGCCGCCGCCCGGGAAGATCCTCTTCCTGGTGGCCGGCAGCGGGGTCACCCCGGTGATGGCGATGCTCCGCACCCTCGACCGCCGCGGCACGATGCCCGACGTGGTGATGGCCTACAGCTCGCCCACCGCGGAACGGATGATCTTCCGCGACGAGCTGGTCGCGCTCAGCGAGAAGCACGACCGGCTGACGCTGCACGAGCAGCACACCGACGCGGACGGAATGCTCGAGATGGACGATCTCGACCGGGTCTGCCCGGACTGGAAGGAGCGCGAGACGTGGGCCTGCGGACCGGCGCCCATGCTCGACGCAGCCGAGCAGCACTGGGAGGTGGCCGGCCTCGAGGACGAGCTCCACCTGGAGCGCTTCACCCTCGAGCTCGGCGGTGACGGGGCCGAGGGCGGCACCATCACCTTCCGCAACTCCAACAAGACCGTCGACGCGGACGGTGCCACGACGGTCATGGAGGCCGGCGAGGAGGCCGGCATCGGGATGCCCTACGGCTGCCGCATGGGCATCTGCCACACCTGCACGATCACCCTGGTCGAGGGCACGGTGCGCGACCTGCGCAGCGGCGACGAGACCTCGGGACCCAACGAACCCATCCAGACCTGTGTCACTGCAGCAGCCGGTGACCTCACGCTCGACATCTGACCCGCACGACGAACCAGCGAAGGAGCGACATGGCGATCGCAGACGTCAAGGAGTACACCCATCTCTCACCCGAGGAGGTGGAGGAGCTGGGGCGCGAGCTCGACGCGATCCGGGCCGACATCGAGGAGTCGCGGGGAGACGACGACGCGGCGTACATCAACCGGATGATCACCTTCCAGCGCCGCCTCGCGGCCGCGGGGAGGATCACGCTCTTCGCCAGCAGGTACAAGCCAGCGTTCTTCGCGGGCACGGCGATGCTCGGCGTGGCCAAGATCCTGGAGAACATGGAGATCGGCCACAACGTGATGCACGGCCAGTGGGACTGGATGAACGACCCGGAGATCCACTCCAGCACCTGGGAGTGGGACACCGCCCAGCCCGCCGAGCAGTGGAAGCACTCGCACAACTACGTGCACCACCAGTTCACCAACGTGCTCGGCTTCGACAACGACATCGGCTACGGCATCCTCCGGATGGCGCGTGAGCAGAAGTGGCACCCGGTGAACCTCGGGCAGCCGGTCTACAATGCGCTGCTCGCCAGCCTGTTCCAGTGGGGCGTCGCGCTGCACGACCTCGACATCGAGGCGATCCGCAAGCGCGAGAAGGACCCGAAGGTGATGAAGAAGCAGCTCGCGCAGATCGGGCGCAAGATCCGGCGCCAGATCGGCAAGGACTACATCTTCTTCCCGCTGCTGACCGGACCCGCCTACCGGCAGACGATCATGGCCAACGCCACCGCGAACCTGATGCGCAACCTGTGGTCCTACATGATCATCTTCTGCGGCCACTTCCCTGACGGTGCCCTGCACTTCACCGAGGAGGAGGTCGAGGACGAGTCCCGCGCGGAGTGGTACCTGCGGCAGATGCTCGGCTCGGCCAACTTCACGGGCGGCCCGCTGCTGCACATCCTGTCCGGCAACCTCGGCTACCAGATCGAGCACCACCTGTTCCCCGACCTGCCGAGCAACCGCTACTCCGAGATCAGTGAGCGGGTGCGGCCGCTGTGCCAGAAGTACGGCATCCCCTACACGACTGGCCCGCTGTACAGGCAGTACGGCCAGGCGCTGCGGACGATCAACAAGCTCGCGCTGCCGAACAAGTTCTCCGAGCCGAATCGTCACGACTACCCGGAGACCCCGGAGGTGCCTCGCGGCCGGCGAAGCGAGAGCGAGCGGCCCGACCGTCGTACCGAGACAGGTGGATGGACCTCCAGGGCCTCCGCGTGACCGATCTGCCGTTCGCCAGCATGGGGGACCTCGGACTCGACCGGCGCAAGGTCACGCAGTGCGCACTGAGCAGGATCTGCGGGGTCTGCGGCGAGAGCCTGGCGCGGCCGGTCGCGTTCGTGGGCAGTTCCGCGGAGGCCGAGCGCAATGCGTTCCACTTCCCCCCATCACACGTGAAGTGCGCCGAAGCCGCCCTGATCGCGTGGGCCGGCAGCAACAGCGCCGTCCTGGGCCACACCTCCGAGCCGGAGGCGTGGGCCATGGTGACCACCTCGGGGTTCGAGTACGTCAGGCCCCCGGCCGGGACCGACGAGCGGCGGTCGGTCTTCTCGCCGAACTCGGTGATCTCGACGAAGGTCATCGGGAGCTAGGCCCGGCTGACACGATCGGGGGGTGATGGCTCCCCGGTCGACGGCTCGTGTCGTCGGCGTCGACATGGCGAGGCTGGTAGCACTCGCCGGGATGATGGCCACCCACATCCTGCCCTCGTTCCAGGACGGCACTGCGGACCTGACCTTCTCCCAGTCACTGGCGGGCGGGCGCGCGTCGGCGCTGTTCGCGGTGCTGGCGGGGGTCAGCGTGGCGTTGACGACGGGTCGCACGAAGCCCGCGCGTGGGTGGGAGCTGGTGGCCGCGGCTGCTGGACTCGCTGTCCGGGCAGTCCTGATCGCGGCGGTCGGGCTGGCGCTCGGCGGGTTCGACTCGGGGATCGCCGTGATCCTCAGCTACTACGGCGTGTTGTTCCTGCTGGGCATCCCGTTCCTGGCGCTGCGAACACCGTGGCTCCTCGTCCTGGCGGCCGGCTGGCTGGTGCTCGGACCGGTGCTCGCGCACCTGGTGCGGCCGCAGCTGCCTCCTCCCGGGTTCGACCCCAGTCCCTCGTTCGACGCACTCGGCGACCCGGTTCGGCTGCTCGGCGAGCTCACGTTCACCGGCCACTACCCGGCGGTGCCGTGGTTGGCCTACCTGTTGGTGGGGATGGCGATCGGTCGGACCGACCTCACCACGTGGCGAGCACCTGCGATCCTCGCCGCGGCCGGGGCCGCTCTGGTGGCCGTGGCGGTGCTCGTCTCCGATGCACTCGTGGGACGGCCGGGCGTGAGGGACCAGCTCCTCGAGTCGATGGGGTCACCGCAGTTCCTGGACCGGATGCTGGGCCGTGGCTTCCCGGGCATCACCCCGACGGACACCTGGTGGTGGCTCGCGGTGCGGGCGCCGCACACGGCGACGCCGTTCGACCTCGCGCAGACCATCGGCAGCGCCCTGCTCGTCATCGCAGGCTGCCTGGTGGTCGGCCGGTTGCTGCCGTCCCTGAGCGCGGTGGTCTTCGGTGCCGGCGCGATGACCCTGACCCTCTATTCGGCACATGTGCTGCTGCGGGTGCAGCTGTGGGACGGGGACACCCCCTCGACGTACTTCGGGCACCTCGGCGCCGCGTTCGCCATCGGTGCGGTCTTCGCGCTGACCCGGACGCGAGGACCGATGGAGGCCATGGTCGGGAGAGTCAGCAACCTGGCCCGGCGCCGGGTCGTCCATCTGGGCGCAGCCTCGTCTCGTTAGCTGGCGAGGACCAGGGATCGGAGGCGTGCTTCGATCAGTGATTGCGTGCTCTGCGTCGGCGTCGGGGTTGTGGGTGGTGGGAGTCTGCGGGTGCCGGTGTGGTCGATGAGGTACATGGCGCCGTGGGGGTCGCGCCACAGGTAGATGCCGGGGAAGGGTTGTCGCACGCTCCAGTGGCCGTGGGTCTTGATCCGGTGGTGGAAGGTGACCATGGGGCCGTAGTTCCCGATGCGGGAGAGCTTCTCGCCGG
The DNA here is from genome assembly GCA_963781335.1 of uncultured Actinomycetota bacterium. GTDB lineage: Bacteria > Actinomycetota > Actinomycetes > Propionibacteriales > Nocardioidaceae > Marmoricola. The sequence goes on along the minus strand of CAWAFS010000037.1, from coordinate 36,015 downwards.
CTGCGGCGCGTTCTTCGGTCCAGGGGATGGTGTGGTCGATCTGGCGTTTTCGGGTGGTGTTGGCTGCGAAGGGGAAGGTGTCGGCCGGGGTCAGCAGGTGGGTGGCGTGCTGATGTCGTTGTGGGATCTCGTAGGCGTCGACCGGGACCTGGTGGAGCGGGTCGAGGACCGGGGTGATCGTGAACCGGCACCGTGGGCCGAGGTGGTCGCGGACCCAGCCGGTCGTGACTGGTGCGGTTCCTTCGACCCGGGCGACGGGGCTGTCGGTGCCGGCGGCGAGGTGGACGTAGAGACACACCGCCGGGAGCAGCCTGGTGGGGTCGAGCAGGTCGGTGGCCTCGGTGGGGTCGAAGCGGCGCGGGGTGGTCTCGGCGGGATCGGGAGCAGCTGCGTCCTGCTGATCGGTGGTGGTGGTGGTGTTCGTGTGGTGCCAGTGCTGGTGGGCGCGCAGGATCTTCACGGCCTGGACGGGGTTGGCCAGGATCAGGAGGGCCTTGACGCGGCGTTGGTCCAGGGTGGAGGTGTCGCCCAGGGCGAGGAGCACTCGGGCGAGGTAGGCCACGGTGGCGTCGATGCGGGTGATGGTGGCGAAGTCGGCGCGGACGTAGAACCCGCGCATCCCGTGCTCGGTGGAGTGGGTGGCCTTGGCGAAGGTGTCCCGGGCGGCTGCTTCCTCGCGGGCGGCGGCGGCTTCGGGGTCGGCGGCGACGATGGCGGCCTCGAGCAACGTGTGGAACCGGGTCCAGGACAGCCGCCCGTCCGCGGACGGCGCGACCCGGGCATCGACGTGGGCGGCCTCGGCGAGGCTGAGGTCGCGGGTCCTGCGGGCCGCGTGCCGGGCGTGGCCTTCGGCGACCTCACCGGCCTGGACCCGGGCCCAGAGCACCGGGAGCCGGTGGGACAGGTCCAGCACGTCGGCGACCAGCCGGGCCCCGGCATACGCGGAGAGGCCGAGCCGGGCGGCCAGGACGGCGGGGGCGAACTCGGCCACCAGCGGGGTCCCCTCGCCACCGAGCCGGACCGCGCGCTCCCGACCCGGCCGCCGGGCCGCGACCGGGTCCACGGTCCCTGCGCCGTGCTGGCGGGCGAACTCAGCGACCAGACCCAACAGCTCCACACCGGCTTCGATCTGCGTCCGGTGGACGGCGTCGACCCGGTCGAGGAGGTCACCCTCGGAGAGGTCTGCCAGGTCCGCTGCCATGGATCAATCCAAGCACCGAGGTCTGACACTTCCGGTCGAGAATCCACTGCTGTGGAAGGGAATCTCGGTCGTTTACGTCCCGCTGCAGTCCGCGATGGCGAGCAGGGCACGCGGGGGACCTCCGAAAACCTGAGGTCCCCGACGTGGTTGCACCTACCGCTGGTGCGCCGCGGTGGGTCTCGGCGACGTGGGTTTGGGTGCCGGCTTCGGCGACGACGGGCGCGACGTGGGCTTCGGGGTCTGAGACTTGGTGGTCGGCGACGGGACGGCCTTGCCGGCCACCTGGTTGCCCTTGCGGAAGTAGGCAGCGATGTCCATGAACGCCGGGTTGCTGGGGTGCTTGAAGGCAACCCGGGAGCCGGAGAGCCACGGGCGGGAGTAGTTGTCGAAGTTGATCGCTACCCGCCCACGACCTCGGTTGAACTTCCGGCACTTCTTGTAGGTCCGCACCGTGTCGATGATCGGCTTCCAGCTGGCACTGTCGTCCCAGTAGGAGTTGTCTTCCCAGTAGGACAGGTCGACCCAGGTCTCGCCGGTGTAGTCACCGAGCTCGTTGTACTGGGACTCCCAGTAGCCGTCGCTGACCCAGCTGCCTTCCTCGACCCAGGCGCCCTGGTAGTAGCCGTGGTCGTTGTAGTACCGCTGGCTGCCCCAGGTGTCGACGATGTTGGCGATCTGGGTTCCGGTCATGCCGACTCGGATGGCGTTGTACTCCGCCTTGGTGACGCAGCCGGGAGTATCCCGCTGCTTCTTCTTCTTCGCCGTGGCGGCGGTGGGTGACACCATGGCCAGGCTGAGCGCCAGGAGGCAGGTGAGCAGAACGGTCAGGACACGTTTCATGTGGGTCTCCGGAGATGTGATCCGCCCCCGTTGGCGGACGCTCGCGAGATGCTAGGTGGAGCTTCGACAGCCAACGAAACCGGACCGTGCGGCGCCCTAGACCGGCGTTCGCCGGGCTCGACGACCGCGGCCGCGAACCCACCCTGCCTCTAGGGTTTCCACATGGCCACTCCAGCAGTCGAGGTCGACGCCGACGGACAGGCAGTCCGCGTCTCGAGCCCGGACCGGGTGATCTATCCAGCCACCGACTCCACGGCCGAGGTCTCCAAGCTGCAGGTGGTCGAGTACTACCTCAGCGTCTCCGACGGCATCCTGCGTGCCCTCAGGGACCGCCCGGTCGCACTCGAACGCTGGACGAGCGGCGTTCACGAGGGGATCAAGCTCGCGACCGGTCGCGGCGACAAGAGTGATGCGTTCTACAGCAAGCGGGTCCCGAAGGGCGCCCCGGAGTACGTCGAGACGACCCGCGTCGCCTTCCCCAGCGGCCGGCCGGCCGACGAGGTGTGCGTGACCAACCTGGCCACCGTCGCCTGGTGCGCGCAGATGGGCACCATCGTGTTCCACCCCTGGCCGACCAGGAGCAGCGACAACGACCATCCCGACGAGCTGCGCATCGACCTCGACCCGCAGCCGGGCACGACGTTCTCCGATGCGGTCCGCGTAGCCGGTGTCGCACGGGAGCTGCTGGAGGAGCTCGGCATCACCGGTTACCCGAAGACGAGTGGCAACCGCGGCGTGCACATCTATGTGCGGATCGAGCCACGCTGGGACTTCGTCGACGTGCGACACGCCGCGATCGGCTTCGGCCGAGAGCTGGAGAAGCGCGACGAAGGCGTCACCACCAAGTGGTGGAAGGAGGAGCGCGGCGAGCGGATCTTCGTCGACTTCAACCAGAACTCGCGGGACCGCACCATCGCGTCGGCCTACTCGCTGCGGCCGATCCCCGGGGCTCCGGTGTCCACCCCGATGACCTGGGACGAGCTGGCCGGTCTGACCTCCCCGCTGGGGTTCAACCTGTTCACGGTGCCGGATCGGATGAGCGACGGCGACCCATGGGCCTCGATCGACGACGTGGCGCACTCGATCGAGCCACTGATCAAGCTCTACGACGAGTCGGGCGAGGGCGAGGCGAACTATCCGCCGGACTACCCGAAGATGCCCGGCGAGCCGCCGCGGGTGCAGCCCTCGAAGAAGGTGGCCTCGCACTGGAACGAGAAGGGCGAGCGCATCGAGGACTGATCAGCCGAGTGGCCGAGCAGCCGGGTCGAGCTTCCGGACGACCTCGTGGACACGCTGGGCCTGCAGTCCGGCTACCCGTTCGTGACCGACGAAATCGGCCACCTGGACGAGGTGGCGGTTCTTCTTGAACCGCAGCGTGGGGACGTAGGCGACGTAGCCGGCCTCCTCGAGACCGCGTGCCACCGTCCGAGCCGTGTCGCTGTCCGCCACCTCGATGAGCATGATGGAACCGTAGTGATGGAACGCGTCCTGCTCCACCCGGGCGCCGGCGCTCACCCCAGTGGAGCAGACCACCGGCGGTTCTCGGCCCGTCGGCTCGACCCCGGGTCGTGGGCCGGGCTCCAGATCTGCCACTCTTGCGGCGGGGTCGCAACCATCGGGAGACGACCATGCGTGGCGGCTACGGCACCAGCGGCCAGGGCAACCTGGCGGACCGCACCGGTGCGGATGCTCGGGCGGACCCACCCTCACCCGCGAGGCACTGCCACGTCGGCACCCAGCCAAGCCTGCTGGTGGAGTGGAGGCGAGGCACGACGGGCTGGGAGGGTCGCGTGATCAGCGTGGTGTGGGTCGACGCCGTGGGCTGGGCCACTGTGGCGCGGTGGCTGCCCGCTGGGGAGATATCCCCCGCCTAGCGACGGTCAGCCGCGCAGGTGGGTGACCGCGGTCCAGCCGGGGTCGCGCATCTCGTGCACGTTCGCCGTGCCCTGGTTCCAGGAGCGGGCAAGGTCCTTGACCGCTGGCAGGAGTGCCGCAGTGGAGTCGACGTACACGTGCAGGGTGCGGGTGCCGGCGTTGCTGAGGTGCGCCACGACCTGGCCGGAGGCGCCGAGAGCGCGCTCCAGCGCATCCTCGAAGGCGCGCAGGGGTTCAAGGGCCCCCTCGTCGGGCAGCCCTTCCTCGGTGCGGTGCGCGTAGGGAAGCACCACGGCGACATAGGTGTCGAGGTGCGGCGCAGTCAGGGGGTGGAGCGGTGAACGTGCCATCGCGACGAGCGGACCCTGCTTGGTCTCGCCGCGCATCATCACCCAGCCGGACCGGCCGTCGGCATCCAGTCGTTGCCGCTTGAGGTCGCCCACGACGGAGCGCAACGCCGTCAGCCCGAAGCCGTCCAGCGGCGGGAACTCGACCGGCTGGACCTCGCCCAGCCACAGCTCGGTGTCCACCTCGCCGAGGGCCGCGTCCAGGGCGAGGAAGGTGACCATGGCCCGACCGTCCTCGGGCAGGTCTGCGAACGCGGGATGGTGCAGCTGTACGTCGAAGCGGCCGGACTCCATCCGCGCAGAGACCTGCACCTGAGCGAGGTCGATGTCCTGGTGGTCGCCGACGGAGATGACGACCGACTCCGGGTCGGGCGCCGGTGGGCGGGTGTCGACGTAGGACCACGTGGCGTCGGCGTCAGGTGCCGCGAGGATCACGCGCCGAGCCGCTGCGCGAGCGTCGGGGTCGCCCTCGGAGGTGACGACGAGGACGTGCCGGGAGACCTCGCCGGCCGAGAGCTCCCAGCCCAGCTCACCCAGGCTGCGCACCTGCGGAGTCATCACCGCGGCGAACTCCTCCGGGTCCACGCGCCCGTCGATGCTTCGCTCCGCGAGAGAGCGCCCCTCGGACTCCCACCACTGCCAGAACGGCGTGACGCCGTCGTCGCCGGCTGCCCTGGACCGGCGTCGGAAGAATCCCACCTAGAGCCCCGAGATGCCTTCGCCGTCGCCCGCCTGCTCGTCGAAGTTCTCGTGCTCGAGCAGATGCAGGACCGGAACCCCCAGCTTGCGGCGAGCCCGCGAGGTCCAGTCGACGTGGAAGAACTCACTGACGACGTGGGGGCGGGTCAGGATGATCACCTCGCGCGCGTCGACCTGCTCCACCTTGGCGACCAGCGCCTGGATCGGGTCGTTGGTCACCGGCTCGCCGGTCGCCCGACCGCCGGCGGCCTCGATCGTCTTGACGGTGGCGTCGACTCCATCACGGCAAGTGTTGAGCAGCTCGCTGCGGAGGCCCTCGAGGTCGGCGTCACCGATCGCCACGGCCGGTGTGGCGAGAACCTCGCCCGTGGCCAGGGAGCCCATCGCGGTCTCCACCCGCGACGAGGCGTCCTCGACCGGCAGCATCACGTGGTAGTGCACCGGGTCCTCGATCTCCTCGTGCAGGCTGCGCACGTTCGTGGCGTCGATGTCGGTGAACGGCTGCTCGATGAGCAGGATGACGTCGTACTCACTCATGACGCACCTCCGGATGGCTTCATACCCAACACTTTAGTGAGGTCATAGCTGACCGGTTGCTCCAGTTGCTCATATCCGCAGGACTCCGGGTCGCGATCCGGACGCCAGCGCTTGAAGTGCGCGGTGTGCCGGAACCTCCGGCCCTCCATCGCGTCGTACTTCACCTCGAGCACCCGCTCGGGCCGCAGCGGCGTGAACGACAGGTCCTTGCCCGCGCTCCAGCGGCTCTGCGTGCCGGGCACCCGGTCGGGGTTGGCGATGGCCCCTTCCTGCCCCGCTTCCATCCACCGACCCCAGGGGTGGTCCGCGATGCCCGTCTCGAGCGGCTTCAGCTCCTCGATCAGCTCGGCTCGTCGCGCCGCGGTGAAGGACGCGGAGACACCGATGTGCTGGAGCTCGCCGTCGGCGTAGAGCCCGAGCAGCATGGAGCCGAGCAGCGGCTTCTCAGGAGTCGAGGTCTTGTGCAGCCGGTAGCCCGCCAACACCACGTCGGCAGTCCGCTCGTGCTTGATCTTGAGCATCGTGCGCGCGTTCTGCTGGTAGGGCGAGCCGAGCGGCTTGGCGATGACCCCGTCCAGCCCGGCCCCCTCGAACTCCTCGAACCACCCTTGAGCCTCCTCGGCGTCGGTGGTCGTCCGGGTGAGGTACGTCGGACCCGACAGGCCACCGAGCTCGGTCTCGAGCAGCCGACGTCGCTCCACGAAGGGCCGGTCGACCAGGGACTGGTCACCGAGGGCGAGCGCGTCGAAGACCACGAACGAGGCGGGGGTCTTCTCGGCCAGCATGTTGATCCGCGACTCGGCCGGGTGGATCCGCTCCTGGAGGATCTCGAACTCCATCCGTGGCCCGATCGCCACGAACAGCTCGCCGTCGAGCACGCAACGGTCCGGCAGCTGCTCGCGGACGGCGTCCACCACCTCGGGGAAGTAGCGGGTCAGCGGCTTGGTGTTGCGCGAGGTGATCTCGACCTCGTCGCCGTCCTTGAAGAGGATCGCCCTGAACCCGTCGAACTTCGGCTCGAACGACAGGCCCTCGTCGAACTTCGCGGGATCGGGGATCCCCTTGACCGCCTTGGCGAGCATCGGTTGCACGGGCGGCATCACGGGAAGATCCATGACTCGACGTTAGTCCGACGCCACTCGGGCAGGCAGCACCGGGCGTGCCAGGTGCGACATACTCGCGCCCATGGCCTACACCGTCACCGACCTGCTGCGACTTCCCCTGGGCGCGGTCTCGCTCCGCGATCTCGACCCGGGTGACACCTCCGGCTTCGACGGCTCCAAGAAACAGGCGCAGAAGGCGCTGACCGACCTCGGCGAGGAGCTCGCCGAGCTGCAGGAACGGCTGTATGCCGACGCCTACACCGGTGGGTCCCGGCGGCTGCTCCTCGTGCTGCAGGGGATGGACACCTCCGGCAAGGGCGGCGTGGTCGACCATGTGCTCGGGCTGGTGAACCCGCACGGCCTTCGACTGAAGACGTTCCGCAAGCCGACGGCCGAAGAGCTCGCCCACGACTTCCTGTGGCGGGTCGAAGAGGCGCTCCCCGAGGTCGGGGTCATCGGGTGCTTCGACCGCTCGCACTACGAGGACGTCCTGATCGGCCGGGTGCACGAGCTGGCCGACGAGGCGGAGATCGAACGACGCTATGGCGCGATCAACGACTTCGAGAAGGGGCTGGTCGACGACGGCACCGTGGTGATCAAGTGCATGCTGCACATCTCCGCGGAGAAGCAGAAGGAACGGTTGCTGGCCCGGCTCGAGGACCCGGAGAAGCAGTGGAAGTTCAAGCCGGCGGACATCGACGAGCGCGCCCACTGGCGCGACTACGAGCGGGCCTACGAGATCGCCCTCGAACGGTGCAACACCGAGGCTGCCCCCTGGTACGTCGTGCCGAGTGACCACAAGTGGTATCGCAACTGGGCGGTCGGGCAGCTCGTCGTCGAGGCCCTGCGCGGGATGAAGCTGGAGTGGCCCAGGCCGGACTTCGACGTCGACGAGCAGCAGGCAAGGCTTCAGGAGCCGGGGCAGGAGCCCGGCGACCGTTGAGGCAGGTTCAGGCGACTCGCTACGTCACGCCGCTGCGCGAGGGCGGTTCACTGCCCGGGATCATCGAGGCCGACGACCTCGGCACCTACGTGTGCAAGTTCCGGGGTGCCGGTCAAGGCCTGCGGGTGCTGGTCGCGGAGGTCGTCGTCGCAGGCGTCGCCCGGCTCGTCGATGTCCCGGTCCCCGACCTGGTCTCGGTCGACCTGCAACCCGAGATCGGGCGCTACGAGGCCGACCAGGAGGTGCAGGACCTGCTGAGCAGGAGCCTGGGCGTCAACCTCGGGGTGGACCTCCTGCCCGGCGCGTTCGGCTACGACTCGGCCTACCAGCCCGACCGGGACCTCGCCGGCCGCATCCTGTGGCTGGACGCGCTCTGCGCCAACGTCGACCGCTCGTGGCGCAACCCCAACCTGCTGGTGTGGCGGGGGGCGCTGTTCGCGATCGACCACGGCGCTGCGCTGTACTTCCACCACGGTTGGCCGGGCGGCGCGGGTTCGTCCGAGCGGTTCGCGGCCCAGCCCTACGACGTCAACGAGCACATCATGAGGCACTACGCGGCCGAGGCCGCCGCCCAGGACGATGCCCTCGCCTCGCGGATCACGGCCGACGCACTGGCGAGCGTGGTGGCCGAGGTGCCGGAGGACTGGCTCGAGGGCGTGCCCGGAGCAGAGACGCCGGACCTGCTGCGCCAGCGCTACGTCGACTACCTGCTCGCCCGGGTCGCTGCTCCCCGGTCCTGGCTTCCCGCCCCGGAGGAGCAGAGCGCGTGAACGGCTACCAGTACGTCGCCCTGCGCTGCGTTCCCCGCGTCGACCGCGAGGAGTTCGTCAACGTCGGCGTGGTGCTCTACTGCCACGCCGAGGACTTCCTGGGCTCGGCCTCCCTCGTCGACGAGGCCCGACTCCGGGCGCTGGACCCGACGGTCGACGTCGAGGCGGTGCGCCAGGCGCTCGAGGCCGTGGAGCAGGTCTGCCGCGGCGAGGCGCACGTCGACTTCGGCGTCGGCTCCCGCGCCACGGCGTACGGCGTCCGCGACGGCCGGGACGACCAGAGCACCAGGTTCGGTTTCCTGCGCGCGCCCCGCAGCACGGTCGTCCAGCCGGGACCGGTGCACGGCGGGCTCACGGGCGACCCGGCCGCCGAGCTCCAGCGCCTGCTGGCACGCCTGGTCGGCTGAGTGGGGTGTCCCTTTAGCTGACCGCGCGCCGGACATCGCGTTTACCGGATCTGCTTGTTATGCCGGGCTGAGGGCGTGTCCAGGAGTCCTATTGCGTGGCCCGGCACGACAAGTTACCTTTGAAGGTGTCGGGTGACCCCCTCATCGCTTCGTCTGCAACCAAGCACGGAGTGCGTGAGCAGGACATCCTCCACGCGTACCGCAACCCCATCCGGGTCTGGGACCTCGGTGAAGGTTTCACCATGATGATCGGCGCCAACGCGGCAGCGATCATCCTCGAGATCGGTTACATCAACGGTGTCGAGGCGATAGTCATCGTTCACGCCATGCCAGTCCGCGAGAAGTACCTCAGGTGATCCATATGCCCCGCTCTGTAGACGACATCCTCAAGCACGCCGACGAGCTTGCCGCTCGCTTCGAGAACTATGAACCAGACCCCTCCCAGGAACTGGACCGCGACGCCGTCGTCCTTCTCCGCCAAGCCGTACAGGAACGCTCTGATGCGGAGCGTCATGTCCTCGCAGCGATCCAGAAGGCACGCGAAGCTGGCATGTCCTGGTCTCTGATCGGTACTTTTGTCGGGACGACGGGCGAGGCCGCCCGCCAGAGGTACGGCGGCAAAGTCGCCTGAACCTCCGGTTCTGCAAGCCGTCTGGTATCCGCTATTGCCGCTGTCGGAGCACCCAGGCGTCGATGAGTTCGGCGTTGGCGAGCCGGAGGTGGGCACAGGGTGTGCTGCCTTGACGTTGCACCTCGGGTGATGACCCCATCGCGGCCAGATCCGGTTGGCCGCAGCGCACGCTATGTGCGGCAGTTCCGGGTGCACCATGGGGAGGCAGTTGGTGCGCGTCGTCCAGACACCCCGCGTGAGCGGCCGGCGGCCGCCTCGAACTGCCTCTTCGTGGGCCCGTTCGGCCGGCGCGAACATCATGGTGCGAGTGCGGTTCTGAGCGATAGGGACACACCCAGTGAACGTCCCGAGCCGCAGACAGCGTGCGACGCTGCGGCTCTACCGGATGTCCGCCGCGAGGTGCGCGGTCCCGGTCGATGCGAGGACGTCGACACACCGACTCAGGCGGGCCCTACTGGACCGACACTCAGACGGGATCCAGAGACGGGCTGCTCAGACGGGCTGCTTAGACGGGCTGCTCAGACGGGCTGCTCAGACGGGCACGAGCTCGACCGCGCCCACCGCGTAGCGGGCGAGGATCGTGCGAGCGAGCTCCGGGTGGCAACCGAGGGGCTCCGAGATGGCGACGGCACCTGCCTCGAGGGCCAGCTCCGCAGCTCGGTCGGGCAGGAAGCCCGGGGCCAGGAACATCGAGGCGACCGCCACATGGCGGCGACCCTCCGCGCGGAAGGCACGCACAGCCTCACCGGTGGCCGGAGGTGTGGCCGAGGCGAACGCTGCGGTGACCGGCAGCCTGTGACGGGCGCCCCAGACCCGGGCCAGCCGGGAGATCGCCTGGTTCGCCAGCGGGTCCGAGGAACCGGCCGCGGCGAGCACGAGAGCGTCGAGCTCGCGGATCCTGGCCGAGCGCAGCGCCTCCCGGAGGCGCAGGTCGAGCACGTCGAGGAAGCACGGCTCCAGGCCGAGGATGCTGGTCACCCGGATCTGGAGACCGGGGTGGCGCTCCGTGGCCAGGGCGACTGACCGGGGGACGTCGACCTTGGCGTGATAGGCGTCGCTGAGCAGCAGCGGGACGACCACGATCTCCTCGAACCCGGCCTTGACGAGTCGGTCGACCACCTTCGCGAAATCGGGCTTCGCCAGCTCGAGGAAGGCGGGCTCGATGCGCAGGTCGCGGCGCATCTGGCGGGTCTCGGCGACGAGCGCCTTGATGGTGGCGGCGGACCGCGGGTCACGGCTTCCGTGGGCGAGGGCGATCAGTGCTGGAGCGGTCATGATGATCCTTCTCCCTTCGTGCTCGTGCCGCGAACTCCGTTGTCGTTGGCGGTGGTGGATCGGGCGCTGGTCGTGGTTGTCATTCGGCGCAATGTCATTGGTGGATCCCACACTCGGTCTTGTTGGTCCCGGACCAGCGACCGGCGCGGGCGTCCTCCCCGTCGGCGACCCGCCGGGTGCAGGGCCAGCAGCCGATGGAGGGGTAGCCGTCGTACTGCAGGGGGTTCACCAGGATCCCGTTCTCGGCGACGTACTTCTCGACGTCCTCGTCGGCCCAGCGCGCGAGCGGGGAGACCTTGACCTTCTGCTTCTTCTCGTCCCAACCGACCACCGGGGCGATCACCCGGTTGTGCGTCTCGGCGCGACGCAGGCCGGTCGCCCAGGCGTCGTACTGCGCGAGCCCGTCCGCCAGGGGCTGCACCTTGCGCAGCTTGCAGCACAGGTCGGGATCGGTCCTGTAGAGGTCCTTGCCGTACGTCGCGTCCTGCTCGGCCACCGACTGCACGGGAGTGATGTTGATCAGGTTCACCGGCATCGTCGCCTCGACGGCGTCGCGGGTTCCGATGGTCTCGGCGAAGTGGTAGCCCGTGTCGAGAAAGACGACGTCCACTCCCGGGGCCACCTTGGCCGCGAGGTGGGACAGCACGGCGTCACTCATCGACGACGTCACGCAGAACCGCCCCTGGAACGTCGCCACGGCCCACTCGATGATGTCCTCGGCAGGAGCAAGCTCCAGCTCGGCACCGACGTGGGAGACGATCTCGCGGAGCTCGTCGGTGCTGCGCCCGGCCGTGTCCGAGCCGCGTCGGGCGCGGGCCCTCAGCGTGTTCGGGGCGGTCATCGCGACGCCTCGGCACCCGGGGGAGTCTCCGTGGGGGTCGTGCTCGGGTGCCGCAACTGACCGATCATGCTCAGCTTGAACGCCCGCAGGCACGACCTGCACTCCCACGCGCCGTGGGAGGGTCCGCCCTCGACCTCGTGCGGACGCAGCTCCACGTCCCCGCAGTAGGGGCAGTGGAACGGGACCGCACGAGCACTCATGTCAGTGCCTTCTCGCCGCGTAGCAGGATCTCGTCGGCGCGGATCGTCCACGCGGCGAAGCTCTCGCCGGCCTCCCGGTCGGTCAGGTAGCTCCCGACCACCGTGGTGATGTAGTCGTCGAGGCCAACGCTGGTGACCTTGTGGGCCCGCAGCTTCTTGCCGAAGCCGTTGGCCAGACCGAGTCCTCCGCCGAGGTGCACCTGGAAGCCCTCGACCTGGTTGTCGTCGTCGTCCAGGACGAGCATTCCCTTGAGACCGATGTCCGCGACCTGGGTGCGCGCGCAGGCGTTGGGGCAGCCGTTGACGTTCACCGTGATCGGGGTATCGAGGCCGGGGAAGCGCTTCTCGAGCTCCGTCACCAGGTCGATCGCGCGCTGCTTGGTGTCCACGATCGCCAGCTTGCAGAACTCGATGCCGGTGCAGGCCATGGTCGAGCGCCGCCAGTTGGACGGTCGCGCCTCGAGGTTGATGGCCGCGAGGTCGGCGATGAGCGGCTCGATGGCGGACTCCTCGACGCCGAGCACCACCAGCTTCTGCTGCGCGGTCAGCCGGGCACCGGCCGCGGCGTACTTCTCCACAAGGTCGCCGACGCCGGTGATCGTCGCGCCGTCGATGCGCCCGGCGACGGGTGCGACGCCGATGTAGAACTTGCCGTCCTTCTGGGCGTGCACACCGATGTGGTCGCCACCGTCGGTGGTGGCCTCGGGGGAGGGGCAGTCGACCAGCGTGCGGCCGAGGTACCTGGTCTCGAGGATCTCGCGGAACTTCTCCACGCCCCAGTCCGCGACCAGGAACTTCAGGCGGGCACGCGAGCGCAGCCGGCGGTAGCCGTAGTCGCGGAAGACCGACGTGACGGCCTCCCAGGCGTCCGGGACCTCGTCGATCGGGATCCAGACGCCGAGCTTCTGCGCGAGCATCGGGTTGGTGGAGAGGCCGCCGCCGACCCACAGGTCGAAACCGGGTCCGAGGTCAGGGTGGACGGTGCCGACGAACGAGATGTCGTTGACCGAGGGCACGCAGTCGTGACTCGGGTGGCCACTCGCGGAGGTCTTGAACTTGCGCGGGAGGTTGGCGTAGTCGGGGTTGCCGATGTAGCGCCGCTTGATCTCCTCGAGCGCGGGCGTGGCGTCGATGATCTCGTCGGTCGCGACGCCGGCAACCGGTGAGCCGAGGAACGGCCGGGGCGAGTCGCCGCACGCCTCGAGACTGGTCATCCCGACGTTGTCGAGACGCTCCCAGATCTCGGGGACGTCCTCGATCTCGATCCAGTGGTACTGGATGTTCTGTCGATCGGTGATGTCCGCGGTGCCCCGGGCGAAGTCGGTGGAGATGCTGCCCAGTGCGCGCAGCTTGGCGGCGTCGAGCAGCTCGCCGTCACTGCGCACGCGCAGCATGAAGAAGGAGTCGTCGAGCTCCTCCTCCTCGAGCATCGCGGTCTTGCCGCCGTCGAAACCCGGGGCACGCTGCGTGTAGAGGCCCATCCAGCGGAACCGGCCACGCAGGTCAGCGGGGTCGATCGAGGAGAACCCCTTCTTGGAGTAGATGTTCAGGATGCGCGCGCGGACGTTGAGTGGGTTGTCGTCCTTCTTGGACTGCTCGTTCTTGTTCAGCGGCTCGTTGTAGCCCAGGGCCCACTGGCCCTCGCCCTTCTTCGGACGCGCCCGCCCGGAGCGGCCGACACGGCCGTCAGCGGCGGCAGCCGGCGGCTGGCGGGTGGGGAATGGGGGAGCGGGCGTGGGGGGAGCGGAGGTCATCAGTCACAAGTCCCGGAGATCGGAGGGCCTGCGGGCGTCGTAGGACAACGGTGTCGCGACGGGCGGCGCAGCCTGGCAGTGGAGATCCGAAGGTTCAAGGCTGGAGATGACACATCATGCTGCGGGTACGACCGAGGTCCACGTGGCGACGTGCCACGAGCCAGGTCGAGGTTGCAGCGCTGATCATGCGTCGAGTCTCAGTCCTCGGACGGTCGTTCCACAAATGTGCGTCTCATGTTGTGAGACGCAGGTCCGCGATTTGGACACGGCGGTGGCGGTAGCCCTGTCGGGAACAGGTCACCTAGGGTGTGGCCATGAGCGACGAGACGTCCCCCGGACCGGCCCAAGCAGGCGGGGAAGCCGCCTCCGAAACCCTGGCGAAGACCGCCTCCCAGGCCTACAGCGCGGCGCTCGAGGTGATTGCCTCGGTCGAGCCCCGTGTGGCGCAGGCCACGCGCCAGGAGCTGGCCGACCAGCGTTCCTCGCTGAAGCTGATCGCCTCGGAGAACTACGCCTCGCCAGCGGTCCTGTTGACGATGGGCACCTGGTTCAGCGACAAGTACGCCGAGGGCACCGTCGGCCACCGCTTCTACGCCGCGTGCCAGAACGTGGACACCGTCGAGGCGCTCGCGGCCGAGCACGCGCGCGAGCTGTTCGGTGCGCCGTACGCCTATGCGCAGCCGCACTCCGGCATCGATGCCAACCTGGTCGCCTTCTGGTCGATCCTGGCCAACCGGGTCGAGACGCCCACCCTGCGCAAGCTCGGTGCGAAGAACGTCAACGAGCTCTCCGAGGCCGACTGGGAGACGCTGAGGCACGAGTTCGGCAACCAGCGCCTGCTGGGCATGTCGCTCGACGCGGGTGGTCACCTGACCCACGGCTTCCGGCCCAACATCAGCGGCAAGATGTTCCACCAGCAGCAGTACGGCACCGACCCCGAGACCGGGATGCTCGACTACGACGCCGTCGCCGCCAAGGCCCGTGAGTTCAAGCCACTGGTGCTGATCGCCGGATACTCCGCCTACCCCCGCCGCGTGAACTTCGCCAAGATGCGCGAGATCGCCGACGAGGTCGGGGCAGTGCTGATGGTCGACATGGCCCACTTCGCGGGCCTGGTGGCCGGCAAGGTCTTCACCGGCGACGAGAACCCGGTGCCGCACGCGCACATCACCACCACGACCACGCACAAGTCGCTGCGCGGACCCCGCGGTGGCCTGGTGCTTGCGCAGGAGGAGTTCGCCGCCGACGTCGACCGCGGCTGCCCGATGGTGCTCGGCGGCCCGCTCTCCCACGTGATGGCCGCCAAGGCAGTGGCGCTGGCCGAGGCCAGGCAGCCCTCCTTCCAGACCTACGCGCAGAAGATCGCGGACAACGCCAAGTCGCTCGCCGACGGCTTCCTGACGCGCGGGGCGAAGCTGGTCACGGGGGGCACCGACAACCACATCGTGCTGCTCGACGTGTCCTCCTACGGCCTCACCGGGCGGCAGGCCGAGTCGGCCCTGCTCGACGCGGGCGTGGTCACCAACCGCAACTCGGTGCCCGCTGACCCGAACGGCGCGTGGTACACCAGCGGCATCCGCTTCGGCACGCCGGCGCTGACCACGCGGGGCTTCGGCCACGACGAGTTCGACACGGTGGCCGACCTCGTGGTCGAGGTGCTCTCCAACACCTCGCCCGGGACCAACAAGGCCGGCGCGCCCTCGAAGGCGACCTACAGCACGGCGGAGGGGATCGCCGGGCGCGTGCAGGGCCGAGCCGACGAGATGCTGGACAAGCACCCGCTCTACCCGGGCCTCGAGCTCACCTGACGTCGCTCGGCTCAGGCGAGCCAGCGGTAGTCGACCTCGGGTCGACCCCCACCTCCGTAGCGTTGTGAACGTTCCGCCAGCCCCTGGTCGGCCAGGTGCTCCAGATAGCGGCGGGCCGTCACCCGGGAGGCACCCATCGCCACGGCGACCTCGCGGGCCGAGAGGCCGCCGTCCGCCTCGCGCAGCGCCTCGGTGACCTGGCGCATCGAGGCGTCACTCATCCCCTTGGGCAGGTCGGTCCGACCGGACTGCCGCAGGGTGCCGAAGAGCTGGTCGACCTCGTGCTGCAGCACGTCGTCGTTGGTCCCCGCGAGCTGCTGGCGGTAGGCGGCGTACTGCTCGAGCTTGTCGCGGAAGGTGCCGAACGAGAACGGCTTCAGCAGGTAGAGCACGACGCCCTGGGCCACGGCGTGTCGCACCACCTCCGCGTCGCGCGCGGACGTCACGGCGATCACGTCGCAGAGGTGTCCCTCGGCCCGGAGTCGCTGGAGGAGCGCGAGGCCGTGGCCGTCCGGCAGGTGCATGTCGAGCAGGATGAGGTCCACGTCCGGGTCCCCGGCCAGGTGGCGCATCGCCTCGCCCGCCGAGCGCACCAGGGCGGCAACCTCGAATCCCTCGACCCGTCGGGTGTACGCCGCGTGCGCCTCGCCGGCGAGCTTCTCGTCCTCGACGACGAGCACTCGGACAGTCATGTCGTCAGTCCGTCCTGCGCGGCGTCCGCACCCGCGAGCAGCGTCACCGTGAACTCTGCTCCGCCCAGCGGTGAGTCACCCACGCTCACGCTGCCGCCGTAGCGCCTGGCCACCTGGCCGACGAGGGCCAGGCCCAGACCGCGGCCGGCGGGAGCCTTGGTCGACCACCCGCGCTCGAGCACACGCCCCACGTCGGCGGGGTCCACTCCGGGGCCGCTGTCGCCGACGATGACCTGCACCCCCTGCTCGTCGGCCACGACGTCGACCCCCACCCGTCGGTGACCCGACTCGCCCACGGCATCGAGGGCGTTGTCGACGAGGTTCCCGACCACGGTGACCAGGTCGCGCGGTGCGACGGGCAGCGACTGGATGCCGACGTCGCCCTCCACGACCAGCTCGATCCCGCGTTCGGCCGCCTGCGCGCTCTTGCCCAGGAGCACTGCCGTCAGGACCGGATCGTGCACCGCCCCGACGATCTGGTCGGTCAGGTCCTGTGCGACGCGGAGGTCGGCGGTCGCCAGCTCCACGGCCTCCTCGGGGTTGCCCATCTCGATCAGGGAGACCACCGTGTGCAGCCGGTTGGCGGACTCGTGGTTCTGCGCGCGGAGCGACTCGGTGAGGCCGCGCACCAGGTCGAGCTCGCCGGTGACCTGCTGGAGCTCGGTCCGGTCGCGGAGGGTCACCACGGCGCCCACCTCGCTGTCGTTCCAGTACGCCGGGGCCGCGCTGATCACGAGCAGGTGGTCGCCCAGCGCATAGATGGTGTCGGGTTCCGGGCTCCTCCCCGTGGCAGCCGCGACGAGCGCGGGAGGAAGACCGAGATCGGCGAGTGACCGGCCGACGACGTCCGGCGGGAGGTCGAGAAGGCGGCGCGCCTCCTCGTTCGCCAGCTGCACCCGCCCCTCGGTGTCGACGAGGACCAGACCCTCACGCACGGCCTGCAGGACGGCTCGGTAGTACTCGTACATGCGCGTGATCTCGCGCTCGCCCAGGCCGTGGGTCTGCCGGCGCAGGCGACGGTTGATGAACCAGGCACCGGTCAGACCGACCAGCAGCGTGCCCAGCCCGGCCAGCCCGATCGACGGGAGGTCGTCGAGAAGCTGTCGACTGATGCGGTCCAGGGTGATGCCGACCGAGACGAGTGCGACCACCTCGCCGTCGTCGAGGACCGGGACGACCGACCGCACCGAGGGGCCGAGCGTGCCGACGTACTCCTGGGTGAACACCGCTCCCTCCGGAGCACCACCGAGATCACCGACGAACTCGCGGCCGAGCTGGTCGGGATCGGGGTGGGAGAACCGGGTGCGGTCGAGCGACATCACCACCACGAAGTCGACGGCGGTGTCGGCGCGCACCTGCTCGGCGTACGGCTGCAGGGTGCTGGAGGGGTCCGGAGCGCGCAGGGCCTCGACGACCGTGGGGGAGTCCGCGACGGACTGAGCCACGGCGACGGACTGCTGCCGGGCCGTGTCACGGCTGTCGCGGCGGGCATCGAGGGTGGCGAGGGTGAGGGCGGAGGCCACGAGCACGAGGACCACGAGGCCCTGGAGGAGGAGCACCTGCTGAGCCACCGAGCTCTCGTGGCCGCGACGCAGGATGCGCATCCATGCATTGTGTCGCACGTCACGGGGTATGAGGGCTCTGGTGAACACAACGAACACAAGGGTGACGCCGATCACACGGGCCACCACGATGACGTTGCCGGGACAAGCCCGAGGCACCTACCTGGAGGCAGCATGAGCGCGACCGAAACCCAGCCGGAGAAGGCACCCCGCCGCGACCGGACCCACTACCTCTACATCGCGGTGATCGTGGCGGTGTTCCTCGGGGCTGCCGTGGGCCTCCTCTTCCCCGACTTCGCAGCAGGCCTGAAGTGGATCGGGGACAGCTTCGTCGCCCTGATCAAGATGATGATCCAGCCGGTGATCTTCTGCACCCTGGTGATCGGCGTCGGCTCCGTGCGCAGCGCCGCCAGCGTCGGCAAGGTCGGCGGGCTCGCCCTCGGCTACTTCATCACCATGTCGACGTTCGCCCTCGCGATCGGCCTGGTCGTGGGCAACATCATCGACCCGGGCAAGGGTCTCAACCTGTCCGACGAGCTGGCCTCGGAGGGCTCGAAGCAGGCGGAGGGGGCCGGGTCGACGACGGAGTTCATCATCGGCATCGTGCCTGACTCGCTGTTCTCGGCACTGACCTCCGGCGAGGTGCTCCAGACGCTGCTGGTCGCGCTCCTGGTCGGGTTCGCGCTCCAGGCCATGGGCCGCGCGGGCCAGCCGATCCTGGTCGGCATCGGCCACCTGCAGCGCCTGGTCTTCCGGGTCCTCGCGATGGTCATGTGGGTCGCCCCGGTCGGTGCGTTCGGCGCGATCGCGGCGGTCGTGGGCGAAACCGGCTGGGAGGCTCTGAGGAGCCTCGCGGTGCTGATGATCGCGTTCTACATCACCTGCTTCATCTTCGTGTTCGGCGTGCTGGGCACGATCCTGAAGATGGTCACCGGGGTGAACATCTTCAGCCTGTTCAAGTACCTCGCCCGCGAGTTCCTGCTGATCCTGTCGACCTCGTCCTCGGAGTCCGCGCTGCCGCGCGTCATCGCCAAGATGGAGCACGCCGGTGTCGACAAGACCACCGTGGGTGTGGTCATCCCGACCGGCTACTCCTTCAACCTGGACGGCACCGCGATCTACCTGACGATGGCCTCGATCTTCATCGCCGACGCGCTGGGGACCCCCTTGGCGATCGGCGAGCAGATCTCGCTGCTGCTGTTCATGATCATCGCCTCGAAGGGTGCCGCCGGCGTCACCGGCGCCGGGCTCGCCACCCTCGCCGGTGGTCTCTCCTCGCACCGTCCCGAACTGCTCGACGGCGTCGGCTTCATCGTGGGCATCGACCGGTTCATGTCGGAGGCCCGCGCGTTGACCAACTTCGCTGGCAACTCGGTCGCGACGGTGCTCGTCGGGCACTGGACGGGGACCTACAACCGGCCCCAGCTCGATCGAGTGCTGGCCGGCAGCGATCCGTTCGACGAGTTGACGATGCTGGACGACGACCACTCCGAAGGCGAACGCAGCAACATCGTCCCGGGCGTCGA
Organism: uncultured Actinomycetota bacterium; assembly: GCA_963781335.1. Taxonomy (GTDB): domain Bacteria; phylum Actinomycetota; class Actinomycetes; order Propionibacteriales; family Nocardioidaceae; genus Marmoricola. The sequence goes on along the minus strand of CAWAFS010000037.1, from coordinate 17,004 downwards.
TGACGGGGTCCCCGCCACTGGGAGCAAGTAGCTCAGGCGGTCGCCTCGAGCAGGTCGAGGCTGAGGCGTGCGATCGCGGCACGCCCAGCCGCGTCCTCCTGCAGGGCCGGGGTGGGAGGGCTCTCCAGGTGCTCGAAGGGGAGTGTCGAGAGTCCGGTGAAGATCATCAGCTGGAGAGCGTGCGCTCGGCGTACGACGGACTCGGGGACGTCGCACCCCTCCTCCTCGAGCCCCTGCACATAGGCGGGGAGAATGGCGGTCTCGACCGACGCAAGCTCGCTGGCCGGCTGGCGTCCGATCTGGACGTCGCCGACGAGGAGCTGGGAGAGGTCGAACCCGATCGGGCCGAGGTTCCAGAACCCGTAGTCGATCAGCACGAACCCGTCCGAGCCGGCCGGGACGAGCAGGTTGTTGGGACACGCGTCGCCGTGCAGGGTGCCTTCGGGCATCGCGGCCAGCTCCTCGACCAGCATCGGGACACGATCCGCAGCCACCTGGAGGCGCCGGCGCAGGTCGTCGTCGAAGGCGGATGCGACCAGCGGGTGCTTCCAGATGGCGCGATCGCGCAGCAGCGGCAGCACCTGCACGTTCAGACGTCCGGTGACATAGCTGTGGACGGTCCAGTCGAAGTGCCCCACGGTGGCCAGCTCCCTGACCGCTCGACTGCCCGCGAGCCGGCCCAGCAGATGAGCCGCGCGGGCATAGCGCTCGTGGTCCCAGGTGACGTCGTCGGTCTCGACGACCTCGAGCCAGATCGCGGACGACTTCTCGTCGAGGTCGAAGACGCCGAGGGCACGAGGCATCCTGAGTCCTTCAGGCAGCCGGTCGCCCAGGTCTGACCTGTAGACGAGCGGTTCGGTCCGCCACGGGACTGCGGCCTCGGCCATCTCCCGGAGATCGAGCGGCACCATCTCGAAGTACGGCGACCGGGCCCACGACTGGACATGCTTGACGAAGAGGTGGAAGGGCAGCTCCTCGCCGCCCACCTCGACGCTGCCACGCACCCAGAAGCGCCCGGCCGTCGTGATGGCGGGGATGTCGTAGCCCACCTCCTCGGCCGTCGAGGCGACCAGTGAGGTCTGCGCCGCGTCCGTTCCCAGCAGGTCGGCCACCATCCGGGCCAGCTCCTCGTCCGTGACGTCGGCTGGTCCGAGGAGGTCGCGACTGCTCATGGAGCTCCGAGGTCAGGTCAGGGATCGGTAGATGTCCATGGTCTGCTCTGCGATCGCAGGCCAGCTGAAGGACTCCTGGGCTCGTGCCCGGCCGGCCAGGCCCCGCTCGCGCGCGACCTCGGAGTCATCGACCGCCTCGACGAGCGCGGCTGCGAAGTCCGCGACGTACTGGTCGGGGTCGAGGGGTGTCCCGGTGCCGTCGGTGGCCTGCTCGATGGGCACCAGCCACCCCGTCGCCGCTTGTCCGGAGCCGGTCGAAGGGTCCACCACCACCTCGGGGATCCCGCCGGTGGCCGTGGCCACCACCGCCGTCTCGCAGGCCATCGCCTCGAGGTTGACGATCCCGAGCGGCTCGTAGATCGAGGGGCAGGCGAAGACGGTGGCCGCGGTGAGCAGGGTGACCACGTCCCGACGGGGCAGCATCTCGCGGATCCAGACCACGCCCTCACGGTCGGCGGCCAGCCCGTCGACGAGGCCGGAGACCTCGGCCTCGATCTCCTTCGTGTCCGGCGCTCCGGCGCACAGCACGAGCTGCACCTCCGGTGGCAACTGCGCTGCCGCGCGCAGGAAGAGCGGCAGACCTTTCTGGCGGGTGATCCGGCCGACGAAGATCACGCTCGGCCGGTTCGGGTCGACCCCCAGCTCCTGCACCCGGCGCGGGTCGTGCACCGGCTGCCAGTCGTCGGTGTCGATGCCGTTGTGCACCACGTGGGTGCGGGCGGGGTCGATGCCGGGGTAGCTGCGCAGGATGTCGTCGCGCATGGCGGCACTCACCCCGATCACTGCGTCGGCCGCTTCGTACGCCGTCTGTTCGGCCCAGCTCGACACGGCGTAGCCGCCGCCGAGCTGCTCGGCCTTCCACGGGCGCATCGGCTCGAGGCTGTGCGCGGTCACGACGTGCGGGACGTCGTGCAGCAGCTTGGCGAGGTGGCCGGCCATGTTGGCATACCAGGTATGTGAGTGCACGACGTCTGTCCCGCCGATGCCTGCGACCATCTCGAGGTCGACGCCCAGGGTGCGGATCGCGGCGTTGGCGGACTCCAGCCCGGGCGGGTCGACGTATCCGGTCGTGCCCTCCTCCGGTCGCTCCTCGCCGAAGCAGTGGACACGGGCGTCGACGCCGTCCACGGTGCGGAGCGCACGCACCAGCTCGGCGACGTGGACACCGGCGCCGCCATAGACATCGGGTGGGTACTCGCGAGAAACGACGTCGATACGCATGGATCGAACCTACTCATCTATGGCGTAGGGGTCGACCGCTGTTCCTGTACACCACTAGGTTCGTGTCATGAGCGCCTCATCCTCTCGGAAGAACGTCCTTGCCATCGTGCTGGCCGGAGGGGAGGGAAAACGGCTGATGCCGCTGACCGCTGACCGGGCCAAACCTGCAGTGCCGTTCGGAGGCATCTACCGGCTGATCGACTTCGCGCTGTCCAACGTCGTGAACTCCGGCTACCTGAAGGTGGTCGTCCTGACGCAGTACAAGTCGCACAGCCTGGACCGTCACGTCACCACGACGTGGCGCATGTCGACGCTTCTCGGCAACTACGTGACCCCGGTGCCGGCGCAGCAACGGGTGGGAAAGCGGTGGTACCTCGGCAGCGCCGATGCCATCTACCAGTCCCTCAACCTGCTCACTGACGAGAAGCCCGACATCGTGGTGGTCGTCGGTGCCGATCACGTCTACCGGATGGACTTCTCCCAGATGGTCGATGCCCATGTCGAGTCCGGGGCCGGGTGCACGGTCGCGGCGATCCGCCAGCCGATCGAGCTCGCCGACCAGTTCGGGGTGATCGACATGGACGCGAAGTCCCCGGACCGGATCCGCGCCTTCCTGGAGAAGCCCAAGGACCCCGTGGGGCTGGCGGACGCACCTCACGAGGTGCTGGCCTCGATGGGCAACTACGTCTTCGACGCCGATGCCCTCCGGGAGGCGGTGACGCGCGATGCGGAGCTGGAGAGGTCCAAGCACGACATGGGCGGGGACATCGTGCCGTGGTTCGTGGACCGGACCGAGTCCGCCGTCTACGACTACAAGGACAACGACGTGCCGGGTTCGAACGACCGCGACCGCGGCTACTGGCGCGACGTCGGGACCATGCGGTCCTACTACGCGGCGCACATGGACCTGGTCGCACCGCTCCCGGTGTTCAACCTCTACAACAACCAGTGGCCGATCTACACCAGCTATGGCCCGCACCCACCGGCCAAGCTGGTCGAGGGGCTCGAAGGCGTCCCGACCACGACCCACAACTCGATCCTGTCCCCGGGCGTGGTCGTCACCGGGGGCTCGGTGAGCAAGTCGGTGCTGTCGCCAGCGTGCTACGTGGAGACGGGCGCCGAGGTCTCCGACTCGGTGCTGCTCCCCGGCGTCCGGGTGGGTGCCGGAGCGGTGGTGCGCAACGCGATCGTCGACAAGAACGTGGTGATCCCCCCGGGGGCCGAGATCGGTGTCTCCGCGGAGGACGACCTGGCCCGCGGGTTCGTGGTCGACGAGGGGCTGACCGTGCTGGCCAAGGGGCAGGTCGTCCCCGACCCGGCGGCCGAGGACTGAGGGGGAGCGGTGAACGACTCCCGAGCCGGGCAGGTGGCGGAGCCGGGCGACCTCGTCGACGTGGCGCACCTGGTGACGGCGTACTTCACCGGGGTCCCGGACCCCGAGGACGTCGACCAGCAGGTCGCCTTCGGCACCAGCGGTCACCGGGGCTCGAGCCTGAGGACCTCGTTCAACGAGACGCACATCCTGGCCACCACGCAGGCGATCTGCGACTACCGCCGTGCTCAGGGGTACGACGGGCCGCTGTTCGTCGGACGGGACACCCACGGGCTCTCCGAGCCTGCGTGGGCCACCGCGTTGGAGGTGCTGGTCGCCAACGACGTGGACGTGCTCGTGGACGACCGGGACGGCTACACACCGACCCCGGGTGTCTCGCACGCGATCCTCCGGGCCAACCAGGGACGCACCACCGGGCTGGCCGACGGCATCGTCGTCACGCCCTCGCACAACCCGCCGGCCGACGGCGGGTTCAAGTACAACCCCCCGCACGGCGGCCCGGCCGACACCGACGCGACGAGCGTGATCGCCGCGCGCGCCAACGAGCTGATTCTCGGTGGTCTCACCGGGGTGGAGCGGGTGCCGTTCACGCGAGCACGTGCAGCTGTCTCGTCGTACGACTTCCTGGGCACCTACGTCGACGACCTCCCGAACGTGCTCGACCTCGACCGGGTGCGGGAGGCCGGTGTGCGGATCGGGGCGGACCCGCTGGGTGGTGCGAGCGTGGACTACTGGGGCGAGATCGCCGACCGTCACGGGCTGGACCTGACTGTGGTGAACCCGCTGGTGGACCCGACCTGGCGATTCATGACCCTCGACTGGGACGGCAAGATCCGGATGGACTGCTCGTCGCCGTCGGCGATGGCGTCGCTGATCGTCCGCAAGGACGACTACGACATCGCCACCGGCAACGATGCCGATGCCGACCGCCATGGCATCGTGACGCCCGACGCGGGACTGATGAACCCCAACCACTTCCTCGCGGTCGCGATCGGCTATCTGTTCGGCGGCGCGCGTCCGGGCTGGCCCGACTCGGCGCGCATCGGCAAGACCCTGGTGTCGTCCTCGATGATCGACCGGGTCGCGGCATCGCTGGGCAAGCCGATGGTCGAGGTCCCGGTCGGCTTCAAGTGGTTCGTTCCCGGTCTGATCGACGGCTCGTTCGGCTTCGGCGGCGAGGAGTCAGCCGGGGCCTCCTTCCTGCGGCTCGACGGCACCACCTGGACCACCGACAAGGACGGCATCATCCTGGCGTTGCTGGCCTCGGAGATCCTGGCCGCGACGGGTCGTTCCCCGAGCGAGCACTACGCGGACCTCGTCGGGCAGCACGGCGAGCCGGCGTACGCCCGCATCGACGCACCCGCGGACCGCGCCCAGAAGGCCAAGCTCGCCGCGCTCTCGCCCGACGACGTGAGCGCCACGGAGCTGGCCGGCGAACCGATCGTCGACAAGCTCACCGAGGCCCCGGGCAACGGCGCCAGGATCGGCGGCCTCAAGGTGACGACCGAGTCGGCCTGGTTCGCCGCCCGACCGTCCGGGACCGAGGACGTCTACAAGATCTACGCCGAGTCCTTCCGCGGTCCCGACCACCTCGCCGAGGTCCAGGCCGAGGCCCGGGAGGTGGTCTCCGCCGCGTTGGGGTAGGGGGTGCAGGATTCCCCGGCCGACCGGGGAATCCGGACGCCGTCCACCGATACTTCACCCCACAACGGCAGGCACCGGCCGACCACCCCGCCCGTTTTGTCCCGGCCAGGCTCAGTCGACGTACGGCGTGGTGCGCTCCACGATCGCCCGCAGGTCGGTGCCATTCGGCAACGTGCCGAGGGTGCCGTTGTAGTCGCCACCGAGGCGGGTGGCGCAGAACGCGTCGGAGATGGCCGGGGGAGCGAACCGCAGCAGGAGCGCGGCCTGCAGGCAGGCGGCCATCTGTCCGGCAAGGCGTCGCGCCGAGACCTCGAGCGTGGAGGTGTCCGCCAGCAGTGTGAGCACACCTTCGATGGCACGGTCCAGGTGTGGGTCCTCGCCCTGCGCCAGGCCGACCTCGGTGAGCCAGGCCTCGAGCACCTCGGGCTCACGGGACAGGGCGCGCAGCACGTCCAGGGCGTTGACGTTGCCCGAGCCCTCCCAGATGGAGTTCAGCGGCGACTCACGGAAGAGCAGCGGCATCCCGGAATCCTCGACGTAGCCGTTGCCGCCGAGGCACTCGAGCGCCTCGGCCACCATCATCGGGGTTCGCTTGCAGACCCAGAACTTCGCGAGCGGGAGGGCGAGGCGGCGAAAGGCGGCCTCGTGGCCGTCTGAGCGGTCGTCGACCGCGGCCGCGAGCCGGATCCCGATGGCGGTCGCCGCTTCGGACTCCACGGCGAGGTCGGCGATGACGTTCTGCATCAACGGCTTGTCGGCGAGCAGCCCGCCGAACGCGGAGCGGTTCGCCACGTGCCAGGAGGCCTCGGCCAGCGCGTGTCGCATCAGCGATGCGGAGCCGAGGACACAGTCGAGGCGGGTCGCGGCCACCATCTCGATGATCGTGCGGACTCCGCGGCCCTCGTCGCCGAGCCGCTGCGCCCAGGTGCCGTCGAACTCGATCTCGGAGGAGGCGTTGGAGCGGTTGCCCAGCTTGTCCTTGAGGCGTACGACGTCGAGGCGGTTGCGCTCGCCGGACGGAAGCACGCGAGGGACGAGGAAGCAGCTCAGCCCGCCGGGCGCCTGCGCCAGGACCAGGAACACGTCGTTCATCGGGGCCGAGGTGAACCACTTGTGCCCGTCAAGGGTGTACTCGCCGTCGACGGACGTCGCCCTGGCCTCGGTCACGTTGGCGCGGACGTCTGAGCCGCCCTGCTTCTCGGTCATCCCCATGCCGGCGAGAGCGCCGGTCTTCTCGGAGATGGGTCGCAGCCCGTAGTCGTAGGACGTGGCGGCCAGCTTGGGGGTCCACTCCTTCGCGATCGCGTCGTCGACCCGCAGGGCCGGAATCGCGGCGTACGTCATCGAGAGGGGGCAGCCATGGCCCGGCTCGGTCTGCGACCAGGCGAAGAACCCGGCCGCCCGGCGTACGTGGGCATGCGGGTGTTCGGACTCCCAAGGTGCCGCCTGCAGGCCGTGACCGACGCCGCGCTCCAGGAGCCAGTGCCACGAGGGATGGAACCGGACCTCGTCGATCCGGTTGCCGTAGCGGTCGAAGGGGACCAGCTCGGGGTGGAACTCGTTGGCGAGCACGCCGTGCTCGCGCGCCTCCGCCGAACCGGCCTCGGCGCCCAGGGGAGTGAGGTCGTCGAGCACCTCGGGGGAGGCGTGCCGGGTGACTGCTTCGACCAGCGCGGCGTCGGAGGTGACAGCGTTGTGCCCGACCAGCGGAGGCGCTTGGTTGGCGGCGACGCGATTGCCTTCGCGATTGCCGACGCGGTTCGACGGGGTCATGGCCTTACCGTAGTTGTCATGGCAGTGGAAAGCGGTCTGCGTGCGGGTGTGCGGACGCTTTCGTGGGAGACCATCCGGAAGGCGCTGTGGCGCCTGGTCGTCTCGACGGTCGGCACCTGCATGCGCAACCGGGTGACCGGCCTCGCTGCCGAGGCCGCCTTCTTCGCGGTGCTCTCGCTGCCACCGCTGATCTTCGCGCTCGCGGGTTCGATCGGCTACATCTTCGCCCAGTTCAGCGACAGCCAGATCGACGAGGTCCGGGAGACGGTGCTGTCCCTGGCCAGCCAGGCACTGACCCCGCAGACCGTCGACAGCATCATCAAGCCCACGCTCAACGAGGTGCTCCAGGGCGGAGGGCGCTATGACGTCGTCTCGATCGGCTTCATCCTCGCGCTGTGGTCGGGATCGCGCGCGCTGAACGTCTTCGTGGACACGATCACGATCATGTACGGCCTCGGCGGCCAGCGCGGCATCGTGCGCACCCGGGCACTCTCCTTCCTCCTCTACGTGCTCGGGATGATCACCGGAGTGGTGACCATCCCGCTGGTGGTCGCCGGTCCGACCCTGGTCGCGAAGTGGTTGCCCGACCGGGTCTCGGTGCTGAACAACCTCTACTGGCCAACGGTGCTCGTGCTGGGGGTGTGCTTCCTGACCACGCTCTACCACGTGTCGGTGCCGGTCCGGACGGCGTGGCGCTACAACCTTCCCGGTGCCGTGTTCACCATGTTCTGCTGGGTGTTCGGCTCCGCCCTCCTGCGTGTCGTGCTGGTCGGCACGGCCCAGGGATCCACCTCCATCTACGGCCCGCTCGCCGCCCCGATCGCAGTGCTGCTTTGGCTCTACCTGCTCTCCATCGCGGTGCTCATCGGTGCGGCTCTGAACGCGGCGTTCGACCAGATCTGGCCGCAGAAGGAGCTGACCACGGCCCGGATGGAGCGGCTCAAGCGGCTCAGGCTGGAGAACGTCCTGCCCTGGCGTACGTCGCTCGAGGGGGCCGCGACCGCCGACAAGCGCTCCGCCGAGGCGAACGACCCCGTGTCGGACCCGCCTGACGAGGGATCGTCCACCCACACGTCCGCCGACCGATAATCCGGTGCATGGTCCGGGGCCGCGACGTAGATTGCGGGGATGAGGGGAGTCCTTCCTTGACGGCAGCGCGTGCAGTCCGCCCGGAGCTCGAGGTGGGCTGCGTGCTCGCGCGTGAGCTGGGGGTCCTGGTCGTGCTGACCGATGAGGGGCCGGTGCGCGCGACGTACGGCGCCCGCATGCTCGGGGCCATCGCACGGGACCGGGCACGGGTGCCGGATCCGGGGGACTGGGTGAGCCTGCGCCGGTGGGCAGATGGGCCGGTCACCGTCGAGAGTGCTCTCACGTGCTCCGCGACGCCACCGCTCGCGCAGGTCGTGTCGCTGCACCGTCGGCGACGCCCGCGTTAGCCGCACTCACGAGCAGGGGTCAATACCGGGCACGCCGGGACCCGCGTGCCATGCTGCACGCGTGGGAAACGTGACCCTGCCGACGCCGATCTTTCTGGCGGGCGGCGCCTTGTGTGTCGTGGCGGGCATTCTCGTCGGTCAGGTCTTCCTGCCCGACACCCCGCAGCGCACCACCGCGGAGGTGGCCAGCTTCGATGCCGCGCAGTCGAAGCTCTGCCTCCAGGGTGACGCGATCGACGGTCAGGAGGGCGTGGACCCGGAGGGCAGGCTCTGCGGCACCCTGCGACGCACGCCCAACTCCCGGACGCCACAGGAGGGTGATGAGTTCCGCTTCGTCTCCGTGCGCAACTCACGCGAGGTGGACGGCAAGACCGACCAGCAGATCGTCATCTACGGCGACGTAGTCGACTGAGCCTAGGCATCTGAGGACTCTGTGGCCAACGAAGGGACCGCGCGGGGATTCTCCGGGCTGCTCAAGCTGCCGGCCACGACCCGCTCACCGTGGTGGGAGCTGACCCGCCGGCTACTGATGGCGCTCGGACTGCTGGTGTTCACCGTGCTCCTCGTCTACTTCGACCGCGACGGCTATCGCGATGGTGCGGACATCAGGCCGGGGTTCCCGGACGGGACAGTCGATCTGAGCGACGCCATCTACTACACGACCGTCACACTCAGCACGACCGGGTACGGCGACATCGCACCGGTCACCGAGTCTGCGAGGCTGATCAACGCCTTCGTGATCACCCCCCTCCGCATCGCCTTCCTGGTGCTGCTGATCGGGACCACGCTCGAAGTACTCGCCTCGCAGGGGCGGGAGATGTTCCGGGTCGCCCGGTGGAGGAAACACATGGACAAGCACGTCGTCGTGATCGGTTACGGCACCAAGGGGCGAAGCGCCGTCGACACCCTGGTGAGCAACGGCACCTCGCGTGACTCCGTCGTGGTCGTCGACCCCGGCTCCGTCGCGCAGGAGGAGGCTCATGCGGACGGGCTCGCGATCGTCACCGGCGACGCCACCCGGCGCGAGGTGCTGCGGCGTGCGCACGTCAGCAGCGCCAAGCAGGTCATCATCACCACCGCCCGGGACGACACCACCGTCCTGGCGACGTTGACCGTCCGTCAGCTGAATCCCGACGCCTACATCGTCGCGGCGGTCCGGGAGCAGGACAACGTCCCGCTGGTGCGGCAGAGCGGCGCCGACTCGGTGATCACCTCCTCCGACGCGGTGGGTCGGCTGCTCGGTCTCGCTTCCTTCTCGCCGAACCTCGGCTCGGTGATGGAGGACCTGCTCACCTATGGCGAGGGCCTCGAGGTCGCGCAACGGGACCTGTTGGTCAACGAGGTGGGCAAGGCCCCCCAGTCGTTGCCGGACCAGGTGATCGCCGTCGTGCGCGACGAGAAGGTCTACCGCTATTTCGACCCGACGGTGACCCTGCTGGCACGGGGCGATGAGCTGATCGTCGTACGGCCGGCGAAGGAGCTGCCGTGGGCCCCACGCCCGGGCACCCATGACGAGGCCGGATCCGACGAGGAGGACTGACCACCTGTTCTGGTGAGCTGTTGCGAACCCCTCGTAGCATGGTGCAGTCGGCCATGTGGCCTGGGTCGAGATGATTGGGGATCCTTGTGCGGAACACCGCCAAACGGGTTGCGGTCGAGGGCCTCGGCTGGGTTCTCGTCCTCGTGGGCATCGCCGCGCTCGTCCTGCCTGGCCCGGGTCTGTTGGCCCTGTTCGCTGGAGTGGCGCTGCTGGCCACGCAGTACGAGTGGGCCGAACGCCGGCTCGAGCCGGTCAAGAGCGCGGCCCTGCGCGCAGCTGCGGACAGCGTCAAGACCTGGCCGCGGATCCTGGCCTCGTTCGCGGGTGTCTGCTGGCTGATCGCGCTCGGCGCCTACTGGGGGATCAGCCCTCCGTCACCTTCGTGGTGGCCGGTGGGCGACCGGTGGTGGCTGATGGGCGGCTGGGGGACCGGTGCCACCCTGATCGGCTCGGGGATCATCGCCGGCGCGATGGTCGTCTACAGCTATCTGAACTTCCGTGACATCAGGAACGACCAGCACGAAAAGGACGCCCTGGCTCAGGAGAACGCCGAGACAAGCTGAACCTCCAAGAGCACCACGACTCTGTTCTCCGACCCGGTTCCTCCGGATTCACAGGTTTGGGATCTCGCTGACGGTGTACATGGAACCCGTCAACGTTCAGGGAGGAACATCATGGCAACCATCTTGTGGATCATCGCAGTCGTACTCGTCATCAGCGGGATCGTGACCCTCGTACGGGGCCAGGTGCTGTTCGGCGCTCTGCTCATCATCGTCGGGCTGCTCGTCGGTCCTGGTGGCGTGAGCGTCTTCGGCTGAACAGCCACCCCGTGTGCTGCCTCGGGGGGAAACAACGGCACGGGGTGACTGCCCTGCTCCAAGTCTGACCTCGCGGGTGATGGCCCGGCCCTCTGGTCTAGGGCACCCCGGGGCGCCGTCTCACAGTCCAGACTTCCGGACCGCATCGTGTCCGGGATCGATCGCCGGGTCTAACGTCTGGGTCAAGAACCGCCCTGGGTCGGGGGAGCCACTGGCTGGGGCGGTTCTTTCTGTCGCGTGGTCTGCCCCACCCCGGTCGAAATTGGTTATTTCGCCCACTATGAGGCTTTTAGTCCTTATATAGTGTTTTACGGGGGGAACGATGACCGATCAGACAGTGACGACCAGACCGCGAGTCCGCGCCGGCTCGGCGCAGGGCCCGACCGTGTTCCGTCAGGCAGTGAGCATCCTGCAGGCGAGGCACCACGTGGCCGAGATGGATGCCTACGAGATGCTGGTTCATGAAGCGGTGAAGGCGGGCACCTCGGTGCGCGAAGCCGCCAGCACCATCGTCGAGACCCCCTTCGAGACGCCGGTCGAGGCCTGAGGCCAGACCTGGGTCCGCCGGTCCGTCACCACCGCGACCCGGTGCATCACGCGTCGGTGCGGCAGGTAGTCGGCGACCGCGTAGTGCTGGGTCCCCCGGTTGTCCCAGATCGCAACCGTGCCCGGCTGCCACTTGAGCCTGACCTGGAAGTCAGGGCGGTTCACGAGGTCGAACAGGAGAGTCAGCAGGCGACCGCTCTCCGGCGCGGACAGGCCGATCACGAACCGCGTGAACGACTCACTGACGTTCAGGTACGGCCGACCGGTCACTGGGTGGTGGTCGATCACGGGATGCACCGCTGAACCGGCCCTGGTGAGCGCCTCGGTGATGCCCGCGTCGCCGCCCTCCCGGTAGGCACCGGTCCGGAAGGCGCCCATGTCGTGGACAGCGTCCAGCTGCTCGAGATCACGTCGCAGGCCGGGGTCGAGCGCATCGTGCACCGCGAACATGCTGGCCCACAAGGTGTCACCGCCCACCGGTGGAACCTCGACGGCCTTGAGGATCGAGGCGAATGGCGGTGTCGACCGGTAGGTCATGTCGGCATGCCACTCTGCCGCGTCCGGCGTCTGGTCCCCCTCCCAGGTGAGCACCACGACGTCCGCGTGGTCGGGATAGGTGGCGTAGGAGTGGTGTCGCGCCCCCAAGGTGCCCAGTGCCGCACCGAGCCGCACCATGCCTGCCGGGTCGAGGTCCGCGTCGGGCAGGACCAGCACCAGGTGCTCCAGCAGGGCGGCGTGGACGGCGTCGGCGAGGTCATCGACGCTCGCTGACGCGGCGGGACCCACGGTGGGCAGGGAGGTGAGTGCTCCGAGTGCAGGAGTCAATCGGGTGCAGGCGAGGTCCATGCCGTCAGATTAGAGCGGTTCCGACCCTCCGGACAGGGGCCAGTCGGTTACCGTGGCATAACCACAGGTTATGCCGTTGCTGGGAAGGGAGCTCGCTATGCGGTTGGTGCTGCACCGGGTCCGACAGCTGCAGCGGCTTGCCGTCTTCGAGGCGGTCGGGCGCCTGGGCACGTTCACGGCCGCCGCCGAGGAGCTCGGGACCTCGCAACCGGCGGTCTCCAAGCAGATGGCGGCCCTGGAGGGCTCGCTGAGCACCGTGCTCTTCGACCGGCAGACCAACCGTCGGACGCTGACCCAGCACGGGTGGTTGCTGCATCGTGCGGTCTCGGAGGCGTTCGACGGCGTGGAGGACGCGTTGTCCCGGCTGCGCGCAGACCCGGACCAGCTCAGGGTTGCGGTGCAGCCCTCCGTTGCCGAGAGCTGGTTCGCGCCGCGCCTGCGCGAGCTGCGCGAGGCGACGGCACCGACCCGCGTCGCCCTCACCATCTTCGATCACGACCGCGAGCTGGCGAGCATCGACCACGACGTCAGCATCCGGTTCGGGGACGGCCAGGTGCCACGGCTCTGCTCCGAACTCCTGGTCAGTGAGGCCGTAGTGCCGGTGGCTTCTCCCGACCTGGCGACCGAGCTCGGTCTCTCTCCGGAGTCGACGGCGCGGGACCTGCTCGACGCGCCCCTGCTGCACGTGGACCGGACCGACCGGTCATGGCAGCACTGGGCGAGCTGGTTTGCCAGCCACGGGGAGCACTACACCGCGCCGAGCGACCTCGTCATCTACCCGACGTACGGGAGCGTGGTGCCGCTGGCGATCGGTGGCAACGGAGTGGTCCTCAGCTGGCGCACGCTCAGTGAGGACCTTCTCCGGCGCGGACTGCTGCTCGAGGTCGGCCCGGTCGTGACCCGCACCGGCATCGGATACTTCCTGCACTGGCCGAAGGCACTGTCCCGGGACCTCGGTTTCCAGCGATTCCGGTCCTGGTTGCAGGTGACCGTCGCAGCCCGATCCTGAGCCCGGAGCATCGGCACTCGCGGCGCCGGCTCAGCCGAGGACGGACACGCCGGCGAGGGACACTCCGGCGACCACGAGGGTGGACAGCAGCGCGAGCACCATGGCACGGCCGCTGCTGCGCCACAGCGTCGCGACGTGCACCCCGGTACCCATCCCGAACAGGGCGGCACCGAGCGCGACGGTCTGCAGCTGCGCGATGGGCGCCAGGGCGTCATCGGGAACCATGCCCGTGCTGCGGATGGCCACGCAGACCAGGAAACCGAGGACGAACAGGGGGATGACCGGGGGGAGACTCGTGGCTAGGGCCGGTCCTCCTGCCGCGCGTACTCGGCGACGCCTCGCCACGCTCACGCCGGCCACCACAGGCGCCAGCAGGAGCACCCGGGTCAGCTTGACGACGATGGCGACCGCGACCGCAGCCGAACCTGCGGGGCTGGCCGCCGCGACGACCTGGCCCACCTCGTGCACGCTGGCACCGGCCCAGATGCCGAACTGAGTGGGGGTCAGGCCGAGCGGTGCCTGCAGCAGGGGGAGCACGATCATCGCCACGGTGCCGCAGATCGTGACCATCGCGATCGCGACCGCGACGTCATCGTCGTCCGCCTCGGCGTTCTCCTCCATCGCCGCGATCGCCGAGGCTCCGCAGATGGCGAAGCCAGTGCCGATCAGCAGGCTTCGCGGCCCACCGAGGTGCATCTTGAGGCCCAGCCAGGTGGTGGCGACCAGGGTCGAGAACAACGTCAGGACCACCAGGGCGATGACCGGTACGCCGAGTGCCGCGATCGAGACGAGTGACAGGGACAGGCCGAGCAGCGCCACGCCGATCCGGAGCAGCTTCTGGGTGGCCACGCGCAAGCCGGGCCTCGCTGTGCTGGGAAGCAGGTTCAGGTTGGCGGCGGCCGCACCGAGGATGACCGCCCAGGTGAGAACTCCGACGGCGCCGATGACCTGGTGCGCGAGCAGTGCGCCGGTGACACCCATCGCCATGACCACCAGCCCGGGCAGCAGGCTGGGCCGCAGCTGCCATTGGGTGGAGCCGGCGCGGACACGGATACCTGGAGGGCCATATCTCGAGGGTCCGTGACCGCGGCGAGTCTCGGTAGAGTCCAGTTCCCCATCACGTCATACGCTGGACGCATGACCGCGCGTCCGGACCTGGCAGATCTCGACCTACTTCTGCTGGTCGCGCACGAGGGCAGTATCGGGCGGGCGGCCGCCGAGCTGCGGATGTCGCAGCCCACCGTGAGCCGTCGGTTGGCCGCGCTCGAGGCGAGACTTCGGGTCCAGCTCCTGCACCGGAGCCGTCGGGGAACAACCCTGACACCTGCCGGACGGGTGGTCGTCGACTGGGCGGCCACGCTTCTGAGCGCCGCTGACGACTTCTCCCGATCGGTGGGTGCCCTGCAGGAACAGGCCGCGGCCGCGGTGCGGGCAGCGGTCAGTATGACGATTGCCGAGCACCATGCACCCGGCTGGGTGGCCCGGCTGCACCGGAGCAGCCCGGAGTACGTCGTGTCCTTGCTGGTGCGCAACTCCACCGAGGTGGCGGACCTGGTCGAGTCCGGCGCGGTCGACATCGGCTTCCTGGAGTCACCCACGGTGCGTCCTGGCCTGCATCGTCGGCGGATCGGCTGGGACGTGCTCGCTGTCGCCGTCTCCCCGTCACATCCCTGGGCCAAGCGTCCGGAGCTCACCGCGAAGGAGCTGGCAGCAACCCCGTTGCTCCTGCGGGAGCCGGGGTCGGGGACACGGGAGACCGTCGAACGCGCCCTGAAGCGCACGG
Source organism: uncultured Actinomycetota bacterium (assembly GCA_963781335.1). Classification (GTDB taxonomy): domain Bacteria; phylum Actinomycetota; class Actinomycetes; order Propionibacteriales; family Nocardioidaceae; genus Marmoricola. Next base: position 1,883 of record CAWAFS010000037.1, on the reverse strand, counting down.
GGGCCGAGGTGACGTTGGGTCTGGTGATGGCCTCGAACACCGCGCTGAGATCGGCGGCCATCGCGGGGATCGGTCCGGTGGTGCTCTCCGAGCTGGCGCTGCACGGCGAGCTCGCCAGCGGCGAGCTGGTCCGCGTCGACGTGGGCGACCTGCCGCTGCGCCGGCCGTTGACGGCTGTGTGGCGGCGTACGGAGAAACCGTCTGCGGGTGCAGCGGCGCTCCTCGCAGTGGCCGACGACTGGCTCCGAACGACGCAGCCGGGCGAACCCTCACACACAGTGTCGGCGACGTAAGACCCCGGTCTAGACGCAGGGACGGCGAAATCGTCTCAACGTGCCATCGCTCCTCAACGGTCGTAACGTCTACCCAAGGGCTGCTCGTGCGGGGGCACAGTCGGGTGGCCCTTTGCCCTCCAAGGCAGGAACCGCCCCGGCTCTACGGATGCCGGGGCGGTTCTGTGTTGGTTCGCGTTTCTGCCTGTTTATCGTGGGCGATACTGGGTTTGAACCAGAACGCAAGCACTTTGGATTGCACTGGAAATCAAGTACCAATGTACGCTCTGACCTGCAGGAACGTCTTCCAGAAGCGGTGGACACGGGTGGACACAGAAGGCCAAAATCGGCCCTCCATCCGATGCATATCCGATGCAAAAAGCGGGGTAGCGCGATGGTGAGAGCACAGGGCAATGCCTCGGCGAGGCGTTCGTTCGGGCAGCTCACTGTGATGCGGAGCGGCCGTGTCCAGGCGCGCTACACCGGTCCGGACGGGGACCTCCACACCGCCCACAGCACGTTCGAGGACCGCGATGCGGCGACGATGTGGCTGCACTCCGAGCGCCGGCTGATCGAGGACGCGCCCGAGCGATGGACGCCTCCCAGGGCCCGGGTCGCCGCCGCCAAGGTCAAGCGGATGACCTTCGGTGAGTACGCCGCAGCCTGGCTGCCCGCCCGCAAGACCAAGGGCAGGCCGTTGGCCGACCGGACGCGCGACCACTACCAGGACCTGCTCGACCGGTTCATCCTGCCGACGTTCAAGGACGTGCAGCTCACCGCGATCACCCCGGACATGATCGACCACTGGTACGAGCTCGTTGCCATCGGCCGCCCGACCTACCAGGCCCACTCGTATGCGCTCTTGCGCACCATCCTCGGGACCGCCGTCGACCGTGGGCTGATCACCACCGCCAACCCGGCGAAGGTCCGCGGCGGCGGGAGCACCAAGCGGCGCCACAAGGTCAAGCCCGCCACCCTGTCCGAGCTCGCCGAGATCGTCGCTGCGATGCCCGAACGGCGCCGGCTCATGGTCCAGCTCGCGGCGTGGTGCGGTCTCCGGTTCGGCGAGTTGGCCGAGCTGCGCCGTAAGGATGTTGACCTGAGGTCGAGGGTCATCAAGGTCCGCCGCGGCGTTGTCCGGGCCAAGGTCGACTCCGATGAGGAGTCGGGCCGTCAGGCAATCGTGAAGGGGCCGAAGACCGATGCGGGCGTGCGCGACGTGCCGATCCCGCCGCACCTGCTCGACGACGTCAGGGCGCATCTACGTGATCACGCCGAGGAAGGCCGCGACGGTCTGCTCTTCCCCGGCCGCGCGGGACACCACCTGACAACCAGCTCGTTCTACGGACGCGAGTCGACCTTCAGGAAGGACAAGAGCCTCTACCGCACGGGACACGGTTGGTACGAAGCAAGGCGCCTGGCCGGGCGCCCCGATCTGCATTTCCACGATCTCCGCCACACCGGGCTCACCAACGCCGCCGTCGCCGGCGCCACGATGGCCGAGCTCATGGCGCTCGCTGGCCACTCAACTCCGGGGGCCGCGATGCGCTACCAGCACGCTGCGGCTGACCGCATGCAGGACCTCGCCAAGCGGCTGTCGGAGATCGCGCA
>CAWAFS010000036.1:0-412569 GCA_963781335.1 uncultured Actinomycetota bacterium | reverse complement strand
CTGCGTCGCACTGGTCTTCGCCGAGCTCTCGGCGCGCTACCCCATCGCCGGTTCGGTCTACCAGTGGTCGAAGAAGGTCAGCGGGCGACCGGGATCCTGGCTGGCCGGCTGGGCGATGATCGTGGTTTCGATCGTCACCGTCTCGGCCGTCTCGGTCGCCATGCAGGTCGTGCTGCCGCAGATCTGGTCGGGGTTCCAGGTCTTCGAGAGCGCTGCCCAGAACGCGGTGTTCCTCGGCAGCTGCACCATCATCTTGACCACGATCATCAACATGCTCGGCGTACGCCTGATGGCGCTGATCAACAACGTCGGTGTCGCCGCCGAGCTCATCGGCGTCGCGCTGATCATCGTGCTGCTGCTCTTCCACATCAAGCGCGGCCCCGACGTCATCTTCGAGACTGCGGGTGCCGGTCCGGGACTGCCCGGCTGGGAATCGCTGGGCTACCTCGCTCCGTTGCTGATGGCGGCCATCATGCCGGCGTACGTCATGTTCGGCTTCGACACCGCGGGTTCCCTGGCCGAGGAGACCAAGGACCCCCGTCGCACCACGCCCCGGGCGCTTCTCCAGGCCCTCGCTGCGGCGGGTGTGGCCGGTCTGATCCTGCTCACGCTGGCCCTGATGACGGCCGACTCACTTGAACTCGACGTCCTGGGTGCGGGTGGTCTGCCCTTGGTGCTGGAGAGCGCCCTGGGGTCGACGGTGGGCAAGATCTTGCTGGTCGACGTCGCGTTCGCGATCTTCATCTGCACCCTCGCTATCCAGACCGCCTCGATCCGACTGGCGTTCTCGATGGCGCGCGACCACGCGCTGCCCTTCGGTGACGCGCTCTCGCACGTCACCGATCACCGCCAGGCTCCGGTCGCGCCGGCGCTGGTCAGTGGCCTGGTGGCGATCGCGCTGCTGGTGATCAACTTCGGCAACGCTCAGATTTTCCTGGTCATCACGAGCGTCTCGATCGTGATCGTCTACATCGCCTACCTGCTGGTGACCGTGCCCGTGATGCGGCGCCGTCTGCGTGGCTGGCCCGACGACCAGGGTGAGACCGGCTGGTTCTTCATGGGCCGCACCCGCGGCATGGTGGTCAACGCGATCGCCATCGGCTACGGGCTGTTGATGGCTGTCAACCTGCTGTGGCCACGCTCGGAGATCTACGGCGAAGGCTTGTACGCCTGGGGAGGTGTCATCTTCGTGACGGGCATCGTGGTGGTGGGGCTGGCCTACTACTTCACCGTCCAGCACGGCAGCGAGGAGCGCATCGCCCACGAGCACCAGCTCGCGTCGCAGTCGACTGCACCCGAAGAGGTCTGAGCGATGGCCAAGACCCTGCCCGAGCGCGCCCAGGTCGTCATCATCGGGGGCGGTGTCATCGGCACGAGCGTGGCCTACCACCTGACCAGGTTGGGGTGGACCGACGTGGTGCTACTCGAGCAGGGTCAGCTCTCCTCCGGCACCACCTGGCACGCGGCCGGCCTGGTCGGCCAGCTGCGGGCCAACGAGAGTGGGACCCGGCTGGTGCAGTACTCGACCCAGCTCTACGCCGAGCTGGAGGCTGAGACCGGGCTCTCCGCGGGCTACAAGCGGTGCGGCGGGGTGACCGTGGCGCGCACTGAGGAGCGGATGGTGCAGCTCCAGCGCACCGCGGCGACCGCCGCCGCCTTCGACCTCGAGTGCGAGCTGCTCACTCCGGCCGAGGCCCTGGAGCGCTACCCCGTCATGCAGGTGGACGACCTGGTCGGTGCCATCTGGCTGCCCGGTGACGGCAAGGCCAATCCCACCGACCTCACCGGCTCGCTCGCCAAGGGCGCCCGGATGCTGGGTGCGCAGATCTTCGAGCGGGTGCGGGTCACCGACGTCACCACCGACCGAGGACGCGTCACCGGGGTCGTGACCGACCAGGGCTCGATCGAGGCCGAGGTCGTCGTCAACTGCGCCGGCCAGTGGGCCAAGGCCGTCGGCGCGATGGTCGGCGTGACGGTGCCGCTGCACTCGGCCGAGCACTTCTACGTCGTCACCGAGCCGTTCGAGGGGGTGCACCCCGATCTGCCGGTCCTGCGCGACCCCGACGGCTACACCTACTTCAAGGAAGAGGTCGGCGGCCTGGTCGTCGGCGGCTTCGAGCCCGAGGCCAAACCCTGGGTCTCACCGCACGAGCTGCCCTACCCCTTCGAGTTCCAGCTCCTCGAGGAGGACTGGGACCACTTCTCGATCCTGATGGACAACGCCTTGCTGCGCATCCCGCAGCTCGAGAGCACCGGAATCCGCAAGTTCTACAACGGGCCGGAGTCGTTCACCCCCGACAACCAGTTCATCCTCGGCGAGGCCCCCGAGGTCGCGAACTTCTTCGTCGGAGCCGGGTTCAACTCCGTCGGCATCGCGACTGCTGGTGGCGCCGGTCGCGCTCTGGCGGAGTGGATCGTCAACGGTGACCCGACCAGCGACCTGACCAGCGTCGACATCCGTCGCTTCGCCTCCTTCAACGGCAACGTGCACTGGTTGCACGACCGGGTCTCGGAGATCCTCGGCCTGCACTACCAGATCCCCTGGCCCAACCGGGAGATGACGACCGCTCGCCCGTTCCGCAGGTCTCCGGTGCATCACCTGATGGAGCGCTCAGGCGCCAACTTCGGCAGCCGGATGGGATGGGAGCGGGTCAACTTCTTCGCCCCGGAGGGCACCGAGCCGACCATCGAATACGCCTGGGGGAAGCAGAACTGGCTCCCCTGGTCCGCGGCCGAGCAGGTGAGCACCCGCACCGGTGTCACGGTCTTCGACCAGACCTCGTTCTCCAAGTACGTCCTGAAGGGCACCGACGCTGAGGCGGCGCTCCAGTGGCTGTGCACCGCGGACGTCGCCGTACCAGTGGGGCGCTCGGTCTACACGGGCATGCTCAACGAGCGCGGCACCTACGAGTCCGATGTCACCGTCACCCGGACTGCCCACGACGAGTACCTGATCGTGAGCAGCGCCGCGACCACCGAGCGCGACAAGGACCACATCCGCAAGCACGTGCCTGCCGGTCTCGACGTCGTCCTGCACGACGTCACCTCGAGCCTGGCGGTTTTCGGGGTGATGGGTCCGCGCGCGCGCGACCTGCTTGCCAGCCTCACCAGCACCGACCTGTCAAACGAGGCGTTCCCCTTCGGGGCCAGCCGCGAGCTGGAGCTCGGCTACTCCACGGTGCGAGCCACACGGCTGACCTACGTCGGCGAGCTCGGGTGGGAGCTCTACGTGCCAGCGGAGTTCGCCGTGGGGGTCTACGAGGACTTGATGGCTGCCGGGGCGGACCTGGGGGTCGGCAAGGGCGGCTACTACGCGATCGAGTCGCTGCGGCTGGAGAAGGGCTACCGCGCGTTCGGGCGCGAGCTCACCCCGGACTACAACCCTGTCGAGGCCGGCCTGATCTTCGCCTGCAAGCTCAAGACCGACGTCGACTTCCTCGGACGCACGGCGGTGGAGAAGGCGAGGGCCGCCGGCGTACGCCGCCGGCTGGTGTCCTTCGTCGTCGACGACAGCACCCCGATGCTCTGGGGTGGGGAGTTGCTGCTTCGCAACGGTGAGGCGTCCGGGCTGGTCACGTCCGCGGCCTGGGCGGAGACCAGTGGGGCGAGTGTCGGACTTGCCTACGTCTGGGACGGCAGCGGAGAGCCGATCAGGCTCGACTGGGTCCGCGAGGGCGACTACCAGGTCAACGTGGGCGGGGTGCTGTATTCCGTCACGGTCTCCACCAAGGCGCTCTACGACCCCTCCAACGAGCGCATCCGCGGCTGAGCCTTCACCTGCAAGACTGGGACCCGTGCCCAAGCAGACCTCCAGGACTTCCCGGTGCCCCGCAGGCCAGGTCCACGGCGATGAGGTGGTCACCCTCGTGGACCACCGGCACGGTCGTGGGCTCCGCCGAGCGCTCCGTCGTAGGACGGGACAACCTGCTCCATGCCGCGACCGCGGTGCTGGTCCGCGACAGTCGTGCCCGGATCTAAGTGCACCGCCGGTCCCCGGAGAAGGACTGGGCCCCGGGGGCCCACGACGCCGCCGCGGGGGCTGCTGACCGCCGGTGAGGAGCCGTCTGCGGCCGCTGGGCCTGTCGGTCTATGAGGACGACAGCACCCGCTGCGTCGAGCACTGCTTCGAGACCAACTGGGACGGCCCCGTCACTCACGCCGACGGCGAGGTCGTCTGGGGCGCCTGGATGACGCTCCCGGAGCTGGACCGGCACTTGGCCGACCCGACCTGGCCCTTCGTCCCCGTCACTCGGACGCTGCCGACACGTCTGGCACAGACGGGCGCTGGCGACTACGCCGCCCTGCTCTCGCTGCGCGGCAACCAGTCCTGACCGGACCCGTGAAGTCTCGCTGGCTGCGCGCGTCACCCATCCCGGTCGGCCGGATGCGACACTCGGTCGGTGGACTGCTATCTCGAGGCCGGTGCAGCGCACGCTCTTCCCGTGTTGCGCCGAGAGCTGATGACCTATCTCCATCGTCATGGCGATCCTGACGGTGACTTCGATGCGGCAGAGCTCCTGATCGGCGAGGCCGTGGGGAACGCGATACGACACACCTCCGGGCCGGTGTGGGTGTCGCTCCTGTGGCGGGACCGGCTTCCTGTGTTGACAGTCCATGACCTGGGGTCGAAATTCGACTCGACCGCCTTGATGGGGACCCTCGAACCAGAAGCAATGAGTCTGGACGCGACGGGGTCCAACGTCGAGCCCCTCGATCGGGACACTTTCGACCTGGCCGCTGTGGCGGAGTCAGGCCGTGGGCTGATGATCATGCGAGAGCTCGCGCCGAATCTGACCAGCCGAGCGAGGACGGGCGAAGGCATGGTCCTCTCCATGGCTCTGCCTGTCACCCGAGCGCCGTCGGTGAGCCACGACCCGCCCATGCGTCGCTCTGGAGCACTGCCGATGCCGGAGGAGTCGCTTCCTGGCGGATTCGGCAAGGAGTCCTTTCTGCGTGCACTGGTCGTCCAGCTCGCGCAGACCATCGAGACCCACCACGGCCAGGACGCCGCTGATGCCGCCGTGGCCCAGGTCGGCACCGACGTGGGGGGCCGGATGCTGGACGAGTTCCGCCTGGCGGAGGCTGTCGCGGGCCGGATGGAGCCCGAGGAGGTGGGCCGCTGCTACGTGCGGCTCAAGCACGCCATCGACGGGGGTTTCCGGGTCGTCGAGGCCACGGCGGAAGAATCGTCCTGGTCAACGATCGCTGTCCCTTCGGTGAGGCGGTGCAGCAGGCGCCGTCCCTGTGCCGGATGACGTCGAGCGTCTTCGGCGGGATCGCTGCGCGCAACAGCGAAGGGGGTGCCTCGGTCCTCCTCGAGGAACGGATCGCTCTCGGCGACGCCGGTTGCCGGGTCGTCGTCGAGCTCAGCATTCCCCGCGAACGCGCTGATCCCGCGGCGCACGACTATGCGACTCCGCGCGAGTAAGCTTCGACCAGTCATGGCGAACAGGGCCGGGCTGGTGATACCTGATAGGCGACCTGGCCAGCACCGTCGAGTCCCTCCTCGTTCTCGACCAGACGCTGGCACATGCCGGCCGCCTGCCCCGTCAATCTCCGACGTGCTACCTCGAGGCGCGTCCCGCAGCAGGTGATGTCGCCAGGGTCGCCGGCTGGCGCGGGACCGATCCCAGGGCCGACCTTGCGTTCGTGCCGTCGTGGGACGAACACCGTGCGGGCGACGAGCCACACATCCACCTCGTCCGCCGTCCCGAGGACTTCGCCGTTGCTCAACGAACGTTGGCTGGGTTCATGCGACCCAGGCAGCTCGACGACGTCGTTCCTGACTTCGAAGAGCGACCCGGCTTGATCGCGGCCCGAACCATCGCTGCTGGCCAAGTGCGCTTGGCCGCGGCCGTCGCGATCTGGGCCGAACACGCGGGTGCCGATCACCTCGCAAGGCGATCCGTGGCCGGATCCCGACATACGTCGAGCTGCATCGCTCGACACTGCGGGTGGTCGAGCTCCAGAAGATCAGGACCCCGCTAGTCGTCATGCAGCAGTCGGAGCTCGTGCAGCAGCTCCGCTACCACCGCGCGCCGCGCCTTTCGATGTCGAGCGTCTATGAGCTCGACGCCGCCACCGCGGAGGTAGCCGTCCACACGGGCAAGTCTCTCGCCGAGAAGGCATGGCACGAAAGCGGATCTTGGTCCTCGACACCGACCGAATCGGAGCTCCCGGCGCACGCCCCATCACCTGTTCGCGCGAGCGATTCACCGTCGCGTGCCGAGGTCTGGCCGCGGAACCCGACACCGTGAGAGTTCCGGAAGTGCCGGGACGCGGAAATCGATCCACGCTGACATCGAGGCTCGGTCACCTCGACACAGGAAAGCAGGTCGGACCCACGTACCGCATGTAGCCAGGCAGTACCGGTCACGCGGCTCCTCATCAACACGGCGCTCACGCTGCTGAACTCGGCTACCGAGCCCGGGTTAGCGCGGAACAGGCCGGTCGTCTCGACCCAGGCATTCCGCCCACTAGGACGCAGGTGCATGAGCGAAGAGATGGCGAGGTAGCCAGCAGCACCGGGCCCCACCTACTGTCCGACGTACGCGCCGGATGGCTCACCCGAGGGGCGTACGGCTCCGCAGAGTGCGACGTTGGCGACGCGGAGGCCCGCGATCGATCGGACTGAGGTACGCGCCGAAACCACCTGACGCATGTCCATTCTCGAACGCTAGCCGTCCGACTGGACCACACGGTGGGAATCCACGTTCCGTCTCAGGCTCCCGGTGAGCGGGAGCGTCGAATGGCAGACCTGTCCGCGTCAGCAACCACTCGCCTCGCTGGGAGAACAGGCCTCCATCGATCCATGGACATCGCAGACGGCCGCCAGGGTGTTGTAGACCGTCCCGAACTTGCGCAGGTTCTGGTGGGCGAGCTCGACGCGCCGCTCAGTCTCGTCCGTGGTGACCCTCACGGTGTAGCTGATGTCGACAAAGCGCGGCGGACGGTCCTGGCGCCGTGCAATGACCTCGACGTTGGCCTCGACATAGCGAAACTGGAGGAGGTCACGACAGCGAGCAAGGTTCTTGAGCAGGCAGGCCGCGAAGGCTGCGGCGAGCAGTTCGGCAGGTCCGGGCTCGCCGAGCGACTCGGTCTCCCATCGGGTGTCGATGGTGAGGGGTACCGCACCGGCGCTGACTGTCGCGGCACCGTCTGGTCCGGCGGTTGCTGTGACGCGGTACTCGGTCGGTGCGGGTTCGGAGATGGACACGTGGAAAGCGTAGTCGGGTGCGGCCCTGCTCAGCGAGGGTCCTTCGCCCCCCTTCGAGCCGCCGATGTGCCCGCGATTGCCGTCGTCACCAGACTTGCTGCGTCGGTGGGACGTCGAGCAGTCCCTCGCGACACTCCGCCACACAGATCCGGCAAGGGATTGGTGTCCGAGGACGCTCACCTGGAGATGGACGAGACTGGTCGTCGAGCCGGATCCTTCACCGAGTACTGCTCTCTTAGGCCTTTTCTGCGGCGAGGAACCAGTGACACGCTGGCGTCTTGCTGACCAAAGGAGACCCCGATGGAAAGCCAACTGACATGCGCATGGTGCATCCTGAAGAACAAGATGCGATCAGACAAACCCGCGGTCACTCTCCTCGATGGGACCGCCTACTGCAGGGATCACTTGATTGAGTCCCAGCGTTCGTAGGCCGCTGAGGTTTTCTGCACGGCCGGGCCACGCGGTGGAGCTTGGCCGCCTTAAGTACGCGACGGCCCACAGTCACTCCACCGCGTGTGGCGCGGGTCTGGCTGACGCTACGCAGTCGCCCGACCCGGCGAAGCGGCGCTACCAGTACTGAACGCACGAGCTCGAAGAACCGCAACCACTGCGAAGACGGGACCCAGAACGAGGGGCAAGATCGCCCAGAAGAGGATCAGAGCCATGAGCAGGCTGCCGACGACAGCAAGGGCCGCTCCCAGCCAAGGTTGCTGATCCATGATTAGGAACCCGACGGCACCCGCCGCGATGACGGCGAACAGCACGGCACTGACGAGTTGCTCGTCTCTTTCGTCGGACCAGAACTCGCTGCCGGTCGCCGCAGCTATCAACAGGGACACGACGCCCAGGACACCAAGGACACCGAGGAACAATGCCGCGGTGAGGCTCAAGCCCCCCAAGATTCCTCCGGGCTGACGCATGCGAGTGAACATGGCGTCTCCAATCCTCGAGGCCAACCCTTGCTCACGCTACTCTCGCCGGCACCGAGGGTCCACGCTCGATCCCTCAATGACAAGCCGCGGCTTTCCTGATCTGCGGCGCGATGCACTGTCTTTCCGGCTCCGCGACTGCCCTTCGAGTCGAGGGCCAACTCGAAGCCCGGATCCGTGGTGCGTGGAGCATGGTCTGCGATTCAAAGCCTGCGACCCGTGGCTCCGCGGGATACTCCAACGCATGGAGTTGTCCATAGGTCCCATGACCGAGAGTGAGTGGCCGGCGGCGCGCGCGCTGCTCCATCGCGCGTTCGTCACCGAACCCTTCACCGTGGAGATGTACGGTCCAGACATTCTGGTTCGGTGGGGTGGGTCCTGGAGTCTGTATTCCTCATTACGGAGTGAAGAGGCGACTGTCGTTCTGGGCGCCCGTGTGAGTGGCGTGCTGGTCGGCGTCGTTATGGGAAGCACGTCTGGGCAATGCCGGCTTTGTCAGGTGCTGGCGCGCGAGCCTCGGCCCGACGACTACCTCCTCGCCATCGACTGGCAGTTTCACCAAAACGTCGCCCAAGTCCATGGCCAGCTCGGAGAGCATGCCTGGGTCGAGAAGGCTGCCGTCGAACCTGCGCTTCACGGTCTGGGCATCGGGCGCCGGCTGCTCGAGGCCGTTGCAACCGCGCTCGAGATCGGGGAACCAGCGGAACTGGTTCTCGAGTGCGCCCCCGATCGAGTCAACTTCTATGCAGGCCTGGGGTACGAGGTGCTCAGTACCTTCGCAGATCCCGCGGGCCCCGATGCGTACTCGATGCGACGCAGGATCCGTTGAGACTTCTACTCACTCGGCAGGAACGGCCTGTGGTCGCCCCGCGCCACGATGCGTCGGGCCTTTGGCGGACGTTGCGTCTATCCGCCGCGAAGGTGCTGTTGCAGTGTCAGCCGCACCACTCAGGCGGTGTCACCCTTGCATCGGCTGACGGGTACGAGGAGTCGGAGTAGGCCATTGGTCTACGGCGGCGCCGGCAGCTCAGTCATGAAGATGGTGCCCGCACCGGGAATGAAGTTGACCTCGAAGTCCACAACGTCGGCCACGCCGCGCGGCGATCGCGCAATAGTGCTGCGACCCTGCGGCTCAGCGCTTTGTTGCCTCCCGCTCCGCTGCCGCGGCCATGGCGTGCTCGGTCTCCCGGCGCTCGAGGAAGAAGGCCCCCAGGCTGCCGGCGAGAGTGGCGAACACGACGACCGAGAACACGGCGAGCGCCACCTCCAGGGCGCGGGCGAAGCCGTCGGGCTGGCCCAGCGGCTCGCCGGTGATGGTCGCCAGCGCGGTGGCATGCAGGGCGTCCGCGTACTGGGTGTATTCGGAGAACTGGAAGAGCAGCTGGCTGCTCCCCATCACGGTGATCGCCCAGACGACGCCCAGCCACCCAATCCGGCCTCCCAGCACCTGGTGGGCCGATCGGGAGGACCGGACGGCGGAGGAGAGGACGCGGCCGGTCCGGAGGAACCTGGCCGCCCGCACCACCCTCAAGACGCGTAGGAACGGCAGGACCAGGAAGAGCAACTGCCACCAGTTGCGGCGCAGGAAGCGGCCCGTGTCCGGGGCCACCACCAGGCGTGCCACGAACTCGACCACGAAGACCAGCCACAGCCCCCACCCCAGCACCGTGAGCGCCACCGCCACCGAGGTCCCCTCGCGGGCGACGCTCTCGCCGAGGACGACGAGCAGGAAGAGGACGCCCAGCGCAGTCATGACGGGGCTGAGCCGGTCCAGTACCTCGTCGGCCCAGCGCTCGCGCTCGGTCGGGGTCCGTCGCAGCAAGGTGACCATGGAGGCGAGTATCCCAAGAGCGCTGCACGCCGAGACCCAGCAGCCTGGTCGGCCCCAGTGTTCTGCGCAGAGCAGGTTCACCGGCTTTGGTAGCCGGCACTCGCGCTGTCGGTATGGTCGACGCGATCGTTCTCGGTGACGCTCTCAAACCAACAACACGGTCCGGCTGGAGCTCGTCACTACGACAAGACGCGCCGGCGCGCGGGACAGCGCACAGGCAGCGGCCGCGATGGCAATGCAGCTCGGCCACTCCCCGCGAGCCGGCTGGCGGACTCCCGGGTGGGATGAGACCGATTGCACCGCTGCGAGATCTCTGTCGTGCGGCGTCCGCTCCGTTTCCGCCGCCGGGCGGGATCACGGTGTCGACTCGAGTTCGTCCCTGGACTCAGTTCGCCAACCGGGCAATCGGCGCGCCCGGGAGGTGCGTCACTTCGCCGCGTGTCGGCGCTCCTGGTTTGCCGCTTGACCGGCCTCGGTGCTGAGAACATTGCTGAGGGTCGAACCTGGGTCGTGATGGGTGACCCATCAGGTTTGCATGGAATCTCGAAGGGGCCGCCGACACGTTTGTCTCGGTCGTCAACGACTCGGGACCTCGGTCGGACGCGACCTGTGACGAATGTCGATCGCGCTGAGTGTCGGAACCACTGTGACGGCGAGAACGGCGGCCCTCGCTTACATCGACTTCGACAGCGGTCGCGGCAAAGCCTGCACTATCCCTGTCTGGCAATGGGCGTCCTCTCATCGGCTAGATCCGGGAAACGCTGCCGTCGGCGCCGCCTGGTAGGGACACACCCAGTCGGGGCGGGGGGTTCAGCGTGGCGGCTGGTCAGGCCTGCTGGTAGGGGTGCTGGGCCTGGGCGTCGTCGTCGTAGCAGGTGTCCCCGGCGATGTCGCTGGGAACCCGGTACTTCGCGAGCACGGCGCAGTCCCAGAGATCTTGGGTGGCGTCGATCTCCTTCCAGTCGCCAGCGACGATCGCCCACATTGCTACGTGGCCGCCCCCGCACTCGTTGACAGCGCCGACCGCGTACCCGTCGGTGCGCAACGACTGGACGGTCACCCCGACGTAGCCCTTTCCACAGGTGGCGCCCCTGGTGAGTCGTTCGGCGGTGCGGCCGATGAACTTCTTGAAGGAGTCGGGCGCGCCGGCCAGGTTGTTCGCGTCGGCCGTCGTTCGGACCTCGGCGCGGTCGGATCCGTCACCGTCGTAGGAGATGAGCTTCGGCTCCGCCGAAGCCGGGGCCTGGGTGGGACTCGGCGCCGGCGCCCGGGGCGGCTCACTGCGCTGGGGGGTGCCGAGCGTGACACCCACGGCAAGGACGATCACCGCGGCAGCGACAAGGAACGGTGCGAAACGATCGACTCGTCCGAGGTGGCCAGCGCGCAAGCGCCGTCGCCCGGAGGAGGTCACCGCCAGGTCGGGAAGCGGGGGGACGATGAGATTGCTGGCCACGTCGTCCAACTCGCCGATGAGGGTGCGCTCGAGGTCGGAGTGCATCAGCTTTCCTCCTGTCCGAGAGCGGTTCGCAGGTTCTGTAGGGCGCGGTGGGCGGTCGACTTCACGTTGCCGCGCGAGCAGTCAAGGACGTCGGCGATCTCTGCCTCGCTGAGCTGTTCGTAGTAGCGCAGCACGATCACGGCACGCTGCCGCGGTGGCAGCAGGCGCACCTGTGGCCACAGGGCCATCCGGTCCTCAGGGCCTGCAATGAGCGGAGAGGCCGGTTCGGGTGCGTCGTCGCCGACGAGCAGCTCCAGTCGCCGCCCCTTGGGGCGCTTGAAGGACAAGAACGTGTTCATCAGGATGCGCCTGACGTAGGCGTCGGGGACGTCGGACCGACTCACCCGCGACCAGGCGCCGTGGACCTTGATGAGGGTCTGCTGGGCGAGATCCTCGGCGTCTGCGTGGTTTCCGGCAAGGAGGAAGGCGCGACGGTACAGCGACGGCCACTTTGCGGCCGCATAGTCTTCGAACGTCAGCGTGTCTGTATCGGCGAACGACGGCATCGGCACCACCTCCTTACCTCTACAGGCTCCGGATCTGGTCAGTAGGTTGCGTTGGGCGGCACACTGTTTCAGGCCGTGGCCGCAGCCCTGTCGATGGGGTCAGTGAGCGATGTTCCCGACCCGCTCGCATCCGTCCAGAGTGTCGGCTGGGTCGGGATCACACCCCAGTAGCTGACGATCTCGTCGCCCGGGCCGCGCCAGATCTCGTCGCGGCAACGTCTACCTGCCAGTCCACTCAGGGGTCGTCCCGACACCGAGGGGAAGCCGGCCCGGCCGACCTCGTCCTGACGGTGTTGCTCCCGGTGATCCGCGCCGGAGCCTGCGTGGAGGACGTCCGCACCGGAAAGTGCCCCGGTCCTTCAGTTACCTCCTCCGAAATACGAGGGGACCGGAGCAACCATCTGGAGTCCCGTGGCGTGTGGGGAGTGTGGAGATCACGACGACGACGCCCTCGCCAGCGGTACCCATGGACTTCGCGTCCTGACTCGTGGCTCGTAAGCAGGTGGGCACGACGGGTCGCCCCAAATCCTCGAATTGACGAGCATCTAAGTTACGGAGTCTATCGATGTCCTGCCAGTCCCCACGTCCACGTCTCTCGATCCTCGCAGTCACCGTGGTGCTCGCCGCGGTCTCAGCCTGCAGTGCGCCCGGGGGTGATTCCTTCGACGCTGAGACTGAGACCTCGCAGGTCAGCAAGTCCTCGGTCGCCAAGATCCTCAGCAACATCCCTCGCGGTGCCAAGCACGTGGACATCGATCGCAAGGTGAAGCTGCGAGTCAAGGCGGGCACGTTCGAGGCGGTCGAGGTCACCGGCCCCGAGGGCTCGATCATCGAGGGGCGTCTCTCACCGGACAAGACACGCTGGGTTGCCAAATCCCAGTTGCGGGCGAACTCGCGGTACCGGGTCACCAGCACGGCCATGGACTCCGAGAGCCTGAAGAACACCTCCGAGTCGGTCTTCCAGACACGCAAACTGACCCTCGATGAGCAGACCCACCCGACTTTCGTGCCCGCCGACGGGCAGACCGTCGGAGTCGGCATGCCGGTCGTCATCCGGTTCGACATCCCCGTCACCAACCAGGCATCGATCGAGCGAAACCTCAAGGTGACCAGCCAGCCTGCGCAGGTCGGCACCTTTCACTGGGTCAGCGGCCAAGAAGTGCGCTGGCGGCCGAAGAAGTACTGGCGTCCGGGCACTGAGGTGACCGTGGAGGCTGACGTCGGTGGGGTTCCGGCCGGCGATGGAATCTACGGGCAGAAGGACCGGAGCATGAAGTTCCACATCGGAGATGCGATGGTCAGTAAGGTCGACATGAACACTCACCAGATGCGGGTGTTCCGCAACGGCAAGCTCGCCAGGACCATCCCGATCACAACCGGTGAACAGCCGAAGTTCACCACCAGGTCCGGGATCAAGGTCATCAGCGAGAAGCATCGAAGCAAGCGCATGAATTCCGCGACAATAGGAATCGATCCCAACAGCGCCGATGGCTACGACCTCGACGACGTCGAGTACGCCATGCGGCTGACGAACACCGGTGAGTTCGTGCATGCAGCTCCGTGGTCAGTCGGCTCCCACGGCAGGGTAAACGTCAGCCACGGCTGCACCGGCATGAGCACGGCCAACGCCGAGTGGTTGTTCGACAACACCAACGTGGGCGACGTCATCGAGTACGTCGGGACGGACAAGCCAATGGACCTGACCAACGGCTTCGGGGACTGGAACGCCTCATTTCACGACTACCGCGCAAGCTCGGCGCTCGGCTGACCTCACGGCCGGGTGGACTGCCTCTCCCTGCTGACCTCGAAGGCGTGCATCTGAACAACGGTGCGGTCGCGAGCGGATTGTGCAGTTCGCTTGCAGTTGATGCAGCGCCGGGACAGGCGCGCCCGGCCCAGTGTTCCCGGCCGCTCGTGGCCCACGTAGGGAAAAGCAGAACGGATAGCGACACCTCTCGCATAGGGCGTCCGTCAAGGCGCTGCATTCCACCGCTATAGGCGCGATTAGATGTCCAGTCACGCCGATGATGGTCGGGCCGCCGCAGGGCCCGGAGGGTTGTGTCGGCAGTTTGGAGCCAATTCCCTCGCCGGCTGGCGAAGGGTGCTGCACAGGTGGCCCTCCGACTACGGCGCGGGCTGAACTTAGGTGGGTTTAGTCCGCGCTTCGGGCCGCGGCTAGGCGCGCCACGGCCTCAGTACGGCTGTTGACTCCGAGGCGCTCGTAGATGTTCTCCAAGTGTCGACGCACCGTTCCCTCGGTCAGCCCCATGGCGCGCGCTACCTGTCGGTTGGTCAGGCCTCGACCGACGTACGCGAGGAGCTCCAGCTGCCGCGCGGTCAGCAGCATCGGATGCCGCAGTCGTTCGGCGGCACGGTAAGCGACGACCACGTGAGGTCTGAGCAGGGAGAGCAAGAAGCGGTCCCGTTCGGCGAAGTCACGCCCAGGTGAGCGCCAGCAGTGCAACCGGAGGGATCGCCCGTCAGGGTCGGGCAGGTTGAACCCGAGCTCGTGAAAGAGGCCTTGGTCCTTCATGTAGTCCAGGTAGAGGGGGTGATTGCGCCAGCCGAGGTCGGACTCGAAGTCCGAGCGCATCGTGGTACTGACCGCGTCACCGAGCCGGGCATGGACGGCGGTCGAACGCCACCACAGGGACCAGTAGTGGGGATCGTTCGGCTCCTCGGGGACGAAGGCGCGTCCTTCGACGGACTGCATGAAGCCGAGCCAGTGGCGCTCGGGGTGAGTCTGCTCGAACTCGACCTGGTCCGCGCCGACCAGAGCCTGGACTTCCGCGAGCAGCGACCAGGGCAGCGCCGGCCCGGGTTCAGCGGCATGCCTGGGATCGGCGACCGCGCGTAGCGCCGCCAGTTCTCTGTGGGTCAGCGTCATCCCTGGCATTAGGACCTCGCCATGAGGCTACGCCGTTCGGCACTTCGCAGCCATGTGTACATATCCACATTCCGCGGTGGTGCGGGCGCTCCTAACGTCGAGCCAAACGCCTGGTGCAGCCGGGCAGGAGCGGCTTCTCAGACGGGAGCCCGGAAGGAGAACCCGCCATGAAGACCACCACCGGAACATTCGCCGCCGTCGTCATGTCCGTCGCCCTCGCGGCTTGCGGTGCCGACCAGTCGAACGACAAGACCAAGTCGGTGAACCAGACGGTCCAACCCGACAAGGCCACCCGGTCTCCAGCCGGTCAGACCGGCGCACAGGAACGCAGTGCGGAACCCCGTTGCCGGGACCACGTCGTGTGCGGGCCCTGAGCCCCGCGTCATTCCACCGCGTAAGGGCGCCAGGACGCTCACTTGATGTATCAGGGTTTGGTGGCCACGCCATCAAGCCAAAGAGTGTCGGACTCGTCTCGGTGTGACCCGGGGGACCCGACATGCTTGGCGTCGATTGTCGACCCCTTCTTGATCACGTGCACCAAAGCCATCGCGTGCCCATGGCCGAGCTTGTAATCCTCCTTGAGCCAAGCCACGATCGCACTCGCCTTCACCCCTGGGTCATCGAGGCCCCGCTCCTGGGCCAGTTCGATGAATTGTCGAGGCGTCAAGCCCGTCTTGCCCTCGATGTTGTCGAGATACGCCTGGAATGACATCGGAAGCCTGCTTTCGTGAGTGGTTGACCGCGGTTGGTGCGTGCTGAACTGAGAGTGAGACCTCACAGTCTCGGGCAAATCATCGGGGAGCGAGAGTTGGGGTCATCCGCTATCTGGCACGTAGCAGGGTTCTGCGTTGTTACCGGTGCGGCCCTCGGACGTGGCTAGACCGGGGCTCTCTACGCAGAGCCTCTACGTGCACACTTAGGCCGAAAGTAGCCATCTCCTTGCGAATTGCTGCCCCGCGGGGGGCACCTGAAGGGCAGCGTTCTTGTGCGTCGTTCACGTCTTTCCTATTTCGTGGCTGGTGTGTTGACAGCGACCGTCTTTGCAGCGGTGCCTGCAACAGCGCTCGTCATGACTGCAGTGGATCCAAGTCCTAGCACTATTGACGGGGCGTCCCCGTCACTGAACGTCTTGCCCGCGCAGTTTGTGCTTGGGGGCAGCCTCAGCGCCGCTGTGGATCCGGCGATCGATCATTGCAACTCCCCAAACGGCGTTCCGCTTGAGATGCGGTGGACGGGCAGCGACAACACATCCGGCATTGCCGGCTACGACATCTGGTCAAGCGGCTATCCCGAAGGTGGCGTCGCCACCGAGCGGGTGCACGGCACTTCGGCTACCTCCTACCGATTCGGCGGCTCTAACAACGACGCTGAGTGTGGTGGTGGTGACGGCTCCAGCGACGGGAACTACTGGGTGGTTGCCCGAGACAACCGCGGGAACGCAGCGATCTCGGGTACCGGCATCTCTCAGTGGGTGGACGTCTGGCAAGAAGACGGAACGACGCTCACGACCCACTCAGGCCCGTTGGTGCTCTCGTCGCGAACCGGTACCTGGACTCAGGCCACATGCACGTGCTTCAACTGGGGCAAGACGCTGTACTCGACTGTCGCCGGTGCTTCGCTCACCTACACCGTCACAACCCAGCGTCCCGGGCAAACTGTCGCGCTGGCCGTAGAGAAAAACAGCAACCGCGGTGTCGTCAATATCAGTGTCGACGGCGGCACCTCCAGCGCCGTCAACACCTACGCGGCCGCCGCGACCCACCGCGTTGTTGTCTGGCAGAAGGTACTCACGCCCGGAACTCACAGACTCAAGGTGACCAACGCCGGCACCGCTGGCCGGTCCCGCGTCGACATCGACTCCCTTCTGCTCACCCTGCAACCAACTGGTGTAACGCCGAGGCTCGCAACCGACTGATAGGGATCCACCTCCATCTGGCGCGCAGCTTTGGATCTCCGCCAGCAAAGGAGCCTTCGCGCTCTGGCCACGGCGGCCTGTGGCCATCATTGCCATGTTGACCCGGAGGGTTCATCGCCGCGTCGCGACCGACGGCTGTCGGGAGCGCGATCTCGGGGCGTCCGGTCCCGGTCGACGCGACCCGCGTCTTTGCACCGCCTGTGCAGTAGGGCAGTGTCGATGGAGGGTGCTACTTCTGACCACATGCGGCGCTTTGCCGAATGTGTGGGGGTGGCCGGGCTTCCGGTCCGGCGATACCTTGGCCACGGGCGGGCACGGGGTCCGCGGCGAGCCCGTTCCGATAGGCAGTCCCGCTGATGGAGAAGGAGATTTCCGTGTCCGGCTTTCCGGTCTTGATGCAAACGGCAATCGACACCCCCGACTGTCGTGCACTGGCTGAGTTCTATCGCGAGCTCCTCGGGTTGCAGTACCGCCTGGGGGACGAGCACTCGACCGATGGCACCGGAGACTACGCCGACTGGCTCGTGCTGGTTGACTCCCACGGTCATCGTGTACTGGCCGTCCAGGAGAAACGCGACATGGCGCGACCCACATGGCCGTCGGAGGAAGTCTCCATGCAGATGCACATGGATTTTTGGGTTCCAACCGTCGAGGAACTTCAACGGCACCGAGAGCGAGCCGAGGCGCTGGGCGCCAGGTTGCTCTATGACCGTTCCGACGACGACGGAGAGCCTCTGTTCGTGCTGGCCGACCCCGCCGGACACCCCTTCTGTCTCCTTGTCGGCTCCGAGTAGTCACCCGCGCGGGGCTCTGCGGCAGCGAGCTCACAGTCTTACCGCCGCCTGTCGGACGTAGCCGAGCAGTTGAACCGAGAGGCGCGCGGTCGCGCATGCCGCCGACAGGAGATGCAGTGCAGGAGTTCTGGCCAAGCCAGTACCTTTCCAGGCATGACCTCGGACGTGTTCGTGCCGGTCGATTTCGATCCGCCGACCTCACTCGCGACCCACCAGTTCCTCCTCGAACCCCTTGGGCCGCGGCACAACCAGGCCGACCATGCCGCCTGGATGTCGAGCATCGAGCACATCCGCTCCACTCCGGGCTATCCCGACGGCAGCTGGCCACCTCCCAGAGGCATGACGCTCGAGGAGAACCTCTCCGACCTGCGCCGCCACGCCGACGACTTCGCGAGGGGCGCCGGTTACACCTTCACCGTCCTTGACCCAGGCGACCACGACGTCATCGGCTGCGTCTATCTGTACCCCTCTGCCTCCGACGACTGGGACGTGACGGTGCAGTCCTGGGTACGGGCCGACAGGACGAGTCTCGACGTACCACTCGCCGAGGCCGTCGCACACTGGCTCGCCACCGACTGGCCCTGGGAGCGTGTGGACCGCTGCGGTCGCTAAGTGGTGACGGCACGCTGCTACGCCGCGTGTCGTGCAGCTTGGAATCCGCGGCACTCCACCGCGATCGCCGTGTCAGAAGGGTGAGCCCTGAAGTCAAGGCGCCTCGGAGGGCAACTCCTCTGGAGACGCCGGCGAAAGTCTTCGCGTCTGGCAGCAACTCACCTCGACCAACAGCCTGGACCGAATGGTCATGCAGAACGACGGCAATCTGATCCTTTACGCACCCCAGGCATTGTTTGGGACACCGGCACCTGGCGACTGCCGCCCGCACGGCGACCGAGGCTGAATCGCGACGACCAGTATCGACCCTCGTGCGTGAGGGGGCTAGACGGGTTGCTCAGCGGCTACCTACCCTTGGTCTATGACCGAGCCAGACACGGCGTTCTGGACCATCGAGGAGCTTGCGGCATACCTGGGCGAGAGCGTTCATCACGTCCAGGAACTGGAACGCGACAAGAAGCTACCCCCGGCCACGAGGTTCGGCGACGTCACCCATTGGCGCCGCGACGACGTCAAGCAGTGGCTCGAGGACCATCGCGGTCGGGCTCACTAGTGAGCAGAATCCAAAGCAGCGATCAGCTCGACGGGCACCCTGCCGAGATCACTGACGATCCGTCCCTGCTCACGTCCCAGGAACGAACATCCGCGAGGTCAGTGTTGCCGCCGTGTCGCTGGCCATGTTGCGGGCACTAGCTTCGATGGGTCGCAGGCAGCCGGCCCACCAGGTGTCCCTCCTCGTGTGTCCAACGACGCGATACTGAAGGTTGCACTGAAGAACGACGACGCTATCCAGCCGAGCAAGAGCAGGCGCGTCCTACCGCCGCGTGCGGAGGCGGTCGAGTAGTACAGGGACATGGCTACTGCGCGGTGGTGGCTTCGGGTGCCGAATCGCCCACGGTGCCCGACGCGATCGCCGTTTGGTTGATGCCAGGGAAGAGCAGGTAGGCGATCATCCAGAACTCGCCGATGGTTGCGGGAACGACCAGGACTCCGGCGATGGCTTCGAGGTCGGGGGTGAGGTAGGTGACGAACGCGTTGCCCAGAAACCCGACCGCCCCGACGATGAGGATCCATCCCAAGGTGCGGGGCATGGTCTTGGCCCGAAGGACGCAGGCGCCCATCGGGATGAGCCACAGTCCGAAGAAGAGCGCACCGACGCCCCACAGGTTTTCGCTCACCATGTAGGCCAGTTGCACGTTGGTTGCTGCGTTCTCGAGCGGCTGGGCGGCGATCTGCGCGGCAGTAGCCAGAAATGCTGCGCTGCCCAGGATCGCAACGGCATTGACCATTCCGAACGCGGCGAGGGCGCCGGCCGCGAAGGCGTCCACCGAGCGGAACAGCCGGTAGAACCACAAGGCGGTCAGGGCTTGGGCAACGACGATGCCCATCTCGAGAACGACGCCGACGCGGGCCAGTCCTTGGTTCTCGACCAAGTTGTTGAGCGTGGCGGCCGGATCACCGGGTGTGTAGAGCTGCGGTCGGATGAGTACGAAGCCGAGGATCCCGGCGACGACGAAGACGAGGTACAGGGCGCCCGTGGTGCGGGCAGTACGGCGGATCGACTGGAGGGACATGGGCTCTGCTCCTTGCAGGTGGTCCTGCGTTGCGAGGTCCGGGCCTCTACCCGGTGGTTCCACGCTCGCGGAGCGCCGGCCGGGGCACATCGGCGTCGAGGCCGGACCCGCCTGGGCCGTTGGGAGGGCGGGGTCTCGTTCTTTTGGTCGGTCCCCGACCCCTCGGCCGCGGGCCTTACGATGCGAGCGGCCACCTGCCTCACACCCCGCATGTCGGACTCACGGATCTGCCGATGTTGGGCACGTTGTCGATCTCGGCGTCCGTCGCGCCACGCCGGCTGCACGATGTCCTCGGCCTCGGCGTGGTCGCTCGGCCCCGAACGTGTGCGTGTGCTTCACGGCTCCACGTTTCACCCCTGCTGGTCACCGCACTGACGCGCGAGTCGGGTCGAGTGTGACCACACGCGGCGAACGCGCCGCGGGCTCGGCACCACGACGGCACAATCCGCTCGCTGGCAAGCGACACCTCCACCGCCACTCGTGTCGCGTCGATGCACGCTGGTCCTCTGCCTTGAGATGATGACGAGCATGCAGGGACAGCCGGCAGCGAACAGCCATGACGACCGGCTGGAAGACGCGCCTCCAACCACTCTCGGAGAACGCCCGACGTCAACGGTCGAGCCGCACGGCCATCACCAGGGTCCCCGCACTCACCCCCGAACCCGCGCGTCGGCGCGCACCGAGTCGTGATGCCCCCACCCAGTGCCGCTGACGAGGGCCACGCAACCGAGACCCGCGCCCTGCTGGCTCACCTCGGCACCGCCATGATCGCGACGGGACAGCCGGTCCAGGAGATCGAGGAGGAGCTCGCCGAGGTGGGCATCCAGCTGGGCTACCCCGACATCCAGACGGCAGTCGGTCCCACGGGTCTGGTCGTCACCCTGACCGAGGGCGGTCCCGCCACGCATCGGTCGGCTCCCCCCGGTCTGCGCCTCCACCAGTCCGCGAGCGTCCGCCGTATCCGCTACCAGCTGGCCCGGGGCGAGCTCGCGCCCGGCGTCGCCCGCGAACAGCTAGCGGCGGTTGCGCGTCGTCCGGTCCGGCACCCGCCGTGGCTGGTCGCCCTGGCGTGGCCCGTGCTCGCCGTCGGTATTGCGCTGATCCTGCAACCCGGCTGGGCCAACGTCGCCGCAGCCGCCGTGGGGGCAGTCATCGTGTTCGTGCTCGTTCAGCTGGCGCAGCGGCACCAAGTGGTGCAGGCGTTGCTGCCGACCCTGGCCGCGTTCGTTGTGTCCTTCGCCGTCTTCGGCGCCGCCGACGCAGGACTGCTCGAGGGACCGCTGCGCACCGTCTTGCCGCCGCTAGCGGTCCTGCTCCCCGGGGCGCTCGTCGTCAACGGCGTGTCGGAGCTCGCCGCCGGGCACATGCAGGCGGGGTCGGCCAGGCTCACCTACGGCCTGGTGCAGTTGGGGTTGTTCGCGCTGGGACTGCTCATGGCCACCGCCCTGCTACGAGTGCCCTCGTCGTCGCTGGCCAACCTCCGGGTCGACGAGATCGGCTGGGCCGGTGCTCCAGTCGGTCTGCTCCTCATCGGGTTGAGCATCTGCCTGATGGAGGGAGTGCCGCTGCGGATGCAGGGCTGGGTGTTGCTCGTGCTGATCATGGCTTTCAGTGCGCAGGTCGCCGGGCAAGAGCTCGGCTCGATCGGACTCGGAGGCTTCCTCGGAGCGATCGCGGCCAGCCTCGGGGCGAGCGTGGTAGAGCTCCGACGACCGCAGCTGGCCCGTCTCGTGCTCTTCCTGCCAGCGTTCTGGCTGCTCGTGCCCGGGAGTCTGGGCCTCATGGGCGCAACCGAACTCGCCGCAGGCCGTGAGTCGGCCACCGACGTCGCCGTGGGCGTTCTCGGCGTCGTCATCGCGATCTCTCTGGGCCTCCTGGTGGGCTCGTCCTTGGGCCGGTCCCTGCGCGGGCGACTGTCTGCGCCTCCCACATAGGGCATCACGATCAGAGCCTGGTGGTGAAGACCATGGCGTTGTCGGTGAGCGTGGAGGCGGGGATGCCGTGCTCTGCAACGGTTTCGCGGAAGGTGGTGAGCACGACGGTGCCGGTGACGCGGTGGTGGGCGGTGACTGAGAGGGCGTAGCGGGAGCAGTCGTCGAGCCAGGTCAGGATCTCGCAGTCCGCGGCGGTGCGAGCGTGGGGTCGGGTGAGTCTGTAGTGGGTGAAGTCGGACTGCCAGGTCTCGTTGGGCATGGCGGCCTGGAACCGGATGTAGGACGACTTGGGCTTCTTCTTCGGCTCCGGGACGACCAGTCCGTGATGGCTCAGGTAGCGCGAGATCGTTGCCCGGGACACGGTCACCTCGTGGTGGTGTTCGAGGAGCCAGGACTCAGAGACGCCGTACTGGGCGGCGAGTGGGCGATCGGTAGGTTCTCGACCAGAGGCCGCCTGCCCCAGAGGTCAGCCGTGCTCGCACCGGGATCACTCGCCAGCATCCCCGGTGGTTCGGACGACTGGCCTACGGCGCATCCGGCGGCTGGGAGACGATGGAGTCATGGATCGGTGCGATGTCGTGATGAGCGAACCGGCTGTCGATGCGTCAGTTGTCGAGGCGGACGTGGTTGCAGCCCGACTGGAGGTGGACCAGGCAACGGGACTGACCGACGAGGAGGCCGCGCGCAGGCTCGAGTCGGACGGGCCCAACGAACTTCGTGGCAAGAAGCCGACACCGACCTGGCGCAAGATCCTGGCGCAGTTCCAGGACCCCTTGATCTACCTCCTGCTGGCGGCGATCGCGATCTCGCTGGCCTCCTGGGTTCTCGACGGCGCCGAGGGTTGGCCTGTCGATGCCACCGTGATCGCCGCGATCGTCGTCGTCAACGCGGTGCTTGGCTACACCCAGGAGGCCAAGGCCGAAGATGCGGTCGCGGCCCTGGGCACCATGACCGCGGCGTCGTCGACGGTACTTCGGGGAGGCGAGCTCAAGACCGTGCCCTCGGCCGAGCTGGTGCGCGGCGACGTTCTCGCCCTCAGTGAGGGCGACGCGGTCGGCGCCGATGCCCGCCTGCTGACCGCGAGCGCGCTGCGCATCCAGGAGGCCTCCTTGACCGGGGAGAGCGAGGCGGTGATGAAGAGTCCGGCCGCGCTGAAGGAGTCGGCATCGCTCGGCGACCGGCTCAACATGGTCTACAAGGGCACGGCCGTCGCCCAAGGTGTCGGCCATGCGGTCGTGACCGGCGTAGGGATGTCGACCGAGGTCGGCGCGATCGCTGAGATGCTCGAGGCGACGGTGGCCGAGCCCACTCCCCTCCAGAACGAGGTCAGCCGCATCAGCCGGCTGCTCGGCGCCATCGTGGTCGCCATCGCCCTGGTCGTGATGATCACGATCGTCCTGGTCGACGGCATCACCGAACCGAGTGACTTCGTCGTCGTCCTACTTCTCGGTGTCTCGCTCGCGGTCGCCGCGGTTCCCGAAGGACTGCCGACCATCCTCTCGGTCGTCCTCGCGATCGGCGTGCGACGGATGGCGTCGCGCAACGCAGTGGTCAAGCAGCTCAACTCGGTCGAGGCCCTCGGGTCCGCGTCAGTGATCTGCACCGACAAGACCGGCACGTTGACTCGCAACGAGATGACGATCGAGCGGGTGGTCACTGCCTCGGGGCGTGCTGACGTCGCCGGTGTCGGCTATCGCCCCGAGGGTGCACTGACGTCGGCGGGGCACCGGCTCAGCGAGGCGCTCCGCTTCGAGGCCCAGCTCGTCCTGGGCGCGGGAGCGCTCGCGAACAACGCACAGCTCAGTGAGCACGACGGCGAATGGACCATCCAGGGCGACCCCACCGAGGCCGCGTTCCTGGTGGCGGCACGCAAGCTCCAGGGCACCATCGCGCAGATGGGCCGTTTCGAGCGGCAGGGCGAGATCCCGTTCACCTCCGAGCGGATGATGATGTCGACGGTGCATCAAGAACGCACCGACGGGACTCGCCTGCTGTTCAGCAAGGGGGCGCCGGGGGTCCTGCTCGCCAACTGCACCAAGGTCCAGGTCGGGGAGACGACGGTCCCGCTCACCGATGCCCTCAGGGCGGAGCGGCTCGCCGAGGTCGAAGCACTCTCGGCCGAGGCCTTCCGAACTCTCGGCGTCGCCTACCGGGTCGCCGAGGGACCACGAGACGATGGGGTCGGCGACCTCGACGCGTCCGTGGAACGCGACCTCGTCTACGCCGGGGTGGTCGGCATCATCGACCCGCCGCGGGCCGAGGCAGCCACGGCGATCGCCGAGGCGCACCGCGCCGGCATCCGGATCATCATGATCACCGGCGACCACCCGGGCACTGCGAGTCGTATCGCGGCCGACCTCGGCATCATCGAACCGGACGGACAGGCCGTGACCGGAGCAGAACTCGACACCCTCGACGACCAAGCGCTGCGCGAGGTAACCCGTGAGGTCTCGGTGTACGCCCGGGTGTCGCCGCAGCACAAGCTGAGGCTCATCGACGCACTCCAGTCCGACGGACAGATCGTCGCGATGACCGGCGACGGCGTCAACGACGCCCCAGCACTGAAGTCCGCCGACATCGGGGTGGCGATGGGCATCACCGGCACCGAGGTCACCAAAGAGGCCTCACGGATGATCCTGGGCGACGACAACTTCGCCACGATCGTCGCAGCAGTGCGTCAAGGACGCGTCATCTTCGACAACATCAAGAAGTTCCTGCGCTACCTGCTCTCCTCCAACATGGGCGAGGTGCTCACCGTGTTCCTCGGCGTCGTCTTCGCGGGTCGGATCGGCCTCAACGACGCGAGCAACGAGGCGGTCGTGCTGCCGCTGCTCGCGACCCAGATCCTGTGGATCAACCTGATCACCGACTCAACACCGGCACTCGCGATGGGGGTCGACCCGGAGATCGACGACGTGATGGCCCGCAGACCACGCAAGCTGACAGAGCGGGCGATCGACGCCCGCATGTGGACCGGGATCGTCTCGATCGGGCTCGTGATGGCACTCGTGACACTGTTCTCGATCGACATGTTCCTGCCAGGAGGTCTGGTCGAAGGAAGCGACACCCTCGATGTTGCCCGCACAGCCGGGTTCACCACCTTGGTCCTCGCTCAGTTCTTCAACGCGCTCAACGCCCGCTCGGAGACCGCTAGCGCGTTCCACGGCCTGTTCTCCAACAAATGGCTCTGGGGCGCCCTCCTGCTCAGCGTGGCACTCCAGATCGCCGTGGTCGAGGTGCCGTTCCTGCAGGTCGCCTTCGGCACCGCATCGCTCGACCTCGCCCACTGGGCCGTCTGCGTCGCTCTAGCCTCGGTGGTGCTCTGGTACGACGAGAGCCGCAAGGTGGTGCTCAGAGCACTCGCAAGAGGGCAGAGCGAGCCCGCGTACGGTGACCTGAACAGTGTCCACGGCAGGACGACGGCGGGAGACCAGCCATGAACGACTCGGATGATCACGCAACAGTCGAGGCGTGCCTGGGTGCCGCGATCGATGCACGACACGCCTAACCGCGGGGCCCTGTGCATGTGGAATTCCGATGTCGTCACTGGTGTGGCGGCAGGAAGATGTCGGTGTCGTGGTTGTGCAGCACGGCGGTGACATGGAGCCCGGTGTGGGTGATGACCGAGCCGATGGGGTTGAGGGTGACGAGAGTTGGCACGCTCCACATCACGTCGCCGATGAGCGGCTTGACCACCTTGTCGGAGCGGAAGTCGCTGTAGCCGGCGTGGTACGTCGCAGTCATGACCAGCGAAGCCAGCATCGCCGCGGCCACCACGGCGACCTTGCCGACCCTGCGTGCACGCAATCTGCTCCCAGAGGCGGCCGCGAACACGGCCAGGATCGGGAAGACAGACAGCAGCAGAGCATCCATCGCGCCGTACATCACACCGCGCCACACCAGTGCCCACGCCAGTTCAAGGCCCTCGGGTCGGGCGGTCGCATCATCGGTGCGGACCACGACGACCGCGAGCACTCCGGCGAAGACGACGCCCAACATGACGGCGAGCGGCCAGCGCCGACGCAGCATGGCCCCGACCTGCTGGTCGGTGGCACGAGCCCACAGCGCGATGAACGTGACCACGAACGCTGCGTAGATGCCGTAGTAGAGGTCGCGCGGCAGGTCGAGCACGTCGGCGAAGATGAAAGGGACGAGAAAGCCCAGGACGAGACCTGCTGCCAGCCACCGCAACTGCTGCGAGGCGACCCCGGGGTGTCGCGAGTCTGTCTGCGCGCCCTGGGTCATCAGTTCTGTGCTTGTCATTGAGTTGTCTCCTTCGTGCCACTCCCGGTGACCTCGGGTCCCCGGGCGTGCGCGTGAGTTGTGTGTGCCTGTGGTCGGCTAGGAGGTGGCGATGGATTGCAAAATGTTCAGGCGTGCGGCCCGCAGAGCCGGAAGTCCTGCCGCCAACACTCCGACGGCGCCTGAGGCCAGCAGCATCGCGAGGATCAGGGTCCATGGGATGGCGAGGACCGTCAGTCCTTGGGAGACGAGGCCGCGCTGGAGGGCGACCCCCAGTCCCAGGCCGAGCGCCGTGCCGAGCAGGGCGCCGAACACGGCCGTGGCGACGGCTTCGATGGTGACCATGGAGCTGAGCTGCCGGCGCCGTAGTCCGATCGCCCGGAGCAGCCCGATCTCACGCGTCCGCTCGAACACTGACAGTGCCAGGGTGTTGATGATCCCCAGCACGGCGACGATGACGCTGAAGAGGAGGAGGACGTAGAGCAGGTTGATGAGTGTGTCGACAGACGCACCCTGGGCGTCTGCGAACTCTGCCCTGTCCTGGACCGAGACGATCAGGTAGGGACGGGCGAGGTCGGTCAGCTCGGCTCGCAGCGCAGGGAGGTCGGCTCCGGACGCAGCCCGCACGAAGAGACGGGCATCGGCGCGCTGTGCCGAGGGGAGCGCGGCGTCATAGAGTGAACGGTCGACGATCACGCCCCCCTCGCCGAAGGCCTGGCTGTCTCGGTAGATCCCACCCACGACGAGCGCCTCACCGCTCAGGGTGCCGACCGATCCGGTCAGGGAGTCGCCCACGTGCCAGCCTCGCTCGTTGGCGGTGGTCTCACCGACCAGGACTCCGTGTCGGTCGAGTGCTGAGAGCTGGCCGCGCTTCATCGTGACCAGGAAGTTGTCCGCGACGTCGGCGGCAGTGACCGCGGCGGCGGTGGTGTGGAAGGTCCCGATCCGCACGTCCACGAAGCTCATGGCGGCGACCGAATGCACGGCGGACAGCTCACGGGCGGCGATTGCCACCGGCGCAGGAACCGGAGCGACGTTGCCGCTGTTGAGCACGAAGTCCGAGGTCAGCTCCTCGGACACACCGCTGCTCACGCTGGCCTTGACGCTCTCGGCCAGCACCGAGGTGCCGGCGATCAGGGCAAGACCGATCATCAGGGCGCTCGCCGTGGTCGCCGTACGGCGGGGAA
Source organism: uncultured Actinomycetota bacterium (assembly GCA_963781335.1). Taxonomy (GTDB): domain Bacteria; phylum Actinomycetota; class Actinomycetes; order Propionibacteriales; family Nocardioidaceae; genus Marmoricola. The sequence continues at coordinate 385,444 of CAWAFS010000036.1, read as the reverse complement.
CGCGCAGCGCGTTCTCGCGGGCGAGCCGGCCGATGGCCCCGAAGAGGGCGACGAACGGCCAGGCGATGACGCGTACGACGGGACGGGTCGCCAGCGGTGCCGCGACCAGCATGCCGAGCACCGCGGCGACGGCTCCCAGGGCAGCGACAGGCCAGGAGACCTGCTCGCGGGTGACTGCAGCACCGAGGACCAGCGCGCCCAAGGCCAGCAGGACGAGGCCGATCCAGCCCCGCCTGCCGAGACCACCGTTGACTGCGCCGACGTCCCCACGCATGGCTGCCACCGGGGCAACCCGCGAGGCCCGCCGTGCCGGCAATACCGCGGAGAAGACGGTGACCACGACCCCGACCAGAACGCTCAACGCGACAGTGGTCGCACTGAGCGGGAGGTCGGATCCGATGTCGGTGCTGAAGAGGGTCCGGATGGCCGCCCCAGCACCAGCGGCGATCAGCAGGCCGAAGGCGATCCCAAGGACCGAGCCCACCACGCCGATGACGACTGCCTCACCGAGCACGCTGCGGATCACCTGGGCCCTGGTCGCTCCGATGGCGCGGAGCAGCGCCAGCTCCCGGGCCCGCTGACCAACCAGCATGGAGAAGGTGTTGACGATGATGAACGAGCCCACGAAGAGAGCGACGCCGGCGAAGGCCAACAGGAAGATTGTGAAGAACGCGAGTCCTTTCTCGAGAGAGGTCTCGGACTCGCTCTGCACGGTTGCGCCGGTGACCGCCTCGAGATTCGCGGGCAGGACGCTCGCTACGGATGTACGCAACGCGGTCTGGCTGACGCCCGACGCGGCGGTCACCGACAGGGACGGGACCGTGCCGTCGGGAGCGAATGCCTCTCGAGCTGTGGTCTCGTCGACAAGAACAGCGGTGGCACCGAAGAGGGAGGACCCGACCTGCACCTCACCGGTGATGGTGACCTGCCTGGCCTGGTCGCCGATGACCGCACGGGTGCGGTCGCCCACCTCCAGGTGGGCGCGGTCCAACGTGCTGGTCTCGACCGCGACCTCTTCAGGGCTGGCGGGTCCGCGCCCGGAGACCAGGGTGAACCCTGGATCATCTTCGAAGTAGGCGAATCCGAGAGACGGTGCGCCGCCGTTGCTGACCGCGATGCCGTCGCTGCCGGCCAGGATGGCGGTGCCCTGAAGATTCGGCACTCGGCCGTGCTGTCTCTGGAATCCCGTTCCGACAGGCACGCCGAGGGAACTTCAGTCGTTCCGTCAACGCTCGCCGAAGGATCCCCCCACCGGCAGGGCCAAACGACCCCCGCTCATGGGCCTTTTCGCAGCTGCCGTGCGGCGACGACCAGCCCCGCGTCCCAGCCCGGGGCGCGGCCGCCAGGTGGGAGGGCAACTGCTGGGACGTCGTGCCCACTGAGTGCGAGCAGCCAGGAGATCAGCGAGTTGGAGTTCCACATGTCGCCGGTCCCCAGCTCGTCGCGGCCCCAGGTTGCGCGGGGAACCTCAGGGACCAGCTCGAGCAATCGACGGGCACACACGGGGTCGCTGCTCAGCAGGCATGGACTGGCAACCGCTTCGGCTGCGTCCGGGATCACTCCGTCGCGCCAACACCGGACCTCGTAGCGGAACAGCCGACTCCTGGCGAGCCAGCGAGAGCCGACCGGTCCCTCGCACACCACACCGCGCTCGGTGACGTCGGTGTTCCAGACCGGTCCCTGCTCGATGACGAAGCGGTCGTCCCCAAGACGAACCTCCAGTGCCGAGTGGTACAGATCGCACCTGCGGCGACGGTGCACCACGGCGCCGACCGTCTCGAAGACCCGACCGTTGAGCCGTACGAAGTGTCCGCCAGCCCCTAGCGGCAGCCAGTACAGCGTGACGCTGGCGGACCTGTCCAGCCCGAAGTCGTCCGCCACTACACGACGCTTCGCTCTCCGCCTGGCATGCTTCTGGCACCAGCTCTGGCCACCAGGTCACCAGTCGCGGTTTCACTGCCGCTGGGTCGGCGGATGCCGGCGAACAGCAGGGCGACTGTCACGACACCCAGCATCGTCAGCCCTGCCCAGATGGGCAGTTCGGAACCTGCTCCTACGTTCTGGCGCGCGACCTCGACACTCGCGGCGGCCAGGTGGCTGAGTGAGATCCCGACCCACAGCAGGCCGAGTCCGGCAGCCACCATCCCCAGCCACAAAACCCGGCCCCGCGGCGACCCCCGCATCTCCCAGACAAGGCCGACCAGAAGCAACGGAACCGCGACCAGGAGGGTGACCATGTCCTGCCCACGAAAGGTGGCGGTGATCAGCGCGTTGTCGCGGTACAGCCAGTCCGTGGCGAAGACCCCACCCGCCGACGCCGTCGCCATCGTCGCGCCGGTCAGCAGGTAGGCAAACCGCAAGTCGGGTCGATCGTCATTCACAAGACCGGTCCTCGTCTCAGGTGAAGAGCAACTGGGCGCTTCGGGGTTCTCGATGAAGTCGCTGGTATTGCTCGCCGTGTGTCGCAACCATCGGTCCTGCCCGTCGCTCTGCGTCCGTGGCGTCAGGAGAGATCGAAGACCAGACGGGCCGGTACGTCGCCGGCGAGCACTTCCTCGAAGCACGCGTTGACGTCGTCGAGCTTGCGTGTTTCGGCGACGACCCGGGTGCGGCCCTGGGCGTGCAGCGCGAAGGTGTCGTGGAGGTCGTTGCGGGTACCGACCAGTGAGCCGGTGACGCTGATGCCCTTCAAGACGGTCTCGAAGACCGGGATCTCCAGGCGGTTGTCCGCAGGCAGCCCCACGATGACCAGGCGGCCGTTGGGGTTGAGTGCCGCATGTGCGGCGTGCATGGCCTGGGGTGAGGGCACGGTGACCAGGGCGACGTCGACCCCGCCCAGAGCGGCCAGCTGGGCGGCCTGGTCTCCACGGGCGTCGACGACGTGGTCGGCCCCGAGGTTCTTGGCCAGCTGGAGCTTGGCGTCATCGACGTCGACGGCCACCGTGGTGGTGCCGAAGATCTTGGCGTACTGAAGACCCAGGTGGCCGAGGCCTCCGATACCCACGACCATGGCGGTCTCGCCGGGCTGAGGGTGGGCGACCTTGAGCGCCTTGTAGGTCGTCACGCCGGCGCACGTCAGCGGTGCGGCGTCCAAGGAGGAGACCCCCTCCGGCACCTTGACGACGTGTGAGGCGTTGCCGACGGCGTACTCGGCGTAGGAGCCGTCCATGGTGTAGCCCATGTACTGCGGGCTGGTGCAGTAGGTCTCCCAGCCGGCGACGCAGTAGCGGCAGTGGCCGCAGGCGTCACCCAGCCAGGGAAGGGCCACCCGGTCGCCGACGGCCAGGGTGTCCACGCCGCTGCCGAGGGTTTCGATGAGTCCCACGCCCTCATGACCGGGGATGAGCGGGATCTTGGGTTTGACCGGCCAGTCGCCACGTGCGGCGTGAATGTCGGTGTGGCAGAGGCCACTGGCCTCGATCCTGACCAGCACCTGGCCCGGGCCAGGGTCGGGGACGGGCACATCGCGGATCTCGAGCGGCGCTCCGAGCTGGGGGACGACGGCGGCCTTCATGGCATCTCCTCGGGTCGTGGGATCTCCTTCACTCCATCCGGGTCGGGCCTGCGTGGGTAGATGCGCACGTCCCGTTGCGAAGGGTCCAAGGTCCCGAGTCGTCCAGCGCGTCCAAGCCGGTGAGCTCAACAAGCCCGAAGCCGCCGAGAAGCTCGAGGTCTCACTGGCCCGGGTGAACCAGACTTCCGAAGGGGACAGAATGGGCAGATGGACAACCGCGATCCCCTTGTCGACCGCTGGTTCGAGGCCTACGACAACCCCCAGCGAGAGCTCGTGCAGGCAGTACGCCGCGTCGTCCTCGAGGCCGACCCACGCATGACCGAGACGATCAAGTGGAAGGCGCCCACGTTCATGTACCAGGGCAATCTGGCCTCCTTCTATCCCAAGTCCACCAAGCACGTGTCCCTGATGTTCCACACCGGAGCCGCACTCCCCGATCCGACGGGGTTGTTGGAGGGCGAGGGGGATACGTCCCGGGTCGCTCGCTTCCTCGACGAGGATGATCTTTCGGGCAAGACGGAGGCGCTCCGGGGCCTCGTGCGGGCCTGGGTCGACCTGAAGGACGGATCTGGTTCCTAGCCCTGACCCGGGCCGGAACGGCTGGTGGGGCCCTCGAGCAGCCGGACGAGGGCTGCGTGTCCCCGCGTTCGAGCGTGTCGGAGGGCGGTGACTCCGTCCTGGTCGGCGATGGACCGGTCCGCACCGGCGGCGAGCAGGAGGCGCACGATCTGCTGGTGAGCTGGGCCTCCGTTGCCGAGGATGACGGCTTCGAGGAGTGCGGTCCAGCCGAGCCGGTTGACGTGGTTGACGTCGATCCCGGTCTCGAGCACGCGGCGTACGTAGTCGACGTGGCCGCGTTCGCTGGCGGGGATGAGCGAGGTGCCGCCGTAGCGGTTGAGCAGGCGCAGGTCTGGTTTGGCTGGGAGGAGCGCTTCGAGCATCGAGACGCTGCCGGTCACTCCGGTGACGAGCCAGGGCGTGTCGTGCTGGTGGTCGAGGGCGTCGGGGTCGGCGCCCATCGCCACCAGTAGTCGGGCCGCGTCGACCTGGTCGTTGGTCACCGCAAGCAGCAGCGGGGTGCGCTGCAAGGAGTCGCGGGCCTCGAGATCGGCACCTGCACGGAGAGCGCGTGCGACCTGGTCGGCGTCCCCGGAGCCGGCTGCCCGGAGCAGGGCATCGTCGGGGTCCGCGATCGGGTTGTGCGTGAGCGCGGCGTTCAGGGCGGACTCGAGTGCGGCGTACTCACGCTGTCGAGCCATCTGCAACGGCGTGAGTGCCTCCTGGTCGGAGGGACGGTCCAGCTCCACGCCGCCGGCGACCAGGGCGCGGATCGTGTCGACGTAGGTACTGGTGTCCGCACCCAGCCAGACGGCTTCGTGGATGGCCTGGTAGCCGATCCGGTTCACGTGGTCCCGGTCGATGCCTGCCTGCAGCAGGCGTCCGACCACGAGCGAGTGTCCGCGCTCGGCGGCCCGGATCAGACCGGTGCCGTTCCAGCTGTCCTTGGCGTCGATGCGTGCGCCATCGGCGAGGGTCACGTTCAGCAGGTCGAGGTAGCCCTCGCTGGTCGCGATCAGGTAGGCCGACTGCTCGGTGTCGTCCTTGGCGTTGACGTCCGCGCCGCGCCCGACCAGGGCACGGGCTGTCTTGACGTCGTTGTCCCAGGCGGCGTCGCGCAGCTGCTCGTCGAGGGCGGCCTGCTCGGAGTCGCTCGGTGCGGTGGGCGTCATGCTGCTGTTCCCGGGTGCGTCGGAGGAAGGGCTGACGGAGTTGGGGGCGCTTGGCGCGGCCGAGGTGGTCGGGTCGCTCGCCTCGCCCGGCGGAGAACCGACGCCGCACGCCGCCACCCCCGCGAGGAGTATGGCGGCGAGGAGCCCCGACCGGAGGGTCGACATCCGAGGCACGGCGAGGCCAGGGCTCAACGCCGACCCGTGGTGGCAGTGAACGGGTCGGTGATGACCTCGTAGGGCGGGGTGGCGACGGTCTCGTCGAACTTGCTGTCGACGTAGAGGATCCGGCCACGCAGGACCTTGGCGGTGGTCAGGACCCGGGTGGGGTCGCTGGCACGTTCGGAGACGAGCCGGGCCGAGGTGCCGTCGGCTGCGAGGCGCAGGGTGGTGACCACGCGGGAGAAGTTGCGCACGACTGTCAGTCTGCCCCCTGCTCGGACGAGGCCGTCGGCGTTGACCAGGTCGGCGTCGGCGGTCCTGACCCGGGTGACCGAGCGGTCTGCGAGGTCGAAGCGCCAGAGCATGCCGGTGGTTCCCTGGGCGACGACGAGGGCGCTGCCGTCGGGGCTGGTGACGATCCCGCCGAGGTTGAAACCGGGGATGGTCTCGATGTCAGCCGTGGCGTCGGCCCACAGCTCGACCCCGAACGTGGAGCCCACGGCAGCGACGCGGAAGATCTGCGGTGCGTTGGAGTTGGTGAAGTACGCCGCGCCATCGGGACCGACCCAGACGTCGTTGAGGAACACGTTGCCGGCCGGGGCGCGCAGCGCGGCCAGGAGCTCACCGGACCGGCTGTAGACCCACAGGTCGGGACGGTCGTTGCCGAGGCCGTTGGGTCCTCCGGCGATGAAGACGTTGCCGGCCCGATCGGTGGTGATGCCTCGAGCGGTGAACCGGCCGTCGGTGCCTTCACCGCCCAGCCACTCCTCGGTCTGCGCCGAGCGCGCGGTGCCCCGGTGGATCTCGCCGCCGGTGACCTCGCTGACGTAGAAGCGACCTCGACGTCGGTCGGCGCCGATCCCTTCGAACTTCGAGCCCCCGGCATCGCCGGTGAGCAGATAGCTGTCGGGTCGACCGCCTTGATGTGCGGACGCCGAGGTCGGGGCGCCGAGGAGGACCAGGGAGGGCAGGGTCGCACCGGCGACCAGCGAGGCGAGCAAGCGCTTCATGGGTCGAGCTCCATTTCGAAGGGGTGGAAGGGTCGTGATCGACGTCGACGATCAAGAGTGACTGCCGAGACGGTGGCGACACGTCGGGTAACAGGCTCGTCCTGGGTAGCCGGTTGGCGGATGCCCCTGGTGCGGGCCTGCCCGTAGGCTGGCCGGTCATGGAACACGCCCGCGGCAGCGACGCCCCAGTGCCGTCGCGCCTGGGCAGTCACGGCATTCTCGCGTCGGCGGTCCGCCTCGACCGGTGGCTGCACATCGTCCTCATCGTGCTGGTGATCACCTCGGCGCTGCGTTACCTCAGCCGACACGGCCTCGACCTCCGGGGTGGGCTGATCATCGCCGGATCGTTCTGTCTCGTCGCGGTCTACCTCACCCGCCCGCTGGTTCGCGGTCGCGCCTGGTGGCCCACCGTCTGGGTGGTGGTCGTGACCCTCGTGTGGGCCGCCCTGACCCTGATCGCCCCCTCCTTCGCCTGGACCGCCGTCCCGCTGGCCTTCGCCGCACTCGAGGTGCTGGCCTTCGGCTACGCCCTGGGACTCGTGGTGCTCATGACCGCCGTGGTCACGCTCGGCTGGATGCGCATCGTCGACGACTTCGACCCGACGTTGATAGCCGGCCCGGTCGGCATCGCCCTGGTCACGGTCCTGGCCTATCGCAGCCTCGAACAGGAGTCGATTGCCAGGCAGCGGCTCCTCGACGAGCTCGTCGACGCGCAGGACGACCTGGCTGCGGCACAACGTCGCTCGGGTGCACTCGCCGAGCGAACGCGGCTCTCGCGGGAGATCCACGACTCGGTCGGCCAGGGTCTCTCGAGCATCAACCTGCTGTTGAACGCCGCCGAGCAGGACTGGGACCGCCGACCGGACGTTGCCCGGTCGCATGTCGTGACGGCCGCGCGCACCGCTCGCTCCGGGCTCGACGAGGTGCGCCGGGTCGTGCGCGACCTCGCACCGGCCGACATCGCAGGGCAGGACGCAACCGATGCGCTCCCGGCCGCGCTCCAGCGTCTGGCCGGACAGACCGGGCAGGCCATCGCCGTGCGGGTCCGCGTCCACGGCACTCCCGGACCAGTTGCGGCCGACCTTGCCAGCGCCATCGTCCGCACCGCCCGCGGCGCCATGGCCAACGTCATCGAGCACTCCTCGGCCGGCCAGGCCGTCATCAGCCTGACCTACCACCCCGACGAGGTGCTGCTCGACGTCCGCGACGACGGCACCGGGTTCGACCCCCGCCGTACGCCCGCGGCTGACCTGCGAGGACGCGGCCTGCGCGGGATCGCCGACCGGGCCGAGGGCTTCGGCGGCCGCGCCGTCGTGGAGAGTGCCCCCGGAGAGGGGACCACGGTCTCGGTGGCATTTCCGCTACGAGGGGTTGCGCGGTGAGGCTCGTCCGGATCGTGCTCGTCGACGACCACCCCGTGGTTCGCGCCGGACTGCGGGCGCTCATCGACGGGCAGGACGACCTGTCGGTCGTCGGGGAGGCCGGGGACCTGGTGGGGGCCGAGCGCGTCGTTGCCGCCGAGCATCCCGACGTCGTCCTGATGGACCTCAGCCTCGGTGACGGCCCGGGAGGAGCCGAGGTCACGGCGCGGCTGACCGCACTCGCCGAGCCACCGCGCGTGCTGGTGCTCACCACCTACGACACCGAGTCCGACATCATCCGTGCACTCGACGCCGGCGCCCAGGGCTACCTGCTCAAGGACGCGCCGCCCGAGGAGCTGTGGTCCGGGATCCGGTCGGTGGCCCGTGGCGAGACGGTCCTGGCCAGCTCCGTGGCCGCCACCCTCGTACGACGCACCGCCTCACCCGGACCCGTCGTCACCGAGCGCGAGGTCGAGGTCCTGGAACTGCTCTCCCGCGGCCTGGGGAACAAGGAGATGGCGCGGGCGCTCTTCGTCTCCGAGGCCACCGTGAAGTCCCATCTCTCGCACATCTACACCAAGCTCGGCGTCGACACCCGAGCCGGCGCGGTCGCGGCCGCGATCGACCAACGAATCATCAGGTCGTAGAAAGCCCTCCATCACCGGCCCGTGTCTCAGGTCGACTCATCGCGCATTTCCACGACCTACGTGGCGGTGATCACATCTAGATCTGCCCAAGGTCGCGGGAGCAGGCTTCTCCACAGCCGCCGGGGAACACCCGGCACCCAACGCCCGAGGAGACGTCGACGTGAGCACCTTGAGTCGTCGGGACCTGTTCAAGCTCGCTGGCCTGGGGGTCGGTGTGACCACCGTCGGCATGGTGCTGCCACTGGGACAGTCAGCCAGCACGGCCGACTGGATCAGCACCTCGGCCAAGCCCGCCCGCTTCGCGCGCCGCCTCTATGTTCCACCGGTGGTCAGCCCGACCCCCATGACCGACGCGGACGGCGACTACCTGCTCTACGAGATCACCGAACGCGCGTCCTCGATGCAGATCCTCGACGCGGGTGCGCCGGCGACCCCGGTCATGGGCTACTCCGTGGGAGGTGCGGGACCGACAGTCCCGGGTCCGCTCATCAAGGTCGACCAGCACACCCGCGTGCGGATGCGGGTGACCAACGCGCTGCCGACGACGCACCCCACGTTCGGCTACCTCGGCGTCGACACCTCGGTGCACCTGCACGGGTCCGCTTCGCTGCCGCAGTACGACGGGTACGCCGACGACATCACGACGCCGGGGCACCTCAAGGACTACTGGTACCCGAACCACCAGGGGCCACGCACGCTCTGGTACCACGACCACGGGATGCACCACACTGCCCAGAACGCCTACAGCGGCCTGTTCGCGCAATACCACATCACGAACCCCTGGGAGCGGGAGAACCTGCCGCAGGGGAAGTACGACGTACCGCTGGTGGTGACCGACGCGATGTTCGCCAAGGACGGCAAGCTCGCCTACCAGGACCGGAACCACTCGGGGCTGTGGGGCGACGTCATCCTGGTGAACGGAGTGCCCTGGCCCTACCACGAGGTGGAGCGACGGTTCTACCGGTTCCGGGTGCTGCTGGCCACGCTGTCACGCTCGATGAACCTGAAGTTCGTCAACGTCCGCACCGGCAAGACCCTGCCGACCTACGTGGTGGGGACCGACGGTGGCCTGACGGTGCCCCAGCCGATCACGAACTGGCGCCATGCCGGCGCCGAGCGCTACGAGGTCATGGTCGACTTCAAGGACTGCCGCCTGGGCGACACCGTCGAGCTGCGCAACAGCAGCAACAAGAACAACGTCGACTACCTGCACACCGGCAAGGTCATGCAGTTCCGCGTCACCTCCGACTCCACCGAGAGCCGGTGGAACACCGTGCCCACCCTCCCGGCCGAGGAGCTGAACCCGGTGATGTCGAAGACGAGGGCATCCTCGCGGCGCACCCGCAACATCGACCTCGAGCACGACGACGAGACGAACGAGTTCATGATCAACGGCATGACCTGGGGCGACGTCCAGGCCAACAGCTACAACATCTTCGCCGACGAGCGAGGCGAGCCGCCGCGACCCGGTGACTGCGAGGTGTGGCGGATCGAGAACAAGTCGGGTGGCTGGTACCACCCCCTGCACATCCACCTGGTCGACTTCCAGATCCTCAGCCGGAGCGGTGGAGCCGGGCGCGTGCAACCGTGGGAGAAGGGCCCCAAGGACGTCGTCTACGTCGGCGAGGGCGAGATCGTCGACGTCCTGGTGCAGTACTCCGTGGCGCCGTCCAACTACCCCGACGGGCGGTCGACAGGTCCGGCCGGCGCGACGGCCGCTCAAGGTGGGCGATACATGATCCACTGCCACAACCTCGCCCACGAGGACCACGACATGATGCTGCAGTTCCTGGTGGCGGCCTCCGACGGCACAGTGGACCTCTCGCCCACTCATCCCAACCACCCCGTCACGGCTGCCCCCTCGCTGTGACGCCCAAGACGGGGCTGCGGCGGTGACGCTCGGCACCCGAGCCAGGCCACGCCGGCCCTCCTCCCCCCGGGAGGGTCGGCGTGGCCGTGCCCGCAGGCTGACCCGCCGCAGGACCGTCGCGCTGTTCCTGGTGCTGGTGGTCGGCGCGGTGCTGCTCCTGCGGGCCTACGTCGCGGTCCCCGTGCGGGTCGAGTCGGCGAGCATGCTGCCGACCTACGGCGCCGGCGACGTGGTGCTGGTCTCGCGCAGCCAGCCCGACGTGGAGGACCTGCGCCGCGGTGACCTGGTCACCTTCCGCTCTCCCGACGACGGGTCCCGGGCGCTCAAGCGCGTGCTCGGCCTCCCCGGCGAGGCACTCGTGATCCTGGACGGCCGCCTCCTGGTCGATGGCGTCGCTGTCCCCGAGCCGTACGTCGACCACGACGGGATCGACGGCTACTACAGCCGCACCTACCGGGTCCCTGCCGGCACGGTCTTCGTGCTCGGTGACAACCGGGGCAACTCGGTGGACTCCCGCGACTACGGCGCGGTCGCGGCCGACGACCTGCTCGGCCGGGTGCTGCTCGGGCTCTGGTCGGTCACCGGCTGAGCTCCGCCGGGACGGGGGCGGGTGCTGCTCCGAACCACCGCCGCCAGCACGGTCAGGGTTCCGAGAGCGGCTGCCGCGGCGACGAGCCCGCCCAGCCGCTGGTCTGCCACCGGGTCGACCCAGCCCCAGCCCAGCGTCAGGAACCAGTCACCTGCCAGCAGTCGGTCGCCGAGTCGCAGCTGGGCCGCGAGCAGCAGCAGGCAGCCGACGACGGCTGCGACACACGCCGCCCGCTCGGTGAGCGCTCGGGGCCGCAGGACCGGGTCCACGCCGAGCACCGGGACCCACAGGGCCGTCCCTGCGGTCACAGCGAGCGCCTGGACGAGGAGGTGCACCCACAGGGAGCGCAGCGAGACCTCGATGAGCGGCGTCCGGTAGAGGCCGAGCAGAAGCGTGCACACCAGGGCCGCGCCGACCACCGGGCTCGACAGGACGTGCGCCGTCGAGGTCCAGGCGGGTCGCGTGGGCGCCGTCCGCGCCAGGCGCCACAGCGTCAGCGGGGCTCCGGCGGCGAGGAGGGCAGGGACGGCGAGCAGCGCCACGAGCAGCTGGCCGAGCTGCACGCTGACCAGGGCCGGTGCATAGGTGGCCACCCCGGAGCAGAGGTCGACCAGGGCGAGGGCGAGCCCCCCGACGAAGGCCAGCGTGCGTGGAACCGGCCACCGGATCCCCTGCTGGGCGACCCCGCGGAGGCCGGAGAGGTAGCCGGCCAGGGCGAGCCCCAGCACCACGAGGACCACCGCGTTCGGCCGCCAGGCGCCGGCCAGCTCGCCGAACGAGACCGGATCGACGGCCGTGGGCAGCGTCGAGTGGCCGAGGCCGTGGCTCGGTGCTGCGGCACCGGACGTCGGTGGGGTCGGCGTCTGTGACAGGGCCGAGGCGAGCCCCATCGCGGCGCCCATCACCACCAGCTCGACCCCGGCGAGGCGCAGGAACGGGCCGGACCGGCCCTCGGCCAGCCGGGGGAGCGTGCGACGACGGTGCCGGTGGCCGAGCACCCCGAGGGCGAGCACCAGGAGCACCTTGACGGCGAGGATGCCGGCGTACCCGCTGAGCCAGGAGCGTGCCGAGAGGTCGAGGTGGGTGCTGGCCGTCAGGACGCCGGCGCCGGTCAGCGTGACGTAGGTCGTGAGCGCCAGCGTGCTGAGGCGAGGCGCGGCGGCGGTGAGGTGCTCCGGCGCGTGGCGCAGGTGCACCAGCAGCCCGGTGAGCCCTCCCAGCCAGAGCGTGGCTGCGACGACGTGCACGACCAGGCCGGAGGTGGCGACGTCCTGGTCGGCGGCGGACGCCGGGTGCCCGGCCATCGCCGTCGGGAGCAGCGCAGCCAGGGCGAGCAGGAGCGCCAAGCGGTCTCCGCGTGGCGTCCGGGCACGGTCGCAGGCCGGGGCGAGGAGCCCGGTCAGCAGGACCGTGACGAGCAGGGCGGTGCCGCGGCCGGTGGCGAGCAGCGGCGTTACGTGGTCGGTGCGCACCTCGTGCAGGGGTACGCCGGCCGTGTCGGCCACGGTCAGCACGAGCACGGCGGCGGTCAGCAGGCACCAGACCGTGGCTGAGCCACCGGCCAACCGGGTGGCCCGGCGAGCGAGCGCTGCACCACCGGCAGGGCGCTGGTCACCGCGGGGCAGCAGCACCGCCCCGACCAGCAGCGAGCCGACGGTGAGCACCGCGCACAGCTGGGTCAGCAGAGCGAGGAGCCGCAGCGCCCAACCGATGACCGGACCGGCATCGGGCAGCCCTGCCGGGACCCCGACGGGCCCCCCGCCCCCAAGAGCCAGGGCAAGTCCGCCGACCGCGACCGAGGTGACCGCGGCCAGCACGAGCACCCGGCGATTTCTACGCATGCGCGCGATCGTGGCCGATCCATCTAGGGCGGACCTTGGGGTCCGGGGGGTGTTTCCCTCCCGGAACGAGACTCGATGACGATTCAAGGTCTGCCCGAGGTCGACTCCCCACGATGACTGCGACCACGATCATCCGTCGTGTCTGAACAGGAGTTGAGTCCCATGGCACCGACACCCCCCACGTTCCGGCCCCGTGCACCACGCGGCCTGGCGCGACTCGCAGGACGGACCCGGCGGAGGCCGCGCCTCGTCGTCGCCGGGCTCGCCGGAGCCCTCGTCCTGGGCGCCACCGCGAGCGCCCTCGGCGTGCCGGTGGCACCCACCGCTCCAGACGGCAGCCTGAAGGCGCGTGACGGCCGCCTGACGCAGGTCGGTCCGCTGGCCGAGCACGGCTTCCCGGCCTGGTACCGCGACAGCAACGGCGTCCGCCTCGAGGCGTGCACGACGCTCGACGACCCGCTGTGCGCGACGCTCCCAGACGAGGTGCCTGACCCGGACGCTCCCGTGTCCTACCCGGACAACTTTCCGGGCGAGTTCTTCTACCAGCTCGCCGGGGCGGCGCTCACCGGCCCCGGGGTCGACCTGAACATCGGCATGGACCTGGAGGGCGCCTGGGCCAACGAGACGGTCGTCGACGGCGATCAGATGGTCTTCGGGCGGATCCGGATCCGGGACAAGGGGATCGCCGACGGCAGCTACCGGATCACCCACCCCTATGGTGTCGACGAGTTCACCGCCGACGGGTCGGGGATCAACTACACCCAGGACATCGGCACCACGCCTGGCCTGTTCGGCCAGGCCCTGGCCAGCCGCGTGGGGCCGTTCCTGCGCTGGGACCCCGCAGTCGCCCCGGCTGCTCCGGCCGGCTACGTCGGTGACCCCGGGGTCGACCACCGGGTGGTGGGCAGTCCCTACGGCACCAACTACGTCGCGATCGAGCGCAGGGCCGCCGATGGCACCTGGGCCGAGCTCGCCAGGACCGACGTGTTCAGCATCCAGGGCCGGATGGCCTCCAACTCCGGCGTCGACGTTCAGCAGTCGACCTACAGCGTGGGCGCCGACGGCTTGGGCTTCGTCGACGTCTACGCCACCTCGGACGCCGGTCAGTCGCTCCACGTCAAGGACACCGGACTCGGCTTCATCGAGAGCCGGATGGAGGGCGACCGGGGCGTCTACTACGGCCGCTACGCCATCGATGCCTCACCGGACGGCAAGTCCGTCACCGTCGCGAACGTGGGGGACACCCCCGTCGCGCAGAAGGTGAGCAAGCTGACCGACGTCGTCCGCGTCACCGGAGCGACCTACGACGCCGACGCCGACCAGCTGACCGTCTCGGCCACCTCGAGCGACCAGGACAGCACCCCGGCACGGCTCACCGTGCTCGGCGAGACGCTGGTCGACGGCACGGCCCGGATCAGCACAGTGGCGCCGACAGCCACCGTCACGGTGACCTCGGACAAGGGCGGCTCGGTCACGGTGCCGGTGCTCACGCAGGGAGCCGGGATGCAGGCCGACAAGCCGGTCGCCGCCGCATTCGCGAATCCCCAGGACGCAGCCCCGGGTCAGCGGGTCACCCTCACCGGGACCGGCTCGACCGGCACGATCACCTCCTACGTGTGGCGGCAGGTCGCGGCCACCCGCACCGAGGACGTCGAGGTCACCCTGCCCGACGGCAGCACCGGCACGGTCCCCTCGACGGTCGAGGTGCCGGTGACCGACGCCAACCGGGTCACCCTGAACGGTGACCGGTCGTCGGTGGCGACCTTCAACGCCCCGTCCGGCTACGAGGGACCGCTCGCCTTCGAGCTCGTGGTCAGTGGGCCTGCGGGCACCAGCGAGCCCGTGGTGGTCACGACCAACGTGGTCGTGCCCGACCCGGCCGAGCCTTCACCGGCACCGACGGCCGACGCCGGGCCCGACCAGGTGGTACGCCGCGGCAGCGTCGCCACGCTCGACGGCTCGCGAAGCGCGCTGGCCGACGAGTACGCATGGAGCCAGGTCAGCGGGCCCGCCGTGTCCCTCACCGGGGCCACCACGGCCAGGCCGAGCTTCGCGTTCCCGGTCATGGCCCTGCCCACCAGCACGACGGCGACCAACCCCGGCTACGCGCCGGACACGCGGCCGGTCGTGCTGCAGCTGACCGTGACGGGCCAGGGCGGCCAGGTGGCCACGGACACCGTGAGTGTGGCTCCGCGGCCGGAGGGCCTGGTCATCGGTGCCGCGGAGTTCCGCACCGGTGTGGAGTGGCGGGTCAGCGGGACCAGCAACCTGCTCGCCGGCCAGCGGGTGGCCGTGGTGCTCGGGTCGGCGCTCACCGGCCGGGTCCTGGGCTTCACCAACGTGGACGCCGCCGGGGCGTGGTCCTTCCGCGGCGCCGGCGGCGTGGCTCCCGGGACGTTCACGACGGTCAGCGCCGTGAGCACGATGGGAGGCAGCCAGACCGCGTTCACGTTCCGCCGGAGGTGAGCGACGCATTGTGATCCCGAGGGCCGCACCCAGCCGGGTGCGGCCCTCGGTGTACGCCCCGACCCCTGGGGGCCGTGGCCCTCTAGATCCGCCCAAGATCCTTCGCCCACGATGGGCAGGACAGGGCCGGACAGGACAGGGCCGGACAGGGCCGGACAGGGCCGGGTGGCCGGCCGATGACTCGAGGAGCAACGGCATGGACGAGTGCGGCACGAGCGGCACAGCGGGGTGGAGGCGGCGGTTCGCCGTGCTCCTGCACGTGGCCCTCCTCGCGTTCCTCCTGCTCGCGGTGCCCGCTCCGGCCCAGGCACACACCGACCTGGTCAGCAGCTCGCCCGCTGGGAACGCCCTCGTCCCGCTGACGACCGATCGGCTCGTCCTCGCCTTCAGCGAGGACGTGGTCCCGGTGGGCAGCGAGGTGGTCGTGCGCGACCGGACGGGTGTGGAGGTCACGCTCGGTGCGCCGGGCCGCGCCGGGAACTCCCTGGTCGTGCGGCTGCACCTGGTCGAGCCTGGCCGCCACGTCGTCTCCTACCGGGTCGTCGGCGCGGACGGCCACCCTGTCACCGGCAGCTACACGTTCCGCGCCGTGGCGGCAGGCGCGGCGGCGGAGCCCGGGGTCTCCGCCTCGGAGCGGGCCGCCCCCGCGCCGGTCGACGTGGGTGAGCGCCAGGACGCTGCCGCGCGGTGGCTGGTGCCGGCGTCGGGCATGGCCCTCGTGCTGATGGTGCTGCACGCACTGTCGCGCCGCGCGAGACGAACCGGTCCTCGCGCCTAGACCTGCTGGAGGTGCACGGCGCGGATCGCCTCGACGATCTCGGCCGAGGCGCTCTCCTTGAGCAGGTAGCCGTCGGCGCCCGCGGCGAACGCGCGCTGGATGACGGCGTCGCGGGCATCGCTGCTGAGCGCGAGCATCCGGATCTCGGGGGCCGCGCCGCGGATGTAGCGCATGGCGCTGAAGCCGTCCATGACGGGCATGGACAGGTCCATCAGCACGACGTCCGGGTGCTGCTCGAGTGCGAGGTCCACCGCCGCGCGCCCGTCGCCCACCGCGGCCACGAGCGTCATGTCGGCCTCGCCGGCCAGCAGCGAGGTCAGCCCGAAACGTACGACGTCGTGGTCGTCGACGACCAGCACCCGGATCACGTCACGCCTCCGCCAGCTTCCGCTTCCCGTCCGTCGGTCAGCTCTGCGGGGAACGACGCCTCGAGCACCGTGCCCTGCGGGCGGTCCCGGCGTACGACCAGGGAGCCACCGAAGTCGCGCAGCGTGTCGCGCAGCAGGACCAGCCCCAGGTGACCCTCGCGTGGTCTGAGCGGCTCCGGCACGCCCACCCCGTTGTCGCGCACCTGCACGTGCATCTGGCCGCGCCGGGACTCCACCGTGACCAGGGCGCGGCTCGCCTCGGCATGCTTGACGACGTTGCGCAGACCCTCGCGGACCACCCGGTAGGCCAGCCTGCTCGCGTCGAGGGACTCGGCCTGCGGCGTGGACACCTCGACCTCCACATCGACCCCGGACTCGCGCGCCTGCCGGACCAGGTCGCGCACGGCGCTCTCGAAGCCGGCCCCCTCGAGGTCCGGGGGATAGATCTCGACCAGCATCGAGCGCAGGGCGGCCACGTCGCGGCGCAGCACCTCCGTCGTACGCCGGACAGCCTCGCGGGCGCCGGCCGCCTCGGGGGTCTCGGGGAGGTGGGACTGCACCTCCCGCATCGCATAGCTGAGCCCGGCCAGGTCCTGGATCACGCCGTCGTGGAGGTCGTCGGCGATCCGGCGCCGCTCCTGGGTCGCCATCAGCAGGGCCTGCCGCATGATCCGGACGCGCTCGGACTCGCCGTGCTGCACGCGCCGGGCGAGGGAGACCGCCAGCGGCAGCACCGTCAGCTGGAACAGCAGCAGCCCCCCGATGGCCAGCGGCAGGATGTCGAGGACGATGCGGCGCTGGTCGCTGTGCATCCGTGCCGTCGAGAGGTAGGCCTCGAAGACCAGTGGCTCGGCGTCGGCGTCCTGGGTGCCGGCGTAGACCTCGAGCAGCTCCTCCTGGTCACGCTCGCCGACGTTCTCGGCCTTGGTCAGGTCAGAGAGCTCGGCGGTGGCGCGGCGGGTGCCGAACAGCTCCTTGACGTCCTCCTCCAGAGGGAACCGGCGCCCCACGAGTGCCCGCTCGTCCGACCACAGGATCGTGCCGTCGCTGCTCCACAGCTTGACCCGGGTGAGGTCGCCGTCGGCCATCCGAGCGCGCATCACGCGGTCGAGGCGCTCGATGGCCACCGGGTCGCCCGCGCGGACCTCGTGATCCACGAGAGGGGCTGCGACCGTGTCGGCGATGGTGGCTCCTCGGAGCCTGGCCTCCTGGAGGGCCGAGTCTTTCGCGATGCTGCTGCCGATCAGGATCGCCGCTGCCACCAGGGCGAGCATGGTCACCGCGCTCCAGACGACGAAGTGCCGCAGCGCGGAGCGGACGAACCGTCGCCCACCGGCCGACTGCGACGCCCGGCTCGACCCCTTGCCCGTGGCCGTGCCCGTGGTTGTGCCCGTGGTTGTGCCCGAGGTTGTGCCCGTGGTCGTGCCCGTGGTCGTGCCGGGACGGGGGTCTGCGCCTGGCGAGGCGTCGGTCTCAGTGGGCGTCGTCATGATGGAGGAGTCCAGCCTTGATGGCGTTGGCGACGGCCTCGAGCTGGGAGTGCGCGCCCAGCTTCCGGAGCAGGCTGCGCACGTGGCCGCGGCAGGTGTGCACCGAGATCCTGAGCTCCCGGGCGATGCTGCGGGCGTCCATGCCCTCGGCAAGGCGGGTGAGGACGTCGTGCTCGCGCTGGGTGAGCGCGGGCGGAGGCTGACGGCTGCGTCGGTTCCCGGCCATCAACGCGTGCATGAGGGTGGGGTGCACGACAAAGCCGCCCCTCCGGGCCGAGCGGAGCCCGACCAGCATCTCCTCCAGCGACCCGTCCTTGGGCAGCAGGCAGCACGCCCCGACCTCGGCCGCGCGTTCGAGGAGCGACTGGGTCGCGTGAGCGGTGAGCACGACCACGCGCACGTCGGCCGACCGGGCGGTGAGGTCGGCGGTGACGGCGAGCCCGTCGTCGTCACCGAGCCGTACGTCCATCACCACGACGTCGGGGTCGAGGCGCTCGGTGAGCGCCAGCGCCTCTGCCGCGGTGGAGGCCGTGCCCACGCACTCGAGGTCCTGCTGGCCGGCCAGTGCGAGGGCCAGCAGGTCCGCGAAGGTGCGGTGGTCGTCGACCACCAGTACGCGGGTCCGCGTCCTGGTGGTCGTGGTCTCCGATTCGTCGCGCACCTCAGTCACCCCTTTCCGCGGAGCCGGCCCCCTGAGCGCCAGGTGCTGCGGACCGCCACTGTCCCGCAGGACGGTGGGGGCGGCCACCATGAGGTCGTGTCCGGTCCAGTCCAGTCAGGCCACCGCCAGGGCCTGCACGGCAGCGAACGACAGGGCACTGTCGCCCCGGGGGACCGTGACCCCGGGGGTCGAGTCGAGCGCCCGCCGCAGCAGCACCAGCAGCGTGCGCAGCTCGGTCGGGTCGGGACCGCCACGGACGAGGGGCTGGGACTCCTCACGGAGTATCTCGAGGTAGAGGTCGCGCGTGGAGCGGGCCGGCTCGACCCCGATCCGGTCGGACATGACGGCTCGAAGCTCGCCGTACGCCTGCAGCGCCTCGGCCCGACGGTCGCAGCGCCGGAGCGCCCGCATCAGCTGACGCGAGGCCTCCTCCGCGAGCGCGTTCAGCTCGACCCCGCGTCGTGCGAGCCTCACCGCGCCCGGTCCGTCGCCGGCCCGGAGCGCCTGCTCCGAGGCGTGCACGCAGGCCTCGACGAGCTCGCACGTGATGACGTGACGCTCCTCCTCGGTCCACGGTGCGAACGGGTCGCTGCCCAGGAAGGGGTCGCGCGAGAGCCGTAGCGCTTCCTCGACCAGCACCGGTGACCGGGCCGGGTCCGAGCGCGCCTCCTCGAGCAGCGAGCGACAGGTCGCCAGGTCCACCTGCACCCGGTGGGCGTCCAGGACGTAGCCCCGCGGGGTCGTGGTGATGACCGAGTTCCGGCCCCGGGAGCCGATCTGGCGACGCAGGACGCAGATGTAGCTCTCCAGGGTGGCGAGGTAGGAGCGCGGCAGGTCTCCTTGCCAGAGCAGGTCCGCCAGCCGCTCCTTGCTGACCGGCGTGCCCTGGGCGAGGGCCAGGATCTGCAGGATCTGGCGAGGCTTGACGCCTCCGAGGTCCGCGGACTCCCGGCCTGCGACCACGACCGATGTGTGGCCGAAAAGTTTGATCTCGAGCATGTTTCCCCCAGTGGACTTCGCCATTCCCCATGACGTATGACGAGTCTGCGGGCTGGACACCCGGTCGGGCAGAGCAACATTTGGGGGGTTGCCACCAGTCAACGTGGGGGGACACATGTGGGCGTCGTCCAGCTGCTGCCCGCGGCCTCGAGCCTGGCGCCGCGCCCTGACCCAGACCCTCACAGATCCTTGACAGGTGCGCGACCCGCGGTGGCCCAGGCTCCGAGGCCCACATCACCACCGCCGCGGGAGACAGGCTCCGTGCCGGTCGGCAAGGACCTGGCCATCACCGGAACCGACACCGGTCACTGAGCCGGCACGTCGAACCGGGCCGCGGGCGGGTCAGCCGTTGGGGTCCGGCCCGGCGTCCCGGTCGGTGGCCGAGAGTGCGAGCCGACCCAGGTAGAGGTCCCAACCTCCGCGGTGGTGGGTGCGTTGCTCGGCGTCGGGCAGCCCAACATGTCGCAGCACCACGCGGGTCCCGCCGTCCTCCGCGGTGAGGATGACCTCGACCCGGGTGGACCCCGGGGCAACCGCGTGGTCGTGGTTCCACCCCCAGCTGAAGACCAGGCGGCGAGGCGGGTCGACCTCCAGGAACTCTCCGGAGGCCTGGACGCCGTCGCGCATCGTCACCCGGTAGACGCCGCCGGGGTGTGGTTCCAGCTCGGCCTGGGTGCCCATCCACAACACGTAGCGGGCGGGGTCGACGAAGTAGGGGAACACCGTCTCCGGCAGGGCGGCGATGTGCACCGAGACCTCGAGCACGTCGGAGTCGGTCATGGCTCGTCCCGGCCACGTTGCTCGCGCTCGGCCAGGTCCTTGATGCGGTGCAGGCTCGTGCGCCAGTGGTCCTCGACGACCGCTCGCAGTGGTCCGAGGGCTGCCTGGTCCGCCCGGTAGATGCGGCTGTTGCCCGCCCGTCGCTCGCTGACGAAGCCCGCGTCCTTGAGCACCCGGAGGTGCTGACTGACTGCGGACCAGGTGACGTCGAACTCCGCGGCGATCTCGCCGGCGGACAGCTCGCGGTCCCAGACCAGCTCGAGGATCCGCAGCCGCCGGGGAGCGGCGATGACCTGCAGCGCTTCCAATGTCGTCCTCACCGTCTGGTTCTCGAGGTTCGCGACCAGTCTGACGGATCGCACGACCTCGGGGTTGACTTGCGATCTACTTTAGATCAATCTTAAATAGAGGTCACGTCCCACCACCACGAGGAGCACCGCCATGGAACGATCGATCACCCTGGCCATGGACGTCGCCGCCGACGCGCAGCGCGTCTTCGAGGCGCTGTCGACGACGGAAGGTCAACGCGGGTTCTGGACCGCCGACTGCGACGTGTCCGCGACCCGCGCGCGGTTCGGATTCGCCGAGGCGCCGGTCGATCTCGAGGTCGACGTGACGACGGAGCCGGGCAAGCTCGTTCGGATGCACGTCACGTCGGGCTTCCCGTTCTGGGAGGGCTCGACCTGGGAGTGGGAGCTCGGCGCAGCTGCCCGATCCGAGAGCGGCACCGGCGTGGTGTTCCGCCACCACGGGTTCGCCGACGGGTACGCCGAGACGGACCTCGGCTACACCGCCCAGACCTGGGCGATGGTCCTGGACCGGCTGGCGGCGTACGCCGTGAGCGGCACCTCGCAGCCGTACTTCCCTGCTCCCGTCGAATGAGCACGTTGACCGGGGACGGGGTTCATCGTGACGGTTGACGTGCGGCCCGAGGTCGTCGTACGCCGACCGCGCCACGAGGTCGCCGCGTTCATGTTCGACCCGGCCAACGACCTCAGCTGGACCGGCGGCATCACCGCCAGTCGCCCAGCACAGGCAGGGCGGCTGGTGACCGGAGCCACCGTCGAGCGCACGGCGCGCTTCCTCGGTCGATCGTTCACCTACGGCTACGTGGTCACCGAGCACGACCCGGATCGGCTCGTCCAGCTCGAGGTCGAACGTCCGTTCCCGATGGTCGTGCGCTACGAGCTCGACGACGACCAGGCGGGGACGCGCGTGGCGATCCACGCCTCCGGCAGTCCCGGCAGGTTCTTCGGCTGGGTGACGCCGCTGATGACCGGTCAGGTCCGCAGGAGCATCGGCGCGGACCTGGCGAGGCTCAAGCGCTGTCTTGAGACCTGAGGCTCGCCGGTGGTGGCCGGACGATCGCCACCCAGCAGGCCGGCTGACGACCGGGGCTCAACCGGCCTCGACGAACCTCATCGTCTCCGCGATCCCGGTGATCAGCCCCACGGTCTGGCTGGTCGCGCTCAGGATGGTCATCGCAGCGATCACGACCCTGTGGCCGTCGACGTCCATGATCCAGTAGCGGTCGGTCATCGGCTCGCCCAGTGCTCGGGGGTCGGTGCCGTCGGTCGACCAGATCTGCATGCCCTCGGGGCCGCACGCCCGGTAGTCGAAGCGGGACGGGGTGGTCAGCTCGACGTACAGCCCCTGATGACCGTCCAGGTTCACCGAGCGGGGCTTCGTCGTGGTGGTCCGCCGCTGCGCGGCCAGGGCAGCTGCGAAGTCCTCCGCTGTCGGGCCGACCGGCCGCGACGACATCCTGGCCCTGCACGGGTCCTGGGGGACGCGCGTGGGGGTCCAGGACGACAGCTGGGCGAACTCGCCGGGTCCCTGGTTGTCGGTCCACACCCATGACTCGTGCCCCTGGAAGCCCTCCGGGACGTCGAAGACGGCCACCGGTGCCTCGGGGTCACCCAGGGCGGTGATCCCCCAGCGGCCGGGTCCGTAGAGGTGGGGATCGCCGAGGACGGTGTAGTCGGACTCCGTCGTGGCGGTGCTCGCGGTCGGCTCGTCCTTGGCGGAGGACGCTTCGGACTTCGCCTGTGGGTCGTCGTTCGTGCACGCGGTCAGCAGCATCAGCGCTGCGAGGGCCGCTGCGGTGGTCGTGGCCAGGTGGCGGAGGTGTCGCATGGTGGTGCTCCCGTCCTTTGAGGAACCCCAGTCCTGCACCCGCGGGTATCGGTGACCCGCCGCCCAGGTATCGACCGGGTATCAGCGCCGTTGACGGCCCGTGGGGGCAGGGCGACCATCGACACATGGGCATCGCCGTGCTCGGCCCCGTCGAGGTCGACGGCCAGGGCAACGGGCTCGCGCCGCGAGACCGGGTGGTGCTGGCCGCGCTGGTGGTGCGCGGCGACCCGCTGACCACCGAGGCGCTGGCTGACGCGCTCTGGGGCGAGAATCTGCCCGCGTCCTGGGCCAAGGTCGTCCACGGCTGCATCGCGCGCCTGCGCAAGCGGTTGGGTGCCGCGGCGATCGCGTCGGGGGCCGCTGGTTACCGGCTGACCCTGACCGAGACGGAGCTGGACTGTCGGCGCTTCGAGCGGCTCTTCGAGGCAGCGCGGGACGCCCTGGGCGGCGACGATCCCGAGCGGGCGTCATACCTCGTCCAGGAGGCGCTCGGCCTGTGGCGCGGGCGGGCCCTGGCCGACCTCGAGGAGTGGGAGCCGGGGCGCGTGGAAGCCGCTCGGCTCGAGGGGCTGCGGATGGACGCCCAGGAGCTGCGCGTGCAGGCGGAGACCGGTGCCGGGCGTGCTCGCGAAGTGCTCTCCGACGCCCGTGCCCTCGTCGCGCAGGCACCGTTGCGTGAGCGGCGCTGGGCCCTGCTCGCCAGAGCCCTGCACCAGGCCGGCCGGCAGGCAGAGGCACTGGCCGCGCTGAACCAGGCGCGCGCCATGCTGGGCGACCAGCTCGGTCTGGACCCCGGGCGCGAGCTCGTGCAGCTCGAGGAGCTGCTGCTGCGCCATGACCCTTCCCTGGACCCGGTCCTGGTGCGGGAGGTCAGCGGGGTCTGCCCCTACCGCGGTCTCCTTCCGTACGGCGCGGAGGACGCCGACGCGTTCTTCGGCCGCGAAGCCGACGTGGCCGCGTGCCTGCGCAGGCTGCGGGACTCCCGCCTGCTCGCGGTCGTCGGGCCGTCGGGGGTCGGGAAGTCCTCAGTGATCCACGCAGGGGTCGTCGCCTCGTTGACCCGCGACCGCGTGCCGGCTCTGCTGACCACGCCCGGCGCCCGACCGACGGAGTCGCTGTCCGGGCTGAAACCTCGCGGACGGCAGGTCCTGGTCGTGGACCAGCTCGAGGAGGCAGTGACGACATGTCAGGACCAGGAGGAACGAGAGCGGTACTTCGCCGCCCTGGCGGCACATGTCTCCGCAGGGGGCTCTCTGGTGCTGTCGCTGCGCGCCGACCATCTCGGCGAGCTGGCGCCGTACGCCGACCTCACCCGGATCCTCGAGGACGGGCTCTACCTGCTCGGCCCGATGGATGAGGCTGACCTGCGCAGCGCGATCGAGGGGCCGGCCCGACGTGCAGGACTGAGGCTGGAGCCGGGCCTGGTCGACCTGCTCGTCCGCGACGTCGAGGGCGAACCGGCAGCACTGCCGCTGCTCTCCCACGTCCTGCGCGAGACCTGGGGTCGCCGCGAGGGACCCACGCTGACCGTTGACGGCTACCGGGCGACCGGAGGGATCCGGGACGCCGTGGCACGGACCGCCGAGTCGCTCTACGACGGCATGGACGAGGAGCGGCGCAGCCATCTGCGAAGCGTGCTGCTTCGGCTGGTGATGCCCACCGAGGACGGCGACCCGGTGCGGGCGCGCGTCCCCCGCGCGAAGCTCGCCGTCGACGAGCACCACCAGCTGTTGCTCGAACAGCTCGTCAGTGCGCGGCTGGTGAGCATCGACGACGACACGGTGCAGATCGCGCACGAAGCGCTGGTGCGGGCCTGGCCGCGGCTCCGGGCCTGGCTGGACGACGACGTCGAGGGTCAGCGCCTGTTCCGGCTCCTGGCCGGGGCGGCCGACGCCTGGGACGCGATGGAACGCCCTGACGGCGAGCTCTACCGGGGCACTCGGCTCGCCAGGACGGTGGAGTGGCGCGATCGCAACGATCCCGATCTCAACGAGAACGAGGTGGCGTTCCTGGACGCGTCCGGCGCACTCGCCGAGAGCGAGGTCCGCGCCGCCGAGGCCAGGGTGGTGCACGAGCGGAGGGTCAACCGTCGGCTCCGCGGCGCTCTCGTCGCCGCCGGGGTGTTGCTCGTGATGACGATGGTCGCGGGACTTTTCGCCGTGCTCTCCGTCGGCCGCGCCGAGCGCGAGAGGGACACGGCCGCGAGCGCACGGGACCGAGCCGCGCAGTCAGCCAACCTGGCGGACGCCCGCCGCGCCGGCGCTCAGGGCGTGCTGCACGAGGACCTCACGGCTGGCCTCTTGCTCGCGGCGCAGGGCGTCCGGACCGACAACTCCGCCGAGGCCCGGGAGAACCTCGGCTCGGCGTTGACGCGTGCGGGCGCGCTGGCCGGACTGCACGACCTGGGCCGGGAGCTGGGGCGACCGGGCACGGCCCACATCTCGTCCCTGGCCGCGAGCTCTGACGGCAAGCTGGTGGCCGGTTGCCTGTGGTCGGGCGGCGCCATGCTGTTCGACGCCGCCACCCTGGAGCTCCTGCCGTTCGTCGACGGCACCCGGGAGTGCGCCTCGGTCGAGTTCTCGCCCGGTGGTGACCAGTTGGTCGTCGCCGGCTCCTCCTACGGTGGCCTCACGGTGTACGACGTGCCGCGCGGGACGCTGTCGGAGCGTCAGCCGGGCGGCATCGCATCGAGCGAGGGCGTGCTCTACTCGCCCGGCAACAACGTCGACGTGACCTTCAGCAGCGATGGGCGACGACTGGCCGGCCAGTTCCACCGGTTCGAGCCCGACGGGGCGTCCGTAGGGCTTGGCCGGGTGCTGGTCTGGGACTCCGCCGACCCGTCGGAGCCGGTGTTCAGGCTCCGACTCCCAGAGTTCTCACAGGTCGCACTGAGCCCAGGTGGCGACCGGGTCTATGTGGCGACGCGGCGCGCCCGACCCCTCCGCGTGTACGACGTGGACACCGGCCGGCTGGTCGCCTCGGGTCGCGACCAGCTCGTCACGGCGTACGGCGCCAGCTCGACTGCCCTCAGCCCCGACGGATCAACCCTGGCCGTGGCCACCCGGGACCGGGTGATCTGCTTCGACGCGGGAACGCTGCGACCGCGTGGGCCGGTCCTGACCGGAGACACGGGCGGGATGATCAAGGTCGCGTGGTCCCACTCGGGCCGGCTCCTGGCGACCTCCTCGGCGGACGAGACCGTCCGCGTCTGGGACGGCCGCACGGGGGACCAGCTCCATCAGTTCACCGGTGGTGGGCCCATCAGCCTGGCCTTCTCCCTCGACGACCAGAGGCTGTTCACCGCCGGAGGGGCCGGGCAGGTGCAGGCATGGAACGTCGGCGGCGACCGGCGGCACCTCGCCCTGGGCGAGGACACCAGGGCAGCGGATGCTGGCTACGCCCAGTCGGTCCCGGCGCCCGACGGCCGGACGGTGGCCCGCGTCCGGTCAGGGAGGCTGTGGTTCGAGGACACCCTGACCGGGAAATCCACTCCGCGGCCCCGACGGATGCCGGCCCCCGACGCTGATCTCGTCTGGTCCTCGGACGCCCGCTGGCTGCTCTCGATCGGTGGTGAGGACACCTTCATCACCGTGTGGAACGCGTCGAACGGCTCCCTCGCCGCCAGCACCGAACGCTTCCGTCCGGACGGCGGACCGGTTCGAGCCACGTTCAGCCCCGACGCGAAGCACGTCCTGGTCCACGACGGCGCCGCCGTGCACACGCTGACCACGAACCTGCGCCCGGCGCACCCCTCCATCGCCCTGCCCATGGACACGGGTGCTCTGGTGGCGCATCCCGACGGCTCGGTGTTCGTCTTCCACCGCTATGACGGGTCGTTCGTCCGCGTCGGCTCGCGCACCGGCGAGGTCCTCGACACCGGTCGGTCTGGACTGGTGTCCACCGAGGACGTCGAGGGCGTGATGTCGCCCGACGGCACCCGCATGATGGTGACCGGACCCGGCGTACAGGTGCGGCTGCTCGATGTCGAGAAGCAGGACTACATCGGCTCGGGGTCCGGGTTCCAGTGGGGCGCTGCGGCCTTCGCCCCCGACGGCAGCCAGTACGCGATCGCGGAGGAAGGGCGGATCCGGCTCTGGGACGGAAGGACGGGGGAGTACGAGGCGAGCCTGCCGCTGCCGAGCAGTGTCGGGACATACGCCATCACCTACCGGCCGGACAGTCTGGGCCTGGTCGTCGCCTCGACCGATGGCACCACCTGGAGCGCCGACACCCGCATCGAGCAGTGGGACGACCGCGCCTGTGCGTTGGCCGGGCGGAACCTCTCGATCGGGGAGTGGAAGCGGTTCTTCCCCAATGCGGCGTACGAGCCGACCTGTCCGCAGTGGGCGGCCGGCACCTAGAGACGGCGGGTGGCTGGACGACGACGTCGTGGATCGACGTCTCGCGACCTTCGGGGACCGCGGCCCGAGTATGTCGCCAGCTGGCAGACGCCAAGGACGCGGTGGCGCGAGCGGGCATCCTGCAACAACTGGTTGACTCCGCCCTCTTGCGCGATGCCCGTCGTGCCTGTAGAATCGAACACAGGTTCGATCCAATAGTGATGCTGAGGGATCGGCCCGGACCCGCTGTCGGGTTCGCCGCTCACAGGCGCGCTGCATCGACACGTGAGACCCATTGGTCCGTCGTCGGTGGCAGGAGGTGTCAGGTGAGCTCCACGTTCGATCGTGCTGCTGCTCATCCGGTGCTGGTCTGTGCCGAGGCGATGACGGCGGCGCTGAAGGAGACCGCGGACGTCGAGCTGGCGTTCATGGATCCGGGTGACAAGCGAGACGCCTTGTTGCGGTTGGCCCAGGTGGAGGCGCAGCTGGCGGCCCTGAAGCTGCGGCTGATGGCGGTCTCTGACGACGTCGCGCTGGCGGAGGGGGCTCGTGATGTGGCGGCGCTGCTGACCCAGCACACCCGCGGCGACTTCGGTGGCAACCGTCGCGACTTGGGGCTGGCCGAGGCGCTGGACCGGCGCTGGCACCAGGTTGGCGCTGCGTTGGGCGCCGGTGAGGTGAACCTCGCCCAGGCGCGGGTGATCGCCCGCGCGCTGGACGAGCTGCCGGCCGAGAAGATCGGGGCCGAGTTGCTCGTCGCCGCAGAGGCGCACCTGGTCGCGCAGGCGGCCGAGTTCGGTCCGCGCGAGCTGCGGGTCCTGGGCCGTCGGATCCTGGACATCGTCGCCCCCGAGATCGGCGAGCAGCACGAGGCCGAACAGCTCGCCGCCGAGGAACGACGCGCCCGGCGCCGCACCAGCCTGGTCTCCACGCGATCGGGGGATGGCACCACCCGGATCACCATCCACCTCCCCGACGCGGTCGCGACCCGGCTGCACACCTACCTCGAGGCCTTCACCTCACCTCGACACCACGCAGCAGGACAGCAGGGCCCCGGCCACCACGGGACCGGGGAGGCCGACCGGATCCCGGTCGACCGCAGACGCGGCCACGCGTTCTGCACGCTCCTCGAGGCCCTCGACCCCAAACGGATCCCGGCCCACGGCGGTGACGCGACCACGGTGATCGTGACGATCCCACTCGAGGAGCTGCGCAAGGAGCTCGGCACCGGGGAGCTCGGAGCTTCGGACAAGCTCTCCGCCGCCGAAGTACGCCGCCTCGGCTGCACCGCGCAGATCATCCCCGCCGTTCTGGGCGGGAAGTCCGAGGTCCTCGACCTCGCCCGCCTCTCGCGATTCTTCAAACCCGCGCAACGCAAGGCGATGATCCTTCGGGACCGGGAGTGCCGGGCCGAGGGCTGCACCATCCCCGCGGCCTGGTGCGAGGCACACCACTGGGGCAGACCCTGGGCCCAAGGCGGAAGGACCGATCTCAAGGACGGCGTCCTGCTCTGCCCCTGGCACCACCACCGCGCCCACGACCCCACCTACCACGCCAGCCGCATGCCCAACGGCGACATCCGCTTCAACCGGCGAACGTGAGTCCGGACTCAGGCCCGAAGTGCTGGGCCGAGCCAGCGGCGTACGAGCGCGCGCAGCTCGTCCTCGGAGCGAGGCGGGTCCGCGGGATATTGCAGGAACGAGATGAAGAGCCGCGGCGCTGCGTTGTCGCACCATCCCGCCAAGGTGCTACGAGAGCGCAGTGGCGCTGTCCTCCTCGGAGGGTGGAGGTGCCCCGGCCGAACGCAGGATGAGGTAGCCGCCGACAGCGGCGACCACGCTTCCGATGATGATGCCGAGCTTGGCGAGGTCGATGATCTCTCCGTCATCGAAGGCGAGCGTGGCCACGAAGATCGCCACGGTGAACCCGACGCCGGCTGTCATGGAGACGCCCAGCAAGTGGGTCTGGGTCATCCCGGTGGGATAGCGCGCCAGCCCGGTGCGGACCAGCAGCCAGGCCGCGCTGAAGATGCCGACGGTCTTGCCGACCACCAGGCCCAGCGCAATCCCGAGGACAACTGGGTCCGTGGCCCACTCACCCACGGGGACGTCGGGGAAGGTCAGGCCGGCGTTGGCGAACGCGAACACGGGCACGATGCCGAAGGCGACGTACGGCGCCATCCGGGTCTCGACCCGGTGCAGCGGCGACTGGGTCTCGACGGAGAGTCGTCGGATCTCGCGAAGCGTGTGGTCATTGGCCTCGTGGTCGTCGACGCTGACCGAGCCGTCCTCGTTGCGGGTGACGACCTCGGCGACCAGGGAGCTGGCCACGTCCGGATAGACCTTGGGCGAGAGCAGTGCATAGGCGGGGGTGACCAGTCCGAAGGCAACGCCGATGATCGTCGCGTGCACGCCGGACTCGTGCAGCGCGATCCAGCCGATGCTCCCCAGGGCGATGAACACCCACAGGGCACGAACGCGAGCCCGCTGCAGGAGCACGGCGGCGACCACGGTCGCAGCGGCCGCCAGCAGCCACAGGAAGGAGATTCCCCCGCTGTAGAAGACCGCGATGACGAGGATGGCACCGAGGTCATCGACGATCGCCAGCGTCAGCAGGAAGAGCCGGGCACCAACGGGCACCCGGCTCCCCAGGGAGGTGATCACCGCGACCGCGAACGCGATGTCGGTGGCCATCGGGATGCCCCACCCGTGCAGGTGGTCGCCCCCCAGGTTGAAGGCCACGTAGACGAGCGCCGGCACCACCATGCCGCCGACCGCGGCGACGATGGGCAGGGCAGCGGCCCGCGGGTCCCGTAGCTCGCCGAAGACCATCTCCCGCTTGATCTCCAGCGAGACGAGCAGGAAGAACAACGTCATCAGGGCGTCGTTGACCACCTCGTGGAAGGTGAGGTCGAGGATGTGCAGGTCGCCGACCTCGAGGGTCAGGGTGTTCTCCCAGAAGTGCTCGTAGGCCCCCACCAGCCCGGTGTTGGCCACCACCAGGGCGGCCACGGTGGCCACCAGGATGAGTGCGGCACTGCTGGTCTCGATGGCCATCAGTGACTGGAGCGGGCGTACGACGTTGCGCGGCACGAACCGGTCGGTGGCCCGCCAGCTGTGCGCGACGGTCTGGCTGGTGTCACCGCCTCCCTGGTCGGGATCGGCCGCTCTCGTCATGGATTTCACCCCTCGTCAGTCGTGCCCGACAGCGTATGCCGCGCGCGAGTTCGAGCCCACCGGTCCGAACCCGGAGGTACCACCCCATAGGGGGGCGACGCCGGTGACACCGGCTCCGGCAGCCGTTAGTGTCCCGAAACAGCCAATGACGTTTTAGAGAGGGTTTCCGTGACTGAGGTCCTAGTCGGCGTAGATGGAAGCGACCACAGTCGACGGGCGGTGGAGTTCGCCGTAGCCCGGACACTCGAGCGCTCCGGAAGCATGGTCATCGTCCACGTGATCCCGTGGTCGCCGTTCTCGTTCAACACACCCACCGAGAACGAGCATCGGCACGCACAGAAGGCGGCGGAGATCGCTGCGGCCACCGAGCAGGTGATCAACCCGCTGGTCGAGCTGGTCAAGGAGGCGGGTGTGCCGTTCGAGGTCGTGGTGACCCATGGCGACCCGGTGGACACCATCATCAGGATCACTGGCGAAAGACACAGCGACCACATCTTCCTGGGTCGCACGGGTGACAGTCGGGTTCGGACAGCGATCTTCGGCAGCACGCCCGGCCACCTGGTGCAGGAAGCACCCGTCCCGGTGACGGTGGTCCCGTGAACGGCGTGGCGAACGTCGTCATGGGAATCGACGAGACCGTCCAGAAGTACTTCGGTCCGGTCTCGGACTGGATCGTCGGCAAGGTGTTCTACGCGATCGAGGTCAACGGAGCCCAGGTCCCCCTCATCGTGCTCTGGCTGATCATCGCCGCCATCTTCTTCACGTTCTGGCTGGGCTTCCCGCAGTTCAGCCTCAAGCACTCGATCAACCTGGTGCGTGGTCGCTACTCCAAGCCGGAGGATGCCGGTGAGGTCTCACACTTCCAGGCACTGGCCACTGCCGTGTCGGGAACGGTGGGTCTGGGCAACATCGCGGGTGTGGCCGTCGCCATCTCGCTCGGCGGGCCGGGGGCGACCTTCTGGATGGTCGTCGCGGGCTTCTTCGGCATGGCCGCCAAGATGGCCGAGTGCACCCTGGGCGTGATGTACCGCCGCAAGCACGCTGACGGATCCGTCTCGGGCGGCCCGATGTACTACCTGCGGGACGGCGTCCGGCAGGTCACCGGGAACGCAGCCCTGGGCAAGTTCCTCGCGGCCTTCTTCGCGGTGTGCTGCATCGGTGGTGCGCTGGGCGGGGGCAACATGTTCCAGGCCAACCAGGCCACCGCGCAGATCGTCGCCGTGACCGGTGGTGACGACAGCTTCTTCGCCGACTACAACTGGTTGGTGGGCCTGGTGTTCGCGGCGGCTGTCGGCGCCGTGATCATCGGCGGCATCAAGAGCATCGCCAGGGTGACCGAGAAGATCGTCCCGCTGATGGCCGGCATCTACCTCACTGCCTGCCTCATCGTGATTTTGGGCAGCATCTCCAAGGTTCCTGGTGCCTTCGGCGACATCATCAGCGGCGCCTTCAGTGCCGAGGGCATCGCGGGCGGCTTCGTCGGGGTGCTCATCGTCGGCTTCCAGCGAGCGGCGTTCTCGAACGAGGCGGGCATCGGGTCCGCCTCGATCGCCCACTCCGCGGTGAAGACCGAGGAACCGGCCACCGAGGGATTCGTGGCTCTCCTCGAGCCCCTGATCGACACCATCATCATCTGCACGATGACGGCGCTCACCATCGTGATCACCGGTGCCTGGAACGACCCCGACGCCAGCGAGCTCGGCGGGGTGGGACTGACCTCACGGGCCTTCGAGTCCGTGATCCCGTGGTTCCCCAACGTGCTCGCCGTTGCGGTGATCCTGTTCGCGTTCTCGACGATGATCTCGTGGTCCTACTACGGCATGAAGGCCACCGGCTACCTCTTCGGTGACAGCAACACCGCCGAGCTGGTCTTCAAGGTGATCTTCTGCATCTTCACCGTCATCGGCGCCTCGTTGTCGCTGGGTCCCGTGATCGGGTTCTCCGACGCGATGATCTTCATGATGTCGATCGCCAACGTGATCGGCCTCTACATCCTGGCCAAGACCCTCAGGGACGAGATCCAGGGACATCGTTCCCGGGTCACATCCGGAGAGTTCGCTCGGGTGAAGTAGCCGAGGAGACCGCCATGACCACGACCGAGACCGTCGAGTCCGACTCCAAGGGGAGCCGGTGGGCCTTCCTCACTGACGGCCCACCGATCCGCAAGCCGGTGTTCTACTCGGCGGTGATCGGAGTCCTGGTGATGGCGGTCTGGGCGATCTTCGCCCCCGACCAGGCCGAGTCGGTGATCGGCGACGCGGTGGCCCGGGTGGTGGACTGGTTCGGGTGGTTCTACATCCTCCTGACCACGGCGGTCCTGGTCTTCGTGCTCTATCTGGCCGTCTCCCGCTACGGCTCGATCAAGCTCGGCCCCGACCACTCCAAGCCACAGTTCTCCACCTTCGCCTGGGCCTCGATGCTCTTCGCCGCGGGCATCGGCACCGACGTGATGTTCTACGCCGTCGCCGAGCCCGTCAGCCAGTACATGACGCCACCGACCGGTGACCCCGAGACCATCGCGGCGGCCCGTGAGGCGACCGTGTGGACGCTGTTCCACTACGGGATCTCGGGCTGGGGCCTCTACGCGTTGATGGGGATGGCGCTGGGCTACTTCACCTACCGGTTGAACCTGCCGCTCGCGGTGCGCTCGGCGCTCTACCCGATCTTCGGGCGCCGCGTCGACGGCGGACTCGGTCACGCCGTCGACACGGCAGCCGTGCTCGGCACCATCTTCGGGGTCGCGACCAGCCTGGGCATCGGGGTCGTCTTCCTCAACCAGGGTCTCAACATCCTCTTCGGCGTGCCCATCGGCATCGGCGCCCAGATCGGGCTCGTGGTCGTGGCCGTGGCGATGGCCGCGGTCTCGGCCACCACGGGTGTGGACCGAGGCATCCGCTTCCTGTCCCAGCTCAACGTGATCCTGGCCCTTGGTCTCGCTGCCTATGTGTTGCTGACCGGACGGACCAGCTTCATCCTCAACGCCGTCGTGATGAACGTCGGCGACTACGTGCAGACCTTCCCCCGCAAGACGATGGAGACCTTCGCCTTCGACGGCGCGACCGAGTGGATGTCGCTGTGGACGCTGTTCTTCTGGGCCTGGTGGATCGCGTGGGCGTCGTTCGTGGGGCTGTTCCTCGCCCGGATCTCCCGCGGCCGGACCATCCGTCAGTTCGTCGCCGGGACGATGATCATCCCGTTCACCTACATCGTCATGTGGATCTCGATCTTCGGCAACGCCGCCCTCGACCGGATCCGGGGAGGGGACGACGCGTTCGCGGATGCCGCACTGGCGTCCCCCGAGGCGGGCTTCTACTCCTTGCTGGAGGACTATCCCCTCTCCGGTGTGGTGATCGCTGTCTCGGTCTTCGTCGGGCTGCTCTTCTACGTGACCTCCGCCGACTCGGGTGCCCTGGTGATGGGCAACCTCTCCTCGGAGCTGCGCTCGGTCCAGGACGACGCCGCGCCCTGGCTCCGCATCGTCTGGGCCTCCGCGACCGGTCTGCTGACGATCGCCGTGCTGGCGGTGGGCGGCATCTACGCCCTGCAGTACGCCACGGTGATCTTCGGACTGCCGTTCGCGTTCGTGATCGTGCTGGTCATGCTCGGCCTGCTCAAGGCACTGCGGGTCGAGGGCCGTCGCGCCGGAGCGGTGGCCCGACCGCTGCCGATGATGCTGTCGGGTCGCGACCACGACGCTGGCGCCGACGGGCGTGAGGAGTCTTCGTGGAAGGCTCGGCTGGCCCGTGCCGTCAACTTCGTCGACGTCGAGGCCGCGACGGCGTACCTGCACTCGGTGGTGCAGCCCGCGCTCACCGAGGTCGCCCAGGAGCTGGAGAACAGGGGAGTGCCCGCCGAGGTCACCCAGGGCGTCGGTGGCGTCCTTGACGACGAGGACGACGACGAGGACGGGGGGTTGACCTGGGTGGAGCTGCGCACGCCCGGCGTCGAGGACCCGTTCGTCTACCGGGTGCAGGTCCACGAGTCGCCGGTGCCGACCTACGGCGGGCGGATGATCGGCGACCGTGACCAGTACGCCCGCCTGGAGGTGCACACCGTCGGTGGGGGACAGGGGTACGACGTGATGGGTTTCTCCGCCACACAGGTGATCCACGACTGCCTCAACCAGTACGAGGGGCACCTGGAGTTCCTGCGCCTGACCTGATCGCCGGGGCCGGGTGTCGGGCGCGAGCCAGGTCGGCGGCCACCTGCACCGCCATCAGTCGGTCGGAGACTCCGAGCTTGCGGTAGATGTGCTCGAGATGCTTGTGCACGGTGCGCGGGGAGTTCGAGAGCCGTCTCGCGATGCCGAGAGCGGTGTAGCCCTCCGCCAACAAGGCCAGCACGGTGGCTTCGGTCCCGGTCAACGCGACCTGGACCGAGGACCCGGGGAGGACCGGGGCTGGGTGTCGCGACTGGGCCCTGGACTGGACGTAGAGGCCACCGATGAGGTGCTGGAGCCTCCGAGCGAGGTCCCGCTCCTGGTGGTCGAAGTCGGCCCCGGCGCGCGTCAGCACGAACAGGCCGAAGGAGATCCCGCGCCGGTGGTAGCACAGGTGCAGCCGCTGCCCGGAGTCGTTGACCGCGGCGGGAGCGACCTGCAGCCCGTCCGTCGTCAGGCTCGCTGATCCGCAGTCGTGCTCGTTCTCACGCCAGGCCCAGGTGAGCGAGTTCGGCCGGAACGAATGATGCAGGGCAGGGGCGAGCTCCGCCGCGGGAAACTCGGTGAGCGGACGCTGCAGCAGGGTGGTGGTGACGTCCAGCCAGTAGTCGATGTCGTTCTCTCGCGGCATGCCCACCTCCCGGGATCGGCAGTCGGCCACGGCGACGCGGGCGCTCCTCGTCGACCTGTCAAGGCTAGGCACCTACGCATCCCTGCGTATCGCCCGCGCTAGACCGGTGCGGCAGTCTGGCTGAGGGCGAACCTCGGAAGGCAGTGATGACCATGCTGGCACATGTCCGGAGCGCGAGGAGTGCGGCGATCCTCTTGGTGACCGGGGCACTCGCGGCCACGATGCTCTCCTCGCCAGCTGCCAGCGGAGCGCCCTCGGGGTTCGCTCACCTCGACCCCGGCGGGCCACCCACCCTCGTCGAGAAGCTGCCCGTGAACGTGGTCCTCATCGGCCACCAGCCGGGCGACATCGACGTTGCGCGCTTCCGCCGTGGCCTGGCGAAGCAGTACGAGCCGATCGTCCGGTCCAGAGCCTTCTACGGGATCGAGGAGAAGCTCGGGATCACCTACCGCTACGAGTACCGGATCACCGACGCCGACCGACGCTACGAGGACCGCTTCTTCGGGGCACTCGGCCAGATGGCTGTCCCGGCCCCCTTGACGGAGCGTCAGCGGGACTACAACGCGCAGAATCGCAACGCGCGCGTCGTACGCGACAACCACGTCATCGAGGCTTCCCGGGTCGAGAAGTGGTTGGCGCAGCATGCCCCGCCCGGTGTCGACACCCGGCGCAACACCGTCTTCCTGATCAACTGGTTCGGGCGAAGCGACTTCAAGTTCCACGTCTACACCAAGACGAACGAGCCCGACCCTGACACCGGCTACAACTTCGGTGAGCTCCGGGAGAGTCGCAAGATGGTGGCATGGGGCGGCACTACCGCTGATGACGAGGAGGACGGGCTCGGTTCCACTCGACGGGTCTGGTTCCACGACCTGTCGGCCGGGCCGGAGGAGTGGGGCGGGAACTGGAACGTCGATGACGCCGACCTGGACGGTGACGGGGAACCGGACTACCGGATCCCGGTGGCGTGGGAGTACGGCAGGTTCCGTCCGGCATCCCGGCTGTCCAGCGACCTGGCTCTGCTGACGAGGTACGTCGCGCTCGACCTGCTGATGACGACGTCACCGATCTACCCGGTCGAGCTGCCCACCGCCAACCCACCCGAAGAGCTGAACGTGGACAGCAACACCTACGAAGGGTGGCGAGGTGTCGACGCGTCGCGCCGTTACATCAAGCCACGTCTGGTCGTCGGCGAGCTCCAGGAGCTGCTGCACGACAAGGAGCTCAGCTATGACAACCAGGACTTCGCGTACGCCGGTGAGGTGAAGCGTTGCTACGAGGCGTTCCTCGCCGCCCAGTCGTGCTATCCGGAGACCGGGCTGGACCCGTTCGCGAACTTCTTCCTGCAGAACCTACGGCAGCTGGCACGGACGAAGGACGACGGTGACTCGGTCGACTACGAGCTGCCGATCTTCAACTACGCGGTGGACGACGAGCCGGTGCCGGCACTGGGCTTCGCCGACGACAACTGGGCCGACGGGACGCAGAGCTTCGTGTTCACCTTCGTCTCTCCCGAGATCGTCGATCTCGGCTACGGCCTGTCCACGACGATGATCCACGAGGTCGGCCACCACGTCGGGCTGAGCCACCCGCACGACGGGTATGACAGCGCCACCGGAGTGGACTTCGGCCCATCGGGCGAGTTCTTCTTCGCCTGGGCCGGCGACGAGAGCAACTCGATGATGAGCTACATCGACCTCAACTGGGACTTCAGCCAGTTCGACCGCGACAACATGGACCGGTTCCAGGCCGCTGCGCTGGTCGAGGCCGCCAACCGACTGGCTGCGGAGGCTCTCACCGCCGCGCACCCACAGCGAGCACGCGCGCACCTGCGTCGTGCCGACCGGTTGATCGGCGACACCGAGAGGGCGTTCGCCGGCCATGCCTATGTCGCAGCCAGCCGGTTCGCCGAACGGGCCTACCAGCACGCGCTCGCGGGGGCCGAACGGGCAGGC
The DNA here is from genome assembly GCA_963781335.1 of uncultured Actinomycetota bacterium. GTDB lineage: Bacteria > Actinomycetota > Actinomycetes > Propionibacteriales > Nocardioidaceae > Marmoricola. The sequence goes on along the minus strand of CAWAFS010000036.1, from coordinate 348,784 downwards.
GTGGACGTGGCAGCATCGCAACGCAGGTCCGCACTCCGCAACCAGGACGCACGCATCTCCTCCGAGGTGCACCAGCCCGGTGAGTTCATCGACACCCTCGGCGAGGGTCCCCGCAACAGCGGGTGACCAGCGCACCTCGGCCCGGTCGAGTCGCTCGAGCCCGGGTCTCGCGGCACGGATTCACGGATCTGAAAAGCGATGGGGCGCACGGTTCCACGACGGTCACCGCACGGTGAAGTTGGTCGAGCCCACGCTGGTGTACTGGTCTGTCAGCAGGTAGTGGGTGGTGTAGCGCCCCGGCGGCAGCGGCCACGGCTTGCCCTGGTGGTCGCGTCCGAGAACGAGCTCGCCCTCGGTGGTCGGCGGCAGCGCGCCGGCGTCGTGGCCACCGGTGTAACCCCAGACCAGGAAGTCGTCGTTCTCCGGATCCTCGGAACCTGCCCGGTAGACACCGATCCAGTCCCACCGGTTGGCCGGGCCGTCGACCCAGCGCACGGAGATCGGGTCACCCACCGCGTAGGTGGGCGCATCCGTGGTGAGGTCGACTCGGGCGGCCGTGGGTCGCACGTAGAGGTCGTTGCTCGCGAGCACCTGGTCGTCCCCGTCGAGGAGGTCGACCCGATAGGGCCCACCGGCGAGCCCGTTCGTCTCCACCTGCAGGGTGTCCGAGGGGCCGGTCGCGTCGTAGGACGCGGAGGTGGGGCCGATCAGCGTGACCTTGCCGCTGTTGACGCCGGCCGGCATCCGGTAGGTCACGGTCACGTCGTCGCCGACGGTGACCAGGCGGCTGGACAGGGCGACCGTGGACGGAATGGGAGCAGGAGTGAGCGTGAGCTGCGAGAGCACCGCCCGGTGGTCGGAGGTCCACTTCGGATAACCCCGGTCGACGCCCTCCCCACCCTCCTCGCCGACGACCTCGCTGCTCACGACCCTGCTCGGGCCACCGGTGTAGGCGTAGTCGATCCGCCGGGGCGAGCCCACGCTGCCGGCCACCTGGCCCCAGGTGTAGCCCGGGTGCGTGGTCAGGTCGGGGTTCGCCTCCCGGTAGACGTCCAGCAGGCCGGCCTGTGCCAGTGCCTCGCTGACCGGCCAGGCGACCGGTCCGAGTCCACCGTTCTGGGCTGCGTTCGCTGAGGTCCAGTCAAGGTGTGAGGGTTGGTTGAGGTCGCCGGTGAACAGCACCGGCCAGCCTTCGTCGAGCAAGCGCGTCACCGAGGGGAGCAGCTTGCGGATGGAGGAGAGACGGACCGCTTCCTCCGTGGCCAGTACATCGGCCACCGGCACCCCGCGGGCCAGTCGGTTGGGGCCGTCCTGCACATAGTCGAGGTGGGTGTTGATCATCGCCACGGCCTCACCGGGCCGGACCTCGATGAAGGAGTAGAGACCGTCCGCTCCCGCTGGTTCGAGGATCGGATACTTCGAGAGGATCTGCAGGCCGACGTTGTAGTAGGGGTAGCCGGCGGCCTCAGCGATCTCAGGGAGCTTGTCGTAGGACTCCAGGACCCCGACCACATCGGCGTCGAGGCCGGCCATCACCCGGTTGGTCGCCCGGGTGCCGCCGTACTCCACGTTGAAGACCAGCACTGACAGCGAGACCGGCTTCACCGGTGCGGCGGTGGCGGCGCTCCGGGCCACGGGCTTCGGGTCGTCGGGGTCCGAGCAGCCCGCGAACAGGAGGGCGCCGAGGAACATCACCATGGCCACGAGGATCGCCGGGGAGCGTCGCATGCCGACACGCTGCCTTACTGACTGATCGAACAGTCAGATCGACGATAGGGGACTCCTCGTGGTGTGTACAGAACTTCCGGGTGATGCAATGAGCGCATGAGCGAAGCGTCAGCCACTCCTCGTCAACCGATGAGCTTCTGCGTGGTCGGTGCGGGCGCCGTGGGTGGACACATCGGCGCCCGGCTCGCCGCCGCCGGCTTTGCCACGAGTGCGTTCGCCAGGAACCAGACCCTCAGCGCGCTGCAGCAGCACGGCTGGCGCCTGGACACGCCGGACGGCAGCGTGACGGGACCGGTGCGCGCCTCCGACGACACCGAGGACCTGGGACCGCACGACGTGGTGGTCCTGGCGGTCAAGGGCCCGTCGTTGCCGCAGATCGCTCCTCGGCTGGCACCACTGCTCCGCCCCGAGACGGTGGTCGTCACGGCCGTCAACGGTGTCCCGTGGTGGTTCTTCCACAGGTTCGGCGGGACCTACGAGGGCCTGCAGCTGAGCACCGTCGATCCCGGCGGCATCCTTGCCTCGACGATCCCGGTCGAGCAGGTGCTCGGGTCGGTGGTCCACTTCAGCGCCAGCAGTCCTGCGCCTGGCCGGGTGATCAACCACGCGGGTCACCGTCTGATCCTCGGCGAGCCGAGCGGTCCCATCTCACCGCGGGCGACGGCGGTCGGTGAGGCGTTGCGGACCGCAGGCTTCGAGGTGGAGCTCACCGACTCCGTGCAGCGAGACATCTGGTTCAAGCTGTGGGGCAACATGACGATGAACCCGGTCTCCGCGCTGACCGGTGCGACCGCCGACGTCATCCTCGACGACGATCTCGTCAGGGAGTTCTGCGAGGCCGTGATGCGTGAAGCGGCGGCCATCGGCACCGAGATCGGGTGTCCGATCGAGCAGAGCACCGCGGACCGGATCGTGATCACGCGGCAGCTGGGCGCGCTGCGGACCTCGATGCTGCAGGACGCCGAGGCGGGCAGGCCACTCGAGCTCGACGCGATGTTGTCCGCGGTCCGCGAGATCGCGGGCGCCACCGGAACCGCGATCCCGTTCACCGAGGGCCTGTTGGGACTCACCCGGTTGAACGCGCAGGTCCGGGGGCTCTACCCCTGGTGAGGGGTCGTCCGGCTCGTCTCCTCGGTCATCCGCTGGCGGATCGACTGCCAGGCGTTGCGGACATGGGACCGCATCACCGACTCGGCCCACACGGAGTCGCGGGCTGCGAGCGCGACCACGATCTCGTGGTGGTGGGCCAGGCTCCGACGCAGCACCTCCGGGGGGTAGTGGGCGAAGGTCCGCCACACCAGTGGGACCTGCACCAGTGAGGTGAGGATGGCGGCCAGCCGGGTGTTGCCGGACGCGTCGAGGATGATCCGGTGGAACCGGTTGTTCAGCTCGGTGATCCGGTCGATGTCGGGGGCTCCGCCCTCCGCTGCCGCGTCCATCGCCGAGGCCAGGGCCGCCAGCTCCGCCAGGTCCACCGTCCCGGCCGCGGCGGCGAGTCCGCATCCCCAGGGCTCCAGCTCGGTGCGCAGGGCGTAGATCTCCTCGAGGTCCTCCATGCTCCACGCGCGCACCTGCACCCCGCGGTTTCGTTCGTGCTGCACAAGCCCTTCGGCCGCGAGACGTCGGAAGGCTTCGCGCACGGGGGTCCGGCTCACGCCCAGTGTCGAGGCGAGGTCTCCCTCGCGCAGCCAGCCGCCGCTGGGCAGCGCGCCGGAGAGGATCTGCTCGCGGATCGATGCATAGACGCCCTCGGGGCCCAGCGCTGCGGTGTCGGTGTGCTCAGTCATGGGTGTCCCGAGGGTAGCGAATCGGCGCGCTGGAGATTGTATGCAATATCGGCCACGAGTCATTGACTTCCGCAGTCGGGTGAGGCTGAATGGGCTGACGAGCGAGTGATGTGGGTCACCCAAGTGCCGCAAAATGTATGCAGAAAGGCAGTTCGTGTCGTCTGACCAGATTCTTCCCCTCGACGATCTCCGGGTCGTCGAGCTCGGCCAGCTCCTGGCGGGGCCGTTCTGTGGGCAGCTGCTCGGTGACTTCGGCGCCGAGGTGATCAAGGTCGAGCAACCCGAGGTCGGAGACCCGATGCGGCAGTGGGGGCGGGAGAAGCCCTATGGGCAGTCCCTGTGGTGGCCGGTGGTGGCACGCAACAAGCTGTCGATCACGGCGAACCTGCGCACCGAGCAGGGCCAGGACCTCATCCGTCGCCTGATCGCCACCGCTGACGTGCTCGTGGAGAACTTCCGGCCGGGCACCCTCGAGCGCTGGGGACTGGGTCCCGAGGAGCTGTGGAAGCTGAACCCACGCCTGGTGATCACGCGCGTGACCGGGTTCGGGCAGACCGGTCCCTACTCCCAACGCGCGGGCTACGGCTCCATCGGCGAGGCCATGGGCGGGATCCGCTACGTCACCGGTGACCCGGACCGGCCGCCGGCGAGGACCGGCATCTCGTTGGGTGACTCGCTGGCCGCCACCTTCGCCTGTCTCGGGACCCTGGTCGCGCTGCACCAGCGCGATCGGAGCGGGCGGGGCCAGGTGGTGGACTCGGCCATCTACGAGGCCGTGCTCGCCATGATGGAGTCGATGCTCCCGGAGTGGCAGGTCGCTGGATACCAGCGCGAGCGGACCGGCGCGACCCTGCCCAACGTCTCGCCCAGCAACGTCTACCCGACCAGGGACGGCGAGATGGTGCTGGTCGCGGCGAACCAGGACACCGTGTTCCGCCGGCTGGTCGAGGCGATGGGACGACCGGAGCTGGCCGCCGACGAGCGCTACTCGACGCACGGCGCCAGGGGTCAGCACATGGAGGAGCTCGACGGCCTGGTCGCAGAGTGGACCTCCAGCGTCGAGGCCGAGAAGCTCCTCGAACAGCTGCACGCCGGTGGGGTGCCGGCCGGCCGGATCTTCCGGGCCAGGGACATGTTCTCCGATCCGCACTTCGCCGCTCGCGAGGCGATCGTGCGCCTGGTCCACCCGAACCTCGGGGAGTTCGCGATGCACAACGTCGCGCCTCGGCTCTCGGAGACCCCCGGCATCGTCCGGCACGTAGGACCAGAGCTCGGAGAGCACAACCAGGACATCTACCGCGACCTGCTGGGGATCAGTGACGACGAGATGGCGTCGCTGAAGTCCGCCGGCGTCATCTAGGAGGAACCGATGAGCTACAGGCTGGGCGTCGACGTCGGCGGGACATTCACCGACATCTTGCTGATCGACGAGGAGAACGGGCACAGCTATCGGGAGAAGACCCCCTCGACCCCCGAGGACCAGTCGATCGGCGTACTCCGCGGCGTCACCCGCGTGTGCGAGGAGGCCGGGGTCCGACTCGACCAGGTGCGTTCGCTGCTGCACGGGACGACGGTGGCCACCAACGCGATCCTGGAGGGCAAGGGCGCCCGGGTCGGCCTGGTCACCACCGACGGGTTCCGGCAGGTGCTGCAGATCGCCCGGTCCTTCGTGCCCGGCGGCCTGGCGGGCTGGATCATCTGGCCCAAGCCGGAGCCGCTCGCGGCCCTCGAGGACACGGTCCAGGTCATCGAGCGCATGGGGAGCGACGGGGAGGTGGTCACCGCGCTGGACGAGGACGACGTCCGGGCGAAGCTGGGCAGGCTGCGCGAGCAGGGCATCGAGGCGCTCGCGGTGTGCCTGATCAACTCCTATGCCAACTCCGCGCACGAGCAGCGGATCGGCGAGATCGCCGCCGAGGAGCTTCCGGGCATCAGGGTCTCGCTCTCCTCCACCGTGCTGCCCGAGCTGCGGGAGTACGAACGCGCGATCACGACCGTGGCCAATGCCTACGTGCAGCCTCAGGTCGCCAGCTATGTCGCCCACCTCGAGTCCCAGCTCAAGGAGTCCGGGGTCACCGGCAAGCTCTACATGCTGCGCAGCGACGGGGGCCTCGTCTCGGCGCGGTCCGCGGAGGACAACCCCGTCTCGATGCTGATGTCGGGTCCCGCGGGCGGTGTCACGGGAGCCGTGTGGGTCGCGGAGGAGACCGGCAACGAGGACTTCCTGACCTTCGACATGGGCGGCACCTCCACCGACGTCGCACTGGTGCAGGGCCTGACACCACGCATCGGCCGTGAGACCACGGTGGCCGACCTGAAGGTGCGCGCCACCTCGGTCGACGTGCGCACCGTGGGTGCCGGTGGCGGGTCGATCGCGCACGTGCCGGCGCTGACGCAGGCGCTGAGAGTCGGGCCCCAGTCCGCGGGTGCCGCACCGGGGCCGGCTGCCTACGGCGGCGGTGGCACCGAACCGACGGTGACCGATGCCAACGTCGTGCTGGGCTACCTGCCCTCAGAGCTCGCGGGCGGCGAGATCACCCTCGACCGGGATGCTGCGTACGCGGCCGTCAAGTCGATCGCCGACGCCACCGGACTCGACTCGGTCGAGGCCGCAGCCGAGGGCATCATCGACATCGTCAACGAGAACATGCTCGGCGGCCTGCGCCTCGTCTCGGTGCAGCAGGGTTTCGACCCGCGTGACTTCGCCCTGATCGCCTATGGCGGAGCGGGTCCGCTGCACGCGAACGCCATCGGCCGGCTCACCGGGGCGTGGCCGGTGGTCATCCCGCCCTCCCCGGGCGTGCTGTGTGCGCTCGGCGACGCCTCCACTGGCCTGCGTGACGAGGCGGTCCGCACCTTGGTGCGCCAGTTCAGCGAGCTGACCGACGACAGCCTCCGCGAGGTCCTCGACGACCTCACCGCAGCCGCCCGGGTGTCGCTGGACGCCGAAGGCGTCGCGAGCGCGGACCAGCGGGTGACCTACGCCGCCGACGTGCGCTACCACGGCCAGGGCTTCGAGATCCCGATCGAGATCGACCTCGAGTCCTTCGACGGCTCGGGATCCGGGCTCGACAGCATGCGCTCCGCCTTCGACGCCGAGCACGAGCGGCTGTTCTCGTTCCTGCTCGACAACGAGCAGGAGCTGGTGACCGTGCGCGCCACCGTCAGTGGTCCGCGCCCGGACGTGATCAGCGTCGACACCGTCGAGGGGTCGGCGGACGCGAGCCACGCGCTGCTGAGCACCCGCGACATCTGGGTGGACGGCGCTCCGGTGCCGGCCGGCATCTACGACCGGGCCCTGCTGCAGGCGGGCAACGTGATCGTTGGACCCGCTGTGATCACCGAGATGGACTCCACGACGCTGGTGCTGCCCCAGCACAACGCGACCGTGCATCGCAGCGGCAGCCTGCTGATCCGACCCGTTCCCGCCGAACAGAACCAGGAGGGCTGAAGTCATGGCACGCTTGATCGAGACCGCCACCGAACCGCTTGCGTCGGTGGAGGTGGACCTCATCACCCTCGACCTGGTCGAGAACGGGCTGCGCAACGCACGTTACGAGATGGACGAGGTGCTCTTCCGCACCGCCCTGTCCCCGGGCATCCGGGAGCAGCACGACGAGTTCCCGTTGATCGGGGACCCCGAGGGGAAGATGGTCGTCGGACAGTTCGGGCTGTCCATCCCCGACTTCCTGGAGAACTTCGAGGGGGACATCGAGGAGGGGGACGTCCTGCTCACCTCGGACCCCTACTCGTGCGGCGCCGCGATCAGCCACGCCAACGACTGGCTGGTGGTGATGCCGGTCTACTACGAGGGGCGCATCGTCGGGTGGTCCGCGATGTTCGGTCACATGTCCGACGTCGGCGGGAAGACCCCGGCCTCGATGCCCACCGACGCCCGCACCATCTTCGAGGAGGGGGTGGTGATCCCGCCGTTCAAGCTCTACAAGGGCGGCGTACTCGCTGACGACTCCCTGCGGATCATCCTGAACCAGGTGCGCAAGCCGGACTGGAACCGCGCGGACCTCAACGGGCTCGTCGCCGCCTGCCGCACGGCCTCGCGCAGGGTCCAGGAGATGTGTGGGCGGTTCGGGGCGGACACCTACACCTCGGCCCTGGACGCGCTGCTGGACCGCAACTACCGCGCGATGAAGACGCTGCTCCAGATGGTCTTCAAGGAGGGCGAGACCCTCTCGTTCACCGACTACATCTGCGACGACGGCGTCGGCTACGGCCCCTACGAGCTGAAGATGAGCCTGACCCGGACCGGGGACAAGGTGCTCATCGACCTCACCGGCAGCAGTCCGCAGGCACAGGGACCGATCAACTACTACATCAACGAGAACCTGATGCGGATGTTCTTCGGGATCTACATGATCACGGTGGCGGATCCGCAGATCCTGTGGAACGACGGCTTCTACCCGCTGGTGGACGTCAAGATCCCCGAGGAGTCGTTCTGGAAACCGAAGTACCCGGCGGCGCTCAATGCGCGCAACCACGGCATCGGCCGGGTCTTCGACCTGTTCGGGGGCCTGCTCGGGCAGACGAACCCCGACCTGCTGAACGCGGCCGGGTTCTCCTCCTCCCCGCACTTCATGTTCTCCGGCAACTACAGCTCGGGTGACCGCAAGGGGGAGTGGTTCCAGCTCTACTCCATCGGGTTCGGTGGCATCCCCGGCCGCCCGATCGGCGACGGCCCCGACGGGCACTCGCTGTGGCCCTCGTTCGTGAACATCCCGTGTGAGTACCTCGAGTCCTACTACCCGCTGCGGATCGATCGCTGGGAGACGATCAGCGACACCGGCGGTGCCGGGCTGCACCGTGGCGGCAACGGCGTCGACGTCTCCTACCGCTTCCTCGAGTCGGGCACCATCGCGATCCACGACGACCGGTGGCTGACCTACCCCTGGGGGGTCAACGGCGGCGAGCCCGGTGCCCGCGGCCGCAAGTGGATCGAGCGGGCCGACGGCACGACCGACATCATCGCGAGCAAGGTGACCGACGTGCAGGTCTTCCCCGACGACGTGCTCCACTTCGTGACCTGGGGTGGGGGCGGCTGGGGTGACCCGCTGGCCCGTGACCCGGAGCTGGTCGGTCTGGAGGTCCGTCGTGGGCTGGTCACGGCGAAGGGCGCAGGACGCTACGGCGTGGTGTGCGACGAGGACGGCCAGGTCGACCTCGACGCCACCCAGGAGCTGCGCACGGAGCTGGCTGCCGGGCGTCCGGACCCGCTGCCCACCTTCGACATGGGTCCGCCGCTCGCGACGATCCTGGAGCGGTGCGAGGAGGAGACCGGCCTGCCGGCGCCGAAGCCGCCCGTGGCTGTGCTGTGAGGACATGAGCGCCGACTTCGGAGAGGGGTTCGCCGGCCGGCTGACGCCGGGCCGTGGCCCGGTCGTGCTCGCGATCGACATGATGCGTGCCTACTTCGATAGGGCAAGTCCCTTCTGCCTGCCGTCGCGGGACTGTCTGGACTCGGCAAGCCGGGTGCTGGCCGGGGCCCGAGCGCTCGGGGTCCCGGTGATCCACACACGTGTCGAGTTCGGTCCGGACGGGTCCGACGGCGGTGTGTTCCTCCGCAAGGTCAGCGCCCTGCGGCTGCTGATCGGCGGTGGTCCGATGGCCGAGCTGATGCCGGAGGTCGCTCCCGGACCGGATGAGCTGGTGATCGTCAAGCAGTACGCCAGCGGCTTCTTCGGCACCACGCTGGCCTCGACGTTGCAGGCCGCGGGGAGGGACACGGTGTTCGTGGTCGGGGTCAGCACCAGTGGCTGTGTGCGCGCGACCGCCGTCGATGCCATCCAGCACGGGTTCGTCCCGTTCGTCGTACGCGATGCCGTCGGTGACCGGGACAGCGGGCCGCACGAGGCCAACCTCTACGACCTCCAGGCGAAGTACGCCGAGGTCGTCGACGAGGCGACGGCCCTGGAACTGCTCGGCGGTGAGCACTGATGCAGAGCGTCGAGATCTGTGAGGTGTCCCCCCGGGACGGGCTCCAGAACGAGGACGTGCTGATCTCGACCGAGGACAAGATCGAGCTCGTGGAACGGGCCATCCGTGCCGGCGCACGCCGGATCGAGGTCACCAGCTTCGTGCACCCCGGCAGGGTGCCGCAGATGGCCGACGCCGAGGACGTGATGGCGGGCGTCCCGCGAGGACCCGACGTGCGGTACGCCGGCCTGGTGATGAACCAGCGCGGACTCGATCGGGCCCTCTCCGCGGGCGTCGACGAGATCAACGTGGTCGTGGTGGCCACCGACACCTTCTGCCAGCGCAACCAGGCGATGACCACCCGTGAGGCCGGTGACCTGGCAGCCCGGCTGGTGGCGACCGGCCGGGAGGCCGGGGTGGGGACGACGGTGACCGTCGGAGCCGCCTTCGGCTGTCCCTTCGAGGGTGAGGTGACGCAGGAGCGGCTTCGCGAGGTGCTGGCTCACGCCGTCGCAGCCGGTGCGGACGAGCTCGCACTCGCGGACACCATCGGGGTGGCGGTGCCGACGGAGATCACGAGCAGGCTCGCCCTCGCGGCCGAGCTGGCGGGACCCGGGACTCCCCTGCGCCTGCACCTGCACGACACCAGGCACACCGGCGTGGCCAACGCGGTCGCTGCGGTCACGGCCGGCGTGCGCGTCCTGGACGCCAGCATCGGGGGCACCGGCGGCTGTCCGTTCGCGCCCAACGCGACCGGGAACGTGGCGACCGAGGACCTCGTCTATCTCTTCGACCGGATGGGCGTCAGCACCGGCCTGGAGGCAGCGACCCTGACCGAGGCCGTGGAGTGGCTCGAGCAGCGCCTGGGCAAGCGACTGCCGGGCGCGTTGCTGAGAGCCGGTCCGTTCCCGCACTGACGCCGGCTCCTGGCCCGAGGATGGAGCGGTGCCGGATCTCCCGGAGATACGGTGCACAGGGGAACTCATGAGGGAGGCTCGACGACGGTGCTGTCGGACATCGAGATTGCCAACGCGGCCACGCTGCGACCGATCAGGGAGGTGGCCGCCGAGACGCTCGGGATCGGCGAGGAGCACCTCGTGCCCTACGGCCACTACAAGGCCAAGGTCGACCTGACCTACCTGACCTCGCTCGCCGACCGGCCTCTCGGCCGGCTGGTGCTGATGACCGCGCTGTCCCCGACACCGCCGGGCGAGGGCAAGACCACCACCACCGTCGGCCTGACCGACGCGTTGCACGGGTTGGGGCACCGGACGGTGGCGTGCCTGCGCGAACCCTCGATGGGTCCGGTGTTCGGCATGAAGGGTGGCGCCGCCGGTGGCGGCTACAGCCAGGTCGTGCCGATGACCGACATCAACCTGCACTTCACCGGCGACTTCGCCGCGATCGCTGCCGCCAACAACCTGCTGGCCGCGCTGATCGACAACCACGTGCACCACGGCAACGAGCTCGACATCGACGTCCGGAGCGTCAGCTGGAAGCGCGTGATCGACATGAACGACCGCGCGCTGCGCGAGGTCGTCGTCGCGATGGGTGGCCACGCGAACGGCTTCCCTCGGGAGGACGGTTTCGACATCGTCGTCGCCTCGGAGCTGATGGCGATCTTCTGCCTCACCGAGTCGTGGGCCGACCTGAAGCGGCGCATCGGCGACATCGTGATCGGCTACACCCGGGGGACCAAGCCGGTCACAGCGCGCGACATCGGTGCCGACGGGGCGATGGCGGCCCTGCTGCGTGACGCGCTGGCGCCCAACCTGGTGCAGACCATGGAGGGTGCGCCTGCGTTCGTGCACGGCGGCCCGTTCGCGAACATCGCCCACGGCTGCAGCTCGGTGATGGCCACCCGCGCCGGCCTCCGACTCGCCGACATCGTGGTCACCGAGGCTGGTTTCGGAGCCGACCTCGGCGCGGAGAAGTTCGTCGACATCAAGTGCCGCAAGTCGGGTCTGCGTCCCGACGTCGCGGTGGTCGTGGCGACCGTGCGAGCCCTGAAGTACCACGGTGGCGTGGCGCTCACCGACCTCGGCACCGAGAACCTCGGCGCCGTCGAGGCCGGGATGGTCAACCTCCGCCGGCACCTGGGCAACATCCGCGAGGTCTATGGCATCGCGTGCGTCGTCGCGGTGAACCGGTTCCCGTCCGACTCGGAGGCCGAGGTGGCGAAGGTGATCGAGCTGGTGGCGGCCGAGGGCGTCCAGGCCTTCGAGGCGACCCACTTCGCCGACGGCGGGATGGGTGCGCAGGAGCTCGCCAAGGGGGTGCTCCAGGCGCTCGACGAGCCCTCGCCGTACTCCTTCTCCTTCACCTACGAGGACAACCTGTCCCTGACCGAGAAGGTCGAGGCCATCGCGACGCGGCTCTACGGCGCCGGCCTGGTGACCTGGGACGCCAAGGCCCGTCGGCGGCTGCTGCGCGTGGAGCGGGACGGGTACGGCGATCTGCCTGTGTGCGTGGCGAAGACGCAGTACTCCTTCTCGACCGACCCCACCTCGGTCGGTGCTCCCTCAGGGCACGAGCTGCACGTGCGTGAGGTCCGGCTCTCGGCGGGCGCCGGCTTCGTGGTCGTGGTGTGCGGCGACATGATGACCATGCCCGGGCTGCCTCGCGACCCGTCCGCGTCTCGCATCGACCTCGCTGACGACGGGACCATCCTCGGCCTCTCATGAGGTGCGCCGGTGGTGCGCCAGGCGCCGGTCGGGTGCCCCGCCGGCCCTATGTGACTCGCTCGTAACCCCCGAGCCGTGACACCGTTCGGTCAAAGCGCGAGACTATCCTCGCATTTCAGTTGGAGGCCCCATGTCGTTCACCCGCATCGCGATCGTCAACCGCGGTGAGGCCGCCATGCGGCTGATCCATGCCGTCCGCGAGATCAACGCTGCCGGAGACGGTCCGATCCAGACCGTGGCGCTGCACACCACGGGCGAGGCCAACGCCATGTTCGTGCGTGAGGCGGATCTCGCCTACGACCTCGGGCCCGCCTCTGCGCGGCCCTACCTCGACCACGGCGTGCTGGAGAGGGCCCTGTTGGACACCGGCGCCGACGCCGCGTGGCCCGGCTGGGGCTTCGTCGCCGAGGACCCGTCGTTCGTCGACCTGTGCGACAAGCACGGCGTGACCTTCATCGGGCCGAGCGCCGAGGCGATGCGCCGGCTCGGCGACAAGATCGGCTCGAAGCTGATCGCCGAGGAGGTCGGAGTCCCCGTGGCGCCCTGGAGCCGTGGGGCGGTCAACACCCTGGCCGAGGCACTGGCGGCCGCCGACGACGTCGGCTACCCCCTGATGCTCAAGGCGACTGCTGGCGGTGGTGGCCGCGGCATCCGGATGGTGGCTTCGCCGGCCGACCTCGAGGACGCCTACCAGCGCACCAGCGACGAGGCCCTGCGCGCCTTCGGCAACGGCACCGTCTTCCTCGAGCGCCTGGTGACAGGTGCCCGCCACGTCGAGGTGCAGCTGATCGCCGACGGTCACGGCACCGCCTGGGCGGTCGGCGTGCGCGACTGCTCGATCCAGCGCCGCAACCAGAAGGTCATCGAGGAGTCGTCCTCGCCGCTGCTGAGCCCCGAGCAGAACGAGGAGCTCAAGGTGTCGGCCGAGAGGCTCGCCCTCGCGGTCGGTTACGTCGGAGCGGGCACCGTGGAGTTCCTCTACCACCCCGGCGAGAGGACGTTCGCGTTCCTCGAGGTCAACACCCGGCTCCAGGTGGAGCACTCGATCACCGAGGTGACGACCGACATCGACCTCGTCAAGGCACAGATCCAGGTGGCACAGGGCGGCCGCCTGGAGGGCGAGAAGCCTGCCGAGGTGGGGCACGCGGTCGAGGCCCGGCTCAACGCGGAGGACCCGGACCGCGACTTCGCCCCGTCGCCCGGACGCATCGTGCACCTCGACCTCCCCTCCGGCCCCGGGATCCGGGTCGACACCGGGGTCGCCGAGGGCGACACCATCCCCCCGGACTTCGACTCGATGATCGCCAAGATCATCGCCTACGGCCGCACCCGTGAAGAGGCGCTCGCCCGTCTGCGTCGGGCGATGTCCTCCACCACCGTCGTGATCGAGGGAGGGGCCTGCAACAAGAGCTTCGTGCTGGACCTGCTGGCTCAGCCCGAGGTCGTGGACGGCACGGGCGGCTCGGGTCAGGCAGCGTGGGCCGACACCGGCTGGATCGACCGGGTCCGCACGGAGGGCCGGCTCGTCGCCCAGGCCCACGCGGGCATCGCTGTGGTCGCTGCGGCCATCGAGGCTTATCTGGACCGGCTGCAGATCGAGACGGTCCGGCTCCTCGAGACCGCTCACGGCGGCCGTCCGTCCGCGACGCACCAGGTGGGCCAGCCGGTCGAGCTCAAGCTCCGCGGCGTCCCCTACCAGGTGTCGACGGTCAACACCGGCCCCGGACGCTTCCGGGTGAGCGTCGCCTCCGGCACCACCGAGCAGACCGTCGACGTCCGGATGGAGTCGATCGACAAGGTACGCCGACGCCTGGTGGTCGGCGGACGGACCTACCACCTCGTCACCGCGACCCACGGACCGACCACGCTCGTCGAGGTGGATGGCGTCGCCCACCGGGTCAGCCGTGACGAGGGCGGCGTGCTCCGCTCGCCCGCGCCGGCGCTCGTGGTGGCCACCCCGGTGACGGTGGGCGCCGAGGTCGAGGCCGGTGCCGCGGTCATCGTGCTGGAGTCGATGAAGATGGAGACGGTCGTGCACGCGCCGTTCCCGGCTCGCGTCAAGGAGCTCCTGGTGATCACCGGAAGCCAGGTCGAGACCGGCTCCGCCCTGATCAAGCTGGAGCCGCTGGGCGACGGCGCGGAGGAGGCGGTCGCGGACGTCGGTCCGGCTCTGGACCTGCCCGCAGCCGACGAGGGCACCGACCCCGAAGCCCGGGGAGCGAGGGCCAGGGCGGCCCTGACGGCTGTGGTGCTCGGGTACGACGTACCACCGGAGGACCAGGACGCGGCGCTCTCGGAGTACCTCGCCGTACGCGACCAGATGCACGCCGACGGCGAGTCCGTCATCGCCGACGAGCTGTCGCTGCTGGAGCTCTTCGCCGACCTCGCGGAGCTGAGCCGCAATCGACCGGTGGACGAGGACCGGCACACCGAGCTGCGCGTGCACAGCTCGCGCGAGCACTTCCACACCTTCCTGCAGAGCCTCGACGTCGAGCGCGGTGGGCTGCCCACGCAGTTCCGGGACCGGCTGCTGCGCGTGCTCAAGCACTACGGCGTCGAGGACCTGGAGCGAACCCCGGCCATGGAGGCGGCGGTCTTCCGCATCTTCCTGGCGCAGCAGCGCTCGACCCCCGAGGTCGCGCTCGCCTCCGCCCTGCTGGGGTGCTGGAGCGAGGAGACGGAGCCGTCGGGCGAGCTGGCGGTGCGCGCACGCGCGCTGCTGGAGCGTCTGGGCCGGGTGACCCAGCTGCGCTACCCGGTGGTCGGCGACCTGGCCCGGAGCGTTCGATTCCGCTGGTTCGACCAACCGGCCGTGGACGCGGAGCGTTCCGACGTCCTGCTCGGCGTCCGCGACGAGCTCTCGGCGCTCTCCGCCGACGTTGACGTGGCCGACCGGGCCCAGCGGATCGAGGCACTGGCCGCCATCCCCGAGCAGATCGTGCGTTTCCTGGCCGAGCGGCTCGAAGGCGGGGTCCCGCTGCATGAGCCGATGCTCGAGGTGCTCGCACGCAGGCACTACCGCGAGTTCGACCTGCACGACGTGCAGCCGATCGAGTCCGCCACGCGTACTGCCCTGGTCGCGAGCTACACCCTGGACGACCGACCCACCCGGCTGGTGTCGGCGGTCGGCACCGTGGCCGAGCTGGCCGACCCGGAGGGCGACCTCGTCTCGTCGGTGACGGCTCACGTCGCCGGGCGCGACGAGCAGGAGGAGGCAGTGGTCGATCTCTACCTGCACTGGGCCGAGGCGCCCGAGGCGGGTGACGACACCAGTGACCAGCTCCGGACCCTGGTCGCCGCACTGCCGGTGGCCCAGGACGTACGACGGATCAGCGTGGCGGTCTGTTCCGGAGGGGACCGACCCGTCGGCTACTACGCCTTCCGCCCGGGACCTGACGGTGCGGTGGTCGAGGACGACCTCACCCGTGGGGTGCACCCGATGGTCGGTCGGCGCCTGGACCTGTGGCGGCTGCGCAACTTCAACGTCACGCGGGTGGAGGCACCCGAGGACGTCCTTCTCTACGAGTGCGTCGCCCGCGGGAACCCGGCCGACCGCCGTCTGGTGGCCCTGGCGCAGGTGCGCCAGATGTCCGTCGTACGCGACGAGGCCGGGACGGTCACGGCCCTGCCGCACGCGGAGCGAGCCGTGGAGAACTGCCTGGAGGCGATCCGTCGCGCCCGCGTGGCTCGCGGGGCCGCCGGGACCAAGCTGGACATGAACCACGTGTGGGTGCACGTCTGGCCGGTGGTCGACGTCGACGAGGTCGGACTGACCGCGTTGGGCACCAAGATCAGCCCGCTGACCGATGGTGCCGGCATCCAGGAGGTCATGGCCCAGGGGCGTGTGGCCGTGGCGGGCGGCGACCCGGTCTCGGTGGCGGTGCGCTTCGGTGCCCAGCCAGGGGCCGGCGTCGTGTCCAAGGTCGAGGAGCCACCGACCGAACTGCTGGCGCCGCTCGACGACTACGCCTCCAAGGTGGTCCGGTCCCGACGCCGTGGACTCGTCTACCCCTACGAGCTCACCTCGGTCCTGACCGGTGTCGGGGGCACGCTCGTCGAGTACGACCTCGACGACGCCGGCGAGATGGTCCCGGTGGATCGCCCGCGTGGGCTCAACCAGGCCGGGATCCTGGCCGCGGTGGTGACCACGCCGACCCCGCTGCACCCCGAGGGTTTGACCAGGGTGGTGCTCTGCGGCGACCCCACGAAGTCGCTGGGCTCGGTCGCCGAGCCGGAGTGCCTGCGCGTGATCGCGGCTCTCGACCTCGCCGAGCGGATGCAGGTGCCCCTCGAGTGGTTCGCGCTGTCCGCCGGGGCACGGATCTCGATGGACTCGGGGACCGAGAACATGGACTGGGTCGCGAAGGCGCTTCGCCGGATCGTGGAGTTCACCCAGGACGGCGGCGAGATCAACGTCGTGGTCGCCGGGATCAACGTCGGTGCCCAGCCCTACTGGAACGCCGAGGCGACGATGCTGATGCACACCAAGGGGATCCTGGTGATGACCCCGGACAGCGCCATGGTGCTCACCGGCAAGCAGTCGCTCGACTTCTCCGGTGGGGTCTCCGCCGAGGACAACTACGGCATCGGCGGCTATGACCGCGTGATGGGCCCCAACGGGCAGGCCCAGTACTGGGCGCCCGACCTGGCCGGCGCCGTCGACGTCCTGATGGCGCACTACGAGCACACCTACGTGGTGCCGGGCGAGAAGGGGCCGCGCCGCGTCGCGACCACGGACGAGCCCGGCCGCGACATCTCGCCGTTCCCGCACTCCGTGGAGGGCAGCGACTTCCGCACGGTCGGGGAGATCTTCTCCACGGAGACGAACCCGGACCGCAAGAAGGCCTTCGACATCCGCACGGTGATGCGTGCGGTCGCCGACCAGGACCACCCGACGCTCGAGCGCTGGGCCGGCATGGCCGACGCGGACACCGCGGTCGTCCAGGACGCCCACATGGGCGGCTACCCGGTCTGCCTGCTCGGCATCGAGTCGCGGTCCGTACGCCGGGTCGGCTTCCCCCCGACCGACGGACCCGACACCTATACCGCCGGGACGCTGTTCCCGCGGTCCTCGAAGAAGGCTGCCCGTGCGATCAACGCAGCCAGCGGCAACCGGCCACTGGTGGTGCTGGCGAACCTGTCCGGCTTCGACGGGTCACCGGAGTCGATGCGCAACCTGCAGCTGGAGTACGGCGCCGAGATCGGACGCGCGATCGTCAACTTCCAGGGTCCGATCGTGTTCGTCGTCATCTCCCGCTACCACGGAGGCGCCTTCGTCGTGTTCTCCAAGTGGCTCAACGAGCAGATGACGGTGCTGGCGCTCGAAGGGTCCTTCGCCTCGGTGATCGGTGGCGCACCCGCCGCGGCAGTGGTGTTCACCGGTGAGGTGGACAAGCGCACGGCGGCGAGCCCGGCCATGCGTGAGCTCGACACCCGGATCAGCGAGGCGACCGGTTCGGAGCGGATCGGGCTGGTGATCGAGCAGGCTGCGCTGCGCGCCGGGACGCGGGCCGAGAAGATCAGCGAGGTCGCCGCCGAGTTCGACGGCGTCCACGACATCCACCGTGCCGTGGAGGTCGGGTCGGTCGACGCGGTGATCCCCGCGGCCAGGCTGCGCCCGGAGATCATCGACGCGATCGAGCGGCACCTGAAGCCGGAGTGAGGGCTGGCCCATGGAGCGAGTGACCGAGGACGACCTCACCAGCCAGGTGGTGGACCGACTCGGGGCAACGCCCGATCCGCGGCTGCGCGAGGTCACCTCGGCGCTGGTGCGCCACCTGCATGCGTTCACCAGCGAGGTCCGGCTGACCGAGACCGAGTGGTGGGCCGGCATCCGCTTCCTCACGGCCACCGGGCAGATCTGTGACGACGCCCGGCAGGAGTTCATCCTGCTCTCCGACACCCTCGGCCTCTCCTCGCTCGTGGACCTGGTCAACCACTCCGACGTGGGCTCCCTGGCGACCGAGCCGACGATCCTCGGACCGTTCTACGTGCCGGACTCTCCGGAGCGCGGGTTCGGCGAGTCCATGGTCGAGTACGACGACGGGGGTGAGCCTGCGCTGGTGAGGGGCACCGTGCGTGACGAGACGGGCGAGCCGGTCCCGGGCGCCGCCCTCGATGTCTGGCAGAACGCGGCGACCGGCTTCTATGCAGTCCAGCAGCCCGAGGTGCAGGGACCCACGAACCTGCGCGGGATCTACCGGTCCGACGAGTCGGGACACTACGAGATCCGGACCGTCCGGCCGGTGCCCTACCCGATCCCTCACGACGGACCTGTTGGCCGGCTGCTCAAGGACACCGGCCGCCATCCCTGGCGCGCTGCCCACATCCACGCGAAGGTCACGGCAGCGGGCTTCGAGCCGCTGACCACCCACCTGTTCGACCGCGAGAGCGACTACCTCGACTCCGACGCGGTCTTCGGTGTCAAGGAGTCGCTGATCGAGGACTTCGTGCCCACCGACGACGGGACGTTGCTCTGCGAGCACGACTTCGTGCTGGGCCGGGGGGAGTGAGGGTAGGGGTTGCACGAGGGACCGCGGGGTTGGCTGCGGCGGCCGGATCCCACAAATGTTGGGATGCGGCGGCCGGATCCCACAAATGTTGGGGCGCAGCGGCCCGTGGTCGGCGTATGACGTCACGATCCAACAATTGTTGGGGCCCGTGCGCCGACACCGCCGACACCGCCGACACCGCCGACATCGCAGACTCCGCCGACACCGCAGACACCGCTCACGCCGTGAGCTTCAGCAGCACCCGCCCGTTCGTCGTACGCACCTCCACGGTGGCGATGTCCGCGCGGCTCGCGGCGGTACCGGCGGAGAGCCGCATCGTGATGCCGTCGCTCGAGCGCCAGGTGCCCACCTGCTCCGAGCGCCCGTCGCGGGTCCGCACGAAGAGCACGTAGACCGGGTCCTCGGGCAGTGCTCGGTCGACCCAGCCGGAGTCGTAGGTGCAGATCAGGCCCAGCCGGGTTCCCCAGGTGACCGGGTCCAGGCTGAGGCTCGCGCGGAGCGGCACGTCGCCAACGGGGCTCATCACCAGCGGCGCGGGCACGGACGGACTGGTGGTCGAGCCGGGCACAGCCTGTGGGCTGCCGTCCTCGTCCGTCAGCCGGGAGACGGCGACCGGGACGCCCACGGCAAGCACCACAGCAGCCGCAGTGACCGCAGCCGTGACGAAGCCACGGCGACGCCGGGTCCGTCGCACCTCACGGGAGAGAGCCGGCAGGAGTGTCTCCGGCAGGGGCACGTCGACGAGCGGGTGCTCCACGACGCTGAGGTCGACCCTGCCGAGCAGGCCGGGGAGTCCCGCGAGCTGCCGAACCGCGCGCGTGCACTCCTCGCAGTCGGTCAGGTGCCTCTCGAAGGCGAGCCTCTCGGTGGGCGACAGGGCACCGAGGACGTAGGCGCCGTCGTCAGGGGTGTGCGGGCAGCTCACGCACTCACCCCCATCTCTTCGAGGGCCAGCTTCAGGGCCCGCAGGGCGTAGTGGGTGCGCGACTTGACAGTGCCTTCGGGCACTCCGAGCCGCCTGGAGGCCTCGGCGACCGGCCGACCGCGGTAGTAGCACTCGATCAGCACCGCCCGGTGCTCGGGCGAGAGCTGGGTGATGGCCTCGGCCACCACCCACGAGAGCAGCAGGTGGTCGGACTCGTCGGAGACCTCGCCCCGCTCCGGCACCTCGGCGACCGGGATCTCGCTGCGGACACGGCGGCTGCGCCACTCGTCGATCACGATGTTCCGCGCCACCGTGAACAGCCAGGCGCGCACGGCGGGCGGAGCGTTGTCGAGCACCGCGCGGTGACGCCAGGCGCGCAGCATCGTCTCCTGCACGACGTCCTCGGCCCGACCCCGGTCGTTTCCGACGAGGCGGAGGACGAAGCGCCACAACGCCGCGGCGTGCTCGTCGTGGAGCTGTCGCATGAGAGCGATCTCGTTGTCAGCCATTCCACCTCCTCCTCGATGACGTGCGGAGGGCTGCGCGGGTTCGACGGGTGTCGGTCGGTGACCAGGTCGGGTGGTGTTCAGTGTGAACCTCCCGGGCCGTAGGCCGCGAGGAAGCGATCGCGGAACCGGTCCATCCGCCAGACCGGTGCGTCCGGCCGGGGGAGCAGGCCGTCCTGCCAGCCCCACTCGGTGATCCGGTCGAGGACGGCGGGGTCGCGCGCGACCACCGAGACGGGGACGTCGTGGCCCGCGTCCTCGCCGGACACGATGGTCGCCGGCTGGTGGTCGCCCAGGAGCACCAGCACGAGGTCGTCGTCCCCGTAGGTCTCGACGAACTCGAGGACGCTCTCGAGCGAGTACTCGATCGCCTTCCCGTAGGCCGCCCTGACCCGCCGCGGCGAGGGCCAGATGTCCGTCTCGGAGGGCAGCTGCTCGGGCATCCCGTCATAGACCGAGCCGTCGCCGACCGATGCCTGGTCCACCAGCCGCGGCGTACGCGACCACGGTGCATGGCTGCTGATCAGGTCGATCTCCGCCATCACCGCACGACGACCCGACCGTGCGAGCTCGAGCCGGTGGAAGGCGTCCAGGGTGTACTGGTCAGGCATCGTCGGATAACCGAACCGCGGACCTGCGTAGCCGACGTTGCGCGAGTCGTAGAGCTGGTCGAAGTCGTAGAACGCGCCCTGCGGCCAGTCGCTGGTGTTGGCCGGCGAGGAGCCGACCGTCCGCCACCCCGCCCGCCCGAAGGCGTGGCTCAGCGTCTGCCTCGGGCTGGTCATCAGTGCGTCGTAGCGCTGCTGGCTGTCGACCCAGAGTCCTGACTGCAGCGTCGCGTGCGCCAGCCAGCTGATCGCGCCGAACGTCGGTGAGGTCAGGAACGCGCTGCGGCTGGAGAACCCGGCTGCGTCCAGCTGCCTCGTCCCCGAGGCCAGCACCTCTCTGACACCGGGCGAGAAGGATGACCCTTCGATCGCGACCCGCCCATAGCTCTCCACGAACACGAAGAGCACGTCCTTGCCGCGCAGCCCGGCCAGGAGGTCCTGCGCGGGAACCGTGCGGAGCGGGTCCAGCTCGGCGGCCTCGGCGAACGCTCGCTGGTCGCGCAGCTCGGACGGGATCGTGCTGACCTTCTGGTAGACGTAGCCCGCTGTCTCCCTCGAGGCCAGGGGAGCCCCGCCGCCCCCGCGCACGTCCACGACGGCGAGCACCAGCCACAGCGCCACGAGCAGCGCCAGCACCCGGTAGGAGGAGGGCCGGTTCCGCGTGGTGAGCCGGGTCAGACGGAGCACTGCGAGCGGCATCAGCACCACCAGCGCGACGATGACCACGACGGCCGCCGCCAGGAGCGCGTTGCCGAGGCTCTGGCCGAAGGAGTCCCGGAGCAGGGCGGTGAGCGATCCGGCGTAGCGCCAGTCGATCGCGGCGTCGAAGGGGCGGTTGAGCGACTCGAAGAAGCTCATGTCGAGCACCTTCACGATGGCCACGACGGCCAGCACCGCTCCCGCCGCGAGCGCCAGGAGCGTCCGTGCCCGGCCGAGGCGACCGGGGAGCACGAGCACCAGCCCGAGGAAGACCAGGATCTCCAGGGGCAGCCGCACGAACGTCGACGGCTCGAGCTCCTGGAGCCGGTTCGGGGCGGTGAGTGCGAGCAGCACGAGGAGTCCGGCCAGACCGCTGAGGACCCACGCGCCGAGGCCGCGGAGGTGGTCCGCCCGACCGGTCCTCATGCCGCAGCCTCGTTCCGCATCGCCGTGACGGATACGGCTGCAGCGGGCGTCTCGTCGAGACGACGATGGCGCCACAGCCACCAGACCTCTTGCCCGAACGACTCGGCGAGCATGGCCCCGGCGACCGCCAGGAGGAGCGCCGACAGGGGCACCGGGAGCACGTCGGCCGCGGCCACCGTCAGGACGACGCCCTGTGTCGCTGCGACCACCTTGCCCCAGTGACGCGGCGGTGCCTCGCGACGCATCCACGGCCACGGCACGCAGGCCAGCAGCCGGAGGTAGCGCGCTGCCCCGATGAGCAGCACCCACGCACCGACCGGGCGGGCGACGTACACACTGAGCACCAGGATCAGCAACGCGTCGACCTCCATGTCGAACCTCGCGCCGAGCTCGGACGCGGTCCGGGTCCGCCGCGCGACCTGCCCGTCCACCCAGTCCAGGACCAGCGCCACCACCGAGATGCCGACCAGGACGCGCCACGTGCTGCCGTCGACCGGGGTGCCGCTGAACGAGTCAGTGGTCAGCGCAGCGACACCACCGACGAGCGTGGCCCGCAACAGCGTGACGCGGTCGGCCGGCCCGAGTGCGCTCGAGCCGCGGATGGCCATCCCGGACGCGAGCAGCCCGGTCGTCAGCAGGCCGGTCGTCAGCAGGCCGCACCCGAGTCCTACGAGCCACCCGAAAGGCCCGAGACCGACGGCGGCGTCGAGTCCGGCAAGCACGACGACCTGGCCGGCCAGACCCAAGGCAGGACCTGCACCCACACCAGTTCGGGATCTAGGTTGAACCGTGTGCACCCTCTCTCCGTTCCTCAGGTCAGCAAGGAGCTTCATGTCGTTCTACGAGGAAGTCGGTGCTCCGGTTCATCCGGAGCCGGATGAGGTGAGTCGATGACGCAGCCGGCCCAGGTGGAGGGGCGGGACGAAGCCAGCGCGTTCTGGCTCCTCGAGCCCGGCGCCGGAGAGATCCGCCCGGTGTCGCTGGCAGCTCTGGGCCCCGACGACGTGCTGGTCCGCACGCTGCGGTCCGGGGTCAGCCTGGGCACGGAGTCGCTGGTGTTCAACGGGCGGGTGCCAGCCAGCCAGTACGACGTGATGCGGGCTCCCTTCCAGGACGGCGACTTCCCCGGGCCGGTCAAGTACGGCTACCTCAACGTGGGCGTCGTGGAGGACGGCCCACGAGGCCTGGTGGGGCAGACCGTCTTCTGCCTGCATCCACACCAGACCGCCTATGTCGTGCCCGCCGCGGCCGTGACCGTCGTACCCGATGACGTGCCGCCGGCCAGGGCGGTGCTCGCCGGGATCGTCGAGACGGCCGTGAACGCACTCTGGGACGCGGCACCGCTGGTCGGGGACCGTGTCACGGTGGTCGGCGCAGGGACGCTCGGCTGCTGCGTGGCGCGCCTGCTCGGGCGCATCCCCGGTGTGTCGGTGACGTTGGTCGACATCGACCCCGCGCGCGCTGCGGTGGCGTCCGCCCTGGGCGTGGACTTCGCCCTGCCCGCAGGGGCGGCGGGCGGTCGCGACCTCGTGGTGCACACGAGTGCCACCTCCGCCGGGCTGCAGCAGTCGCTGGAGCTGCTCACCCCGGAGGCCACCGTCATCGAGCTCAGCTGGTACGGCGACGGCGAGACCACGCTCCGGTTGGGCGGCTTCTTCCACTCGGGTCGCCTGAGCGTGCGGGCCAGCCAGGTGGGGATGGTCTCGCCGGCCCGCCGAGGGCGTCGTAGCACCGGCGACCGGCTCGCGCTCGCCCTCGACCTGCTCCGGGACCCGGCCTTCGACGCGTTGCTCACGGGGGAGTCCGCGTTCGAGGAGCTGCCCGACGTGATGCCCCGGCTCGCCTGCGGTGACCTTCCCGCGCTGTGCCACTCGCTGACCTACCACGTGCCCATCAGGAGTGGGCCTGCGAGCAACGGAGACGCGCCGTGTTCAGCGTGACCGTCCGCGACCACATGATGGTCGCCCACAGCTTCCGCGGGGAGGTCTTCGGGCCGGCGCAACGCCTGCACGGTGCGACCTTCGTGGTCGACGCGACCTTCCGTGGCGAGGCCCTGGACAACGACGGGATCCTGCTCGACATCGGTCGCGCCGCTGACCTGCTCGCCGAGGTGGTGGCGGAGCTGAGCTATCGCAACCTCGACGACGAGCCGACCTTCAGCGGGACCAACACCACCACCGAGGTGCTGGCCAGGCACGTCGCCGACCGACTGGCCGACCGACTGGCTGACCGACTGGCTGGGCGACTGGCCGAGAAGCCGGCCGACTCGACGGGCGTCAGCTCCATCGTGGTCACGCTGCACGAGTCCCACGTCGCGTGGGCGAGCTACGAGCGGGTGCTGTGATCCCCGGGCACACGGTCCACGTGGTGCTGCCGCACGGGTTCGACGACCCGTCGCGACCCAGTGGCGGCAACACCTACGACCGGCGGCTCTGCGCAGGCCTGACGCTGGCCGGGTGGACGGTGCGGATCCGGACCGTGACCGGTGCCTGGCCGTGCGCCAGCCAGCCGGCGTGCCGCGAGCTGGAGCAGACGCTGTCGTCGGTCCCGGACGGTTCCGTCGTGCTGGTGGACGGCCTGGTCGCCTCCGCTGTTCCGGAGATCCTGGTGCCGGCCTCGGTGCGGCTGCGCGTGGTGGTCCTGCTGCACATGCCGCTCGGCCCCCACGCAGAAGACTCCCGGCAGCCCGAGTGCGCGGTGCTCTCCGCAGCAGCCGCGGTCGTCACGACCAGCGAGTGGTCGCGGCGCTGGGTGCTCGAGGCCTATCAGCTCGACCCGTCGCGGGTCCTGGTGGCCGAGCCCGGTGTGGACGCCGCCGAGCCGGCGGGCGACAGCGACAGCGGCAGCGACCTGTTGTGCGTGGCCTCGGTGACGCCGGCCAAGGGACACGACGTCCTGCTCGCGGCTCTGTCGCAGAACGCCGACCTCGACTGGCGATGCCGGTGCGTCGGCACCCTGGGCAGGGCGCCGGACTTCGTCGCGGCACTGCGTCACACCGCGCGCGAAGCCGGTCTCGCCGACCGGGTCGAGCTGGGTGGCCCGCGCAGCGGAGCAGAACTCGAGGCGGCGTACGCTGCGGCCGACGCGCTCGTCCTGCCCAGCAGGGCGGAGAGCTACGGGATGGTCGTCACCGAGGCGCTGGCACGTGGGTTGCCCGTGCTGGCCAGCGACGTGGGCGGGATCCCCGAGGCGCTCGGGTTCGCCCCGGACGGCACCCGGCCGGGGCTGCTCGTGCCGGCGGGGGATGTCGACGCGCTGGCCGTGGCACTGCGCCGCTGGCTGCGCGACGCCGACCTGCGCCGCACCCTCCGGGCTGCTGCCCGACAACGTCGGCCGCGCCTGGTGGGCTGGTCCGAGACCGCCCACGACGTGGCCCGCGCCCTGGCGGGGGCGGCGGCATGAGTCCGGCCCGGTGGCGGTCACTGCGCACGCTGGCCGGTGTCGCGGTGCTCGGGACCGTGGTGTGGCAGACCGGGACCGGACCGTTCGTCGAAGGGCTCGGCTCACTTGACGCACAGGCCCTCGCGCTGGGTGCGCTGGTGGGTGTCCCGACGACCGTTGCGTGCGCCTGGCGCTGGCACCTCGTGGCCGGAGGTCTCGGCATCGGCATGGACCTCGGGCCGGCGGTGGCCTCGTGCTACCGCTCCCAGTTCCTGAACACGGTGCTGCCGGCAGGTGTCGTCGGCGACGTGCACCGCGGTGTCCGACACGGGCGTGACGCCGGGGACACCGGGCTCGGCCTGCGTTCCGTCGCGTGGGAACGCGTCGCCGGTCAGACGGTGCAGGTGGCCATCACCTTGCTGGTGCTGCTCCTGCTCCCGTCCCCGGTGCGCTCGTCGGTGCCCGTGCTGCTCGGCGTGCTGGCTCTCGCCTTCCTCACCCTGGTCGTGCTGCGGGGCATCGTCCCGGCAGGCGGGGCGTCGCCGCCGGCGCGGGTGATCCGGGCGGCCCGGGCGGACCTGCGACGCGGTGTGCTGGCCTCGCGGGTCTGGCCGGGGTTGGTGCTGGCGTCGACGGTCGCAGTGGTCGGCCACGTCCTGACCTACGCCGTCGCGGCCCGAGCCGTCGGCGTCGATGCCTCGCTGGTGAGGCTCCTCCCACTCGTCCTGCTCGTGCTCGTCGCGATGGCGATCCCGCTCAACGTCGCCGGCTGGGGGCCGCGCGAGGGGGTGGCCGCCTGGGCGTTCGCAGCGGCGGGCCTCGGTGCTGGCCAGGGGGTCGCGACGGCCGTTGCGTACGGCGCCATCGTCACGTTCGCGAGCCTGCCCGGAGCTGTCGTCCTGATGCTGGCCGCGCGACGTCGTGGATCTCCTCGACGCGCAGTGGGGTCGCGGAGGGCACTCCCGGGGTTGGTCGGGGAAGGATCGGTCCGTGGCTGAACGCCCCTACACGATCCTGAGCTGTGGGATCTCCCTTGACGGCTACCTCGACGCCGCCTCCCATGACCGGCTGGTGCTGTCCAACGCCGCGGATCTCGAGCGGGTGGACGCCGTCCGCGCCGGGTGCGACGCGATCCTGGTCGGTGCTGCGACGGTGCGCAACGACAACCCACGACTGCTCGTACGCCGCCCGGCGCTCCGCGAGCAGCGGGTCGCGCGGGGATGGCCGGAGACACCGCTCAAGGTCACGGTGACGAAGGGCGCCGACCTCGACGCCGGCAGCAACTTCTTCGCGACCGGTGACAGCGAGAAGCTGGTGTACTGCGCGAGCCGAGCTGTCCCCGCGGCGCGTGCCCGGCTGGCCGAAGTGGCGACGGTGGTCGACGGCGGCCAGCCCGTCGAGCTGCGCCCGATGACCGAGGACCTGTACGACCGCGGCGTACGACGCCTCCTGGTCGAGGGCGGCGGGCAGGTGCACACCCAGTTCCTGACCGCAGACCTCGCGGACGAGCTGCACCTGGTCGTCGCACCCTTCTTCGTCGGCAACTCACGCGCACGTCGCTTCGTGGGCGACGGCGCGTTTCCGTGGAACTCCGGACACCGCGCACACCTGGCGGAGACACGGCAGATCGGGGACGTGGTGCTGCTGCGCTACGCGCTGTCGTCGCGGTTCGCCGCGACCTGTTGAGGGGTCGTGCCACCCGTCGTCTCGGAGCGTCTGACGCCGGAGTGCGGCACCACCTCGTCCTCGCGGCGCTGACGCGGGAACGGTGTGTCGGTGTTGGGGGCGGGTTCCGGGGGCTGGCTGGTGGCGGCGACCTCGACCAGCCCCATCTCGACCTCGGCGGGATCCCCGCTGAGCTCCACCACCAGGACCGGCTCGGGCAGGCGGGCGACGACCGCTCCGCTGACGAGGAGCAGCCCGGCCAGCACGCACAGTGACGGGACGAACGACCCGGAGGAGGTCCGGGTCAGCGTCATCAGGTAGACGACCACCACCGAGGCCTGTCCGAAGAGCTGGATCAGCCCGTTGGACGTCCCCTCGGGGATGGGGGCGGTGATCTCTGCGGCGTACTGCATCCCGACGGGCAGCGCGCTGGTCATGAAGAAGCCGAGCACGAACGCCGAGGTGTTCAGGGCGCCGAGCGAGCTCGCGAACGTCAGCCACAGCAAGGCGGGTGCCGAGACGACCAGCGCGACCGACAGGAAGGGGATCCGGCGCTGGAACCGGTCGGACAGCGTCGACATCACCACCGCACCGATCAGCCCACCGAGCAGCAGGAGGGCGCCGACGTTGCCGGCCTCGACGGAGGAGAAGCCGCGCGGCCGCACGATCTCCTCCACCCAGGTGGACAGGCCGTTGAAGACCCCCATCGCCACGAAGGCCACGACCACGAAGGTCACGAACGGCGCCACGCTGAGCGCCTGGCGTACGCCGACCAGCATCGGTGTCGGTGTGGGAACCACCCCGAGATCGGGAGGGGTGGGCGGCCGGTCGCGCGCGACCAGCACGAAGACCACGCCAGCCACCAGCGCGGCAGCGCCGTAGACCAGCTGGACCTCCGAGATCGACATCGACTTCACGAGCGTGGGGGTCAGTGCCATCCCGAGTCCGGCGCCCGTCAGGTTGGCCAAGGTGATCAGGCTGACGGCGGTTGCGCGCTGCGAACGCGGGAACCACTGCGAGGACAGGGTGGTCCAGGCGTTGAGCAGGAAGGGCTGGGCGATCGCAGCAGCGACGGTCGCCAGCAGCACCAGCGCGAAGTGCGGCCCGGCCAGTCCGCGCGCCACCCCGGCCACGCCCGCCAGCAGTGCACCCACTCCGGCGGCGACCCGGAGGCCGCGATGCGCGAGCAGGTGGGAGGCCAGGAAGGAGAACGGGATGTAGGCGACCATGAAGGACATCGCGAGCGCACCGACGGCGGTGCTCGAGACGCCGTAGTAGTCCTGGGCCCGGCTGGAGATGGGCGCGTAGCTGATCCAGAGCACCTGGATGGTCAGGTTGACGGCCATGAACGCTGCGAGCACGACCCAGCGGTAGGCGTACACGCGCACGCGATCCGGCATCACCGGCAGACCTCTTTCGGCAACGCGCGCGTGGCGCGAGGGTGGCTTGGTCGCCCGCCGCCGCCTGCTCGGCGGTCCGGGCACGGTCACCCTGCCAGCGATGCGGATCACGTCATAGCGGCATCTAGACCAGCAGAGTGGACATTGCGCACGTTCCGGTTCATAGGGATCTCCCGCGCTGGCATTGAGGCGGTTTGGGTCGATTGGCGGAGGTGGGCATGCCGGAGACCGAGGATGGCCTATCATCGGATCAGCACCTACGCTCGGCGAAGCCGCTCGTCTCGCGACGACTCCCATCGGGCGGACGGTGTCTCGGCCATCGCGAGTTGGTCGTAGGTTCCATGCTGTGGGCGGGCCGCCGGGGCCCGACACGTTGATCTCTCGCAGATCCGTGGAGCCGAGTCGAGAATCCGGAGCTGTCACCAGGCGGGCTCCGCTCGACGTCCCATTGCCCCCGGCCGCAGGACCGCGTTCGGTGTGCAGTCACCGTCGCGGCGACAGTGCCGGGTAACTCCAGAGGAGGAGTCTGTGGCTCGACGAGGCTCGCGCCAATCGGGCGTTCGCCGTAGCGCCCCGCGGAACCAGCGACGGGTCCGCGATGTCGACAACGAGGGCATCATCCCGGTGCTCGCGCGCGCCGTCCGCGAGGTCGAGGCAGCGGTGCAGCGCGGGTCGGCGATGACGTCGGTCCGCACGAAGTTCCAGGTCGTCGCGATGCTCGTCCGCGACGAGCGTGCGCGTGTGAAGGCCGACGAGGAGAGCACCGAGAGCCAACGAGCGGCCCAGCTCAAGCGCCTCGACGGAGTGGCGACGATCCTCGCGAAGACCGCGGCCCGCGACACCTCGCTGCTCCAGCTGCTCGCCGAGGACACCGTGGTCTCGAGCGCCGCCCGGTCGCTCAAGCGCGAGATGCTGGAGATGGCCGGCATCGAGGCGGAGGAAGTGGTCGAACCGACGGAACCCTCGACCGCCTCGGCCACACCGGTTCGTCGGGTCGTGCCTGCGTCCGTCGTCTCGCGACAGCTCGCCAACCCGTTCCTCGCACCGGACTTCGCAGCCGCGGCGAAGAGTCGGTCGGGTCCGCGGCAGCTGGCGTCGTGGGAGCTGCTGAGTCCCCTCCTCTCGTCCTTCGAGCGCGCCGGCAGCGGGGCCATCGCGTCCATGCAGCTGCCCGAGCCGGGCTCCCTGCGGGCGCCGGGTGGCCTCACACTGATGCCGCACCAGGGCGAGGTGGTGGCTGCCGCGGCAGCCGGCCACCGCACCTTCCTGCTGGCCGACGAGCCGGGGCTCGGCAAGACAGCGCAAGCCCTGCTGGCGGCCCAGGCGGCGAAGGCGTTCCCGCTGCTCGTCGTGGTGCCGAACGTCGTGAAGACCAACTGGGCGCACGAGGCCGGGCTCTGGACACCGAACCGGCCGGTCACGGTGATCCACGGCGACGGTCACACGATCGACGCGTTCGCCGACATCGTGGTCGTCAACTACGAGGTGCTGGACCGCCACGTCGGCTGGCTCGGGGACCTGGGCTTCCGCGGGATGGTCGTGGACGAGGCGCACTTCATCAAGAACAAGTCCTCCCAGCGTTCCCAGCACGTGCTGCAGCTCTCCGAGCGCATCCGGGCACGCGTCGGACGGCCCCTGCTGATGGCGCTCACCGGCACCCCGCTGATCAACGACATCGAGGACTTCCTGACGATCTGGCAGTTCCTGGGGTGGATCGACGAGAAGCTGCCGCTGGCCGAGCTGATGGATTCGCTCGAGGAGACCGGCCTGACGCCGGTCGACCCCGGCTTCTACCCCTCCGCCCGCCGCAGCGTGATCGACATGGGGATCGTCCGGCGTCGCAAGGTCGACGTGGCCGCCGACATCCCGGCACGCCGCATCGCGGACCTTCCGGTCGAGCTCGACGAGGAGGTCGGTCGCTCGATCCGGGAGGCCGAGCGCGAGCTCGCCCGACGACTGGTGTCGCGCTATGAGAAGGCGCTGGCCACTCGCACCTCGGGTGTCGTCGTCGAGGGCATCGACCACGAGCTCGTGCGACGGGTCGCCACCTGGGAGCGCGAGGACACGACCACCACCAAGAACGGTGAGAACGTGTTCAGCATGCTGCGCCGCATCGGCCAGGCGAAGGCCGGCCTTGCCGCCGACTACACGGCACAGCTCGCCCGCAGTGTCGGCAAGGTCGTCTTCTTCGCCAAGCACGTGGACGTGATGGACCTCGCCGAGGAGACGTTCGCCAAGCGTGGCATCCGCTACTCCTCGATCCGCGGCGACCAGACCCCGAAGGCGCGCGCGAAGAACATCGACGCGTTCGTCAATGACCCCGACGTGGCGGTCGTGGTCTGCTCGCTGTCCGCCGCCGGGGTGGGAATCAACCTCCAGGTCGCCTCCAACATGGTGCTGGCCGAGCTCTCCTGGACCGACGCCGAGCAGACGCAGGCCATCGACCGGATCCACCGCATCGGTCAGGCCGAGCCGGTGACCGCCTGGCGCATCATCGCCGCTCAGACGATCGACACGAGGATCGCGGAGCTGATCGACAGCAAGGCGGGGCTGGCGGCCCGGGCGCTGGACGGGTCGGACGAGGAAGTGTCGTCGTCCGCGGACGTGCAGCTCGAGGCGCTCGTTGCCCTGTTGACGGATGCGTTGTCCGAGACGGGCTGAGCACGGATCCAGCCCGGCGTCTGCCTGAGCGGTTCTGACGAGCCGGCCAGAACAGTCGGGTCAGAACAGTCGGGTCAGAGGTTTCGTGGTGGGACGCGCCTGGTCGGCTCCGTGGGTGGTGGTCCCGGTGCGGGGCGCGCGCGGGGCGAGCTTCCCGGGGGAGAGAACCCGCCATGGCTCTCGCGACTGCGCTGCACGGGCACCGGGTGCGTGCTCGTGGTCGGCGTGGGGGAGTCGGCCCGCTGCGCAGGCACCTTGACCGGAGGCTGCCGGCGCCGTCCTGGTGCCAGCAGGCCGGCGGCGAGTGCGGCGGCGAGTGCGATCAGGAGACCCAGCAGGACAGGCGACTCCAGGCGGGAGGTGGAGCCGGAGGCGGTGGGGGCGTACCAGAACCAGTACTGCCCGCTGACGACGTCTCCGTCGAGGAGCTGCACCTCGTAGGCAACTTGGTAGGCACCGCGCTGACGTGGCGGTGCGATCGGCTGGTGGATCCCGTCGGAGCTCGGCAGTGCCGGGCCGCGGGCGAGGTCCTCGTCGTCGGGACCGAGCACGGTGACCCGGGTGGTGATGGATCCGGGAACACCCGCCTGTCCGAAGCTGAGGCGGACCCGATCAGGGGCGCGACCGAGGTGGGCGCTGAGGTCGGGTTCGGCCGAGCGGAGCGCAGTGGGTGGCTCCGGCAGCAGCCACGCCAGGCCGGCGACGAGCACCGCGATGGCCAGCGCCGTCAGAGCCAGGGAGGCTCCGGGCAGGAATGTCCGGGCGCGGCTGTGGCCGTCCACCAGATTCACGTCGTTCCCCCTTGCGCCGGCAGGACCGATGGGCGCGGCCGACACCGGCCGCTGGCTCACCTCGATCACCGAGATCAGTGACCCTGCCACTCCGGTCGGAAACCTGCGATCCCGGGCGACCCGGGCGATGGACCGGTGTAGACCGGCGGACCGTGCAGGTTTGGCGAGAGTAAGGCCCGTGTTGTCCCGGTCCGTACCGAAGTCAGGGCATTCGTCAATGTTTTGTGTCACACCGGCTCAACCGGACCAGACCGGTTGTTTCGACCATGCTGCATCTCGCGGATGTTCCCCGACAATGAACCGACGTCGCGGCTGGTCCGGCTGCGCGGGGGGTCCTCTTCTTGGCATGGGGTTGGTTGGAGTGCGCAAAGTTTTTCATCGGGTGCTGTTCGTCGCGCTGCTGGCGGCGGGCCTCGCGCTGACGTCCGCGCCCGCCCAGGCCGCGGACACGGGCAACGCCGCTCCCCAGACCGGGAAGATCGTCAGCGACGAGCCGGGCACCAATGCCCCGAACATCCTGGACGGCACGGTGAACTCCGTGGCCAAGGTCGGCAACACCATCGTGGTGGGCGGGACGTTCAGCCAGGTCCAGAACTACAACACCTCCGCGACGCTGACCCGCGCCGGCGTGCTGGCCTTCGACGCCACCACCGGCAGGGTCTCCACGACGTTCGCGCCGGACCCGAACGGGACCGTGCACAAGGTGCTTCCCGCGGCCGACGGCACCTCGGTCTACGTCGCCGGAGGCTTCAGCTCAGCGGCCGGCATGGCCATGCCCGGAAGGCTGTTCAAGATCGACGTCGCGACCGGTGTGGTCGACCCCAGCTTCACCGCACCGACCATCAGCGGTGACATCCGTGACCTCGAGGTCGTCGGCAACCACCTGTTCCTCGCCGGCAAGTTCACCCACATCAACGGCATCGCCCAGAAGGCACTCGGCACGGTGTTCGCCGACACGGGCAGGCGCGACCCCTACATGAACCTCGTCGTCGCGGGGCTGCACAACACCCGGGCAGGCGCGACCACCAACGTTCTGCAGATCTCGGTGAACAAGCAGAACACCCGCCTGATGGGGGTCGGCAACTTCACCACGGTGGGCGGCCTGAACCGCCACCAGATCGTCCAGGTCGACATCTCCGGTGCCGCGCCGGCCGTCTCGAACTGGTCCACCACCTTGTTCACCCAGGCGTGCTCCTCGAGCTTCGAGACCTACATGACCGACGTCGAGTACTCGCCCAACGGACAGTTCTTCGTCGTCTCCACGACCGGCGCCTACGGCGGCACCACCGCGAGCATGGCCGGGACGAGCGGTTGCGACGTGGTCGCCCGCTTCGAAGGTGGCTCCGACACGTTGTCGAGCGCAACCTGGACGGCCTACACCGGCGGCGACACCACCTGGACGGTCGAGGTCACCGACAACGTCGTCTACGCCGGTGGCCACCAGCGCTGGCAGAACAACCCGGGAGCGGGTGACCGGGTCGGCCAGGGCGCTGTGAGCCGGGACGGGATCGCCGCGCTCAACACGGTCAACGGGATGCCCTACTCCTGGAACCCGACGCGCGCTCGCGGTGTGGGGGTCCAGGACATGCTCGCCACCAGTGACGGCCTCTACGTCGGGTCCGACACCGAGCTCATCGGCCACACGGCCGGCAACACCTACCACGCACGCATCGCGGTGCTGCCCCTCGCGGGCGGCTCACAGCTGCCGCAGCTGCAGACCAACACCCTGCCCGTGGACCTGTTCCGGGTGAGCAGCGGCGCCTCGCAGCTGACCAAGCGCAACTTCACCGGCACCACCGTCGGTGCGACCACCAACGCGCCCACGGGACCCGGCTGGGGCACCAGCACCGGCGCCTTCATGGTCAACGGCGTGCTCTACAAGACCAACAGCGACGGGTCGCTGTCGAAGATGGCCTTCGACGGCACCACCTACGGTCCGGTCAGCGCCGTGAACACCTCCGACGCGCTCGCGAACCAGACCGACTGGCACACCGACGCCAGGACCATCACCAGCCTGTGGTACGCCGATGGCTGGATCTACTACTCGAAGTCCGGGACGAACGCGCTCTACCGCCGCGGTTTCGAGGTCGAGTCCGGCGTCGTCGGCCAGCAGCGGTTCTCGACGACCACGACGAGCATCAACTGGTCCGCCGTGCGCAGTGGCTTCGTCGCCAACGGCAGGCTCTACTACGCCACCACCGCGGGCAACCTCTGGTCGATCGCCTGGAACCAGGCCGCGCACAACGTCGTGACGGGGACCGGGACACAGGTCACGACCGCAGGCACCGGTTGGGCCTCGCGGGTGATGTTCCCCTTCCAGGCCGTCCCACCCGCACTGAACGAGGCGCCACTCGCGGGAGCGACCATCTCCTGCGACCAGCTGGTGTGCTCCTTCGACGGCACCACCTCCAGCGACCCGGAGGGCCGCCCGCTCACCTACGACTGGGACTTCGGCGACGGCACGGCGCACGGCTCCGGTGCCACCACGACCCACACCTACGCCACCGCCGGTGACCGTGCCGCGACGCTGATCGTCACCGACGACAAGGGCGCGACCGCGAGCATCACCAAGACGGCCAGCGCGACGAGCCTCGCCGACAACATCACGTTCGTGGCGAAGTCGAGCACCAACGGCAACCGCACCAACCACACCGTCACGGTGCCGGCGGGGACCAGGGTCGGCGACACGCTGCTGCTGTTCTTCGCCAGCAACTCGACCGGTCCCGTCTACACCGGGCCGTCGGGGTGGCAGGAGGTGCTCTCCGAGAACGCGTCGAGCTCGGTCGGCAAGCTCTACAGCAAGACGGCCACCTCCTCCGACCTCGACTCCTCGGTCAGCGTGACGAGCAAGAGGGCCGACGACACGGCCTACTACGTGAAGTCCGACACCACCATGGCGGCCTACCGCGGCGTCGGCTCACCGGCCATCAAGGTCTCCGCCATCACCTCGCAGAACGTCGCCGCTGCGGCGCACCTGACACCGACGGTCACTGCGGCCGACGGCACCAGCTGGCTGGTGAGCTACTGGACCGACAAGTCGGGGACGACGACGGCGTGGACCGGTCCGGCGAGCCAGACCGAGAGGTCGCTGGGCACGGCAACGGGCTCGAGCCACATGTCCTCCTACCTGATGGACAGCAACGGGCGGGTCAACAGCGGCGCCCAGGGTGGCCACAGCGCCACGGCGAACAGCAGCGCCCAGGGCCTGACCATGAGCGTGCTGCTCACCGGCGGCGCGCCGGCTCCGGCCAACACGGCGCCGGTCGCACGGGCCAGCCTGGTCAGCTGCACCGGTCTGACCTGCACCTTCGACGGCGGATCCTCGACCGACGCCGACGGCGACACGCTGACCTACGACTGGGACTGGGCAGACACGACGAGCCACGGCACCACCGCGACCGCTACGCACACGTTCACCAGTGCAGGCGCCAAGACCGTGACCCTGACCGTCAGGGACCCGGGCGGGGCCAGCGGCGTCGCCACCGCGACCGCCAGCCCGGTCGCTCCTCCGGCGAACACCGCCCCGACGGCAGCCATCACCAACCGGGTCTGCACCAACCTGGTCTGCTCCTTCGACGGCGGCTCATCGACCGATCCGGACGCCGACACGTTGACCTACAGCTGGAACTTCGGGGACGGCAGCCCCGCCGTGACCACCTCGAACCCGACGCACACCTACGCCGCGGCCGGCCAGAAGACCGTGGTCCTGACGGTCGACGACGGGAAGGCGCACACCGACACCGACCAGGTCACGTTCACGGTGAGCGCCGCACCTCCGGCCAACACGGCGCCGACCGCACGCATCTCCAACCCGACGTGCACCAACCTGGTCTGCTCGTTCACCGGGTCGACGTCGACCGACCCCGACAACGACCCGCTGACCTACAACTGGAACTTCGGCGACGGCACGACCGCTGCCACGACGCAGAACGCCTCACACACCTACGCCACGGCCGGCTCCAGGACCGTCACGCTGACGGTCAACGACGGGCAGGGTCACAGCCACGCCGCCACCACCGTGGTCAACCCGACTGCCGCCAACCCGGGCGTCAGCAACGTCACCTTCGTCGGGTCGGCCTCGACGGTCGGCAACCGTACGACGCACCGGGTCACGCTGCCCGGTGGTGTGAACGGCATCAATGTCGGCGACACGATGGTGCTCTTCCTCGGTGCATCCAGCACGGGTCGCACCTACACCGACCCAGCCGGGTGGACCCTGCTGGAGAGCAAGGACGGCACCTCCGCCATGGCGGGTCGAGCCTGGACCAGGACAGCGACGGAGTCGGACCGGCTGGGCAACGTCACTGTGACCACCACCTCCTCGACGATCACCAAGTCCGACCTGACCGTGGCGGTCTATCGCGGCACGAACGGCGCCACGCCGATCTCGAGCAGCGCCTCCAAGATCGACAACGCCTCCGGTGCCGCGCACGTCAGCCCGGCCGTCACCGCGACCGGTTCGACCGACTGGCTGGTGACCTACTGGGCGGACCGGTCGAACAACACGACCGGCTTCACCCCGCCCGCGGGTGTCACCGTGCGCCAGGCCGGCCTCCCCTCCGACGCCGGCAGTGCGCATGCGACCGGCCTGCTGGTGGACAGCAACGGTCCGGTGAGTGCAGGGGCTCAGGGCCAGCTGACGGCCACGGCCAACGGCGACAGCTCGCGCGGGGCCAGCTTCAGCATCCTGCTGAAGAGCTCCTGACCCCAGGCGGCTGGACAGGTCAGGAGAGCTCCGCCCCGAGACTCCGGGCGGCCTCCTGGAGGACAGGAACGGCTTCGACCAGCAGCTCGTCGGTCATCCGCGGAGCCGGGCCCGAGATCGACAGGGCGAGCCGGAGCGTCGAGCCCGGAACGGCGACGGCGACGCACCGGACGCCGACCTCCTGCTCGCCCTCGTCGAGGGCGTACCCGCGGTCGCGGACGCGATCGAGCTGCACGAGGAACTCGTCGGGATCACTGATCGTGTGCGGCGTGTGCCGGGGGAGCCCGGTGCGCAGCAGGAGCCTGCGGACCTCGTCATCGGTGGACCCGGCCAGGAGCGCCTTGCCGACAGCCGTGCAGTGCGGTTGCACCCGACGCCCGACGACGGTGAACATCCGCATCGAGTGCCGTCCCGGCACCTGCGCGACGTAGGCCACCAGGTCTCCGTCGAGCATGGCCAGGTTGGCGGTCTCCCCGATCTCGTCCACCAGGTGACCCAGGTGCGGCAACGCGACCGAGTTCAGCATGGTCGAGGAGCTCTCGGTCAGCAGGAAGAGGCGTGGCCCCAGCGCATAGCGGCGCGAGGGTTCCTGGCGCAGGTACCCGAGGTCGACCAGGGTGCGGGCCAGTCGGTGCAGGGTCGGTGGCGGCAGCCCCGTGGAGCTGGCCAGCTCCGAGAGCGACATCGCGCCGCGGCGCGCGGCGACCAGCTCGAGCAGCCCGAAGGCCCGTTCGAGCGACTGGACCCCGCCCGAGCGGGCACGTGCCACCGGCACGTCGGGTGTGACTCCGCCCGCGCTGGGTACGTGCTTCATCAGGCGCCCCTCTGTCCGAGATTCCGCATCCCGGAACGCACCGAGCCTAGCGGCTCTTGACTTGTGCGCAAGGGACCGGAAGGGTCAGTGACCGACGCCACTGCGCGTTCCACGATACGGAAATTCGGGTAAGGGGAGTGACATGGACCAGCGCGTTCAGATCGGCGGGCTCAGCGTCGCGGCCGGCCTGCACCGGTTCGTCGAGGAGGAGGGCCTGCCCGGTTCGGGGGTCGAGCCACCGGCGTTCTGGGAGGGGCTGGAGGCCATCGTCCACGACCTCGCGCCCCGCAACCGGGAGCTGCTGGCCCGGCGCGACGAGCTGCAGTCCCGCATCGACGACTGGCACCGCGAGCACCCCGGCAGTCCCGAGAGCCTTGGGGACGGAGGGGCCTACGCCGGCTTCCTCCAGGAGATCGGCTACCTGCGGGACGAACCAGACGACGTCTCCGCGACGACGTCCGACGTCGACGACGAGGTGGCCCGGATCGCCGGTCCCCAGCTGGTCGTCCCGCTGCTGAACGCGAGGTTCGCCACCAACGCCGTGAACGCCAGGTGGGGGTCGCTCTACGACGCGCTCTACGGGTCGGACGTGGTCCCCCATGCGGGCGAGCTCGCCCCCGGGAAGGGCTACAACAAGGTCCGCGGCGACGAGGTGATCGCGCGTGGCAGGGCGTTGCTCGACGAGCACTTCCCGCTCGCCGGGGGCTCGCACGCCGACGCCTCGTCGTACGCCGTGGACGGTGCAGGTCTGGCTGTCACGGTGAAGGACGAGCTGATCCGCCTCACCGACCCTGCGCAGCTGGTCGGCTACCGGGGGGCTGCCGAGGCACCCGAGGGCGTGCTCCTGGTGCACCACGGACTGCATGTCGAGATCCAGGTGGATCCCGCGGACTCGATCGGCGCCACCGACTCCGCCGGGGTGAAGGACCTGCTGGTCGAGTCGGCGGTCTCCACGATCATGGATCTCGAGGACTCGGTCGCGGCCGTCGACGCCGAGGACAAGGTGCTCGGCTACCGCAACTGGAAGCGCCTGATGGAGGGGACTCTCGCCGAGGAGGTCACCAAGGGCGGCGAGACCTTCACCCGGAAGATGAACCCCGACCGGACCTACAGCACCAGCTCCGGTGAGGACGTCACGCTTCCCGGACGCTCGCTGCTGTTCATCCGTCAGGTCGGCCACCTGATGACCACCGACGCGGTGCTCGACCGCGACGGCAACGAGGTGCCCGAGGGCATCCTCGACGCGGTCATGACGGCTCTGGGCAGCCTCGCCGACCTGCACGGTCGCTCGGAGCTGTCGAACTCGCGCACCGGCTCGATGTATGTCGTGAAGCCGAAGATGCACGGGCCGGACGAGGTGGCCTTCGCCGTCGAGCTGTTCACCCGGGTCGAGGACCTGCTCGGGCTGCCTGCCCTGACCATCAAGGTCGGGATCATGGACGAGGAGCGCCGCACCAGCCTCAACCTGAAGGCCTGCATCAGCGAAGCGCGTGAGCGGGTCGCCTTCATCAACACCGGCTTCCTGGACCGCACCGGTGACGAGATCCACACCTCGATGCTGGCCGGCCCGATGGTGCGCAAGAACGACATGAAGGGCGAGACCTGGATCCAGGCCTACGAGGACCTCAACGTCGACATCGGCCTCGAGTGCGGCCTGCTCGGCCGCGCCCAGATCGGCAAGGGGATGTGGGCCGCACCCGACAGCCTCGCCGCGATGATGGAGGCCAAGATCGGGCACCCGAAGGCCGGCGCGAGCTGCGCCTGGGTGCCGTCGCCCACCGCGGCGACGCTGCACGCCCTGCACTACCACCAGGTCGACGTCCGCGCCCGGCAGGAGGAGCTCGCCGGCAGTGGTCGGCGGCGCGAGCGCGCGGAGCTGCTCCGGGTGCCGCTCGGCGACCCGGCCGACTGGTCGGAGGACGACCGGCAGCAGGAGATCGACAACAACCTGCAGAGCCTGCTCGGGTACGTCGTCCGCTGGGTCGACGCGGGGGTCGGCTGCTCCAAGGTCCCCGACATCACCGGTGAGGCACTGATGGAGGACCGGGCCACCTGCCGGATCTCCGCGCAGCACGTCGCCAACTGGCTGCACCACGGCGTGGTCAGCGCCGAGCAGGTCGAGGAGACCCTGCGCCGGATGGCCCAGGTCGTCGACGAGCAGAACGCCGGGGACGCGTCGTACGTCGCGATGGGACCGGACTTCGACGGCGACGCCTTCGAGGCGGCTCGTGCCCTGGTCCTCGAGGGGCTCGAGCAACCCAGCGGCTACACCGAGCCGATCCTGCACCGCCACCGCGCCGACCAGAAGGCTCACCAGAGCTCGACCGACAGGAGCACCTCGTGACCGCACTCGACCTCGAGACCGCCCGCACGATCATCGCCAGCGCGCGTGCTCACTCCCGGGAGGCCGGCTTCAAGCCGCTGACCGTGGTCGTCCTCGATGCCGGGGGCCACGTGGTGGCGGTCGAGCGCGAGGACGGCTCCTCGATGAAGCGGTTCGAGATCGGCTTCGGCAAGGCCCACGGCGCCCTGGCGCTCGGGATGGGCTCACGCTCGATCATGGGCCGGGCTGAGCAGCAGCCGTTCTTCATCGCCGCCGTCACCGCCGCCGTGGGAGGTGCGCTCATCCCGGTGCCGGGCGGGGTCCTGGTCCGCGATTCCGACGGCGTCCTGCTGGGCGCGGTGGGCGTCACCGGGGACACCTCCGAGAACGACGAGGCCGCTGCGGTGGCAGGCATCGAAGACGCCGGCCTCACCGCGCAGGCCGACTGAGGTCCTCGATGCCCACGACGACAGCGATCGGCCGCACCGGCGGAACAGGCAACACCCCGGGCCTCTCGGCAGTGACCGAGGTGGCCCGGCGACTCCTCCCCGCCGAGGGGGTGATCACCGACCGGGCACGGCTGCGCACCTACGAGTGCGACGGACTCGCCCACTACCGGGTGACCCCGGCGCTCGTGGTGATGCCCGAGGACGCCCGACAGCTGGCCGCAGTCGTCAGGGTCTGTGCCGAGCACCAGGTGCCGTTCGTGGCGAGAGGCTCCGGGACCGGCCTGTCCGGCGGGGCCCTGCCGCACGCCGAGGGCGTGCTGATCGTCACCTCGAGGATGCGCGCCATCACCGCCATCCGACGCGCTGACCAGCGTGCCGTCGTCGAGCCGGGTGTGATCAACCTCGACGTCACCAAGGCCGCCACACCCGAGGGCTACTACTACGCCCCCGACCCGTCCAGCCAGCAGATCTGCTCGATCGGCGGCAACCTGGCGGAGAACTCCGGTGGCGCCCACTGCCTGAAGTACGGCTTCACCACCAACCACGTCGTCGGCGCCGACTTCATCACCCCCCAGGGTGAGACCGTGCCGCTGGGCGGCGATGCACCAGACAGCCCAGGCTACGACCTGCTGGGCGCGGTCGTCGGCTCCGAGGGCACGCTGGGCATCGTCACCTCGGCGACGGTCCGGCTGGTCCGGCTCCCCGAGGAGGTCCGCACCATCCTGGTGGGCTTCGAGTCCACCGACCAGGCCGGTGCCGCCACGTCGGCGATCATCGCCGCCGGGATCGTGCCTGCGGCCATCGAGATGATGGACGCCCTCGCCATCGAGGCCGCCGAGGCGGCCGTGCAGTGCAACTACCCCGACGGCGCGGGAGCCGTGCTGGTGATCGAGCTCGACGGCGCCGGCATCGAGGTCGAGCAGGAGTACGCCGACGTCGAGCGGCTGTGCAACGAGAACGGTGCGTTCGAGCAGCGGCTGGCACGCGACCCTGTCGAGCGGGCGCTGATCTGGAAGGGTCGCAAGTCCGCGTTCGCCGCGGTCGGCCGGATCAGCCCTGACTACATCGTCCAGGACGGCGTGATCCCGCGCACCGCGCTGCCCGAGGTGCTCCGGGCGATGGCCGAGCTGTCCAGCTCCTCCGGGGTCCGGGTGGCCAACGTCTTCCACGCCGGTGACGGCAACCTGCACCCGCTGGTGCTCTTCGACGACTCCGAGGAAGGTGCGGGCGAGGCCGCCGAGAAGGTCAGTGGCGCGATCCTCGACCTGTGCATCGAGCACGGCGGTTCCATCACCGGCGAGCACGGTGTCGGCATGGACAAGTCGAAGTACATGCCCCGGATGTACAACGACGAGGACCTCGACACGATGCAGCTGGTCCGGTGCGCGTTCGACCCCGACAACATCGCCAACCCCGGCAAGGTCTTTCCCACCCCACGCCTGTGCGGGGAGGTGCCCGGTCGTCACAAGGGTGCCCATCCGTTGCAGGAGGCCGGCATCGCGGAGGTCTTCTGATGCCCACCGGAACCATCGACCGGACGGCGCGCGAGGCCGTCGCCTCGGCCTGTGCCGATGTCCAGGATGCAGCGGAGTCCGACCACGTCGACGGTGTCCCGCCCGGCCTCGTCGCGCGTCCCGGCGACTCGGCGCAGGTCGCCGAGGTGATGCGGGCCGCTGCCGCCCACGGACTCACCGTCGTGCCCCGGGGTCGTGGCACCAAGATGACGTGGGGGATGGCACCCGCCGGCGCTGACGTCCTGCTCGACGTGAGCGCCCTCGACCAGGTCCTCGACCACCAGCCCGGTGACCTGATCGCCGCCACCCAGGCGGGGACCCGGCTCGCGGACCTGCAGATCGTCGTGGGCGAGGCCGGTCAGCGGCTGGCGCTCGACGAGACCGTCCCCGGCGCCAGCATCGGTGGCACGCTCGCGGCCAACACGAGCGGACCACGCCGGGTCGCCACCGGCAGTGCCCGCGACCTGCTCATCGGCATCACGGTCGTTCGTGCCGACGGCGTGCTGGCGAAGGCCGGCGGCCGCGTGGTCAAGAACGTCGCGGGCTATGACCTCGGCAAGCTGTTGATCGGCTCGGCCGGCACCCTGGCCGTGATCACCGAGGCGATCTTCCGCCTGCACCCGGTCCCGGTGACCCACCGGTGGGTCACCGTCCCGGCGACGGATCCCGGACACGCGCACGACCTCGTGCAGTCCGTGCTGCACGCCCAGGCCGTCCCGGCTGCGATCGAGGTCGACTGGGTCGACGGGCACGGATCGGTCAGCGTCCTGCTCGAGGGCCGGGCGGAAGGGGTGGCCGGGCGCACGGCGAGCGTGCGGGGCCTGCTCGGTGACTCCTCGGTGGAGTCCGTCGACGCACCGGCCGACGGCGCGACGTACCCCTGGGACCTGGGCGCCTCCGGTGACCAGCGGGCCACCGCGATCAAGCTGACGTTCGCGCTCTCCGGGCTCGCACCGGTGCTCGGCGCAGCGACCGAGGCCGGAGCCCTGGTGCGCGGTTCGGCCGGCGCCGGCGTCGCCTACGCCGCGATCGCTCCGGGAACGTCGGCCGGAGCTGTCCTGACCGCGGTCGACCGGCTCCGCCGCGTCTGCACCACGCACGGGGGCAGCGCGGTCGTCGTCGACGCCCCGGCCGCGGTGAAGGCGGACGTGGACGTCTGGGGCCCCGTCCCCGCGCTCGACCTGATGCGCCGCGTGAAGGACCAGTTCGATCCAGACCACCGGCTGGCGCCGGGCCGTTTCGTGGGAGGCATCTGACCATGAGCACCGACCAGCACGACACCGACGGCACCCTGGGCGAGATGGGCAGCATCATCGACCTCGGCCTGCCCGCACCCGGGGGGGCGTTCGACGAGCACCACCCGCCGGACGCCGCGCTGATCGGCGACTGCGTGCACTGCGGGTTCTGCCTGCCCACCTGCCCCACCTACGTGCTCTGGGGCGAGGAGATGGACTCGCCGCGCGGCCGGATCTACCTGATGAAGGAAGGGCTCGAGGGCGAGCCGATGAGCGACTCGATGGTGTCGCACTGGGACGCCTGCCTCGGCTGCATGGCCTGCGTGACGGCGTGTCCCTCCGGGGTGCAGTACGACACCCTGATCGAACAGACCCGCGCCCAGGTCGAGCGCAACCACGAGCGGTCCGCGAAGGACAAGGCGCTGCGTGGACTGGTCTTCTCGCTCTTCCCCTATCCGCGACGCCTCAAGCTGCTTCGCGGCCCGCTCCGCCTGATGCAGAAGACCGGGCTCGACCGGGCGATGCGACGCACGGGCCTGCTCGACCGGATGGCCCCGCAGCTGGCGGCGATGGAGAGCCTCGCGCCGCGGCTGGGCAAGCCGCAGCCGCTGCCGCCGTACATCCGCGCGACCGGCCAGCGTCGCGCGGTCGTCGGACTGCTCACCGGCTGCGTCCAGGGCGCCTTCTTCCCCGGCGTCAACGCAGCCACCGCGCGAGTGCTGCAGGCCGAGGGCTGCGACCTGGTCGTGCCGAAGGCGCAGGGCTGCTGCGGCGCGCTGTCGGTGCACAACGGACGTGAGCCGGAGGGGCAGGACTTCGCGCGCCGGATGATCGACACCTTCGAGGACTCCGGTGTCGAGTACGTCGTGGTCAACGCCGCTGGCTGCGGCTCCACGATGAAGGACTACGCGCGGCTGCTCGAGGACGACCCGGCCTACGCCGACCGCGCGAAGGTGTTCGCCGAGCAGGTCCGCGACGTCGCCGAGATCCTCGACGAGCTCGGCACGGTGGCTCCGCGACACCCACTCGACCTGACCGTCGCCTATCACGACGCGTGCCACCTCGCCCACGCCCAGGGTGTCCGGGCGCAGCCGCGCCGGTTGCTCGAGGCCATCCCCGGCCTGGAGCTGAAGGAGATCGCCGAGGCCGAGCTGTGCTGTGGCTCGGCCGGCATCTACAACATCGTCAACCCCGAACCTGCCCGGGAGCTCGGCGAGCGCAAGGCCGCCAACATCGTCGCGACGGGCGCTCAGGTGCTCGTCACGGCCAACCCCGGCTGCCTGATGCAGGTGACCTCCGCGATCGAGCGCTCCGGTCACTCGATGGGGATGGCGCACACCGTCGAGGTGCTCGACGCCTCCATCCGCGGCGCTCCGGCCAGCACCCTCCTTCCTCACCGTCCCTGAACCGTCCCTGAACCGTCCAGCCAATCCCGGGAGATCTGATGTTCCAGCAAGACCTCGAAGCCGTCGGCGACTCGCTGGCACTCAGCGCACTGTGCGGCGCCATCCCGCTCCTCACCCTGTTCGTGCTGCTCGGTGGACTCAGGCTCAAGGCATGGCTGGCCGGGCTGATCTCCCTCGGGGTCTCCTTCGCCGTTGCCATCGTGCTCTTCGGGATGCCGGTCGGCCAGGCGTTCCTCGCGGGCACCGAGGGTGCGGCGTTCGGCTTCTTCCCGATCCTGTGGATCGTGATCAACGCCATCTGGGTCTACAACCTGACCGTGGAGTCCGGGCACTTCGACGTGCTCCGGCGGTCCTTCGAGAAGGTCAGCCCCGACCAGCGGATCCAGGCGATCATCATCGCCTTCTGCTTCGGCGCCCTGCTCGAGGCGCTGGCCGGCTTCGGCACGCCGGTGGCGATCACGGTCGTGATGCTGATGGCCCTCGGGTTCGAGCCGATCAAGGCGGCCGCCGTCGCGCTGATCGCCAACACCGCACCGGTGGCGTTCGGTGCACTCGCGACCCCGATCGTCACCCTGGCGGACGTCTCGTCGGCCGCCAGTGACGATCCAGGGCTCACCATCGAGACGCTCGGTGCCATGGTCGGTCGACAGACCCCGATCCTTGCGATCGTCGTACCCCTGATCCTCGTGTTCGTCGTGGACGGCAAGCGCGGCGTGCAGCGCACCTGGCTGCCGGCCCTGGTCTGTGGCGTCAGCTTCGGGCTCGCGCAGTTCGTCGCCGCC
Organism: uncultured Actinomycetota bacterium; assembly: GCA_963781335.1. GTDB lineage: Bacteria > Actinomycetota > Actinomycetes > Propionibacteriales > Nocardioidaceae > Marmoricola. The sequence continues at coordinate 303,855 of CAWAFS010000036.1, read as the reverse complement.
AACTACATCTCCGTGCCGCTCGCCGACATCGTCGCCGCACTCGTCGCGGCCGCGTCCGTGGTGGTGCTCCTGCGCGTCTGGCAGCCTTCCGAGGTGCTCGCCGCCGAGCCCTCGAAGCGGCCCGCGCGCAGCAGTGCAGACGTCCCGGCCCGTGCGGCAGCAGGGGCCGGATCGGGCGGCACCTCCGGTGCCACCGGTGAGGTCACCGCGGGTGGGCCCGTCCGGGACAGCGGTGCGGACGTCGCCCGGGCCTACGCGCCCTACCTGGTGATCATCGCGATCTTCTCGATCACCAACATCACCGCCGTCAAGGACTTCCTCGCCGAGAAGCCGTTCACCTACGCCTTCGGCTGGCCCGGCCTCGAGGTGCTCAACGACGGCGGCGACCCGGTCAAGACGATCTTCAACTTCAACTGGCTGCCGGCTGCCGGCACCCTGATGATCTTCGCGGGACTGATCACGGCCGTGATCCTGAAGGTGTCCGTGGCGCAGATGGTGAAGACGTACGTCGGCACCTACGTCGAGCTGAAGTCGGCGATCGCCACCGTGATGGCAGTCCTGGCCCTCGCCTACGTGATGAACCTGTCCGGCCAGACCAGCTCCCTCGGCGCCTGGCTCGCAGGAGCGGGCGCATCCTTCGCGGTCCTGTCGCCGATCCTGGGCTGGATCGGGGTGGCGGTCACCGGCTCGGACACCTCGGCCAACGCGCTCTTCGGGGCGCTGCAGGTGCAGACCGCGACCGAGGCCGGTCTCGACCCGGTGCTGATGGCGGCCGCCAACTCCTCGGGCGGTGTGCTGGGCAAGATGGTCAGCCCGCAGAACCTCGCGATCGCCGCTGCCGCAGTCGGGATGGCAGGCCGGGAGGGCGACATCTTCCGCAAGGTGATCGGCTGGAGTCTCGGCCTGTTGCTGCTGATGTGCGTCATCGTCGGCCTGCAGTCCACTCCGGTGCTCGACTGGATGGTGCTGTAGCCGTACGTTCCGGACATGCGCGCAGTCGTCCGGGACACGGCGGGATCGTGATCACCCCCTGACCGCGGGTCGGGTGACCCGGCACGATGTGACTTTCGGCCCTGATCGCCCGGGCCCGACTCCGGTGGACTGGAGCCGTCGGTTCACCACTCCGGTGACCACCGGTAACCGGAACGGCCAGGTGTCGCAATCATCACTTCTCTGCGAAGGTGGAACAGCATCCCCTGCGATGCCCCCTGGGAGGTCCGTCGATGACGTCGTCGATGCCCGAGCGGCGTGCGGGCCGGTCCGTGACCAGGTCTCCGATGCTGATGCTGGTGCTCGCCACCATCGGGTTCGCCGTCAACTTCTGGGCGTGGGCCCTGCTCAGCCCGCTCGGCCCGGTGTTCCGTGACAACGGCACCCTGGGTGCCCTCAGCGAGTGGCAGGTCTCCCTGATCGTGGCCGTGCCGGTGATCGTGGGCTCGCTGGGCCGGATCCCCGTCGGGGCACTGACCGACAAGTTCGGCGGGCGGGAGATGTTCGTGATCGTCTCGCTCGCGACCATCGTGCCGGTCCTGTTCATCGGGTTCCTCGGGCAGAGCAACTACGCGGCGCTGCTGTTCGGCGGGTTCTTCCTCGGCATCTCGGGAACCTCCTTCGCAGTCGGTGTCCCGTTCGTCAACGCCTGGTTTCCGCCGGAACGCCGAGGCCTCGCGGTGGGGATCTTCGGGGCCGGCATGGGCGGCACGGCGATCAGCGCACTCACCACGGTCAAGCTCTACACCAACGTCGGCGACAAGGCGCCGTTCCTGTTCGCGGCAGCGGCGCTGGCGATCTTCGCGGTCGTGGCGTGGCTGCTGCTCGAGGACGCGCCCGGCAGACAGGCCCCGACCCTGTCGCTGGCAACCCGGCTCAAGGCCAACGCGCGCCTGCCGATCGCCTGGCAGGCCAGCCTGCTGTACGCGGTCGCGTTCGGCGGGTACGTCGCGTTCTCGGTCTACCTGCCCGCCTACCTCAAGACCGCCTACGCCCTCACCCCCGCCGATGCCGCCAACCGGATGGCCGGCTTCGTGGTGCTCGCGGTGATCATGCGACCGGTCGGGGGCTGGCTTGCCGACCGGGTCGGTCCGATCCCCGTCCTGGCCGGTGGGTACGGCGTGGTCGTGGTCGCTGCCGCGGTCGCGTCCACGACACCGGTCCTCGAGCCAGTGGGTGCAGTCGCCTTCCTGGCGATGGCGCTGGCGCTGGGGTCCGGCACCGGTGCCACCTTCGCGCTGATCGCCAAGGTGACCGACCCGTCCCGGGTCGGTGGCGTGACCGGGCTGGTGGGCGCCGCCGGTGGGCTCGGCGGGTTCGTCCCGCCACTGATCATGGGCTACGTCTACGGCCAGACCGACTCCTACGCGATCGGGCTGCTGCTGCTCTCCGTGACCGCGGCCTCGACGCTGGTGCTGACCCTGACCGTCGTGCGTGGCACGGCACGCCGGCACGACGAGGAGATGAGCCACGCATGACCACTGCCCAGGACCGTCCCGGAGGAAGTGCCAGCTCGGGCCGCGCTGGTCAGGCTGGTCTGGACGGGCCGTTGAGCGAGGCCCTGGTGCGCACCCGTCGCTTCTTCACCAAGGGCCAGGTTTCCGAGGACCTGCGGACCCTCAGCAAGCGCGGTGGCCGATCGGCCGACGACTTCTACCGCGACCGCTGGAGCCACGACAAGGTCGTCCGTTCGACGCACGGCGTGAACTGCACCGGCTCGTGCTCGTGGAAGGTCTACGTCAAGGACGGGATCATCACCTGGGAGACGCAGCAGACCGACTACCCGTCGGTGGGTCCGGACTCCCCGGAGTACGAGCCCCGCGGCTGCCCCCGGGGAGCGGCGTTCTCCTGGTACACCTACTCGCCGACGCGGGTCCGCTACCCCTACGTGCGCGGCGTGCTGCTGCAGATGTTCCGCGAGGCCAAGTCGCAGCACGACGGGGACCCGGTGCGCGCGTGGGAGCACATCGTTGAGAACCCGGCCCGAGCCAGGACCTACAAGGCCGCGCGCGGCAAGGGTGGTCTGGTCCGTGCCAGCTGGGACGAGGCGACCGAGATCATCGCGGCCGCGCACGTGCACACCATCAAGAAGTACGGCCCCGACCGGGTCGCCGGCTTCTCGCCGATCCCGGCGATGTCGATGGTCTCGCACGCCTCCGGAGCCCGGTTCGTCAACCTGGTCGGGGGGTCGATGCTGAGCTTCTACGACTGGTACGCCGACCTTCCGGTCGCTTCGCCGCAGGTGTTCGGGGACCAGACCGACGTTCCCGAGTCGGGTGACTGGTGGAATGCCGGCTATCTGATCATGTGGGGTTCCAACCTCCCCGTCACCCGCACCCCGGACGCGCACTGGATGACCGAGGCGCGCTACCGCGGCCAGAAGGTGGTCGCGGTGGCCCCCGACTACGCCGACAACGTGAAGTTCGCCGACGAGTGGCTGCCTGCGAAGCCCGGCACCGACGCGGCGCTGGCGATGGCGATGGGGCATGTCGTGCTCAAGGAGTTCTTCGTCGACCGCCAGACGCCCTACTTCACCGAGTACGTGAAGTCCTACACCGACCTGCCCCACCTGGTGCGGCTCGAGGAGGCGGCCGAGGGTGAGTTCACCGCGGGGAAGTTCCTCACCGCGTCTGACCTGCCCGAGCACGCCGCCGATGAGAACGCCGCGTTCAAGACCGTGCTGATCGATGCGCGCACGGGTCAAGCCGTGGTGCCGAACGGCTCACTGGGCCACCGCTACGGAGATGCCGGCGTCGGCAAGTGGAACCTCGAGCTCGGGGATGTCGACCCGACGCTGTCGCTGCTGGACACCGCCGAGGAGTCGGTGCTGGTGCGGATGCCGCGCTTCGACACTGCCGACGGTGCCGCGGCCGACCTGCCGCGCGGAGTCCCCGCGCGTCGGATCGGAGGACACCTGGTGACCACCGTGTTCGACCTGCTGCTCGCGCAGTACGGCGTGGGGCGGGCGAGGGACGGACAACCCCTGCCCGGCACGTGGGCCACCTCCTACGACGACGCGGAGTCGCCGTACACCCCGGCCTGGCAGGAGGCCATCACCGGCGTCCCCGCCTCGACGGCCGCGCGCATCGGTCGCGAGTTCGCGCAGAACGCGGAGGAGTCGAAGGGCCGCTCGATGATCGTGATGGGTGCCGGCACCAACCACTGGTTCCACTCCGACACGATCTACCGCGCGTTCCTGACGCTGACCAACCTCACCGGCTGCCAGGGCGTCAACGGCGGCGGCTGGGCGCACTACGTCGGACAGGAGAAGGTGCGGCCGATCACCGGCTACACCCAGATCGCCAACGCCCTGGACTGGAACAGGCCGCCGCGCAACATGATCCAGACCGCGTTCTGGTACCTCCACTCCAACCAGTTCCGCTACGACCAGTTCGGTGCGGACACGCTCTCCGCACTCCGTCAGGGTGAGGGGGCGGGCCAGGGCCAGCTGGCCGGCAAGACGACCGCCGACGTGATCGCGCAGAGCGCACGCATGGGCTGGATGCCGTCCTACCCCACCTTCAACCGCAACCCGCTCGAGCTGAGCGACGAGGCCGCCGCGAGCGGACAGCCGGTGGGGGAGTACGTCGTCTCCCAGCTCAAGTCGGGCGAGCTGGAGTTCGCCGGTGAGGACCCGGACGCCCCGGAGAACTATCCGCGCATCCTGTCGATCTGGCGGGCCAACCTGCTCGGGTCCTCCGGCAAGGGGAACGAGTACTTCCTCAAGCACCTGCTGGGCACGGATGCATCCCTGCGGGCGACCGAGACGCCCGAGGGCCAGCGTCCGGTCGACGTGAAGTGGCGGGATCGGGCACCCGAGGGCAAGCTCGACCTCTTGATGACGATCGACTTCCGGCAGACCAGCACCACGATCTTCTCCGACGTGGTCCTGCCGGCCGCCACCTGGTATGAGAAGCACGACCTGAACACCACGGACATGCACCCGTTCGTGCACTCGTTCAACCCGGCGATCGCGCCGCCCTGGCAGACCCGGACGGACTGGGACGCCTGGCAGACGATCGCGGCGAAGTTCAGCGAGCTCGCGGCGGTGCACCTCGGTGTCCGCAAGGACGTCGTCGCGGTCCCGCTGACCCACGACACCCCCGACGCGATGGCGAACCCGCACGGCGTCGTCCGCGACTGGAAGAAGGGCGAGTGCGAGCCCGTTCCCGGTGTCACGATGCCCAAGCTGGTCGAGGTCGAACGCGACTTCGGCGCGGTCGCGGAGAAGATGAACGCTCTCGGACCGCTGGTGGACACCCTGGGCGCCACCACGAAGGGGGTGAGGTTCGAGCTCTCCGAACAGGTCGACTACCTGCGCGCCAAGAACGGTGCCGTGCGCGGTGGAGTGGCCGACGGGCGCCCCTCGCTCAAGCGCGACATCAACGTGTGCGAGGCCATCCTCACCCTGTCCGGCACCACGAACGGAAAGCTCGCGACCCAAGGCTTCAAGGCCCTCGAGAAACGCACCGGAGTCAGGCTCGCCGACCTCGCCGAGGAGCACGAGGGCAAGCACATCACCTTCGCCGACACCCAGGGGCCGCCGGTCCCGGTGATCACCTCCCCGGAGTGGTCCGGGTCGGAGACGGGCGGCCGCCGCTACTCGCCGTTCACGATCAACGTGGAACGCAAGAAGCCGTGGCACACGCTCACCGGCCGGATGCACTTCTACCTCGACCACGACTGGATGACCGAGCTCGGTGAGGGGCTGCCGGTCTACCGGCCGCCGCTGAACATGGCCGCGCTGTTCTCCGAGCCGGCGCTCGGGACCCTGTCCGACGGGTCGGGATCGGACGGCGGCGGAGAGGTCGAAGGACTCACCGTCCGCTACCTCACCCCGCACAACAAGTGGTCGATCCACTCGGAGTACCAGGACAACCTGTTCATGCTCTCCCTGTCCCGCGGCGGCCAGAACATCTGGATGAGCGACCGGGACGCCGTCAAGGTCGGGATCAAGGACAACGACTGGATCGAGGCGGTCAACCGCAACGGCGTGGTGGTGGCCAGGGCGATCGTGTCCCACCGGATGCCTGAGGGAACGGTGTACATGTACCACGCACAGGACCGGCTGATCGACGTGCCGCTGGCCGAGACCTCGGGCAAGCGCGGCGGCATCCACAACTCGCTCACCCGCCTGCTGGTCAAGCCGTCCCACCTGATCGGCGGCTACGCGCAGCTCACCTTCGCGTTCAACTACCTCGGCCCGACGGGCAACCAGCGCGACGAGGTCACGATCATCCGGAAGCGCTCGCAGGAGGTGACCTACTGATGAGAGTCATGGCGCAGATGGCGATGGTGATGAACCTCGACAAGTGCATCGGCTGCCACACCTGCTCGGTCACGTGCAAGCAGGCGTGGACCAACAGGTCGGGCACGGAGTACATCTGGTTCAACAACGTCGAGACCAAGCCCGGTCTGGGCTACCCACGCACCTATGAGGACCAGGAGAAGTGGAAGGGCGGCTGGGAGCTCAACAAGCGTGGTCGTCTCAAGCTCAAGGCCGGTGGCCGGTTCAAGAAGCTGCTGACGATCTTCTCCAACCCGAAGCTCCCCTCGATCAACGAGTACTACGAGCCGTGGACCTACGACTACGCCACCCTCACCGATGCGCCCGCCCAGGAACACACGCCTGTGGCGAGGCCGAAGTCGCTGATCTCGGGCAAGAACATGAAGATCGAGTGGTCGGCCAACTGGGATGACGACCTCGGCGGTTCCACCGAGACGGCACACCTCGACCCGATGCTGAAGAAGATCGCCGACAAGGTGAAGTTCGAGTTCGAGCAGACGTTCATGTTCTACCTGCCCCGGATCTGCGAGCACTGCCTGAACCCCTCGTGCGCAGCCTCGTGCCCCAGCGGTGCGATCTACAAGCGCGAGGAGGACGGCATCGTCCTCGTCGACCAGGACAAGTGCCGGGGCTGGCGCATGTGCGTCTCCGGCTGTCCCTACAAGAAGATCTACTTCAACCACCGCACCGGCAAGGCGGAGAAGTGCACGTTCTGCTTCCCGCGGATCGAGGTGGGCCTGCCCACGGTCTGCTCGGAGACCTGCGTCGGCCGCCTCCGCTACATCGGGCTGATGCTCTACGACGCCGACAAGGTGCTGGCCGCTGCGTCGACCACCGACGACCAGGGACTCTACGAAGCGCAGCGCGAGGTGTTCCTCGACCCGTTCGACCCCGAGGTGATCCGTGAGGCGGAGAAGGCCGGCATCGCGCGCGACTGGATCGATGCCGCGCAGCGCTCCCCGATCTACGCCCTGATCAACACCTACAAGGTCGCGCTTCCGCTGCACCCGGAGTACCGCACGATGCCGATGGTCTGGTACATCCCGCCGCTCTCGCCGGTGGTCGACGTGGTGCAGGAGACCGGCGAGGACGCCGAGGACAAGCGCAACCTGTTCGCCGCGATCGACGCGCTCCGGATCCCGGTGGAGTACCTCGCGGAGCTGTTCACCGCCGGGGACGTGGTGCCCGTCGATGCCGTGCTGAAGAAGCTGGCGGCGATGCGCTGCTACATGCGCGACATCAACATGGGCCGCGACCCGGACGGCTCGATCCCGGCGGCGGTCGGGATGTCGGAGGAGGACATGTATGACATGTACCGCCTGCTCGCGATCGCCAAGTACGACGAGCGCTACGTGATCCCACCGGCGCACGCGGAGCAGGCCCACTCCCTGGAGGAGCTGGCCACCGAGTGCGCTGTCTCGGAGTACGGCGGTGGCAACCCGGAGATCTTCGGCGAAGGCTCTGGCACACCCACGCCGATCGCGGTGGAGAACTTCCAGATGCTGCAGAGCCGCCAGACCGCCGACTCGCTCGCCGGGCCGGACGGCAAGGCGTCCCGGGTCAACCTGCTGAACTGGGACGGCAAGGGGTCACCCGGCGGGTTGTTCCCGGCTCGCGACGACGAAGAGGGCCAGGGATGACGCGCACCCGGTCGAAGGCGGCGTACTCGCCGCAGGCGTTGGGCGTGGCCTGGCAGAGCGCCTCGCTGCTGCTCGACTACCCGGACGAGGCGCTGCTGGGCCAGGCGGAGCTGGTCCGCGCCGCTGCCGGGGGGCTGCCCGATCCGCTGCGCTCCTCGCTCGAGGAGTTCCTGACCCACCTGGAGACGGTGCCGCTGCACGAGCTGCAGCAGGACTACGTGGAGACCTTCGACAACCGCCGGCGCTGCAACCTGTTCCTCACCTACTTCGCCCACGGCGACACCCGCAAGCGCGGGATGGCGCTGCTGCGGTTCAAGCAGACCTACCTCGAGTCGGGCTTCGAGCTCTCCGACTCAGAGCTCCCCGACCACCTCTGCGTCGTGCTCGAGTACGCCGCCACGATCGACCAGCAGCGGGGGCGCGACCTGATGCTCGACCACCGTGCCGGCCTGGAGCTGCTCCGGCTCTCGTTGCGCGACCTGGAGTCGGCGTGGTTCCCGCTCGTCGACGTGGTGTGCGCGACGTTGCCGCCGTTGCGCGGCGACGAGCGGGAGGCCGTACGCCGGCTGGCCGCTGAGGGTCCACCCGAGGAGGAGGTCGGGCTCGCCCCGTTCGCGACACCGCAGTTCAGCCCGAGCGCCAGCGCGTCCGGCCCGGAGCGGGTGGGGCTGCCCATGCCCACCTTTCCAGGAACCAGCCTTCCCGGGGCCAGGTCATGAACGAGTTCCTCTGGGTGGTCTTCCCCTACATCTGTCTGACCACGTTCGTCGTGGGCCACGTGTGGCGTTATCGCTATGACAAGTTCGGGTGGACGACCCGGTCCTCGCAGCTCTACGAGAACCGGTTGTTGCGCATCGGGAGCCCGTTGTTCCACTTCGGCATCATCGGGGTGTTCTTCGGGCACGTGATCGGGCTGGGCATTCCCAAGAGCTGGACCGAGGCGGTCGGTGTCTCCGAGGGGCTCTACCACTTCATGGCCGTCTCCGTGGGTGCTCTGGCGGGGGCCGCGACCGTGGTGGGCATGGCGATCCTGATCTACCGACGGCGGACGACGGGACCGGTGTTCTCGGCCACGACGCGGATGGACAAGGTGATGTACCTCTTCCTCGCAACCGTGATCGTGCTCGGTCTCTACAACACCGTGGCCTCCAACGTCTTCGGTCACTACGACTACCGCGAGGGTGTGTCGATCTGGTTCCGCGGGATCTTCCGCTTCGACCTGCACCCGGACCTGATGGGCGACGCACCACTCGGCTTCCAGCTGCACGGCCTGGTGGCGATGGCGTTGTTCGCCCTGTGGCCGTTCACCCGGCTGGTGCACGTGTTCAGTGCTCCGCTGGGCTACCTGACGCGCCCCTACATCGTCTATCGCAGCCGCGACGACGCCCAGCTGGGCAGTCACAGCACCCGCCGCGGCTGGGAAAGCTCCGACAGATAGTCGGTCGTCCCGTCGTACCCGAGAAAGGCACACCAGATGGAGAACACCTCACTGACAGCACTGGCCCGCGAGCAGCTCGAGGCGGCCCGCGCCGCGTCCAGCGGCCGCAGCGCCCGCACGGTCTACGGCGGTCACGAGCACACGCTTCGCCAGACCGTGATCGCGCTGGCGAAGGGTCAGGAGCTGGACGAGCACGAGAACCCCGGCGAGGCCACCGTCCATGTCCTGCACGGACGCGTGCGGCTCGTGGCCGGGGACAGCTCGTGGCGGGGCGCCGTGGGTCACCTGATGACCGTTCCCGACGCCCGGCACTCGCTGGTGGCCGAGGAGGACTCCGTCGTGCTGCTGACCACCGCGATGCGCGGCTGAGGTCAGCGTGCGACCTCGTCCCCGCCGGTCCGGGCCGTGGGCACGCCGAGCGGCAACGTGAACGCGAACGTGCTGCCGACTCCCGGCTTGCTCTCCGCGGCCATCGAACCGTCCATCAGCCGCACCAGCTCCTGGCAGATGGCCAGACCGAGCCCGGCGCCGCCGTACTTCCGCGTCGTGGTGTTGTCGACCTGGGTGAAGGTCTGGAAGAGGTCCTCGAGCTGGTCGGGGGCGATGCCGATCCCGGAGTCCTCCACGGCGAAGCGCACCTGCACGACGTCGGCGCCCCCGTCCACCACCTCCACCACCAGCAGGACGTGTCCCGTCTCGGTGAACTTGAAGGCGTTGACGAGCAGGTTCGTGATCACCTGCGAGATGCGCATCGCATCTGCGTCGACCGTCTCCGGCAGGGCCGGGTCGACGACCAGCTCGAAGGCGACTCCCTCGCGGTGGGCCATCGGCGACGCCCAGGCCTCGAGGTCGTCGACCAGGCCCCTGATCCGGAACGGAGCCGGCTGCACGTCCAGCTTCCCGGCCTCCAGCCTGGACACGTCGAGGATGTCGTTGACCAGCCGGAGCAACCGCTCACCGGAGCGGTGGATGATCCCCACGAGGTGGTGCTGACCGGGCGAGAGGATGTCCTCGGCGAGCATCTCGGTCGCACCGAGCACGCTGGTCAACGGCGTCCGCACCTCGTGGCTCATGTTCGCCAGGAACAGTGACTTCGCTGCGTTGGCCTCCTCGGCTGCCAGCCGGGTCCGTTCGAGCTCGCGGCGCATCTCGTTGCGCTCGGTGACGTCCTCCGCCACCCCGTGCACACCCACGACCTCGTCGTGGACGATCACTGGCGTGGCGGCGAGGCTCAGCTCCATGGCGTGACCGTCCCGGTGCTGCATCGTCGCCTCGAGCTGCTGCGGGACCCGGCGCAGCGCCCCTTCGAAGGCCGCCAGGGTGCGTTCGACGTGTTCGGGTCGGATCATCGCGGTGAAGTCGCGCTCACGAAACTCGGCGAGGGTGTAGCCGCTCAGCTCCTGCGCCACCGCGTTCGCGTCCGTGAAGCGTCCGTCCACATCCAGCGAGAAGGCTGCGTGCGGGCTGTAGTCGAACAGCGATCGGTAGCGCTCGATGCTCTCGGCCAGTGCCCAGTCGGTGGCCGCCCGTCGGGTGCGAAGCCCGCGGCGCCTTCGCCGTGCCCACGCTGCGCGCATTGCCACCTTCCCCGACGAGACGTCCGATTCAGCGCAATGCTCGCATGCCGGAAGGACCGGGTCAGACAGGGACGTAGGTCGAATAGCTGGCGAGTCTGGTGATACGTGGCCAGTCCTGCTCGCGCAGGGCGTCTGCGGGGGTCAACCAGGTGCCACCGACGCAGCCGACGTTGGGCAGCGCGAGGTACGCCGCGGCCGTCTCCTCGGTGATCCCGCCAGTGGGACAGAACCGCGCCTGCGGAACGGGCCCACCGATCGCCCGGAGGAACCCGATCCCACCCGAGACCTCGGCCGGGAAGAGCTTCATCTCCGAGTAGCCGAGCTCCAGCAGGCGCAGTACCTCGGAGACGGTGGCGGCACCAGGCAGGTGCGGCAGCCCGGTCTCCTGCATGGCGAGGGCCAACGCGTCCGTCGTGCCGGGGGAGACGAGGAACTGCGCGCCCGCGGACGCGGCCTGCTTCGCCTGGCCAGGGGTCACGATCGTGCCCGCCCCGACCAGGATCTCCGGGACCCGGCGGGCGATCCGCTCGATGCAGTCCAGCGCAGCGGGTGTGCGCAGGGTCAGCTCGATGACCGGCACCCCGCCCTCGACGAGGGCCTCGGCGACCGGCACTGCGTGGGCGAGGTCGTGCAGGACCACGACCGGGATGACCGGCACTCGGTCGATCAGGCCCCTGCCTGTGGTGGGAGTCTGTTCAGTCATCGGGGTTCTCCGTGGGTTGGTCGGTGGGTGTCTTTGGGTTGAGGAAGACGCTGGCGCCCTGGTCCGCCGGGCCGACGGCGCTGCGGAACGCGTGGAACAGCTCGCGGCCGGTGCCGAAGACCCGCGAGTCGTCGGCCTCGACGGGGGCACGCTCCGCGAGCTCGTAGTCGGCCACGTGCAGCTCGAGCAGGCCGGAGTCGGAGTCGAGACTGATCAGGTCACCGTCCTGGACCCGGGTCAGGGGACCGCCGACCGACGCCTCGGGAGTGAGGTGGATCGCCGCAGGCACCTTGCCGGACGCGCCGGACATCCGGCCGTCGGTGACCAGCGCGACGCGCTGACCACGGTCCTGCAGCACGCCCAGGGCCGGGGTGAGCTTGTGCAGCTCCGGCATCCCGTTGGCCGCCGGGCCCTGGAAGCGCAGGACTGCGACGAAGTCACCCTCGAGCGATCCCGCGTCGAACGCGGCCAGGAAGTCCGCCTGGTCGTCGAAGACGCGCGCGGGCGCCTTCACCTGCCGCTGCTCGGCCTTGACCGCCGAGGTCTTGATCACCGCGCGGCCGAGGTTGCCGTCGAGCATCCGCAGGCCACCGTCGGACGAGAACGGGTCGTCGGCGCCGCGGAGCACGTCCGTGTCGTGGCTGCGCTTGGTGCCCTCCTCCCAGGTCAGCTCGGAGCCGTGCAGGTGAGCCTCGGTGGTGTAGCGCCACAACCCGTGGCCGGCGACGGTGTGGACGTCGTCGTGCAGCAGGCCGGCCTTGAGCAGCGAGTGCACGGTGAAGGCCAGCCCGCCGGCCGCGTGGAAGTGGTTCACGTCGGCCTTGCCGTTGGGGTAGACCCGCGCCAGCAGGGGTACGACGGCCGAGAGCTCCGACAGGTCGTCCCAGGTCAGCGTGATCCCGGCCGCGCGGGCGATCGCGACGAGGTGCAGCGTGTGGTTGGTCGAGCCGCCGGTGGCGAGCAGGGCGACGCAGCCGTTCACGATTGCCTTCTCGTCGACGATGTGACCGACCGGCGTGTAGCGCTCGCCCCACGTGGTCAGGGCGGTCGCCCGCGCCGCGGCGGCGTCGGTGAGGGCGGCGCGCAGCGGTGTGCCGGGGTTGACGAAGCTCGCACCCGGCAGGTGCAGCCCCATCACCTCCATCAACATCTGGTTGGAGTTCGCGGTCCCGTAGAAGGTGCACGTCCCGGCGGAGTGGTAGGACGCCGACTCCGCCTCGAGCAGCTCCTCGCGACCGATCTCCCCGGCGGCGTAGCGCTGGCGGATCGCGGCCTTCTCGTCGTTGGGGAGGCCCGAGGTCATCGGCCCGGCCGGCACGAACACGGTGGGCAGGTGACCGAACGAGAGAGCGCCGATGAGCATGCCGGGGACGATCTTGTCGCAGACGCCGAGCATGATCGCGGCGTCGAACATGTCGTGGGAGAGCGCGATCGCGGTGGACATCGCGATCACGTCGCGGCTGAACAGCGAGAGCTGCATGCCGTCGCGGCCCTGGGTGATGCCGTCGCACATCGCCGGCACGCCGCCCGCGAACTGGGCGATGCCGCCGGAGCGGATCACCGCCTTCTTCAGCTGCGCGGGGAACGACTCGAACGGCTGGTGCGCGGAGAGCATGTCGTTGTAGGCCGACACGATGGCGACGTTGGGCTTCACCGAGCCGCGCAGTGCCGCCTTGTCGACCGGGCCCGACGCGGCGAAGCCGTGGGCCAGGTTGGCGCAGGCCAGCCGCCCTCGCGCGGGACCGCGCTCCGCCGCCTCGTCGAGGCGGTGGAGGTAGGCCGTGCGCTCGGCCCGGCTGCGCTCGATGATCCGGTTCGTGACGTCGGCGAGGACCGGGTGGAGCCCGCTGCTGGATGCTGACTTGTTCATGGGTGACCTCATTCGGACCAGGAGCGACTGTCGCGCTCGAGAAGGGTGATGGCGGCACTGGGGCCGTTGGTGCCGGAGGGGTAGTGCCGGGGTCGATGCTCGGGACGCGACCAGCGGTGCAGGATCGGCTCCACCCAGCGCCAGGCAGCCTCGACCTCGTCGCGGCGCATGAACAGCGTCGGGTTGCCCCGGACCACGTCCATCAGCAGTCGCTCGTAGGCCTCGGGCGCATGCCGCTTGAAGGCCTGGGCATAGGACAGGTCCAGCGACACGGGCCGAAGCCTGATGCCGCCGGGACCGGGCTCCTTGGCCGTCATGTGCAGCTTCATCCCCTCGTCCGGCTGCAGCTGGATGACGAGGCGGTTGGGCTCGCTGGTGCCCTCGCTGCCCGGGAACATCGGATGCGGGACGGCCTTGAACTGGATCACGATCTCCGAGACCCGGTGCTCCATCCGCTTCCCGGTGCGCAGGTAGAACGGCACGCCGGCCCAGCGCCAGTTCTGCACCTCCGCCTTGATCGCGACGAAGGTCTCGGTGGAGGAGCCGGGTCGCTCGACCTCGCTCTGGTAGGACGCTGCGGGCTCGCCGTCGACGAGACCGGGGGAGTACTGGCCGGCCACCACCGTCCGGTCGACCGCCTCGCCCGTGATCGGCTTCAGCGCCTGGAGCACCTTGAGCTTCTCGTCGCGGACGTTCTCGTGCCCGACGTACGTCGGCGGCTCCATCGCGACCAGGCAGAGCAGCTGCAGCAGGTGGTTCTGCACCATGTCCCGCAGCGCACCCGACTTGTCGTAGTAGCCGCCGCGGGCGCCGACGCCGATCGACTCCGAGGCGGTGATCTGCACGTGGTCGATGCAGTTCGCGTTCCACAGCGGCTCGAGAAAGGTGTTCGCGAAGCGGGTGACGAGCAGGTTCTGCACACTCTCCTTGCCGAGGTAGTGGTCGATCCGGAAGATCTGGTGCTCCTCGAAGACCGACCCGACGGCGTCGTTGATCTCCAGGGCCGAGGCCAGGTCGCGGCCGATGGGCTTCTCGAGGACCAGCCGGGAGTCGGGCGTGACCAGGCCGTGTGCGGCGAGGCGCTGGCTGACCGGGCCGAACAGGGCCGGGCCGATGGCGAGGTAGAAGACGCGGATCTTGTCCGCGTCGTCGAGCTGGGCGACGAGCTCCTGCCAGCCTTCGTCCTGCTCGATGTCGATGCTGACGTGTGTCAGGCGCGCGATGAACCGGTCGAGGGTGTTCGTGTCCAGCTCACCGGTGCGGACGAAGCGGGACAGCTCGCCACGGATCTTGTCGCGGTAGCCGTCGTTGTCGAGGCCGGCGCGGGACAGCGCGATGATCCGCGTGTCATCTGGCAGCTGGCCGTCCAGGTCGCGGAGGTAGAGGGCGGGGAGCAGCTTGCGGGCGGCGAGGTCTCCGGTGCCACCGAAGACGACGAAGTCGGCGGACGGGACGGGGCCAGGGAGGGGAGACATGGGGGTTCTCTCGGGAAGTAGGTCCTGGGCGAGCCTCCACCGTAGGCTGAGTTATGAACAGATGCAAGACGGAGTTATGACTTTTGGCGAACATAAGTAGGTCGATCTGGTGAACCGAGGTACGGCCGATGGTTCAATGGCGCTCATGTCGACAACCGGAGGTCCCGCCACTGCGGGTCAGGTGTTCTCCCTGATCCGCGACGGTCAGGCGCTCACCCGGAGCGAGGTCGGCCGGGTCTCCGGCCTCTCCCGCACGGCGGTCGCGGCCCGGGTCGGGGCACTGCTGGAGTCCGGCCTCGTCGTCGAGGGCGCCGACACGGATCGCTCGCCCTCCTCGGGTGGACGCCCACCGGTGCGGCTTCGGTTCAACAGCGACGCGGGCGTCGTACTCGCCGGGGCGATCGGGCGCAGCCGCACCCAGCTCGCGGTGTGCGACCTCGAGGGGGCCGTGCTGGCCGCGCACGACCTCGACCAGGAGGTGGGCTCCGCCGCCGCCGACCTGATGCCGCAGGTGGTGGCCGGCCTCACCGAGCTGCTCCACGGCCTGGGCCGGTCCGCCGATGCCGTCCGAGCGGTGGGGCTGTGCATCCCGGGCACCGTCGACCGCGTCCGGGGGGCGAGCCTGGACTCGCCGGTCATGGCGGGCTGGGACGGCGTCGAGCTGGCTCCGTTCCTGCGCGAGCTCACCGCGGCGCCGGTCTACGTGGACAACGACGTGAACGTGATGGCGCTCTCCGAGCGCCGGGGTCACCTCGAGCACCACCGAGATCTCGTCTTCGTGAAGGCCTCGACCGGCATCGGGGTGGGCATCGTCACGGGCGGGCAGCTGCTCCGAGGTGCCCTGGGCGCCGCCGGCGAGATCGGGCACACCAAGATCCCGGCTGCCAAGGGACTCCCCTGCCGTTGTGGGGACACCGGTTGCGTCGAGGCGGTCGCGGCGGGCTGGGCCCTCGTGCAGGCCGCCCGGACCGGCGGCCACGAGGTGACCCATGTCCGGGACCTCGTCGAGCTCGCGATCAGGGGCGACACCGACGCCCGCCACCTCGTGCGGGTCGCCGGCCGCCGGATCGGCGAGGTGGTGGCCTCTGCGGTGAACCTGCTCAACCCGGAGGCCGTCGTGGTCGGAGGAGATCTCGCGCAGGTCTACGACATCTTCGTGGCCGGCCTGCGCGAGTCGCTCTACTCGCAGGCCTCCGCGCTGGCGACCCGCGAGCTGGTGATCGTCCCGGTCACCCACGGCGACCAGTCCGGCGTCGTCGGCTGCGCCGCCCTGGCCCTCCGCGAGGTGCTCGACTCGACCGCGGTCGACCGGGCCCTGGCCGGCACGAGTGCCACGTGATCATGTGGAACAGGTGGGGCGACCATGATCGCCCCGGCGTCAGTTGCTGCGCCATCCCCACGGAGTCATCTCCACCCGGACCGGCTTCATGGGCGGCGAGAACGACGCCCCGACCGAGGAGGACAACCGCGGTCATGCGGAAGTTGTCGAAGTCGTCTTCGATCCCGTGAGGCTCTCCTATCGAGGACTACAGTGCCCGGACCTGCGCGCCGACCTCCGCAAGAACAGCCGCGACACCCTCGGCACCAGGGGTGCTGGAGGAGTCGTTCGGCTGGGTGGTCATGAGTGAATTCAAGCACCGACCACTGACACTTTCGGTCGAGAATCCGCCGCTGTGGAAAGGAATTCTCGACTTCTGCGGGAGGTCTCTCGGTGCGGTGAGTGGTCTCGACACCCCCCTCCGGGCGCAACTGCGGAGCGGCCAGTGACCGCGCCTACTTCGCCTTGACCGCGAGCACCGGGCAGGGGGCGTCGAGGAGGAGGGTCTGGGCGGTGCTGCCCATGAACATCTTGCCGATCGGGGAGCGGTGTCGAAGGCCGATCACCAGCAGCGAGGCGTCGGTCTCCCGGACGACGTCGAGGATCTGCTCGGCGATGTCGGAGCCGTCGCTCTGGCGGATCTCGTGACCTGACTCGAGGCTCGCCAGCTCGGACTGCACCGAGGCGACCTGGTCCTCGCTGGCGAAGTGGGTGTCCACCCAGGCGTCTCCCTTGGTCGCGTTGACGACCACCAGCTTCTCGCCACGCAGCTTCGCCTCGGAGATGCCCGCAGCAAGGGCGGCCTGGCCGTACTGGTTGGGGATGAATCCCGCCACGATCGTCATCAGTCACGCATCGCTTTCTCTCGTTCGTGGGCCGGGGTGTCGGGTTCGCCCCGGAGCCGCTTCAGCACGGGCGGGAGGAGCAGCGCCATCGCGATGATCACGTAGATGATGACTGCGGGCGGCTCGTTGAACAGCCCGGAGGGGGCGCCGTCCGAGAGGGCCAGGGCCTCGCGGAGCTTGACCTCCATCAGCGGCCCGAGGATGACGCCGAGGATCAGGGGCAGGACCGGGATGCCGAACCGGCGAATCGCGAAGCCCAGCAGGCCGAACACCAGCAGCAGGAACAGGTCGAACGGCTGCTGGTTGACGGTGTAGGCACCGAGCGAGGCGAAGAACAGGATGCCGGAGTAGAGGTAGGGCCGGGGAGTCTGCAGCAGCTTGGCCCACAGCGGCGCGAGTGGCAGGTTCAGCACCAGCAGCAGGGTGTTGCCGATCAGCAGGCTGGCGAGGAGCGTCCAGACGAGGTCGGGCTCGCTCTCCATCAGCTGCGGTCCGGGCTGGATGCCGAAGCCCTGCATCGCCGCGAGCATGATCGTGGCCGTCGCGGTGACCGGCAGACCCAGCGCGAGCAGAGGGACGAACGTGCCTGCCGCGGAGGCGTTGTTGGCGGCCTCCGGCCCGGCGACGCCTTCGATGGCGCCGTGGCCGAACTCGTCCTTGTTCTTCGCGAGCCGCCGCTCCAGGAGGTACGAGAGGAACGTGGGAGTCTCGGCACCGCCGGCCGGGACCGCGCCGAACGGGAAGCCGAGCGCCGTGCCGCGCAGCCAGGGCTTCCACGAGCGGGCCCAGTCCTCGCGGCCCATGAAGGGCTGCCCGACCGGGATGATGGTGAGCGGTCGGCTGCGGAGGTGTGCGGCCACCCACAGCGCCTCGCCGAGGGCGAAGATGCCGACCGCGACCACGACGACGTCGATGCGACCGGCGAGCAGGTCGTTGCCGAAGTCCAGCCGGGGCTGGCCGGTCGAGAGGTCCAGGCCCACCAGCCCGATGGTCAGGCCGAGGAACAGCCCGATGAAGCCGCGCAGCTTCGAGGATCCGAGCACGCTGGTGACCAGGACGACCGCGAGCAGCATCATCGCGAAGTACGACGGGGCGCCGACCTTCACGGCCACCTCCGCCATCGCCGGTGCGAAGAACACCACGCACATGGTGCCGATCGTGCCGGCGACGAACGACCCGATCGCCGCAGTCGCGAGTGCCTGCGCAGCGCGACCGCTCTTGGCCATCTTGTTGCCCTCGATGGCGGTCATCACCGAGGCGGACTCGCCAGGTGTGTTCAGCAGGATGGAGGTCGTCGAGCCGCCGTACATCCCGCCGTAGTAGATCCCCGCGAACATGATGAACGCCTGGGTCGGCTCCATGCCGTTGGTGACCGGAAGCAGCAGCGCAACCGCCATCGCCGGGCCGATGCCGGGAAGCACGCCGACGAAGGTGCCGAGGAAGACGCCGATCACGGCATACATCAGGTTGGTGGGCGTGAACGCCGCTTCGAGACCGCCCCAGAGGAGCTCGAGACTCTCCATCAGAGGATCCCGTCCAGGATGCCGGGGGAGAGCGGAATGTCGAGTCCCGAGTAGAAGAAATACCAGGACCCGACGGACAGGACGACGCCGATCACGATGTCCCGCACCAGCGTCCGGCTGCCCAGTGCCCAGCAGCACCCGGCGAACAGGACTGCACCGGTGATCGCCCAGCCCAGGAAGTCGATCGTGGCGATGTTGAACACCAGGATGCCGACCAGCTTGAGGACCGTGACCATGTCGGGACGCGCCGTCAGGTCGACGTCCTCGCCCCCCTCGGGCTCGCCGCGGTCGCCACGGGAGGTTGCGATGGCGAGGAGCACGCTCAGCACGACCATGACGCTGCCGATGACGTAGGGGAAGACACGGGGACCGACCGGATCGGCGAACCCGACCTTCAGGGTCGTGGCGTCATAGATGGTGTAGACGCCGAAGAGCAGCAACAGCGCGGCCAGGCCGTACTGCGCCTTGTCGACTCCCGGGTCGCTTCCCTGTTCGGCTCCTGGCTCTGCCTGGTGCGAGACGCTCATAGCAATCCCAACTCCTCGAGCGTGCTGGACACCCGCTCATCCTGCTCGGTGAGGAACTCATCGAAGTCCGTGCCGGTGCGGAAGGTGTCGATCCATCCGTTCCTCTTCAGGACCGCCTGCCACTCCGGGCTGTCGTGCATCTCGGTCAGGTAGGCGATCAGCTCGTCGCGGCGCTTGTCGGAGATCCCTGGTGGCGCGAGCACTCCACGCCAATTGACGAAGACCAGGTCGATGTCCGACTCGGTGAGAGTGGGCACGTCCTTGGCGACCTCGGACTCGAGCCGCTCGTCGCCGGAGACGGCGAGCACCCTCAGGTCGCCGGACCCGATCTGCCCCTCAAACTCGCTGAGACCGGAGAACCCGACCTGGATCTTCTCGCCCAGCAACGCGGAGGTGAGCGGGCCGCCGCCGTCGTAGGTGATGTAGCGGACCTCCCTGGGATCGACGTCAACCGCTGCTGCCAGCTGCATCGGAAAGAGGTGGTCGGGGCCACCGGGCGACGACCCGCCACCGATCACCACTTCGCGAGGATCCGCCTTCCAGGCCTCCACGAAGTCGCCGATCGTCTTGAACGGCGAGCTCGCCGGGACAAGGACACCTTCGTACTCCTCGATCAGCTGCGCCAACGGAGTGGCGTCCTGGAGCTTGAAGTCGTTGCCGAAGGAGTAGAGAGAGCCGACGACGCCGAGGCCGACGGTCATCATGGTCTGTTCGTCGCCCTTCTCGTTCATCAGCTCGGTCATCGCGACCGACCCGCCGGCCCCGATCACGTTCGTGACGTCGAAGGTGCCGCCGGTGACGTCGAGGTCCTTCATCGTGGAGACGGCCGCGCGTCCGGTCTGGTCGTAGCCGCCCCCGGGACTGTTCGGGATGAGCATGTGCAGGTCGAGGCTGTCGTCCCCGCGGGTCACGCCTGCACAGGACGTCAGAGTCAGGACGGCGGTCATGAGGGCCGTGATGAGGAAGACCTTGCGTTGCCGGATGACGCCTCCCGAGTGGGATAGTGCCGCAGGGTTCTAGACCGTTCTTGATCTTGCACCCCCGAGAACTACCGGCGCAAGGAGGCACCGCTGACAGCGCGTTCAGAGTCGCGACCCGTCTGCGCCATCCTGGACGACTACCAGGGAGTCGCTCTGTCGGCCGCCGACTGGTGTGCGCGATCGCCGGCGGCTGCTGGTGACAACCGGCATGGCGAACGCGTCGATCGATCTCGAGGCGGCACGCTCCCACGGCATCGTCTTCTGCGGACGGCCAGCTCGTCGGAGCCACCGGCCGAGCTCACCTGGGCGCTGATCCTGGGGATCGCGCGCAACCTCCACGTCGAGGTCGAGGGGGTGCGCACTGGTGGCTGGCAGCAGACCGTCGGGACCGACCTCGAGGGCGGAGATCGTGAACCAGCCGGCGCTGGTGCAGGCGCTCGAGGACATCACCGCCTTCGACGCAGGCGCTCCGGTGCGGGTGCTGACCAGGGCTGACGGACCCGGGGCTCGGCACCTGCGCGTACGACGCCCCGCGGTCCCGACATACTGGCGCCCATGGCTCTCGTGCAGCTCGACCGTCCGGCTGCCGGCCTGCCCAGGTGAGGCTGAACCTGCCCGAGCAGATCAACTTCCGCGACTGACCGACAAGCAAACGTCCAGCCGTAGCACCCACTCCCACCCGGCATTGGAGTCACTCATGGGGATCAACCAGCGCTCGCAGATCGAGATGTCACCCGAGGAGATCACCGCCTTCGTGGAGAGCCAGCGCACTGCCAACCTGGCCACGATCGGAGCGTCCGGGCAGCCACACGTGGTGGCCATGTGGTTCGCGATGATCGACGGCGTGCTGTGGTTCGAGACCAAGGCCAAGGCGCAGAAGGCGGTGAACCTGGGACGCGACCCGCGGGCCACCGTGCTCATCGAGGACGGCCTCACCTACGACACCCTGCGCGGTGTCTCCTTCGAGGGCACCGCCGAGATCCTGGACGACTCCGACGCACTGTGGGAGGTGGGGGTCAACGTGTGGGAGCGCTACCACGGGCCCTACACCGATGACCTCAAGCCGTTCGTCGAGGTGATGCTGCACAAGCGTGTCGCGGTCCGCTTCGACGTCACCCGGACCCGTTCCTGGGACCACCGCAAGCTGGGGCTCGACCCGATGCCGCTCGGTGGGAGCACCGCCCCGGGGCACGGGGCCTGACGGGTGCTCACGCGGACCCGGGCGACGTACAGTCGACCGCGTCAGGTTCCCGGGGCGGAGACGAGCTGAGATGCGGGTCGCACTGCAGGTCACGTGCATCAACGATGCGCTGTTCCCGGAGACCGGGAAGGCGATGGTCACGCTGCTGCGCCGCCTCGGCGTCGACGTGGAGTTCCCGGAGGCCCAGACCTGTTGTGGGCAGCCGATGGTGAACACCGGCTACCTCGACGAGGCGGTGCCGGCGCTGCGGTCCTTCGTCGAGGCATTCAGCGGGTACGACGCGATCGTCACCCCGTCCGGCTCGTGCGCGGGCTCGGCCCGCCACCAGCACCAGATCGTGGCGAGGCGCTCGGGGGACCCGTCGCTGGTCGCGGCGGTGGAGCAGACGGCACCGCGTGTCTTCGAGCTCTCGGAGTTCCTGGTCGACGAGCTCGGGGTGACCGACGTGGGCGCGTCGTTCCCGCACCGGGTGACCTATCACCCGACCTGCCACTCGCTCCGGATGCTGGGGGTGGGAGATCGGCCGAGGATGCTGCTGGAGCAGGTGCGTGGGCTGCGACTGGTCGACCTGCCGGCTGCGGAGGAGTGCTGTGGCTTCGGTGGCACGTTCGCGATGAAGAACGCGGACACCTCGATCGCGATGGGCTCGGACAAGGCGCGCCACGTCCGTGAGACGGGCGCGGAGATCCTGGTGGCAGGCGACAACTCGTGCCTGATGCATGTGGGTGGGTTGTTGTCGCGCCAGCGGTCCGGCGTACGCACGATGCACCTGGCCGAGATCCTGGCCGCGACCGAGAGCGCGGGGGTGAACTGATGGGCGCCACCTTCGTCGGAATGCCGGTGTTCCCGGTCGCCGCCCGCGCTGCGCTGGCGGACACCCAGCTGCGCCACAACCTCGCGCACGCCACCGGCACCATCCGGGACAAGCGTGCCCGGGTGGTCGCCGAGGTCGAGGACTGGGAGGAGCTGCGTTCGGCCGGTGCCGACATCAAGGACGCCACCCTGGCCCACCTGGAGCACCACCTCGTCGAGCTCGAGGCCAACCTGACAGCGAACGGCGCCGTCGTGCACTGGGCCCGGGACGCCGCGGAGGCCAACCGGATCGTCGCTGACGTCGCGAAGTCGCACGGCGTCGACGAGGTCGTCAAGGTCAAGTCGATGGTCACGATGGAGATCGGCCTGAACGAGGCGCTGGCCGCCGAGGGCATCGCTGCCTGGGAGACCGATCTGGCTGAGCTGATCGTGCAGCTCGGCGACGACCTGCCCTCGCACATATTGGTGCCGGCGATCCACCGCAACCGCGCCGAGATCCGGCAGATCTTCCTGGACCGGATGGCCTCGGTCGGAAGGCCGCCACCGGCCGGCCTGACCGATGAACCCAGCGAGCTCGCGGCAGCAGCGCGGCTGCACCTGCGGGAGAAGTTCCTGCGTGCCAAGGTCGCGGTCTCCGGCGCGAACTTCATGGTGGCCGAGACCGGAACGCTCGTCGTGGTCGAGTCCGAGGGGAACGGACGGATGTGCCTGACCCTGCCGGAGGTGCTCATCTCCGTCGTCGGCATCGAGAAGGTGGTGCCCACCTTCGCGGACCTCGACGTGTTCCTGCGGCTGCTCCCGCGCTCCTCCACCGGCGAGCGGATGAACCCCTACACCTCGACGTGGACCGGCGTCAGCCCCGGCGACGGGCCGCAGGAGGTGCACGTCGTGCTCCTCGACAACGGCCGCACCCGCGCTCTGGCCGACGAGGTCGGCCGGCAGGCGCTGCGCTGCATCCGCTGCTCGGCCTGCCTCAACGTCTGCCCGGTCTACGAGCGGGTCGGCGGGCATGCCTACGGTTCGGTCTACCCCGGTCCGATCGGCGCCATCCTGAACCCGCTGATGCGCGGGCCCGGTGAGGACGCCCAGGTCGACTCTTTGCCCTACGCCTCGTCGCTGTGCGGTGCCTGCTACGAGGTCTGCCCGGTCAAGATCGACATCCCCTCGGTGCTCGTCGATCTGCGCTCCCAGGTCGTGGACGCCCACCGCGGGCAGCTCCCCAAACCCGAGGCCGTCGCGATGAAGGGCGTCGCCGCCACCTTCGCCTCCGCGAAGCGGCTCGGGTTCGCCGAGCGCTTCGCCCGGCTCGGCACCGGGCTGGCGCGCCGACTCCCGGTCGCGTCTGCGTGGACCGGCGCCCGCGACCTGCCGAAGGGCCCGCACGAGTCGTTCCGGGCCTGGTTCAAGCGCACCGACGGGGGACGAGCATGAGCGCGCGCGAGGAGATCCTGGCCCTGGTCCGTGCCGCCACTGCCACGGCAACAGCACCGACGCACGTCGCCCCTGCACGTGCGCCGACGGCCGGATCGGTCGACCTGTTCGTCGAACGCGTCGAGGACTACCGCGCGGTGGTGGAGCGGTGCTCGGCCGCGGACCTCGGGAGTCGCGTCGCTGTTGCCGTCGCGGACTGTTCCGTCGTCGTACCCCACGGGCTCGGAGTCGAGGTCGAGGGCGCCATCAGGGACGACGGGTTGAGCTCCCTGGAGCTGGACGCCATCGACGCGGTCGTCACCGAGGCCACCGTTGGCATCGCCGAGACCGGCACCATCGTGCTGGACCACCAGTCAGGCCAGGGCCGCCGGGCAATCACCCTCGTGCCCGATCGTCACGTCTGCATCGTCCGCGCCGACCAGGTGGTCCCCGACGTGCAGGATGCCGTCGCCCTGCTCCACCCGGAGCGGCCACACACCTGGATCAGCGGGCCCTCGGCCACCAGCGACATCGAGCTCGACCGCGTCGAGGGCGTCCACGGCCCACGACAGCTGCACGTCATCGTGGTCGAGGGCTGAAATCCCCGACACCCGCCGATCAGGAGCTCACAGCGCGCCGATGGCCTTCCTGATCTCGTTGACCGCGAGCGCTCCGAAGGCCAGGGTGCAGATGACCAGGGCGATGTTGGAGTGCAGCCGGTTGCGCCACTCGCTGGGGACACGGTCGGTGTTGAGCATCCACAAAAGTGTCACCGACAGGAACGGCATGAAGAAGGCGCCGAGCACTCCGTACGCCAGGATCAGGTAGATCGGCTGGCCCAGGAAGAGCAGGGCGATCGGCGGCACGGTGAGCCACAGGACGTAGGCCTTGTAGTACTTGCCACCGGCCCGGCTGTCCGGGTGCTCGGCATCGTGACCACGGACATGGCCGACGAAGTCGGCGAACATCAGGCTGACACCGTTCCACACGCCGACCAGCGAGCTCATCGCCGCGGCCCAGAAACCCACCAGGAACACGGTGCCGGCCGCAGCGCCGTAGCGGTCCTCGAGAACGTTCGACAGGTCGAGCATCCCCTTGTCCCCGGTCGCGACGGCGAGCTTCGCCGAGTAGAGCAGCTCCGCGCCCACGATCAGGGTGGCCACCACGAACAGCCCGGTGACGACGTAGGCAACGGAGTTGTCGATCCGCATCACCCGCATGTAGCGCGGCGTCGTCCAGCCCTTCTCGCGCAGCCAGTAGCCGTACGCCGCCAGGGTGATCGTGCCGCCCACGCCGCCGGCGACGCTGAGCACGTTGATGAGCGCGCCGTCCGGAATCGTCGGGGCGAGACCGGTGAGCAGCTCCGGGAGGTTCGGCAGGGTGACCGCTGCAGCGCCCACCATCGAGACGAACATCAGCAGCACCATCAGGCTCAGGACCTTCTCGAACACGCCGTAGCGGCCCGACCACACCAGGGCGAGCCCCATGAACCCGGAGGAGATCCCCCACACCTTCACGCCGAACACGGGAAAGAGTGCAGCCAGCGCGAGGCCGGTGCCGGCCATCGCGGCCGCGCCGTAGACGATGCCCCACACGACGATGTAGGGGCCGAAGTAGAAGTGCGTCCAGCGGCCCAGGCTCGACCAGCCCTCGTAGATCGTCTTCCCGGTGGCCAGGCTGAACCGGCCCGCACCCTCGACGAGGACGATCTTCATCAGGCAGCCCAGCACTGCCGCCCACAGAAGGGCGTAGCCGTACTTGCTGCCAGCGATCAAGGTGGCGACCAGGTCGGCCGCGCCGACTCCCGTGGCGGCCACCACAAGACCGGGGCCGATCAGGCGCCATCGTGGTTCCTGGTCGGTGCTGGCGTGCGGTTCTGTGTGACTGGCCATGGCTGACCTCCGGGGCGGGGGAACATGTCGTGGAGACGCCTACCCATCTCCGGCCGTCGGGAACCCAGCTCAGTGGGCTCCCAGCTCGATCAGCAGGACACCACCCGCGATGGCAGCGATGCCGAGGAGCATCACCGGTGTGAGCGCGTCCCCGAAGAGCACCCGCCCGGCGAGAGCCGTGAGCGCCACCCCGGTGGCTGCCCAGACGCCGTACGCGACGCCGACCGCCATCCCGGCGTCCAGGGTGAGCCACAGGAGCTGGAAGGAGGCGAGATAGGCGATCACGACCGGGACCAGCCATGCTCGCTTGCGCAACCCGTCGGACTGACGCAGGGCGAGCGTCGCGGCCACCTCGAGCAGGATGGCTCCACCCAGGAACCCCCACGTCATGACGCCACCTCTTCCGGCGCGCGGCGGGGTGTGTGTGAGCCGAGCTCCACGAGCAGCACGCCGCAGATCACCAGGGCGATCCCGAGACCCATCGGCAGGGTGAACGGGTCGTCGAAGACGAACGAGGCCAGGACCGCGGTCAGGGCAACTCCGCTGGCGGACCAGATTCCGTAGGCGACGCCGACGGGCATTCCGGCCGCCAGGACTGCAGCGAGCAGGGCGAAGGCCGCGAGATAGCCGGCCGCGACCAGGAGGAACCAGGCCCGGTGGTCGAGTGCAGCGCGCAACGCCAGGGTCGCGACGACCTCGGACGCGATCGCGATCGCCAGCATCGTCCACCTGCTCACGGGGTTTCGTCCGAGTCCAGCGTGTCCTCGTCAGTCAGTGAGAGCAGGTGGGCGACGAGTCGTGCGTAGTCGTCGGGCGCGGGCGGCATCGCCCCGGTCGCCTTGGCCACCCAGAGCCCGTCAGCGGCGAACCGCGCCGTCGTCAGCCTCGCTCGCTGCGCCGGAGTGCACTCGTCGAGGTCGAACCAGCGGGAGAACACCTCGTTCCACGGCCCGACGTGCTCCGGGCGGCACAGGGCGTCGGCATAGACGGCGAAGTCGGCGCGGGACACGTCGTCGCCGGCGGCCACCTCGACGTAGGCGCGGATGCGCTGCGCGGGGGTGGCCTCGGCGAGCGGACGGCCGAGCGCCTCGAGCATCGCGTCCTCCCAGCTCCGGGCGACGTACTCCACGACCGCGAGCACCAGGTCCTCGCGGCTGGGGAAGTGGTAGAGAACGCCCGCCTTGGTGAGTCCGGCTTCCGAGGCGGTGGTCTCGTAGGAGAAGTCGGCGCCCCCCTGGCGCTCGGCGACTCGGTGGGCTGCCTCGATGATCGCGGTGCGGTTACTCGGCCTCATGCGAGTAACTTTACCGCACGGTTGGTAGAGTTACGAGTTCGTGACGGATCCCACGACCGTTCAGCCTGATGCCAGCCAGCCGGGATCTGGCGGGAATGGGTTAGGCATGCCACACTAAGGCCAGCCTTACCTACTGATTCTGGAGGCCCGAGCCGTGATCTTCTGCCACTGCGCCGTGGTCAGTGACCGACAGGTCGCCCAGGCCATCGAGGCGGGTGCCCGGACGGTTGCCCAGGTCTGCAAGGCGACGGGGGCCGGCCAGCAGTGCGGGAACTGCGTGTTCTCCGTGAGGCGCGTGGTGTGCCAGCATGGGGGTGTATCCACACCCGCCATGGAGGTCGACGTTGCAGCCAGTTAGCCCACGTGTCGTCGAGCTGCTCAATGACGCGCTCACGTTCGAGCTGACCGTCACCAACACCTACTTCCTGCATGCGCGCATGCTCGACAACTGGGGCCTGGCCCGGTTGGGCAAGGTCTTCTACGACCTGTCCATCGACGAGATGAAGGACGCCGACGCGATCATCAACCGGATCCTGCTCTTCGACGCTCACCCCAACGTGCAGCGCCTGAACAACATCCAGGTGGGGGAGACCCCCGAGGAGATGCTGCGCCTCGCTCTCGAGAGCGAGCGCGTCGCAGTCGCGCAGTTCAACGGAGCCGCCCAGGAGTGCCACGACCTCGGTGACCACGGAACCGCCGCCGTCTTCGAGCAGATGGTCCTCGACGAGGAGCGCCACGCCGACTGGTTCGAGAGCCAGATCGACGCACTCGAGCGGGTCGGCACCCCGCAGTACCTCGCCCAGCAGATCGACGCGGGGTCAGGCCCGGCCTGAGGTGGGGGACGAGACCACGCCCTCGAACATGATCCCCGGCACCGATGCCGACATGGCCGGCGAGTTCGTGCGCTACCTCGGGCTCGAGTTCCTCGAGCTGACCGGTGACAGGGTCGTTGCCACCTGGACTGCCGGACCGCACCTGCACCAGCCCCACGGGATCGTGCACGGCGGCGCGCACTGCGGCGTGGTCGAGACCCTCGCGAGCATGGGAGCGAGCGTGTGGCTCGGCGAGCAGGGCCGGGTCGTCGGGGTGAACAACAACACCGACTTCTACCGAGCCGTGATCGAGGGTGGACTCACCTCGACCGGCACGCCCCTGCACCGCGGAAGGTCCCAGCAGGTGTGGTTGGTGGAGACCGTGATCGACGCCAGCGGGAAGCTCGCGTCCCGTGGCCAGGTCCGGTTGCAGAACCTCTATCCCGACGCCTGACCGGCCGTCTGGAAGTTCCTCGGCCCTCTTTGGCATTTACGAGCACACTGCTGCCCGTTATTGACCTATTCTCAGTGTGGTGCCCGGTTCGTCATGGCACTCTCGTAACTGATCGACGATGCGTTCGGATCGCAGCCGACAAGATCGCACCAGACACATCGCACCAGACAAGTCGCACCAGACAAGGAGGCGGGGATGGACCCCAGGAAAGACCGCAAGTCCTCGCAGACCAACTACGTCTTCGTGGCCCGTGATCCCGGCCGCTGGTTCATCCGGACGGCCATGGTCGCCTCCCTGATCGCCCTCTGCGTGGGCGTCACCTTGACGATCACCGAGCGCAGCTTCCCCGCGATGGTCGTCGCTGCCGTCAGCGCCGCACTGCTGGTCATCCTCTGGGCGGTGCTGCAGTCGAAGATCCCTCAGCGCATCACGGTCCAGGGCTCGATGATCCAGATCCGCAGGGACGGCCGGGTCGACCGGTTCGACCTCGAGGACCCTGCCGTCGACATCCGGGTCAGTGACGGCGAGATCGCCTTCGCGCACTACATGGACCGCTGGGTCGTCGTACGCTCGCGTGACGTCGACTGGAAGGTCTTCAGCGACGTGGTGATGGGCTACCAGAACAAGGCCGACCTCCAGGCCGAGGAGCGGGCCAAGCGGTTCAACCGCTGATCGAGCTCCAGAGGATCCGGCCGCGCCGAGGAAAAACTTCCGCAGCGCGCGGAACCTCGGCCTGACTCCTGCGATTACCTTCCTGGACTGGCTTGCGGGAGCTCAACCGTGGGGGGAACCGGATGATGGGGGTGTACGCCGACCCCGCTCACCTCGTCACGGAGCATCGACCGCGGCCCGGAGTTCCGGCAGCCCCGCGACCTGCCCCCATGACGTAACCTGTCGGCCACCCCACCCCCCGTAGGTGGCCGACAGGTTGCTCGAGGAGCAGGCGGGGCAAGCCCTGCGCAGCGACCCCGGACGGAGCGGGAGGACCGGTCGATGGACATCTGCGACGAGGTCGTCCGCGAGGCCGCCTCCGGTGACCCACACGCCTTCCGTGAGGTCTATGGGGCGCTGGCCCCGAAGGTGCTCACCTATCTCCGCGCCCGGGGAGTCGAGGACCCCGAGGGTCTGACCAGCGAGGTCTTCCTGGGCGTCTACCCCCGGCTCGCCGGCCTGACTGGCGGCGCCGCCGGCCTGCGAACGCTGGTGTTCTCGGTCGCCCACGCCCGGGCGGTCGACGACGCCCGGAGACGCTCCAGCCGACCGGTGAGCTTCTCCTACAACCCCGACGACGACGTGCGCACCCATGAGTCTGCCGAGCTGCTCGCGGTGACCTCGCTCGAGGCGGAGCGGGCGCTCGAGCTGATGGACCGGCTCGGGGACGATCAGCGGACCGTCATCATGTTGCGCATCATCGGCGACCTCTCCCTGGCGGAGACCGCCGAGGTGACCGGCAAGACCATCGCCTCGGTGAAGCAGCTCCAGCGCCGCGGTCTCGTGCGCCTGCGCAGCCTGATGTCCGCGCAGGAGGTGAGGGGATGAGCACCTCGCAGCTGGACCAGATGATCGCCGAGTCGGGGCTGTTCGGCGACGAGGCCGACGAGCTGTCCGCCGTCCTGACCCCGTTGGCAGTCCTGTCGGACCAGGGGGCGCCGCACCCCTCGGCCGAGCTGCTGCAGCTCATCGCTGGTCCCGCACCCGGGGGGACCACCCCGCTCGAGGGGCGGCCGGTGCCCCCGCGACCGCGTCGCAGGCACCGCACCCGTGGTGCGGTCGCAGGAGTCGTGGTGCTGGCCCTCTCCGGGGTGGGGGCCACCGGGCTGTCCGCCGCGGCCAACACCCTGCCGGTCCCGTGGCAGCACGGGGTGGCGGACTTCTCCCGCCACTACCTGCCCTTCAACTTTCCCCAGCCCGCTGAGCGGCAGCGAGGCTCGCTCGGTCAGGGCCCGGACCTCGGTCGCGCGGGGCGCGCTGGTGAGCGGGCGTTCGGTGCGCAGCGGGCTGCGGCGAGAGCGGTCAGCCGTTCGGCGTCACGGGAGGCGCTGGAGACACCCGGCACCCCCTCCTGGCGCGACCGCGGTCCGCGGTCGTCCACCGAGGGGCCAGGAGGACCGACGCCGCCGCGCGGCGGTGACGCGCTGACTCGAGGACCGTGGTGGCACCACCAGGCCGTCGCTCCCGCGGTGACGCACTCGGGGCCTGGTTCGCAGGGGCGCCCCAGCCAGCTCGCGACGGAGGACGACCGCCGGGAGGACAGGCCGCGCTCCGGTGGGATGAAGGGCCCGAAGGAGACCCAGAAGGACGACCAGAAGGGCGACCAGAAGGGTGACCAGAAGGGTGACCAGAAAGGTGACCAGAAAGGTGACCAGAAAGGTCCCCGGGAACCACCCCAGAGCGGCCCTTCCCCGGACGAGCCGAGTGAGCCGGGTGAGCGGTTCTCGGACCGCGACCCCGGTGAGCCGGCCTCGACCGACGACGACGGCGAGCCGGAGCGCCATGAGCCCGAGCCCGGCGAGATGAACGACTCCCTGTCGCGACCGGCGGAAGGGGCGCAGACCCTGCTCGAGGGTGGCACCCGCTAGGTTCGGTGCTGATGGACGACCCAATCCTGCCTTCGTTGAGCACGGCCAACGCAGCCTTCGTCACCCCAAACCTGCTGGTCGGGGGTGACCTCGACACGCGAGACCTCGGCCTGGCCACCGACCAGCTGAGCGAGCTGGTCGAGATCGGCGTGACCCACGTCGTCGACGCGCGGATCGAGTGGAGCGACGAGGGCTGGGTGGCGCAGACCGCGCCGGGCATCGCCTACCTCCACCACGGCATGGACGACGCGGGTCAACGTGTCCCCGGGGAGTGGTTCGAGGTTGCGGTCAGCTGGGCACTCGAGGCGCTGGAGGACGGCGGCACCGTGCTGGCCCACTGCCACATGGGCATCAACCGGGGACCCTCCCTGGGTTTCGCCATGCTCCTGGCGCAGGGGTGGGACGCGATCACCGCACTCGAGACCATCCGTGCGGTCCGGCCGATCGCGTTCGTGGCCTATGCGGAGGATGCGCTGCGTTGGCACCACCAGAAGCACGGGTCTGCTGCGGCGGAGCTCGACCGTGACCGGCGTCGGGTGGTGCGGTGGCGCCAGGACAACGAGCTCGACCTCGAGGCGGTCATCAGGTTGCAGCGCGACCAGGGGTACTGACCAACCCTCATCCGTCCAGGAGCACGAGCAGCCAGCTCGGGCTCATCGTGCGGGCGCCGAGCGACTCGACGCGTTGGCCCAGGGCGCGGTCGGCGGTGATCACCACGACGTCGTGCTCCTGCTCGGTCGCAGCCGCAGCCTCCTTGATGATCGTGGCATCGCCGTCCTTGGCGGCGTGAACCGTGCGCAGCTGACCGTCGCGACCACGTGGGACGCCGGCCTTCGCCTGCCCCTCGAGGACCAGCACGATCTCGTCGTACGACGTGTCGGCGACGGCCAACCGGCCGTGCAGCCGGGCCGCCGCTCCCGCTCGGTCGCGCCACCAGCCGTCCGGGCGTGAACCGACCACGTTGGCGCCGTCGACGACCATGATCCGTGCCACCCGTCAGTCCAGCAGGTCGAGCCGGTCGAACATCGCGGCGGTGTCGCGCGCGGACGGAGTGCCGGCGTCCAGGTCGGCGCCTGCGTCGATGAGCAGCCGGACCACCTGGTCCTCGCCCTTGAACAGCGCGCCGGCCACCGGTGCCTGGTCGCGCTGGTTGCGCAGGTCGACGTCGGCCCCGCGTCGGATCAGCTCCTGCACCGTCGCGGCATGGCCGTGGTAGGCCGCCAGCATGAGCGCGGTGTTGCCCTCCTGGTCCTGCACGTCCAGCGGCAGGCCGTGGTCGACGAAACCGGCGAGCTCCTCGGTCATGCCCTCGCGGGCGAAGTGCAGGGCCAGCTCGATCACCCGGGCGGTCTCCTCGGGACTCAGGTGGGTCATGCCGCCTCGACCAACCACAGCTGGTGCTCACCGGGAAGTCCCTTGAGCTCCACGGTGTCGTCCTCGACGAAGCGGAAGTGACTCGAGCCGACGAGCGCCTCGGCGATCTCACGGGTCACCAGGATCTCGCCGCCGTCAGCCATCGACGCGACCCGAGCGGCCATCGCCACGTTCCTGCCGAAGTAGTCCCCCTCGCGCTCGATCGCGGTGCCGGTGTGCAGGCCGATGCGCACCCGGATCGGCGTACGACGCAGCCGGCGACTGCGCTGCCGCTTCGCGCTCAGGGCGCGCTGGATCCCGAGCGAGGCGCCGAGGGCCAGCTCGGCGTTCGGGAACACCACCATGTAGCCGTCGCCCTGGCTCTTCACCACGTGTCCGCGGTGGCGGTCCACGTAGGTGTTCAGCAACCGGTCGTGGGCCTCCAGGAGCTTGACCCACTGAGCGTCACCGATCTCGCTGTTCAGGCTCGTCGAGTTCTCGATGTCGGAGAACATCATCGTCACGGTTCCGTCCGGGGCGGCGACGCGGGCGATCTCGTTGCGGTCCTCCATCGCCCACGCTGCGAGGTCGTCGATCGAGGTGAGCAGCATCCCGCGGACGCCCTGCTCGCGCATCCTGGTCGCGGTCTCGACCACGGTCCGCATCGCGAGTCCGGCAGCCTGGGCGGCCTGCATCGTGCGCGGGCCACGCGGGACCTCCCGCTCCACGTCGAGCGACTCGCGCAGGCCGTCCGCCTCGGCACGCGCCTCACCGAGCCGCTTGAGGAGCACGCCGATGGCGACCCCGGCTGCCGCGAGCAGCAGACCGAGAAGGATCGCGATCATGGTGGCGGCCGGCACGGGGCAAGACTGGCACACGCCTCCGGGACGGTTGAGGTCGCTTCGTCAGTCGCGTCCGCGGCGGTCTCGACGCGCGAGGCCATCGAGCCGGTCCCGCCCAGGGTTGAGTCGGCGGGCCAACGCCGGGTCAGCTGGCGTCAGCGCGGCGCCCCAGACGTGGCCATCTGCTGCGGCGCGACCTGGTGGGTGCCGGGCGGGGCCGCTGACAGACGGCGCAGTCCGTCCTGCCGCACCCGGTCGGCTCATCGGCGGTGATGAGCTGCACGGCCTGGTCGAGGTAGTCGTCCGCGAGCTGCCAGACCAGGTCGAGGCGTCCCTCGCCCACCGCTGCGTTGACCTCCCACGTGTAGGTGTCGTGCAGTTTCCGTAGCCGCTGGTTCTCGCCCATCCGTCGTGCCTCTCACCGGGGCGAGCTCGCCGCCGAGCTGGTCGAGTCGCCGTCTCCAGTGTGCACCTCCAGTCTCGCATCGGGCAGTGCAATCTCGCGGCCGGCTGCTCACGCAGCCCATGTGCCAGAATGAGAACCTGTTCTAGTTCTAGGAGTGCCATGAGCGAGGCTGTGTCGGCGACGCCGGTCATCGAGGGGTGGTTCACCACCGGACCCGAGCCCGCGTTGCTCGGGTCCCGGTGCACGACGTGCGGGTCGGTGTTCTTCCCGCGCACGGAGGGCTTCTGCCGCAACCCCGGGTGCGCCGGCGAGGAGTTCGAGGTCACCGAGCTGTCGCGACGCGGCACCGTGTGGTCCTACACCGACGCGCAGTACCAGCCCCCGCCTCCCTACCTCCCCGCCACCGATCCCTACGTGTCGTTCGCGCTGGCCGCGGTCGAGCTCCCGGAGGGTTTCGTCGTCCTCGGTCAGCTCGCCGAGGGCTACGGCGTGCAGGACGTGAGCGTCGGCACCGAGGTGGAGCTCGTGGTCGAGACGCTGCACACCGACGAGACCGGAGACCGGACGATCTGGCGGTGGCTTCCACTCACGTCCGGGGCACTCACCGAGCTCGGCGAGGAGGCTGACCAGTGACCAAAGATGTCGCCGTGCTCGGGGTCGGCATGCACCCGTGGGGCAAGTGGGGCAGGCACTTCGTCAGCTACGGCGTGCACGCCGCCCGCCAGGCGCTGAAGGACTCCAGCGTCGCGTGGGAGGACGTCGACTTCGTCGTCGGCGGCGAGACGGTCCGCAACGGGTACGCCGGCTACGTCGCCGGCGCCACCTTCGCCCAGGCTCTCGGCTGGAACGGCGCTCGCGTCGCCACGTCGTACGCCGCCTGCGCCACCGGGGCCCAGGCCCTCGACACCGCGCGTGCCCGCATCCTGGCCGGCATGTGCGAGGTGGCACTGGTCGTCGGCGCCGACACCACCCCGAAGGGGTTCCTCGCCCCCAACGCCGGCGAGCGGTGGGACGACCCGGACTGGTTGAGGTTTCGACTGCTCGGGATGACCAACCCCGGCTACTTCGCGCTCTACGCACGGCGACGGATGGACCTCTACGGCGCGACACAGGCCGACTTCGCCGAGGTCAAGGTGAAGAACGCCCGCCACGGGCTGAAGAACCCGAACGCCCGCTACCGCAAGGAGGTCTCGGTCGACGACGTGCTCACGAGTGCCGTCGTCTCCGACCCGCTGCACCTGCTGGACATCTGCGCCACGTCCGACGGAGCCGCGGCGGTGGTGCTCACCTCGATGGACTACGCCCGGAAACACTCGGGGCGGCACGGGGACCAGCCGGTGCGGGTGCGGGCCATCTCGACGGTCACGCCGACCTTCCCCCAGACCGTCATCGACATGCCGCTTCTCTCCACCGACCCGGCGACCGCAGTCGCCGCGGGCGAGCTGACCTTCAAGCAGTCGATCGGCGCGGCTGCCTACGAGGAGGCAGGCATCGGTCCTGAGGAGGTCAGCCTGGCGGAGGTCTACGACCTGTCCACGGCACTCGAGCTCGACTGGATCGAGGACCTGGCGCTGTGCAAGCAGGGCGAGGCCGAGCAGTTGCTCCGCGCCGGCGAGACCACCATCGGTGGCCGGATCCCGGTGAACCCGAGTGGTGGCCTGGCCTGCTTCGGTGAAGCCGTGCCGGCTCAGGCGCTGGCCCAGGTGTGTGAGGTGACCTGGCAGCTGCGTGGTCAGGCCGAGGGCCGCCAGGTCGAGGACGCCAAGGTCGGGATCACTGCCAACCAAGGCCTCTTCGGCCACGGGTCGTCGGTGCTGCTGAGCGTCTGAGGGCGCCGGCGAGGACCGGTCAGGCCTCGAGGTTCTCAGCGCGGATCAGCGCCATCCGCTCCAGCAGGTTCTCCAGCGACTCCTCGAACTCGACCGCTG
This sequence comes from uncultured Actinomycetota bacterium, assembly GCA_963781335.1. Lineage (GTDB taxonomy): Bacteria > Actinomycetota > Actinomycetes > Propionibacteriales > Nocardioidaceae > Marmoricola. The sequence continues at coordinate 268,698 of CAWAFS010000036.1, read as the reverse complement.
CATGGTCCTCGGAGAGTGCCGGCCGCATCCGGCGCACAGCCGGGTAGGGCGCGAGCCCGGCGTCGTCGGCGGACCCGTCGTCGAGCACGTCGAGCGGACCCACGTCCGCCCCGTGCGAGGCCACCTCGAGGAGCAGGTGGCCGAGCAGGAAGCTGGTGAACGCGCGGTAGCCGCCCACCGCCGCGTCGTCGGTGAACCCCTCGTCGGTCAGCCCGTCCAGGAATGCCTCGACCCAGTCCAGGCTGCGCAGCGGCGGCCGGAGCCATGGTGCCTCCGGTGGCCGGGAGGCGATCAGCGGGAAGGCCTTCGGGTGCGCCAGCGCCACACGTCGTACGCCGTGGGCCAGCCGTTGGAGGAAGTCCTGCCAGCCGTGACGCGGAGTCAGCAGCACCTCCTCGTCCTGTTCCATGCCGGCCACGAGTGACTCGACGACTGCGTCGAGCAGGTCCTCCTTGCCGGGGACGTAGCGGTAGAGCGACATGGCCTCGACCCCGAGGCGGTCACCGAGCCGGCGCATCGTCAGGCCGGGCAGGCCGTGCTCGTCGATGAAGTCGATCGCGGCGGCGACGATGCGCGTGCGGTCCAGCGGAGCCCGACTGGAGGGGAGGCCGGCCCCCGCGACCAGCGCTGCGTCTGCGTCGGTGTCGGTGTCTGCGTCGGTGTCGGTGTCGGTGTCGGTGTCGGTGTCGGTGTCGGTGTCGGTGTCTGGGGCACGTTCGTTCGACGTCTGCACGGTCCCTCCTCTCGACGGATCGAGCGTAGCGGTGTCGCCATCTGGGCTCTGACGTGACACCAGCGGGGATGAGTCGTTGACCCAGCATGCGACGTACCGCTCTCCTTTCCCTGCTCGCCCTCCCGGCTGCCCTGCTCGTGGGCGTGGGCAGCACGCCGAGCGCCGACGCCGCCCCCCGCGGGCTGCGCGAGGTGATGTGGGTCGGCAACAACTGGGCAGGAACCGCCTCGATCGTGGACGCGCGCCGGCTCAAGGTGCTCCAGCGCGGGATCAACCTGATCCCCGACAAGGCGCAGGAGCTCGCCGACATCCACTCCGATCCCGAGCGGCTCGCGTTCTACCTCGCGATCCAGCAGGGGCCGGGGGAGGGGCACGACCAGTACGTCGACGACATGTTCACCACCAGGGACGGCAAGTACCTCGCCGTCTCGCGACCCAGCTTCGCCGACGTCGTGTGGGTCGATGTCGCGAAGGCCATCGCCGGCCGCACCGACAGCGTGGTGCTGGAACAGCAGATGGACGGCTTCCGCACCGACCACATGGGCGTCTCCCCGGACGGACGCCGGCTGCTGGTGAGCGACTCCACCGAGCGCCAGGTGATCGAGTACTCGATGGTCAACGAGACCGCGAACGGCAAGAAGGTCAAGATGGGCGACCGGCTCCGTTCGTTCGAGTCGGGGGAGACGCCCCACGAGAGCAACTACACCTCGGACGGTGCCCGGGTCTTCCACGCGAGCATCGGCAAGGTCTACACGCCCGGCGACACCCAGGGTGCGGGACCGGTGAAGATCGGTCCGGTCCACGACGCGCTGAAGGGCGACCGCTGGTTCCAGATCGTGCGCAACTCCGACTTCGGCATCACCCGGCGCTGGGACATGGGCCAGGAGCTCGCCGAGGCCGGGCATCCGGGCATGAGCTCGGCCGTCCGCCCGATGGCGCTGGCGCCGGGCGAGCGCTTCGTCTACTTCCAGGTCTCCTACTTCCACGGCCTGGTCGAGTTCGACACCCAGGCCAAGGACATCGACGGCGCGGTCACCTACACCGCCGGCGGGATCCCCGAGCCGCGCACCGGTGCCGTACGACGCGTCGTGGACCTGCCCAACCGGGTCCCGACGATGCCCCTTGAGCAGTACGTCAACGACTCCGCACACCACGGCCTCTCGATCGACAAGGCCGGCACGACCCTGTGCGCCGCGGGCACGATGGACGACTACGCGGCGATGATCGACCGGACCACGATGCGCCCCAAGATCTTCGACACCGCGACCACGGGTCACTCCTACGGCAAGCCCTACTGGACGACCGAGGGGCCCGACGACACCTGCTGGGTCTCACTGAGCGAGGCCGACTCGATCGCGGTCCTGAGCTTCGAGACGAGGAAGGAACTGGCCTACTTGCCCGTGGGCGACCACCCGCAGCGGATCCGGCACGGCCTCGTGAGCGAGAAGGCCCTGGCCGCATCCCGCTGACCCGTCGCATCTGAAAGGGCATGCTCTTTCAGATGCGACGGGTCGGCGAGCATTCTCCTTTCAGATGCGACGGGTCGGCGGAGGTTGGGGAAACGCGGTCGTTGCAGGAGATGGGTAGCGTGGATCGAGTGACGACGACCCCACCTGCCATCAGCACCGTCGGCCAGCTCCGCGGGAGCGGCCACCAGCAGAAGTCGCTGCGTGAGGAGATCCGCAGCAACCTGCTCGACGCACTGCGGGACGGGCGCGACCCGTGGCCCGGACTGCACGGCTTCGGGAGCACGGTCATCCCGCAGCTGGAGCGCGCGCTGCTCGCCGGCCACGACGTCGTGCTGCTGGGTGAGCGGGGCCAGGGCAAGACGCGGTTGCTGCGCACGATGGTCGGACTGCTGGACGAGTGGACGCCGGTGATCGCCGGCTCCGAGCTGGGGGAGCACCCCTACGAACCGATCATCCACGCCTCCCAGCGGCGCGCGCTCGAGCTGGGCGACGACCTGCCGATCGACTGGCGCCACCGCGACGAGCGGTACGCCGAGAAGCTCGCCACCCCGGACACGAGTGTGGCCGACCTGATCGGTGACGTGGACCCGATGAAGGTGGCCGAGGGGCGCAGCCTCGGCGACCCGGAGACCATCCACTTCGGGCTGATCCCTCGTTCGCACCGCGGCATCGTCGCGATCAACGAGCTCCCCGACCTCGCCGAACGCATCCAGGTGGCGATGCTCAACGTGATGGAGGAGCGCGACATCCAGATCCGCGGCTACGTGCTGCGGCTGCCGCTCGACACCCTCGTGGTCGCCAGTGCCAACCCCGAGGACTACACCAACCGCGGCCGGATCATCACACCGCTCAAGGACCGCTTCGGTGCCGAGATCCGCACCCACTACCCGGTCGAGCTCGCGGAGGAGGTCGCGGTGATCCTGCAGGAGGCACACCTCGTGGCCGACGTACCCGGGCACATCGTCGAGATCCTGGCCCGCTTCACCCGAGCGCTGCGCGAGTCCAGCTCGGTCGACCAGCGCTCCGGGGTCTCCGCCCGCTTCTCCATCGCGGGCGCCGAGACGGTCGCCGCGGCAGCCCTGCACCGGGCCACCTCACGCGGCGAGGAGAAGGGCGTGGCCCGCGTCGTCGACCTCGCGACGGCCGTCGAGGTGCTGGGCGGCAAGGTCGAGTTCGAGACGGGCGAGGAGGGCCGGGAGTCTCAGATCCTGGAGCACCTGCTGCGCCGTGCCACGGCGGAGACCGTCCGCTCGCGACTGGGTGGGCTCGACCTCGGCCTGCTCGTCCAGGCCATCGAGCAGGGTGCCAGCGTCACCACCGGTGAGCAGGTCACCGCCATCGAGCTCCTCAGCGGGCTTCCCGTTCTTGGCGAGTCCGAGGTCTACGACGAGATCTGCGACCGGCTCGAAGCGACCAACGACGGCGAGCGGGCGAGCGCGATCGAGCTCGCCCTCGAAGGGCTCTATCTCGCCCAGAAGGTGAGCAAGGAGTCCGGCGACGGAGAGACCATCTATGGCTGAGTCTCGACGGGCTCGACGACCGGGTGGACGTTCCCGCTACGGCCGCTTCGTCGGGGGCGCGGACCCGCTCGCGCCGCCGGTCGACATTGCCGAGGCCCTGGACGCGATCGGCGAGGACGTGATGGCCGGCTACTCACCCGAACGGGCGATGCAAGAGTTCCTCCGTCGCGGAGGGCAGGAGCAGCGCGGGCTGGACGACCTGGCCCGTCGGGTGGCGGCCAAGCGCCGCGAGCTGCTCAGCAAGCACGGCCTGGACGGCACCATGCAGGAGATCCGGGAGCTGCTGGACCAGGCCGTGCTCGAGGAGCGCAAGCAGCTCGCCCGTGACGTCGATTTGGACGACGGTGAGCGAGCGTTCGCGGAGATGCAGCTCGAGAGCCTGCCACCGAGCACCGCGGCGGCAGTCAAGGAGCTCGGCGCCTACGACTGGCGCAGCCCTCAGGCCCGTGCCGACTACGAGAAGATCAAGGACCTCCTCGGCCGGGAGATGCTGGACCAGCGCTTCAAGGGCATGAAGGAGGCACTGGAGAACGCCACCGACGAGGACCGGGCCGCGGTCAACGAGATGCTCGGAGACCTCAACGAGCTGCTGGACAAGCACCGGCGCGGCGAGGACACCGAGCAGGACTTCACCGAGTTCATGGACCAGCACGGCGAGTTCTTCCCGGAGAGTCCGCAGAACATCGAGGAGCTGATGGATGCCCTGGCGCAGCGCGCTGCTGCCGCCCAGCGGATGCGCAACTCGATGACGCAGGAGCAGCGTGACGAGCTCGATGCACTCGCGGCGCAGGCGTTCGGCAGCCCCGAGCTGATGCAGTCGCTGTCCCAGCTCGACGACAACCTGCGCGCCCTGCGCCCGGGTGAGGACTGGGGAGGATCTGAGGAGTTCGGCGGTGAGCAGGGGCTCGGACTGGGCGACGGGACCGGCGTACTCCAGGACCTCGCCGACCTCGACGACCTCTCCGAGCAGCTGTCGCAGTCCTATGGCGGGGCCCGGATGGATGACGTCGACCTCGACAAGCTGGCGCGTCAGCTCGGTGATCGAGCCGCGATGGACGCCAAGACCCTGGCCGAGCTGGAGCGGGCGCTCAACGAGACGGGGTACGTCAAGCGTGGCTCCGACGGCCAGCTCAAGCTGTCACCCAAGGCGATGCGGCAGCTCGGCAAGTCGCTGCTCAAGGACGTGGCCAACCGGATGTCGGGACGCCAGGGCCAGCGCGACATGCGCCATGCCGGTGCGGCCGGGGAGCTCAGCGGTGCCAGCCGGGAGTGGACCTTCGGAGACACCGAGCCGTGGAACGTCACCAGGACGGTCACCAACGCGGTGGTCAGGACGGCCGGCGACGGCAACCCGGGCGACGGTGTGCGCATCGAGATGCGCGACATCGAGGTCAACGAGACCGAGGCCCGCACCCAGGCGGCCGTGGCGCTGCTCGTGGACACCTCGTTCTCGATGGCGATGGCCAATCGTTGGGTGCCGATGAAACGCACGGCACTCGCCCTGCACCAGCTGATCAGCAGCAGGTTCCGCGGCGACCACCTGCAGCTGATCGGCTTCGGTCGATCGGCCAGGGTGATGGACATCGACGAGCTCACCGGGCTCGAGGCGATGTGGGACAAGGGCACCAACCTGCACCACGCGCTGCTGCTCGCCAACCGTCACTTCCGCAAGCACCCCAATGCCCAGCCGGTGCTGCTCATCGTGACCGACGGTGAGCCGACCAGCCACCTCGAGCCCGACGGGGAGGTGTGGTTCTCCTACCCGCCCCACCCGCTCACCCTCGCCTGGTCGGTGCGGGAGCTCGACAACGCCGCTCGCCTGGGCGCACAGACCACGATCTTCCGTCTCGGCGAGGACCCCGGGCTGGCCCGGTTCCTGGACCGGCTCGCTGACCGGGTCGGCGGCCGGGTCGTCGCTCCGGAGCTCGACGACCTCGGCGCCGCAGTCGTGGGCAGCTATCTCGGAGGTCGCGGCGGTCGCCCGCACCTGAGTGACTGGTTCGGCGGCGGACGCGGGTCCTGGTTCGGGAGCTGAGCCCCGCTGCGGGTCAGGGCAGGGGCTCGACCACGCCGTAGGAGGTGAGTCGGCGCGACAGGTTGCGCACCTGCTGGCGACCGTCGCCGAGCAGGTGGTCGATCGCGGTCAGGCGAGCGGTCAGGTGACCGACGATGTACTCCGCGGTCATGGCGATCCCGCCGTGCAGCTGGATCGCCTCCTGGCCGACGTGTCGCCCGGCCCGGCTCACCTGCAGCTTCGCCCGCGCGGCCGCCTCGCGCTTCTTCTCCGCCGAGGAGCTCTCGTCCGCGAGCACCATCGTGGCCCAGATGACCATGCTGCGGGTGAGCTCGAGGGAGGTGTACATGTCGGCCGCCCGGAAGGTGAGCGACTGGAACCGGTTGAGGGTCACGCCGAACTGCTTGCGGGTGGTGAGGTAGTCGGTGGTCAGCTTCAGTGCCGTGTCCATCGCCCCGAGGGCCTCGTGGCAGTAGGCGACGGTCGCCGCCGCGATGACGTCCTTGACCGCCTCGGTCGCGTCGCCGCCCTCGCCCACAGGAGTGGCCGGGGTCCTGTCGAAGGCGATCCGGGCGGCGCGACCACCGTCGAAGGTCCGGTAGGACGTCCGGTCGCCCCCGTTCCCGGACAGGGTGCTGGGGTCGACCAGGAAGAGCTGCCCCTCGGCGAACACGATCAGCACGTCGGCTCGTCCACCGTTGAGGACCGGCTCCTTGACCCCGGTCAGGGTGCCGTCGGCCACCGTCACTCCGGCCTGGCCCCCGGTCGCGTCGCAGTAGGCGAAGGCGGGGACGAGCTCACCGGAGGAGAGACCGCCGAGGATCTCCTTCTTCTGCTCATCGCTGCCGAGGGCTGCCACGAGCCCGCCGGCGAGCACGACTGCCTCGACGAACGGCTCGGGTGCGATCACCCGGCCGAACTCCTCGGCGACCACCGACACCTCAGCCGGGCCGGCGCCCATGCCGCCGTCGTCCTCGGAGAACGGCAGGCCCAGGACCCCCATCTCGGCGAGTCGGCCCCACAGCACCTCGTCGAAGCCCGGGTCCTCCCCGACGACCTCGCGGCGGTGCTCCGCGTCGTACCCCTTGAGCAGGCCGCGTACGGCGTCGCGCAGGGCGGTCTGTTCACCATCAAGGGTGAAGTCCATGTCTGTTTCCCTTCCCGACGCTGTTCAGAGACCGAGGATCGTGCCGGCGATGATCTGGCGCTGGATCTCGTTGGACCCGCCGTAGATCGAGGCCTTGCGGAGGTTGAGATAGGTCGGTGCGGACACCCGGGCCCAGTCCGGTACGTCCGACCCCTCGCCTGCTCCGGACGCCAGGGCCAGCGTGCCGCCGAGGTCGAGCACCAGCTCGGACACGGCCTGCTGCAGCTCGCTGCCCTTGAGCTTGAGCACCGAGGACGCCGGGTGGGGCTTGCCGTCGTCGGAGTTGGCCACCACCCGGAGCGCGGTCAGCTCCAGGGCGAGCAGCTCATTCTCGAGCTCGATGATCTGGGCGGCGAGCAGGGGGTCCTCGATCTGACCCGTCTGCACCGCGATCTCCTTGGCGTTGGCGAGGACGCGCTTGGTGGCCCCGACCGGGGCGACGCCCACGCGTTCGTTGCCGAGGAGGAACTTGGCGTAGCTCCAGCCCGCGTTCTCCTCGCCGACGAGGTTCTCGGACGGGACCCGCACGTCGTCGAAGAACACCTCGTTGACCTCGTGGCCGCCGTCGATCAGCTCGATGGGGCGCAGGGTCAGCCCTTCGGCATCCATCGGGCAGAGGATGAAGCTGATCCCCTTCTGCTTGCGATCCGCCTCGGGGTCGGTGCGGCACAGCACGAAGATCCAGTCGGCGTGCTGGCCCAGGGTGGTCCAGGTCTTCTGACCGTTGATCACCCAGTCGTCACCATCGCGGACGGCCTTGGTGGTCAGCGACGCTAGGTCTGAGCCGGCGTCGGGCTCGGAGAAGCCCTGGGCCCACCAGATGTCGAGGTTGGCGGTGGCGGGAAGGAACTTCTCCTTCTGCTCCTGGGAGCCGAAGTTCGCGATCACCGGACCGACCATGTTGGCGTTGAACGCCAACGGCGGCGGGACGGAGGCGAGCTGCATCTCCTCGTGCCAGATGTGGCGTTGCAGCGGGGTCCAGTCCTGGCCACCCCACTCGATCGGCCAGTTGGGTACGGCGAGCCCGGCCTCGTTGAGGATGCGCTGGGTCTCGACGATCCCGTCCTTGCCCACGAATCGCCCGGCGGCGATCGTGTCGCGGATCTCCTGGGGGATCTTCGTGGTGAAGAAGGTCCGCATCTCCTCGCGGAAGGCGGACTCCTCCTCGGTCAGGGCGAGCTGCATGACTGCTCCTGTCGGGGCCATCGGTGACGTCGCTGCCACGTTACCGCGCAGTAGGTCACGCCGTGGGGGCCCGGTCCCCGGACCGAGGTCAGGCAGCCAGGGCCTTCTCGATGTCGGCCGCGATGCTCTCGGGCTTGGTGGTCGAGCCGTAGCGCTTGAGCACGGTGCCGTCGCGGCCGATCAGGAACTTGGTGAAGTTCCACTTGATCGTGTCGCCGAGGATGCCGCCCTTCTCCCCGCGCAGCCACTCATAGAGCGGGTGGGCGTCAGCGCCGTTCACGTCGACCTTCTCGAACATCGGGAACGAGACGCCGTAGTTCTTCTGGCAGAACGCACCGATCTCGTCGTTCTCGTCCGGGTCCTGGTTGCCGAACTGGTTGCAGGGGAACCCCAGGACGGCGAGTCCCTGGTCGGCGTACTGGCCGTGCAGGTTCTCCAACCCCTCGAACTGTGGCGTGAAGCCGCACCTGGACGCGGTGTTCACCACGAGGGCGACCTTGCCGGCATAGGCATCGAGTGGCTGCTGCTCACCAGTGATGGTGCTGGCGGTGAAGTCGCTCAGGGTCGGCACGTGGGTTTCTCCTCGGTTTGTCGGTGATCGTCGTTCGTCACCAACAGCGATGCAGATGTGATTTTTGTTCCCGGCTTGCGGATAGGTTTCACGAGCCATGACTACTTCCCTGATCACCCCCGACACCGAGGCGGACGCCCATCGGCGTACGCGCCTGCGCAGGATGCAGGCCGTTGCCGGCGGCCTGCTCGTCTTCGCCGCCCTGGTCTACGTCCTCACCCTGGACCACGACGGGTTCCTGGGATTCGTGAACGCGGGGGCCGAGGCGAGCATGGTGGGGGCGATCGCCGACTGGTTCGCCGTGACCGCGCTGTTCCGGCACCCGCTCGGCCTGCCGATCCCGCACACGGCGCTGGTGCCGCGCAAGAAGGACGAGTTCGGCAAGAGCCTCGAGGAGTTCTTCGCGGAGAACTTCCTGCACGAGGACGTGATCCGCGAGCGCCTGGCCGCGGCGGACATCACCCGGCGGATCGGGGTGTGGCTCACCGAGCCCGCCAACGCCCGACGCGTGGTCGCCGAGACGACGACCGTGGCTGCGATCGGGCTCCGCAAGATGCGCGACGAGGACGTCGCCTCCCTCGTGGAGGACGTGCTGATCCCGCGGTTCATGGCCGAGCCGATCTCGCCCGTGGCGGGTGGCCTGCTGCAGGAGATCGTCAGGGACAACGCCCACCACGGGCTCGTCGACCTGGCGCTGGAGGAGGGCCACCGGTGGCTGGTGCACAACCAGGCGACCTTCTCCGACGTGATCGGTGAGCGGGCGCCCTGGTGGGCCCCTGACCGCCTGAACGAGGTCGTCACCACCCGGTTGCACCTCGAGGCGACCCGCTGGCTGGCCGACATCCGTCGCGACCCCGACCACCACGCCCGTCAGGCCCTCGACAGCCTGCTGCGCCAGCTCGCGCACGACCTCCTCAACGACGCCTCCACCCAGGCCCGCGCCGAGAAGCTCAAGCTCAGGGTGCTCGAACAGCCCCAGATGGTGGTCACCGGGATGTCGCTGTGGAGCGCGTTCCGCAAGGCCCTGCTCGAGGCGCTCGAGCACGAGGACGGGCCGCTGCGGGAGCGCGCATCGCGCGAGCTGGCGTCCTTCGGCGAGCGGATCGGTCGCGACGACGTCATGCGCGAAAAGCTGGAGACCTGGGCCGCGGACCTCGTGGTGTGGGCGATCGGTCGCTACGGCAACGAGCTGACTGCCGTGATCACCCAGACGATCGAGCGCTGGGACGGCAAGGAGGCCTCGGACAAGATCGAGCTGCACGTCGGGCGCGACCTGCAGTTCATCCGGATCAACGGAACCGTCGTCGGCGGACTTGTCGGCGTGGTCCTCCACACGGTCTCCCTGGTCTTGTGATCGGAGTGCTCTGATGACCGGACACATCGAGGACGTGCCCATCCGGGACGCGTCGATCCGTCTCGGTCAGTTCCTCAAGCTCGCGAACATGATCGACTCCGGCTCCGACGCCAAGGAGCTGATGATCCAGGGCGCCGTCACCGTGAACGGCGAGGTGGAGACCCGCCGGGGCCGACAGCTGGTCGTCGGGGACGTGGTCGCGCTCGGCGGCGTCGTCTCGCGGGTCAGCTCCGGCTAGCTGGGTCCGGGTCCGGGTGCGGCGCGGGTGCGACGTACGGACGCGGCGTACGCCATCGGACGAATCGGACGGGGTGGTTGGCCGATTCCGGTGGTGGGCGGGTGATGCTTGCCCCGACAACGACCGGTTTCCCCGGCCGACCGGGGAAACCTGCAGCCGGCTAGCGGACGTCGACCAGGTCCACGACGAAGATCAGCGTCTCGCCGGGCTTGATCACGCCGCCGGCGCCACGGTCGCCGTACCCGAGGTGTGGCGGGATGACCAGCCGTCGGCGACCGCCGACCTTCATGCCCTGGACGCCCTGGTCCCAACCGGAGATGACCTGGCCGACGCCGAGGCGGAAGTCCAGGGGAGCTCCGCGGTTGTACGACGCGTCGAACTCCTCGCCGGTGGAGTGGGCGACACCCACGTAGTGCACCGACACCGTGCTGCCGGCGGTGGCCTCGGGACCCTCGCCCTCGGAGAGCTCGGTGACCTCGAGGTCACCGGGCGGCGGGCCGTCGGGCGGGTCGATCTCTGGCTTCTCTGCACTCATGGGCTCCAGCCTGCCACGACGCTCTGAGCGGCGTCCGAGGTGGTTGACCCCGAGCTCCAGCAGCGGACCCCGGGTGCCCGTGTGCCGGGGCTCCTGGTAGTCGCCTCGCGTGCGTGCCCCGACTATCCTCGCCAGCGTGCCCGGTCGCCAGCGCATCCTCGTGGTCAGCACCACGGCGGACGAGGCCGAGCTGTCGCGCATCCGGGACGACCTGGGTCGCGATGCCGTGGTGCTCACGCCCGCTACGGCCGAAGCCACGCGGGTGGTGCGCGTCCTCGAGGTCGAACCGCAGGTGGAGGGATTGCTGGCGCCGATGAGCTTTCCCGATGCCGACCGCGGTCACCGGTTGGACGCGTTGGTCCGGCACCATGCCCTGCACGACCGGTTCCGCGATGTCGTGGTGGTGACCGACCTGGCGACCTCGACGCTGCTGCTGCGGGCCCTGGCGCCCGACCAGCTGCCCAGCGGGGGCGCGGTGACGGTGGTGGGACTCAACCGAGGGGAACGCCCGGTTGCCGTACGACGTGCGGTCGTCTCCGGGGTCGCGCTGGGGGTCACAGCCGCTGTGGCGGAGCCACTGGCCTCGATCCTGACGCTACCGGGCGCGGTGGCGTTGGCCGGGCTCGCTCTGCTGCTCGTCGTGCCCTGGCGGCACCTCGGCCGGGAGCTGATCCTCGCGGCGGCGATTGCGGTCGCGGTCGTCTTTGCGGGCGTCGCCGGTTCGGCACGGTTCCCCGGCGCCTGGTGAGGGCCTGCACCCCGCCGCATCGGGGCGAGCGGTCGGCTGCGGTGGGCTCAGGTCTGGTGCACGTAGCTGTCGAGCTGGTCGCGCTCGAAGGTGAGCTGGGTGATCCGGCTCTTGACCACGTCGCCGATGCTCACCACGGCGACCAGCCTTCCGTCGTCCACCACCGGCACGTGCCGGATCCGGTGCTCGGTCATCTGGGCCATCAGCTCGTCCACGTCGTGACCTGGCTCGCAGGTCTGCACGACGGCGGTCATGATCTCGCTGACGGGTTCGTCGAGGATCGCGTCGTTCCCGTTGAGGTTGCGCACGACGTCGCGCTCGCTGACGATCCCGTCCACGCGGGACCCCTCCTCGCTCACGATGACCGCACCGATGTTGTGTTCTGCCAGCAGCGCGAGCAGGTCGCGCACCGTGGCGTCCGGAGTGATCGTGATGACGTCCTGGCTCGACTTGCCGCGGATCACGTCGTTGATCTTCATGGGCCGGCCCCTTTCGGGCACGTCTCGAGGCGTGTGCCCCTGGTTGCCTTGAATCTAGTGTGCCCCGGCCCTGGTGGACAGGGGGCACTTCTCAGGAGTCCGCGACCGGTTCGCCACGCCGGGAGCTCAGGTCGTGCACCGTCCCGCCCGGGTGGGGATCACCACTGGGCAAGGAGCCGAGGAAGGCGAGCGCCTGGTCGTGCAGCTTCCCGTTGGTGGCCAGCGCACTGCCGCCGGTCGGACCCGGCTCTCCGTCGAGCGAGGTGAACACGCCACCCGCCTCCCGCACGATGATGTCCAGCGCCGCCATGTCGTAGAGCTCGAGCTGGGGCTCGGTGGCGATGTCGACCGCCCCTTCTGCCACCAGCATGTATGACCAGAAGTCGCCGTACGCCCGGGTGCGCCAACAGCGCCGGGACAGGGACAGGAAGTCGTCGAGCCGGCCACGCTCGTCCCAGCCAGAGAGTGAGGAGTAGGACAGTGAGGCGTCCTCCACCCGTGAGACGTCGGAGACCTGGCACGCGGTGGCGCGCAGCAGGGACTTGCCGGACCAGGCGCCGCCTCCCTTCATCGCCCACCAGCGCCGGTTGAGCATCGGCGCCGAGACGACCCCCACGACCACCTCGTCGTCGACCATCAGGGCGATCAGCGTCGCCCAGACAGGCACGCCGCGCACGAAGTTCTTGGTGCCGTCGATCGGGTCGACCACCCAGCGCCGCTGACTGTGGCCCGTGGAGCCGGTCTCCTCACCGACCACGGCGTCGCGTGAGCGGGCGCGCGACAACGTGCGCCGGATGCCCTCCTCGACCGAGTGGTCGGCATCGGTCACCGGAGTCAGGTCGGGCTTGGTCATCACGTGCAGGTCGAGCGACTTGAACCTCGCCTCGGACAGGGCGTCGGCGTCGTCGGCCAGCACATGGGCAAGCCGGAGGTCGTCGGTGAAGTCGGACGGCATGGTGCACAGGGTAAGCCCCGGAATCGCGTGGACGCTCCGCGCTCGGTGAGCGACGCGCCCGTGGTCGTAGGACCAATGGACAGGACGGGTGCCTCGGTGATGCCAATAGGATGTCCGGATGGAGCTCAACGGCGTTCCCCTCCATCCGCTCGTCATCCACGCGGTGGTCGTGTTCGTGCCACTGGCCGCCCTCGCTGCCGTGGCGCTGTCGATCCCGAAGTGGCGCTGGCTCGCCCGCTGGCCGGCCCTGCTGCTGACGCTGGGAGCCACGGCGGCGTGCTACGTCTCGACCATCACCGGATCGGACCTGATGGAGGACCGCGGGCTCGAGCAGCTGGCCCTGGTCAGGACCCATGAGACGTGGGGCGAGCGCCTGATGATCGCGATGTGGATCTTCGCGCTCGTGGTGGTCGTGGCCTTCTGGGCACTGCCGCACGTCACCCGACTCTCGGGCGGCACCGACCGCGTCGCCAAGGTGGTGGCGCTGGAGAAGCCGCTGATGGTGCTGTTGCCGCTCGCTGCCGCGGCGGTCCTCGTGCTGGTGTTCCTCACCGGTGACGCCGGCGCCCGGGCGGTGTGGAAGGACTGACCTACGGCGGGACGGAGGTCAGTACGACTCGCCGGCCTCCCGGCTGGCGAGCAGCCGCCTGAACGACGCCACCCGCTCGGCCTCCTGGCCGGTCGCCTCGCTCAACCCGCACTCCGGCTCGTTCTCCCCGTGCGTACAGCCCCGCGGGCAGCTCATGGTCAGCTCGTGCAGGTCCGGGAACGCCTCGATCAGCTGGTCGGGGTCGACATGGGCCAGCCCGAAGGAGCGGATGCCGGGGGTGTCGACGATCCACCCACCGTCTGGCAGGGCCAGCATCAGCGCGGTGACCGAGGTGTGCCGGCCACGCCCGGTGTGTGCGTTGACCACGCCCACCTCCCGGAAGGCGTCGGGTACGAGGGCGTTGACCAGGGTCGACTTGCCGACGCCGCTGTGGCCGAGCAGGACGCTGGTCCGCCCGGTGAGCCGTCCGCGGATCTCGGCGAGGTCCGCCCCGCGCTGCGTCACGACGTACGACACCCCCAGGGCGCGGTAGCCGGACAGCAACGTCTCGGGGTCGGCGAGGTCGGCCTTGGTCAGACACAGGAGCGGGTCCATGCCCGCGTCGTACGCCGCCACCAGGGCCCGGTCGATCAGGCCCTGACGCGGCTCGGGGTCGGCGAGTGCGGTCACGATGACGAGCTGGTCCGCGTTGGCGACGATCACCCGCTCGACGGGGTCGTCGTCGTCGGCCGTCCGACGCAGCACGGTGGTGCGCTCGTCGACCGTGACGATCCGGGCCAGCGAGCCGTCGGCACCGGAGGTGTCACCGACCAGCCGAACGCGGTCCCCGGTGATCACGGCCTTCGGACCCAGGGAGCGGGACTTCATGGCGGTGACGATGGGCTCCGTCTCACCGAGTCGACACGTGTAGCGCCCCCGGTCGACCGTCACCACCACGGCCGGGACGGCGTCGGCGTAGGCGGGTCGGTCCTTGGTGCGTGGGCGGGTGTGGCGGCGTGGGCGCTCGTAGCTCTCGGGGTCGTGCTCGCCGTAGCGGCCAGTGGTCATGGCGTGACTCTCAACCGACGAGTCCTGCCCAGGCCTCGGCGAACCCGGGGAACGTCTTCGCGGTGGTCGCGACGTTCTCGACCAGCACGCCCTCGACCGCGGATCCGACGATCACGGCGGCGTGGGCCATCCGGTGGTCGGCGTAGGTGTGGAACGTGCCACCGTGCAGCGTTGCCGGTTCGAAGGACAACCCGTCGTGGTGCTCGGTGACGGCCGCGCCGAGGTTGCCCAGCTCCGTGGTGAGTGCCGTCAGGCGGTCGGTCTCGTGACCACGGATGTGGGAGATGCCGCGCAGCCGTGAGGGTGTGGCAGCGAGAGCGCACAGGGCGGCCACTGCCGGGGCGAGCTCGCCGACGTCGTGCAGGTCGGCGTCGATGCCTTGGATGCGCTCCCCGGCGCTGACCGTCAGTCCGCCCTCGTCGAGGGACACCTCGGCACCCATGCGTCCCAGGAGGTCGCGCAGGGCGTCCCCGGCCTGGGTCGTCGAACGCGGCCACCCGGGTACGGTGACCCTCCCCCCGCTCGTCAGGGCGAGCATCAGGAAGGGCGCGGCGCTGGACAGATCCGGCTCGATCGTGACGTCGACGGCCTGGATGCGGGTGTGCGGCACCGTCCAGGTGTCGCCGTCCACGGCGACCTCGACGCCGTGCTCACGCAGGCAGGCCACCGTCATCTCGATGTGGGGGAGCGAGGGCACGGGTGGTCCGACGTGGCGCACCACGACGCCGTGGGTGTACGACGCTCCGGCGAGGAGCAGCGCGGAGACGAACTGGCTCGAGGCCGAGGCGTCGATCGTCACCTCGCCGCCGCGCAGGCGGCCCCGGCCGGCCACGGTGAACGGCAGTGTGCCTCGCTCCCCGTCGTCGATCCCGGCACCGAGATCACGCAGCGCGTCGAGCACCGCCGACATCGGCCGCGTCCGCGCATGCGGGTCACCGTCGAAGTGCACCTGCCCCTTGGCCAGCGCGGCGACCGGTGGGACGAACCGCATCACGGTGCCCGCCAGTCCGCAGTCGATCACCCCTCCGCGCAGTGGTCCCGGGAACACCAGCCAATCGTCGTCGGCGGTCACGACGGTCGAGCCCAGCGTGGAGAGAGCACCCGCCATCAGCTCGGTGTCGCGGGATCGCAGGGCACGGCGTATGACCGAAGGGGCGTTGGCCAGCGCCGCCAGCACCAGGGCCCGATTGGTCAGGGACTTCGATCCCGGCAGCTCGACCCGGGCGTCCGCAGGCGCGCGCGCGACCGGCGCGGGCCACAGGGGCAGGTCGGTGCTCGGGCGGGATCCCACGCCTAGAGGCTAGTGCGCCCTGCGTGCCCTGCCCGCCAGCAGGCCCAGCTAGGAGGTCAGCGACTTCGCTGCGAGCCTGGCCTCGAGCTTGGCCTGCCGGGTGCGGTGCTTGGCTTCGCGGCGTACGTCGCCGGCGGCGTTCTTCGCGCGCCAGGCGACACCGGGACGGCCCTCGGTGTCGACCGAGGCCAGCAGCAGCCCGCCGAGCATCGAGAGGTTCTTGAAGAAGTGGAGCTGTTGGTTCGACCGCACCGCAGGGTCGGACTCCTTCCAGAACTGGTGCCCGGCTGCGGTCGTCGGCGCCAGCGATGCGGCCAGGACGGCGCTGGAGAGTCGGGGGGCTCGCCCGCGCGCCAAGGACACGGCCGCCAGGATCTGCGCGGCAGCATTGATCCGGACCAGGGTCACCGTCTCCTCGGGGATCTTCACCTGGGGGACCGCCTTCTCCAGCATCGGGCGGAGCCGGTCGGTCACGGGCTTGGCCTTGGCGGCGAGGGCCGGAGCGTTCTTGAGGGCGTTCACGCCACCGATCACGAAGGTGGAGGCGATCAGGGGACGGGCGATCAGTCGGGTGGCTGTCATGGGTACATCAATACCCGATCATGTGTGGCTCAACCAGAGCTGCGGGCGCCTCGGGGGCCACTCAGATCGTCGTGGTTGCTGTTCTTTCTTCTCTGAGTCCTTGGTTGGGGTCGGCTTCTTCGTGGGTGTTGCTCGGCCTGCCAGGCACCCGCACGGTGGCGCTGTTGTTGCCGGGTGCGGGGTCGACGAAGCCGGCCGGGGGCGAGACCTTGAAGCTGAGCGTGGTCTCCGACTGTGAGTGGACGTTGAAGACGAACAGGGAGCGCAGGCGGGAGGCCGTGCAGGTGTAGCCGCCACTCGAGCGTCGGCAGCCGAGGCCGAGGTGGTGGACGTCGCCCTTGGCGGACGTCGCGCTCAAGGTGGCTTGCCTGCCCATGGGAATCCCGGTCACCTGAACGCTGACGGTCGCGCCACCGCGTCGGGCGAGCTCGAGCCGAACCTTGACGCCGACGTCGGCTGTCGGCCTCGGGCCGGGGCCGGGCGTCGGGTCGGGACCCGTGGATGGGCCGGGAGAAGGGTTGGGCGAAGGGCCGGGAGAAGGGTTGGGAGAGGGCTTGGGCGGAGGGTTGGGAGAGGGCTTGGGAGTGGGGCCCGGGGCTGGCTTGGGTGTCGGCTTCGGCTTCGGCGTCGGCCTGGTGCCACCCTGGCCGGGCTTCGGTGTGGTCCCGCCGGACCCGGTGCCCGCAGGCTCGCCCGCTCCGGCGTTGCCGGTGCCGACACTGCCCTGGTTGCCGTCGCCCGGCGTTCCGAGGCCGCCCTGGCTGTCCGGCTGCCCGCCCGCCTCGGTCGCGGAGGCCCCGGCCGGGTCAGGAGTGCCGGTCGAGAGCCCGGCGCCGGGGACGGCGGCCGCGGGGTCGCGCGCGGGAGTGCCGCCGACCCCCCGCTCACCTGGTCCCGGTGTCGGTGTCGGGGCCGGTGTCGGGGAGGGGGTCGGTGTCGGCGAAGAGGGGCCCACACGGGCCTGGGCGGGGCGCTCGCCCGCAGCGTTCCCGCCCAGCGCGCCAGGAGCGATGATCGCGATGGCAGTGACTCCGGCGACGCCCACCACGGCGGCGGTGGCGACGGTGGTCGAGACGTGGCCGAAGACGGCGTCCTTGCCCCGGTCCAGCAGCACCAGGATGCCTGCGCCGATCCCGGTCGTCGCGCCGCCACCCAGGTAGGCCGCTGCGGCCGAGCCGAGAACAGCCGGTCCGAGGATCGCAGCGAGCGAGGAGTTGACCTCACTGAGCTCGAGGTAGACGGCCGTGCAGCGTCGGCAGTGGTCGAGATGCTCCTCGACCCTCGCCCCGTCCCGGCGGGACAGCGCACCCCGCACGTAGCCCCCGAGCAGGTCGTTGGTGTCGCGGCACCCGTCGCTGACCAGGTCCCCGGCGTGCATCGTCAAGAACGCCTGTCGCAACCCCTCGCGGGCACGATAGGCGAGCGCCGACACCGAGTTGGGCGTCATGCCCAGCAACGGGGCGATGTCGGCCGGCTTCTGGTTCTCGACCTCGAGGTGCCACAACACCATCTGCCAGCGCTCCGGGAGGGAGGCGAAGGCCTTCGCGGCCGCGCCGCCCTCGAAGCCCGCCACCGCGGTGTCGGTGAACGGCACCCCCGGGTCGAACGGGGTCAGGTCTTCGGTCGTGGTCACCCGCTGGTTGCCGCGCACCTTGTCGATGTGCAGGCGGCGTACGGCGGTCAACAGGTAGGCCCGGAAGGAGACATCCGGTCCGCCACCGCCGAGGAGGACGTTGAGCACCTTGACGAAGGCCTCGGAGACCAGGTCGTCCGCGTCGGAGGGACCGATCAGCATCCGGGCCAGCCGGGTCGCGGCGTCGAGATGCCGGGAGAAGAGGGTGCCGTAGGCCGCGACGTCACCCTCACGCACCCGGGAGATCAGCTCCGGATCCGTCAGCTCGGGAGCCGAGACGTCGGTGGGGCTCATGGCATGGATGCGGCCTTCTCCGTGGGGATGGGCGTGGAGTGCGAAGTTTAGTCGGATTTTCCCGTCATGGAACGGGTGCGGCTCCGTTTCGTCTACACAGGGCCACCACGAGGGGGGCGGCCCTGACGAGGAGATGAGGAGTGGCATGGGCATCTTTGCGACACGGACTCGCAGGGGCGCGCAGGCCGAGGTGGTCCCTGACGAGGCGGCCCTGGGCGCGCAGGAGTCCTTTCCTGCGCCGTTCGAGGCGGTCGGTGAGCGTCTGGCCGCCGGAGGAGATGTGAGCGCCGCGTGCGCGATGGTGGGCCGTGAGCTGGCTCGGGACGGTGCCGACCTGGGTGAGGCACTGGACGGGCTGCGGACCACCTACGCACGCGTTCTGGGAGGGGAGCCCGATTTCCGGGCTGTGCGCGCGTTGGGTGTGGCCTGGGGCGAGGAGACCCTTGGCTACCTTCATCAACTCTCCTGCGAGAACCCTCTGACGGGGATGGCCAGCCTCGCGCACCTGCGAGCCCGGCTGACAGAGGTCTATCGCGGCACCGAGCACGGGGGGGCGCCGACGTCCACCAGCCACGCGCTGGTGGTCCTCGACCTCCCCCTGCTCGCGCGTCCCTCCGCCTGGGAGCACGCCTTCGAGTCGACGATGCGACTCGTGCGGCTGGCCGAGAGCGCGCGGATGGCCTTCCCGGGCGCGGAGACCATCTCTGAGGCGACCCCGGGACGGGTGGTCGTGCTGGCCAGGCGTGGAGACCTGCTTGCACCGCGAGTCGGGATGTTGCGCGATCTCGTCGAGGACCTGGCTCCCGAGACGGGGAGGGCAAGAGTCTGGATCGAGGGGCTGCCCTCGTCCAACCACGGCGCGGGTCTCCTGCTCGACGAGATCGCGCGCGGCTGACCAACTGAGGAGTTGGCCGGCGCTCCCGACTAGCCTTGTCCCATGTGTGGCCGCTACGCCTCGAGCCGTCAGCCCGAGGACCTCGTCGAAGAGTTCGAGATCCGCAACCACGACCTCCCGCACCTCGAACCCGACTGGAACGTGGCACCCACCAAGGAGGTCTATGCCGTCCTCGAGCGTCCGCCCCGGCAGCGGCCGGAGGGCGACACCGCCCCGGATGCTGCTTCTGAGTCCGGGCCCGAGCGCCAGCTGCGGGTGCTGAGCTGGGGCCTGGTCCCGTTCTGGGCGAAGGACCCTGCCGTCGGCAACCGGATGATCAACGCCCGGATGGAGACCGTTGCCGAGAAGCCGGCCTACCGACGCGCGTTCGAGAGGCGACGGGCGATCCTTCCTGCTGACGGCTACTTCGAGTGGTACCCCACCGAGGAGCGGACCAAGGCTGGCAAACCGAAGAAGCAGCCCTACTTCATCCGACCCGCCGATGGCGGCGTGCTGGCCATGGCCGGCCTCTACGAGATCTGGCGTGATCCCGACAAGGCCGAGGACGACCCGACCCGGTTCCGGTGGACCTGCACCGTGCTGACGACCAGCGCTGAGGACTCGCTCGGGCACATCCACGACCGGATGCCGCTGATGCTCTCTCCCGACCGCTACGACGAGTGGCTGGACCCCGGCCAGCACAGCAAGGACGACCTGCTGGCGTTGCTCGAGCCGGCCGCGCCGGGCCGGCTCGAGGCGTTCCCGGTGTCCACCCTGGTCTCCAACGTGCGCAACAACGGACCCGAGCTGGTGGTGCCGCTTCCGCTGGAGGGACGATTCCTGGACGACCCGGACCTGCCCTCCGAGTCGAGCCGCTGATGCCGATCGAGCGGATGGTGCCCACACCCCGCGGTGAGGCCCGGCTGCTCATCCGACGGGCCAAGCGACCGTTGGCCACGCTCGTCCTCACGCACGGGGCAGGTGGTGGCGTCGACGCGCCGGACCTGGTGCGGCTGGCCCGCACCCTCCCGCAGCAGGACATCTCCGTCACGCTGGTAGAAATGCCGTGGCGCGTCGCGGGCAAGAGGGTCGCCCCCGCTCCTCCGGTGATCGACGAGTGCTTCCTCGCGGTGCTCGACAACATGCGCACGCGCAGCCCACTGGTCGTGGGCGGACGCAGCGCCGGTGCCAGGTCGGCCTGCCGCATCGCGCGTCAGGTCGGCGCACGAGGCGTGCTGGCACTGTCCTTCCCGCTGCACCCGCCGGGGAGCCCGGAGAAGTCCAGGCTCTCGGAACTGCACCAGGCGCGGGTGCGCACCCTGGTGATCCAGGGCGAGCGAGACCCGTTCGGCACCCCCGAGGAGTTCCCTGCCGACGTCGACCTGGCAGTGGTTCCGGCGGCGGACCACTCGATGAAGGTGCCGAAGTCGGCTCCGGTGAGTCAGGCAGAGGCCCTGGCGGTCGTGCTGGAGGCGACTCTGGAGTGGGTGGTGCGCGAGGTGGCGGGGAATCGAAACGGCTGAGGTCGTGTTGTGCCAGACAGATCCACCACCGCTGACTCTGGAGGAGATGGTCCCGTGCTCGCCACGCTCGACAGGTCCGCGTCCGTGGACCCTTCGGTAGTCTGGGACGTGATGAGTAACTCCGATCCCGACGCACCTGCCCCCGTCGACCCAGACCCCGCCGAGATCGACGTCGCCACTGAGACCGACATCGACCGACAGCTGCGCTTCGAACGCGATGCCCTGCCGTTCCTCGACCAGCTCTACTCGGCCGCGATGCGGATGACTCGCAACCCGGCCGACGCCGAGGATCTGGTGCAGGAGACGTTCGCCAAGGCCTACGGCTCGTTCCACCAGTTCCGCCCCGGCACCAACCTGAAGGCCTGGCTCTACCGGATCCTGACCAACACGTTCATCAACACCTACCGCAAGAAGCAGCGCCAGCCGCAGCAGTCGATGGCCGAGGACGTCGAGGACTGGCAGCTCGCGCGAGCCGAGTCGCACTCCTCCAGCGGGCTGAAGTCCGCAGAGATGGAGGCGCTCGAGCACCTGCCCGACTCAGACGTCAAGGACGCGCTGCAACGGCTGCCGGAGGACTTCCGGCTGGCGGTCTATCTCGCCGACGTCGAGGGCTTCCCCTACAAGGAGATCGCCGAGATCATGGAGACGCCGATCGGCACCGTGATGTCCCGGCTGCACCGTGGCCGGCGCCAGCTGCGCGAGATGCTCACCGGCTACGTCCGAGAGAACGACCTGTTGCCAAGTGGAGCCGCCACGAAGGGGGTCTCGTGATGACTCGCGATCCCTCGGCGCCCACGAGCCGCCCCACGGGAGACGCAGTCGACACCGACTGCTCCGAGGTTCTCGGCCGGGTCTTCTTCTTCCTCGACAACGAGCTCGACCAGGCCGACTGCGCCCAGATCCAGCACCACCTCGACGAGTGCGGCCCGTGCCTGGCCCGCTACGACCTCGAGCGCACCGTGAAGTCGCTGGTCGCCCGCTCCTGCTCGGAGGTCGCGCCGGACGGTCTGCGTCAGCGGGTGCAGCTGTCCATCCAGCAGGTCCGGATCGAGATCTCCCGGAGCGAGTGAGTCTCACCTCGCCGCCACGATTTCGTGTAGTGCGGCGCACCTGAGAGGATGTACGTCGGCTCTGAGGGAGACTCCCGGGGCAACGACGTAGGAGGACCTCATGGGCAAGACAGGCCGCAAGCGCCGCGCGCGCAAGAAGAAGGCCGCGAACCACGGCAAGCGCCCCAACGCCTGAGCTTCGCGCGGGCACCGCACACCCACTGTCTCCTGACATGCCCCGGACCGACGGTCCGGGGCATGTGTGAGTTTGGATGTCTCCCATGGAACTCGACACGTTGCTCCTGCAGGGCCGCGAGCTGATCGAACGAACCTCGCGCGAGCATGCCACCCGCTGGGGACTCGGTACGGCGAAACGCTGGGTGCTCGACCAGGGGCAGCAGCGGATCACGTGGTCCTTCGAGGACCACATCGCCTCCGCCCCGGCGCAGATCCTCGGGTCCTGGAACGGTCAGGTGAACAGCTTCGTCTGGTCGTGGGACAACGAGACCATCCAGTCCCCGCTGTGCGTGACCGCCGAGGCGGTGCGTGCCTTCGGGATCGAGAACGATGTGCCCGCGCTGTGCACCGCACCGTTGAGGCTGGACGAGGAACAGGTGCGCGACCTGGTGGCCCTGGCGTTCCGGATCGGCGGCTGCACCGGCCTCTACCACCCCTACGACGGGGTGCTGGCGACCTACATCGCCTTTGGCCCCGTGACCATCGAGGAGGCGGGCGGGCGGACGTCGACGTTCGAGGTGAACGCCCAGTGAGCGCAGGTCTCGTGACCGGCCTGTCGGCCACGCGTGACCACACTGTCGGCGAGGAGGACACCGCCGCAGCGGTCGGCTCGGGAAGCCTGCCGGTGCTCGGCACCCCACGACTGCTGGCGTGGTGCGAGGCCGCCACCTGTGCGGCGATCGAAACCGCTCTCGCGGACGGTCAGACGAGTGTCGGCACCCGCGTCACCCTGGAGCACGTGGCTCCGTCGCCCGTGGGAGCCACCGTGCAGGTTTCGGCGAGCGCGGTGCACGTCGACGGCAAGCTGGTGCGGCTCACCGTCGCGGCCCGTCAGGACGGCAGGCTGGTGGGCTCTGGTGAGGTGACCCGGGTGGTCGTGGACGCCGAGCGGTTCATGGCGCGAGTCCCGAGGGCCTGAGCTGCTCAATGGTCTGGAGACAGGGGCGTGGCATAGGCCAGCAGGTTGACGCCGGGCTCGGGTGACCAGTCCCCCTCCGGGGACCGGGTGAACCCCAGCCCCTCGTAGACCCGGTGGGCCGAGGCCATCCGGTCCATCGACGACATCCGCACGCCGGCGTACCCCAGCTCGCGCGAGCGCCGCAGGCACAGCTGCACGAGCTCCCGGCCCAGCCCGCGCCCGCGCGCCGAAGGGCAGACGGCGAGCATCCGGAACTCCCCCTCGCCGTCGTGGGCGATCTCGCGGTAGGCCGAGCCGACGGGGCAGAACGTCACCGAGCCGAGCACGCGGCCCTCCTCGACGGCGACCCAGACCTCGGCCTCGCGAGCCCGCCTGGGTGTGTCCGCGAGCTCGCGCACGTAGCCGTCGCCCTCCTCGACGTAGCCCTCGCCGAGGTACACCTCGGTGGTGAGCCGCCCTACCTCTTCGAGCTCTTCGGGCCGGACCAGGCGCAGCTCCATCGGGATCGTGAGCTCAGATGCCGAAGGTGTTGCGGGGGTAGGCCGCGTTGACGTCGGTGATCACGTTGACCAGGTAGGGGAGGTTCGAGGCGAAGGCGCGATCGATGGCCGGGCCTATCTCACGTGGGTCGGTGACGGTCTCGCCCCCACCGCCGAGCGCGCGCACGACGTCGTCGTAGCGGGTCTGCGGGGCGAGGTCGGCGGCCACGTCGTACCCGTAGAGCATCTGCATCGGGCCCTTCTCCAGGCCCCACGCGGAGTTGTTCCCGCAGATCATCACGACCGGCAGGTCGTGCCGGACCAGCGTGTCGACGTCCATCAGGGACATGCCGGCGGCGCCGTCGCCGTAGAGGAGGACGACCTGGGCCGAGGGGCGCGAGATCCGGGCAGCGATGGCGGAGCCGAGACCGGCGCCGAGACAGCCGTAGGGGCCGGGGTCCAGCCAGCCGCCGGGCTGCTTGGGCTCGACGAACTTGCCGGCGAAGGACACGAAGTCGCCGCCGTCTCCGATCACGATGGCGTCCTCGGCCAGGCGGGGCACCAGCTCGCCGTAGATGCGGGCGGGGTGGATCGGGTCGGCCGTGGCGCGGAGCAGATCGTTGTCCCGCGCGATGGCGGCCCGCACGGTGTCCTGGAGCTGGGTGACCCAGCCCGACCAGTCGGGTCGCCGCACCAGTCCGGCGACGGCGTCGCGCAGGCCGTCGAGGACGAGGGTCAGGTCACCGGAGGCCTCCGCGGCGAGGTCGGCATGCTGTGAGACCTGGCCGGGGGAGTCCGCGAGGTGGACCACTCGTGCGGGGGGCGCGCCGTCCTTCCCGCCGAAGATCCCGTAGCCGAGCCGGAAGTCCAGCGGGGTGCCGGCCACCACGACGAGGTCGGCCCCACCGAGCGCGACGCCGCGTGCCTTGGTGACGAGCAGCGGGTGACCGCCCGGGACCAGGCCGCGGCCCATGCCGTTGGTGATGCAGGGGATGCCTGCTTCCTCGACCAGGCGCAGCGCTGCATCCTCCGCGCCGTCGGCCCACACGTCGGTGCCCATGATCAGCACCGGACGCTGGGCCTGGCCCAGGAGCTCCGCGATCTCGTTGATCGCGTCGCCGTCGGGCTCGGCGCGGCGTCGCTCGGCCACGACCGGGCGGGTGCTGGTGGAGGAGTTGAAGAACTCGTCCATCGGGATGTCCACGAAGACCGGTCCGCGATGCGAGGAGCCGGCCACGGTGAACGCCTCGTGGATGCCCTCGGCGACCTCGTCGGCCCTGTGGATGGTGCGCGCCAGCTTGGAGACCGGCGCCACGATCGGCGGTTGGTCGAGCTCCTGCAGTGACCCGGTGCCCCAGCGGTTGGCTGGTGCGCGACCACCCACGACCACGAGGGGCGAACCGCTGAACTGGGCCTGGGCGATCGCGCTGACGCCGTTGGTCACCCCCGGCCCTGCCGTGAGCACCGCGAGCCCCGGCTTGCGGGTGAGCTTGCCCATCGCCTCGGCGGCAAAGGCGGCCGTCTGCTCGTGGCGGACGTCGAGGATCTTCATCGGCGGGTCTGCGGTCACCGCGCCGTCGTACATCGGGAAGACGTGGGCGCCGGAGAGCGTGAACATCACCTCGGTGCCGTGGGCGCGGGCCACGGCCACGGCGTGCTGACCGGAGTGTGCCTCCACGGGGCCCGAGTCGGAACCCGCGGCGGCTGCGGCGACGGGCTGCTCGCCCGGCTGGTCGATGGGATGCTCGGGTGCCTGCGTCATGACGCGAGGTTAGCGCCCGTCCAGCAGCAGGTGAGCGGCCAGGATCGAGTGACCGGTCGGCGTGGCTGCCGGGGTGCCTCCTAGGCTGGCCGGGTGCCGTCCCTGCAGGCCCTGGCCCGGGCCCACACCGATCTCTGCGATGCAGACGTGGACTGGCTCTCGAGGCTGATGGCGGACTGGCAGATCATCGCCGATCTCAGCTTCGCAGACCTGGTGCTCTGGCTGCCTGACCGGGACGGGTCGGGCTACTGGGCAGGCGGCCAGATGCGACCCACCACGGGACCCACGGCATTCGTCGACGACATCGTCGGCTCCTTCCTCCGGGCCGGGAAGCGGCCGCTCCTCGACACCGCGCTCCAGCAGGGCCGGATCGCCCGTGAGGGTGACCCTGAGTGGCGCGACGACGTGCCAGTGCGCGTGGAGGCGATCCCCGTGCGGCGCGGCGAACAGCTGATCGCCGTGGTGGCCCGCAACACCAACCTGCAGGGAGTGCGTACGCCGAGCCGGCTGGAGCTGTCCTACCTGCAGACCGCCAGTGAGCTCTCCCAGATGATCGCCCACGGGAGCTTCCCGTTCGTCGGCCAGCGCTCCGACCACGCCGACACCCCCCGGGTGGGAGACGGTTTCATCCGGGTGGACGCGGCCGGGAACGTCACCTACGCCAGCCCCAACGCGCTCTCGGTCTACCGCAAGCTCGGCCTGACCGGAGACCTCAGCGGCACGTCGCTGGCCGGGATCACCCGCGAGCTCGTTCCGCCCGGGATGCGGCCGGACGAGGAGACGTTCAGCGCCGTCCTCGGGGCACGGCAACCTCGCGACATCGAGCTCGGGAGCTCGCTGGCCACGGTGATCGTTCGTTCGATCCCGTTGCGCCCGGCGGGGGAGCACACCGGTGGGCTCGTGCTCCTGCGCGACGTGACCGAGCTGCGCCGTCGAGACCGCGAGCTGGTCACCAAGGATGCGACGATCCGTGAGATCCACCACCGGGTGAAGAACAACCTGCAGACGGTCGCGGCCCTGCTCCGGCTGCAGGCGCGCCGGATGGACATCCCGGAGGGCCGGATCGCCCTCGAGGAGGCTGTACGCCGTGTCGGGGCGATCGCGGTGGTCCACGAGACCCTGAGCCAGGCCTTCGACGAGACCGTGGACTTCGACGACGTGACGGACCGGTTGACCAGACTGGTCACCGACGTGGGCTCGCAGGGAGCGCCGATCCGGACCCGCCGCACGGGCACGTTCGGGTCGATCAGCTCCGACGCGGCAACCCCGCTCGCGATGGTGTTCACCGAGCTGATCCAGAACGCGGTGGAGCACGCGTTCGAGGAGGAGCGCGGTGGTGCCATCGAGATCAGCTGCGCTCGCGACGGCGACGGGTTGCGGCTGAGCATCGAGGACGACGGAGTCGGCCTGCCGGCCGACTTCGACCTCGAGAAGACCTCCAGCCTCGGCCTGTCCATCGTGAGCACGCTCGTCGGCGAGCTCGGGGGACAGCTCAGCCTCGGCCCCCGGGTAGCTGGCGCGGGGACGCGGGTCGTCGTCGAGGTCCCCAGCGTGACGGGTCAGCCTCGCTGAACGTCCTCCTGATCGTCTCCGCGCTGCGGACTGAGGCAGTGTGCGGGATCAGGCGGTGCGCACGCGGGCTCGGGCGTTGCGACGCTTGAGCGCTCGCCGCTCGTCCTCGCTGAGTCCGCCCCAGACACCGTGGTCCTGCCCGGCCTCCAGGGCCCATGCGAGGCACTGTTCGCGCACGTCGCAGCGTCGGCACACCTGCTTGGCCTCCTCGATCTGCAGGATCGCGGGGCCGGTGTTGCCGATCGGGAAGAACAATTCCGGGTCCTCGTCGAGGCACGCGGAACGGTGGCGCCAATCCATGGCTGGGGTAACCCTCCGGAGTACTTGTGAACTGATTCACTATGTCGGCCCGACAGCCAGGTGAGACATCTTGTCGGGGTGAGTGTGGTGCGCGCATCAACTTCTGCTGGGGCGCAACCATTCGATCGTTGCAACTTCGTGGCCCGATGACAACCCCCACGGATCGTCACCTTGGTCACAACTCGGGACGGAATAGGCTCACCCGGGTGAGCAGCGACCATCCCGACCCCGCCGACGACGGACCCGAGCCGGACCCGACGACGAGGTCGCCCTACTCCGCCCACGGTACCCCGGCACCCCTCGCGGCCGCCGCCGGACTGACATTCGTCCAGGGATTGCTCACCGTGGCCTTCGGCATCACCGAGGCGTTCAGCCTGGACAGCGACCGGCTCGTGATGGGCGTGACGACCGGCGTCTTCTTCCTGGCCTACGGCGCCGGGCTGGGCGTGTGCGCCTGGGGGATGAGCTCGGTGCGCCCCTGGTCGCGCGGACCGGTGCTGCTCGCCCAGCTCATCTGGCTGGGCCTGGCCTGGAACTTCAGGACCGGGGACACCCGCCCGGTGGCTGTGGCGCTGGCCGGGATGGCTGCTCTGGTGCTGGCCGGGCTGCTCCACCCACGCTCGATCGATGCGTTGGAACGCGCCGGATGAGCTAGCTGACCCCGCTGAGCGAGGTCCGCAGCTCGGCCAGGGTGCGGTTCAGCAGGCGTGAGACGTGCATCTGGGAGACGCCGATCTCGTCCGCGATCTGGGACTGGGTCATGCCGCGGAAGAACCTCAGCATCAGGATCCGCTTCTCGCGGCTCGGGAGCTGTTCGATCAGCGGCTTGATCGACTCACGGATCTCGACATGGGCCAGGGCCTCGTCGTCCATGCCGAGACTGTCGAGCATGCTGGTTCTCGCCCCGTCTTCGGTGGTGCTGTCGCCGGCGTCCAGGGACAGCGTCGAGTAGGCGTTGGCGGACTCGATGCCCTCCATCACCTCCTCCACCGAGACCCCGAGCTTCTCGGCGATCTCACGCGGGGTGGGGGAGCGGCCCAGGTCCTGGGCCATGCCGCCGGTGATCGCGCCGATCGACATCCGGAGCTCCTGCAGCCTGCGCGGCACCCGGATGGCCCAGCCCTTGTCGCGGAAGTATCGCTTGATCTCGCCCAGGATCGTGGGGGTGGCGTACGTCGAGAACTCCACGCCGCGGTCGTTGTCGAACCGGTCGACGGACTTGATCAGCCCGATCGTGCCCACCTGGACGAGATCGTCGAGCGGCTCACCGCGGTTGATGAACCTGCGGGCGCAGTGGTCGACCAGGGGCAGATGCAGCCGCACGAGCTCCTCGCGGCACGCAGCCCGTCGCTCTTCGGAGGTCGTCGAGTCGGTGAGCTCGTCGAAGAGGGCGTGACTCTGCTCCCGCGTGGAGATCTGGCGGGCCGTCAGCGGCGTACGCCGTTTCACGCGAGGTGGCGGGCTGGTGCTCGAACAGCGTGCGGGCTCCTGCTCAGGCGTGGAACCGGCGTCAGCAACGGCGCTGACGTGGGGCTCAGCCGCCGGCTCTCGGCCAGACCGGTCGGGATCGGACACCGATCACGCCGCGATGCTGGAGCGGACGGTGAACGAGACCCACTGCAGGGGTCCTTCGCGACTGGTCAGGACGTCGCTCGTCAGTGCAGTGAGGACCTGCCAGCCGAAGCTCTCCTGGTCCGGGTCGTCCTCGGTGCTCGAGTCGGCCGACACCGCCACCCGGATGGAGCCGTCGCTCAGGTCGAAGGTCGCGTGGAGGTCACCCCCGGGATCGGCGTGCTCGAGCACCAGCGCGCAGGCCTCGCCCACGGCCATCCGAAGGTCCTCGATGTCATCGAGGGTGAAGTCCAGCCGAGCAGCCAGGCCCGCCGTGGTCATGCGCAGGACCGCCACATAGGCGCTCTCTGCAGGGAGGCGCAGCTCGACGTCAGGGCTGTGGCTCATCGTGGTGTCCTTGTGGAGCGTGGGGTCAGTGGGACCCAGACTAGTGCCCAACATGGCAACGCGCGGGAGGTCCGGGAAAGCACCAGCGCGGGTGCCACAGGCACGGACGCTCGTGGTGGTTCTCGGTGGTTCTCGGTGGTTCTCGGTGGTGCTCGGTGGTTCGTGGCTCGGAGGGTGGGCGCAGCAGCGTGCCTCACCCCACGTCGAAGGCGTCGATGTCGAGGCTGCTCAAGGTCAGTCCGTGGGCGGTCCCGTCGAAGTACACCGACCAGGTGCCAGCGCTGAAGAGCACGACGTCCTCGTCCTGGACCTTGCCGAGGCCCGGGATGGTCAGGTCGGAGGAGAAGGACAGGTAGAAGTGTGTCGCGTCCACCCGGACGAACCCGTCCACGTTCGCCGACGAGGGCAGCTTGGCGACCGAGGCGTCCCACACGCGGGCGAAAGCGGTCCCGTTCCAGGAGTAGATGTCGGCGTCGTCGGCCGTTCCGCTGACCCCCGGGGGGTTCACCGCCCCGACCGTCGAGAAGTACAGAGTGCCGCCGTCGACCGAGATGGCATCCAGGTCCTGGCCGCTGGCGGTCAGGCCTCGCGCCGTGCCGTCGAAGAACACAGACCAGGTCCCGGCACTGAAGCTGACCACGTCCTCGTCCTGGACCGTGCCCAAGCCCGGGATCGTCACGTCGGAGGAGAAGGACAGGACGAAGTGCGTGGCGTCGACCAGGTCAAGTCCGTCCACGTTCGCCGAGGAGGGCAGCTTGGCGACGGAGGCGTCGAAGGTGCGTGAGTACGACGATCTGTCCCAGCCGTAGAGGTCCGCGTCGTCGGCCGAACCGCCCGCCCCGGGCGGGTTGGCGTTGCCGAAGGTCGAGAACGAAAATGCCGGCGGTGGTGGCGGTGGTGGCGGTGGTGGAGGTGGGCTGGTGACCTCCAGGGTGCCGTCGGCGGTGCGGGTGAGTCCGCCGCCGATGGCGGTGACGGTGAACGGGTAGCTCCCCGGGGTGGCTCCTGTGGTCGGGACGAACCTCAAGGTGCTGGTGCCGGAGCCGCCGGTGAGGACGTTCGGGTCGAGGGCCCACGTGGCCACGGTGGTCGCAGGCCCGGCGACGCTCAGGGTGACGTCGGAGGCGAAGCCGTTGGAACCCGTGGCCTGCGCCTGCCAGGACGCCGTGCTCCCGGGGTCGGCCGAGGCCGTGACCGGGGTGAGTGAGAGGGCGAGCTCCGCCGGTGGTGGAGGTGGCGGTGGTGGAGGTGGCGGTGGTGGAGGTGGCGGTGCCGCTGTCGCGGCGGCGTAGGCCGCGGCGGCGTCCAGCATGCCGTGGCCGTAGACCTCGTCCACGCCGGTGATGCCACGGTCGGCGGCACTCTCGGTGACGATCGCGTGTTGCTGGTCGGCCGTGAGCCCTGGCGCCACCGCGAGCAGGAGCGCCAACACCCCGGCGGTGTGGGGGGCGGCCACCGAGGTGCCCGAGAGGTACTGGTACTGGCCGTAGCGGTCGGTGGTCTGGACGTTCCGGCCCGGCGCCACGAGGTCGGGGAAGGCGCGGGTCCTGCCGCCGCAGCCGGACGGACCCCGGCTGCTCGAGGACATCACCAGACCATTGGCTGAGACTGCCCCCACCGAGAGCGCCTCGGGATAGTTCGCCGGGCTGACGCTGCTCGAGGTCGTCGAGCCGAAGTTGCCCGCCGGGAAGACCGGGAGGATGTTCGCGGTGCGTAGGGCCTGGACGTCCGGCTGGAAGGTGAGGTCGCAGCCGGGGCCCGCGCCCAAGGACCACGACGCGTCCACCACGCTGGGGGCGTCCGCGGTGTCCGGGTTGGCGTCGGGATCGAGCAGCCACTGGAAGGCCTGGTGTACGGCGCTCACCGTGGAGCGTCCGGCGTCGTCGAAGACCCGCGCCGCGATCCAGGACGCCCCCGGAGCCGTCCCGATCGTGGTCCCGCTGCTGCCCCCGCCGACCATCACCCCGGCGACGCCCGTGCCGTGGCCCATCATGTCCGTCGGTGTCTCCGGGTGCTGCGCGTAGGGGTCGAACCAGCTGTTGGTGCCGCCGCGCCACGAGGCGGCGAGATCCGGGTGGGTGACGTCGACCCCGCTGTCCAGGCTGGCCACCACGATCCCCGACCCGGTGTCACCGGAGGACCAGACCTCGGGGGACCGCACATCGACCTGGTTCGCGGAGGCATTCGCCGCGGGGGTCAGGGTGATTTCGTCGGGCACCACCGAGGCGACCTCCGGGCGCGCGGCGACCTTGGCGAGGACGTCGGGACGCGCGGTCAGCACGATGCTGTTGGAGATCCAGAGACTCTGACGCACCTGTGCCCGTCCCTGGGCTGTCGCCGTGGCCAGCGACCGGATCAGTGCAGCCTGGTCGGTCTTCGCCGCCTGCTTCAACCGGTTCTTCACCTCTCGCAGCCGGGTCTTGCGTGAGCCGCGGATCGTGCCGAGCTCGGCGCCAGGGTTCAGGGTGACCACCACGGTGCTGGTGGTCTGCGAGCCACTTGGTGCCCGGCCGGCCGCAGCCGACGTGGGCGCCCCGGAGGCCAGGGCGACCGGGCACGTGATCGCCAGGGCGACGGCCGCGGCGACCAGTCGGCGGGAGCGCATCCTCATGTCAGGCTCTTCTCTCGAGGGGCGTGCGCGGATACCTGTTCAGGTGCCAGGTCGAGCACGGGATCGGCTTCGGAGCGTCGCCGCCGGCGCAGCAGGAGCAGGGTGGCGGCCAGCAGCGTGAGCAGGGCCGCGGCCAGCACCGTGGTGACGACCTCGAAGAGCCCGCCGTGGCCGGCGGCCTTCGGCTCCACGGTCCACCAGCTCGACGTGACGGTGTCGGAGGCGTTGGTGCGGTGCACCTGCACGGTCGCGTTCCAGATGCCCGGTCCGGGCTCGGCGGTGGTGCCCTCGTAGCGGTCCGGGTCCGTCAGGGTCAGCGGGACCAGGACGTGGCCGCCAGGCCCACGGAGGTCGACGTCGACCCCGGTCACCGGGGCCGGGTCGGGGCGGACGATGGAGCGGAGACGCACGATCAGCCGGCCCTTGGCCGGACCGCCGGGGACCTCCTCGAAGGTGACGAACAGGCCGTCGGCCCGTTCGGCATGCACCGTGGTCGGGCGCCGGGCATCGAGGTCCTCCCGTGCCGTCGCGGTCGAAGTCACCAGCGCGGCCATCGCCACGGCCAGCCCGAGCACCGCTGCCTCCGCGGTCACCGTGGCGGCGAACCGGCGAGGGGAGCTGAGGGTGAGGCGACGCAGCACGCCGTACGGCAGGTGCACGCCGGCGCGGGCGGCCAGCGCCGGGTGGACGACCGCGGTGTTGAGCGCAGCGAGCCCGAGCGCCGCCACCATCAGGACCGTCTTGGCGGCCACGCCTGCGCCGTACACGGTCGAGGTCGTCGCCCCGAGACCGGGCAAGTGGTGACCGGCCTCGATCATTCCCGTGGCGAGCAGGATCACCGTGGAGGCTGCGGCCATGGGACTGTAGGCACGCCAGACCGGTCCGAGCAGGCGGCCGCGGTCTCCTCTCGCGCGGCGCAGCGTCGGGACCAGGCACCAGGCGAGCACGCCCAGACCACCGGCCCACACCCCGGCCGCCAGCAGGTGGGCGGTCGCGGCGACGCCGACCAGGGTCGAGCCGCTGGTCAGGGTGGCGGCATGGCCGGCCCAGGAGTCACAGACGCCCGCTGCGGTCAGGGCGAGCAGGGCCACCATGGCCGGCCGCTGCGGGCGGCCGAGGTTCCTGCGCCAGACGAGCACGGCCGCCACGGCCACGGTCAGTGCGACCTGACGCGCCAGCCAGAACCGGCCGGCCGGGGTGTCGACCAGGACCAGCCAGGTCTGGTCCCACCACAGACCAAGCCCCAGGGTCCCGTCGAGGGTGCGGAACCACGGGGTCAGCGCGCCGGCATACCACGCGGTGAGGACGGCCAGGAGGCCGATCGTGCGGGCTCGGCGTCGGACCCGGTCGCCGAGCGTGCGCAGGACCCGGTCGCCGACGGTCAGCGCGCCGATGGCGGCCAGCAGGGCGGTCAGGTCCACCCACCTCACGAGGACCAACGCAGACGGGGGGATCTGCGCGCCTCGTGAGGTGGGCGGAGCGGGGCGGAGGCCGGCGCCGAAGACGAGGGTCCCGCTGGTGGTGTGGCCGTCGTCGAGGGAGAAGACGCGCCAGTCGAGCTGGTAGGTGTCGCGCTCGAGAGGGTCCGTGTGGATCTCGATGACGCTGGTGGCACCTTGGCCGGACACGATGGTCGGCACCACGGACCCGTCCTCGCTGTGCAGCACGAAGGAGCTGGAGGCCGCCGCGACGGACTCGCCGAACCACATGGTCAGGGTGGTGCGCCCGATCGGCACGACAGCTCCGTCCAGTGGGTCGGAGCGCCGCAGCTCGCTGTGCGCCTCAGCGGCGGACGGCACCAGCAGGGTCATGAGGAGCGCGACCAGGAGCACCGCTGCCCCCCGCAGCGCCCCCTTGCCACGCTCGCGGGTCATCCCTGCATCTCCAGATGTTCCTGCCGCGCGTCGCCGATGACCAGCGTGACCTCATCACCCTTGTGCAGCGAGCCCTCGGCGTTGGCCATCAAGAAGAAGTAGGTGCCGCCGAGCTGCAGCTCGGTGCCGTGGTGGTGCGGCGGTGTCGACATCACCAGGGTCTTTCCACTCGCCTCTGCGACCAGAGCCGGGGACAGGTCCGGGTCGTGCACCAGGGGCGCTGCTTTGTCTGGGTCGACGACGCGGTAGCGCAGCTCCACGAGGCCGCCGGACGCGGTGACCGCCAGGAGGTCGACGTCGATGCCGTAGCGCGCCGCCATCCCGTCGGCGGTGACCAGCGTGGTGCCGTTGCGGACGTCCGTGGCGAGGTGTGCTCGCCGGGCCTGGACGCCGCCGACGACCGCGACCAGGCTGAGGACGGCGGCCAGGACGACGAGCCGACGCCGGCGCCGACCCAGGGGGGCGGGCGGTGGAGCCGGGGCCTCGGGCGCCTCGGGGGTCAGGGTCTCAGTGGTCACGGTTACGTCCTCAGTCGGAGTGGGCGGACCGGGCCGGCTGGAGAGGCCGGCCCGGCCCGCAGGGGGGGTCAGGGAAGATCGAACGCGTCGATGTCGCTGTTGTTGTTCGTCAGCCCCTTGCCGGTGCCGTCGAAGTAGACCGACCAGCGGCCGGCGTTGTAGGCGACCGCGTCCTCGTCCTGCACGTTCCCCAGTCCTGGCAGTGCGGTGGTCGTCGGGCTGAAGGAGAGGTAGAAGTGCGTGGCATCGATGAACTTCAGCCCGTCGACGTCGGAGTTCGGCATCGAGTACGGCGCCTGCGAGGCGTCGACCACCCTCGTGGAGCTCCCGGTGACACCCGTTGCGTTGAACCGGTAGATGTCGTTGCTCGCTCCAGCTGGCAGACCCACTCCGGTCGGGCGAGTGGTGCCGTTCACCGAGTAGTAGATCTGGCCGCCGGCGACGCTGAGCGCGTCGAGGTTGACCCCGTTGCCGCCGAGCCCGTTGGTCGACCCGTCGAACACCCGCGTGTAGGTCCCGTTGACGGGGTTGAACGACACGACGTCCTCGTCGGGCACGGTCAAGCCGCCCACGCTCACGGTCGCGCTGAAGGACAGGTAGACGTGGGTGGCGTCGACCACCGCGTAGCCGTCCACGTTCGCGGGGCCGGAGTAGACCGTCCCACTCGTCATCAGGGCCCCGTTCCACCGGTAGACGTTGTTGGGACTCCGTCCGGAGGCGCTGCCCACGGTGGAGAAGGACAGCGGCGCCGTCACCGAGAAGGTGAGGTTGGTGGTGGCCCCCCAGTTGCCGGCCGCGTCCTTGGTCCGGACCTTGCCCGCGACGGTGCCTTCAGGGAGCACCGAGGTGTCGAGGGTGCCGGTCACCGACCCCGAGGTGCTGGCCGTCATCGCCGTACCGTTGCCGGCGCCGGGGTCGGTGCCGAGGAAGAACTCTCCGGCGACGACCGAGGAGTGGGCGTCGGTGCCGGTGGCGGTGATGGTCACCGTCCTGGCACCCTGGGTGGGCGACGGGCTGGCCGTTGCGCTGGTCGTCGTGGGACCGACCTTGTCGACGACCAGGGTGGTCGTCGCGAGGGCTCCCCAGTTGCCAGCTGCGTCCTTGGCTCGCACCGAGATGGTGTGGTTGCCGTTGGGCAGGGCCCGCACGGTGGTCAGCGGGATGTCCGCGTAGCCGCCCTCCACCGGGTCGCTGAACGAGCCGTCGACGGCCCGCAACGGGATGCCGGTGCCGGTGGCCGTGACGTTGCCGATGAACATCTCGGCTCCGGCGATCGGGCTCTGGACCCCGTTCGTCAGCGGGTCGGTGAGCTGGGTGGCGTTGAGACGGATCGAGCTGGTGCCGTTGCTGTACGGCAGGTTGCCGTTGCTCGGGTTGGGGCTGACCGCCAGTGCGTCGCCGTCGGTGACCACAGGACCCGTGGCGTCGACCATCAGGGTCGCGTAGGTTGCGCTCCCCCAGTTGCCCTGGGCGTCCTTGGTGTGGATGTAGACCGGGTGTCCGCCCTCGACGAGCGCGTTGATCGCGGCCTGGTCGATGGTGCCGTCCAGACTGGCCACCGGGGCGGCCTGGGAGACAGTCATCTGCACGCCGGTGCCGTCGGCACCGACCGTGTCGAGGAAGTACTCGGCCGCGGCGATCTGGGAGTTGCCGGAGGCGGAGTCGTCACCGGTAGCGCTGACCTGGACCGCGCCGCCCGACGGCCGGATGAGCCGCGGGGACAGGGTCGCGCCCGACGTGGTCGGCCCACCGGCGTCGGCGCCGGTGACCAGCACCGAGCTGAACGGTCCCCAGTGGGCGGCCGCGTCCCGGCCTCGGACGTAGTACACGTGCTGTCCGGCGGGAACGGCGAGTGTCGCGGACGCGTCCTCGGTGGGGGAGCCCCCCACGGTCATCGCGGTGCCCGTGCCGTCGGTCACGTCGTCGAGGTAGTACTCGGCCGCGGTGATGTTGCTTCCTCCGCGCTGGCTGTCGTCCACGTGGGCCTGCAGGGTGGTCCCGCCGACGAGCTTGACCGTGCTGGTCACCGGCCCGGCGGTGTCGTCCGTGGTACCCGAGCCGGGCACGTTCACGGTGGTGAGCATGCCCCCGACGCCAGCCGCCGTCCGGTTGTTCAGACCCAGGCTGGCTTCGTAGACGCTCAGGCTGGTGTCCTGGGCAGCGGCGCCGGGCACCTTCACCAGAGCGTCGGCGGACTCACCGGGACCGAAGGTCTGCGCCACGTAGGTGCGGGGGAAGTCCAGCTTGCTGCCGTCCATTCCGACGAGCTTCTGCGAAGCTCCGAGAACTCCCATCGAGTGGTAGTCGACACCGGCGTTGACGTAGCGCAGCAGCACGGTGTTGCCTCCGGCACTTGTGATCGGGGCTGTGGCCGGGTAGGCCCTGCCGTTGATCAGCGAGTAGCGGGGCACGTACTTGCGCATGTCGAAGTTCCACGGGTCGGCCTTGTTGTTCAGCGCGGGGTCGATCTCGCCCAGCACCAGCACCGCCTCGTCGTTGTAGGCCGAGTCGGCGTCGTAGGCCTGTCCGCCGGCCGCAGGACGGACGACCAAGGCTCCGTGCAGGCCCATCGCGGTCTGGTACTGCGTGCCCGTGGCGTCGGTGTCCGCCGCGCCTGTCCTGAGGACCGGTCCCGCCTCGTAGATGAACGTGCCCGGGTGGCCGGCGGTGAACGTGTACTCCGCCATCCCGGTGGTCGCGGCCGCCCCCGCGCGGTCCAGCGGCAGCTGCTGCCCCTGGAACAGCAGAGCGGTCTTGGCGCCGAGGGTGTTGTGCAGCGTCACGTGCACCGTGTCACCCGCGGTCACCGCGATGGTCGGGCCGCCCGGTGCGGTGACGGGGCTGTTCGTGAGGGAGTACCCCCACACCGGGACGGACACACCGTTGGGCAGGGTGGTGCTGCCCTGGACCGCCCACAGGTCGATGTCCTGGGTGGCGGCCTGGGCCGGGGCCGAGGGCAGGGTCAGGAACGCTGCCGACGCGACCGACACGGCGACCGTCGTGCGCACCGACCTCTGGAGCCTATTGAGTCGAGACTGTCGAGACATGGTCTTCCCCGCCCTTCACTTGCAGTCGTAGTGGTCGGGCGGATCGATCCGCATGTACGTGATGGGGCCGGTCATGTTGGCGCCCCAGGAGGTGATCTGGAAGAGCGCGTGGTTGTGGCTGATGATGTAGTACTCACCGCACTGGTTGAGCGTGGGTGTGCCGGTCGGGAGCGTCTCCTGGCGGCCCAGGTACGGGCTGCCGCTGTAGAAGGTGCCGATGAAGGAGTTGGCCAGACTCGGCGTGGTGACCGTCACCGGGTTGGTCGCGCTGTAGTTCTCCGCGTCGTGCCAGGAGAACCGCACGTCCCAGGTCTGTCCGGGCCCGAGGTTGATGGCGAACTTCTCCATCGAGAGGTCCTGGCCGGTGGGGCCGGTGAGCGGGTGCCCGTCGCGCCCGATCACGAGTCCGTTGTTGCCGTGCGGGTGGAACGGGTAGTCCTCGGTGCCGACGTTGAGGTAGCGCGCGAGAGACGGCTCGTTGGGCTCCATCTGCGCCAGTGCCCCGTACGGCTGGGACGGGAGCCAGGAGGCACCGTTGTCGGCGATGCTGTCCGGGAAGCCGCGACCGTTGATCAGCCAGTAGCGCGGGTGGTAGTTGTCGATGTTGAAGCTCTTGTTCTGCTCCACGCGCTGGTGCTGGTAGGGATCGATCTCCGAGAGCAGCACCATGAACTCGTTGCGCGGAGTGAAGTTGCTGTCCGCGGAGTCGTAGGCCCGATCGGAGTGTCCGGTCGGACGCACGATGATCGAGCCGAAGAGCCCCATCCGGACCTGCTTCTCGGGGTTGGTGCCCGACTCGTAGAGGTAGGTGCCCGGGTTGGCCGCGGTGAAGCTGTAGGTCACGGTTCCGGTCGCCGCGGCAGCGGTGGTGCTCAGCGAGGTGATCGGACTGGCGGCG
Source organism: uncultured Actinomycetota bacterium (assembly GCA_963781335.1). Lineage (GTDB taxonomy): Bacteria > Actinomycetota > Actinomycetes > Propionibacteriales > Nocardioidaceae > Marmoricola. Next base: position 230,731 of record CAWAFS010000036.1, on the reverse strand, counting down.
CCTCCGCTGCGCTCGGGCGTCGCGGCGATGCCGTCGGCCAGCACGCCCTCCTGCCCGGGGAAGACGATGGAGGTGCGGTCCGGCAACGTGTTGTGCAGGATCACGGTGACCTGGTCGCCGGCTTCCACGCAGAGCACCGGACCGGGGTGCTGGAACTCGTCGAAGTTGTGGGAGTAGCCCCACATGAACGCGGTGTTGCCGTCGGGGAGGCTGATGTATCCCGTCCGCGTGGTGAGGTTGAAGATCGGCTGCCCCTGGACGCCTCCGTCGCTGGGGGTGCACACGATGCCGACCTTGGAGACGTCGGCCGCAGTCGCCGTGGTCTGCGGGCTCAGGGCCGCGCTGGAGACCCCCAGGGCGACGACCGCGAACAGTGCTGCAGCGCGACGACGCCCTCCGAGTCGTGCGCTGAATGAGGCGGTGAGAGTGCTCATGGTCAGACCCCCAAGTCGTTCGGGTAGGACTGGGCGTGGACCGTGCCCGCTGGGTAGACCCGGATCTCGGTGGCCTGCCCACCGAATCCGCCTGGAGCCAGGTTGTTGGACCGCAGGAAGTTGCGGTTGTAGAGCATGTAGGTGTCGTACGCACCGGGGCCCTGGTGGTCCGGAGCCGTGAACAGCCCGTCGTAGCTCTCGCCGGGTCCCATGTTGATGGTCTCGGTCTCGTAGGACGTGTCCGTCCCGTCCCGGCCCAGCATCGGGGTCGCGTCCCGCCCGACCACCCGCATCGGGATCCCGGAGAGGGTCATCGCCGACTCGCGGAACCCGAGGTTCGCGAACCGCAGTGCCACCCGGTCGCCTTCGTTGCAGGTGACCAGGGAGGAGTGTGGCTGGTACTTCAGGTCGTCACGGCCCACGGGAGGGATCAGGTCGCCGTCAGGGGCGACGACCTGGTTGAAGGGGTCGATCGACCCGTTGGGCGCGAGGGTGTCGGGGTAGACCCGGCCGTTGAGCAGGGCGAAGTCCGCGTGGTAGTCGCTCCACTCCGGCAGCTGGATGTGGGCGTCTGCCCAGTGCGCCTCGGCCCACACCTCCGAGCAGAACATCGCGAACTCCCGGTCGAACCGCGTCGACCGAGCGGGTGGGGTGCCGGCCGGGTCGTTGTAGACGTAGTCGTCCCCCTTGAGCGGCCGGACGAAGACCAGCCCGGTCATCCCCATCTGCACGTGCTCCACGTCCTCGACGTGGCAGTGGTACATGTACGTCCCCGGGTCCCGGGGGCGGTAGGCGTAGGTGAACGTCCGCCCCGCCGGCACGGAGACCGATCCGCTCGGCTCGCCGTCGAAGAACGGGATCACGTTGCGGAAGCCGTGCCAGTGCAGGGTGTGCGCGTCGAACAGGTCGGGGCGCAGGTGGAGCCCGAGGTTGGTCAGCTGCACCTTGAAGTCGACCGGGTTGGCCGGGTCGTACTGCCTGGCCCAGAACAGCGGGGCCGAGTGCTGCGCCTTGTACTTCTGGGCCAGGGCCTGGGTCTCGTCGAGACCCGTCAGGTTGCGGAACCCGAAGATGTAGGTCGTCAGGCCCTCAGGCGCCAGCGTGTCCGGGTGGAACGGAGGGATGGTCGGGGTCGGAGGCAGGTGGATCCAGCCGTCGGTGCCACCGAGGTAGAGGTCCGGTGGATCGCCCAGGGCGGCCTGGGCCGGTTCAGGAAACAGGCTCTTGCCCGCCCAGGCGACGGAGCCGAGTGCGGCGGCACCTCCGGTCAGCTGCAGGAACCTTCGTCGGTCCACCCGGATCTTCTCCATGCTCTTTCCCCCTACCGTTCGGATCTGGCCGGTCAGCTCTTCGTTGGTCATGGCACTCACCTGCTTCTTCTGGGCCGAGCCGGGTCTCACGGGAGGTCGAACGCGTCGACGTCGGCGCCGGCGCCGGTCAGCCCGTTGGCGGTCCCGTCGAAGTAGTTGGACCAGGTGCCGCCGTTGTTGAACACGACGTCCTCGTCCTGCACCGCCCCGAGGCCCGGCAGCGTGGTGTCCGGCCGGAACGAGAGATAGAAGTGCGTTGCGTCCACCCGGACGTAGCCGTCCACGTTGGCCGCGCTCGGAACTCCGTTCACCGTGGCGTCCCACACCCGGGTGAAGGGCGCGCTGCTTGCGGCGGCGGTGCGGTTCACCGAGTAGATGTCGGAGTCGTCGGCGGCTCCCCCTCCGGTGACCCTCGGCGGGTTGGTGTTGCCCGCCGTGGAGAAGTAGAGGGTGTTGCCCAAGACGCTGATCGCGTCGATGTCCTGGGCGGCCGAGGTGAGTCCCCGGCTGGTGCCGTCGAACCACATCGACCACACACCGCTGTTGTAGTAGACGACGTCCTCGTCCTGCACGATCCCCAGCCCCGGCACCCAGGCGTTGTCGGCGAAGGAGGCGTAGAAGTGCGTCGCGTCGACCCGGTCGTAGGCGTCGATGTTGGCCGAGGCCAGGAGACTGCTGCCCACAGGAAGGGCCGTCACGTCCAGCTCGCGGGTCGTGGTGCTCCCGTTGAACGAGTACAGGTCCGCGTCATCGGCGGTCCCCGCCACCGGCGTCGTGCCGTTCATCGGATTGACGTTGCCCAGGGTGGAGAACACCACGGGTCCGTTGCCGTTACCGGTCGGGCCGGGCGGTGGTGGTGGCGGAGGCGGGGTGACCGTCGCCCCGGGCAATGAGAAGGCGTCGATGTCCTGGTTGTTGCTGGTCAGCCCGGCGGCGGTTCCGTCGAACCAGACCGACCAGGTCCCAGCACTGAACTCCACGATGTCCTCGTCCTGGACAGCGCCGGCGCCGGCCAGAGTGGTGTCGACCGAGAAGGAGGCCATGAAGTGCGTGGTGTCCTTGTAGACCAGCGAGTCCATGTTCGCGGAGCCCGAGACCGTGACGGCACGGTTCACGTTGTTGCCCCCGGTCCACGCGTAGATGTCGTTGACGTCGCCACTCAGGCCGGTCCTCAGTCCGCTCGTCGAGTTGACGGAGAAGTAGAGGGTTGCGTTGACCACGCTGATCGCATCGAGGTCGATGGCGGTGCTGAGGCCGCGGGCGCTGGCGTCGAACCACATCGACCAGGTGCCGTTGTTGAACTCCGCCACGTCCTCGTCCGCCACGGCCAGGTCGGGCCCGGGGCGGGCGATCGTGAGGTTGCTGTCGAACGAGACGTAGAAGTGGTTGTCGTCCACCATGCTCAGCCCGTCGATGTTGACGCCGAAGAGCGGCAGCCCGAGGTCGGCCACCTGCGCCTTGTGGCGGCTGAAGGACCCGTTGTGGCGCAGCACGTCACCGGCCAGGCCGGGGATGGGCGATCCGCTGAGGCCAGCCGTCGAGAAGAAGAACTCCTTCGTCGCCGGTGGAGGAGTGGTCATCCCGCCTTCGAGGAGCCGAACTCGTCCGAGCCGGCGTCGAAGCCACCCAGGGCAGGACGCACCTCGTCGTCGATGTCGGTCGCTGGCGCGTTCACCGGGTTGCCCACCGGGCCCTTGTTCGCGGCGCCCAGGTTGCAGGCGGGCGAGGTGCAGTTCGGCGCCGTGCCGGCGAGGTGGTAGTCACCCAGCTGGTTGGCGGGTGCCTCGGCGGCGACCAGGGTCGCGTCGACGAAGGCGGGGTTCTGACGCCAGGTGGCGAAGGCCACCGAGGTGTCGTAGGGCGAGACCACGCCCGGGTTCGTCGAGCTGTTGCTGGCGTCCGTGGCGTAGGGGTGCTGGGTCGTGTCCTGCTGGACCACGGAGCTCGTGGGGGTGAGCTGGTTGGTTGCCTTGGCAAGACCGAGGTCCCAGTGGTCCACCGCGCTGGAGTCCCCAGCGAGCCCGATCCCCGTCACGGTCGTCCCTGCCCGGGTGCCGGCCCGGTTGTCCCAGAGGATGTTGTTGAACAGCACCGGGTCGCTGTACGCCTTCGACCCGGGGATCGTGGCCTGGAGCTGGTCGCTGTTCATCGACGTCGCGATGCCGGCCGGGGCCGCTGTGCCGTCCGAGGTCACGGCGGTGGCCGTGGTGGTGTTCTTCATGATCGTGTTGTTCACCAGGCGCACGTTCGGTGCGTCGTTGATGGCCACGCCCGCGCCCTCGTGGGTGGAGACGTTGTTGACGATCGTGTTGTTGGTGACGTTCATCGGGTAGTTCCCGGACATCAGGAACCGGATGCCACCGCCGTCGTCGTTGGCCAGGTTTCCCTGGATCAGGTTGTTGTAGATGTCGACGGCACCGGTGCCGGGCGACAGTGCGTTCGGGTTGGCGGGGAGCGCCCCGGCGATCATGATGCCGGCGCCCTCGTCGTTGGAGTTGTTGAAGTAGATCCGGTTGTGGTGGATCTTTCCGCCGGGGCTGGAGCCGTAGACGCTCACGCCGGCGCCGTACTCGAGGGAGAAGTTGCCGCAGATGTCGTTGCCGGAGACCTCGTAGCCGTTGCTGCCGCCGAACAGCCCGACTGCGCCCGCCAGGTTCGTGCCCGCGTTGGACACGATCCGGTTGTCGGCGATCTTGACGCCCTCGTTGTGCTGGTCGGCGTCGGAGCCGGTCAGGTCGGGGGTGCCGATCCGGATGGTGCCGTAGCCACCGCCGTTGTTCTCCACCACGTTGTTCGTGATCTGGAGGTTCTTGACGTAGGCGTTGGCGAAGATGGCACCGCCCTGGGTGGTGATGTTGGCCGGCAGGCCCGTGGGCAGGCCGTTCAGGCCGTTGATGTTGCCGGGGAAGCCCTGCTGGTCACCGCCACGGATGTCGAGGCCGTCGATGGCAGCGTGGAAGGAGCCGCCGAAGTTGCGCGCCTGGCCGCTGCCCGTGCCGCTGCCTGAGGAGGCGAGCAGGTAGATCGCCTCGCCGTCGCTCGCGTTCTGGTTGCCGTCCCAGGTGAGTCCGCCGACCTTGGTGTACCAGGCGGTGGCCAGGTCGGTGTCGCCACCGAACGCACCAGCGTTCAGAACGGTGCCGGGCACGTAGGTGTTGCCCTGGAACCCGCCCGAGCCGACGCCCTGGAGCTTCACCGGTGAGGCCATCACCAGGTTCTCGTAGTACTCGCCGCGCGGGTTGCCCCCGGTGTTGTTGCCCGGGGTGCCGGCGGTGGCGTTGCCCGGGTAGACGACGACCAGGTTCCCGGCCGAGACGTTGTTGTTGTAGGCGGCGTCCAGGGCGCCCTGGATCGTGGCGTACTGCTTCCCGGGTCCGACCTCACGCACGGTCGGGTCGTAGCCCGAGCCGAGCACGTGGAAGGTCAGCCCGTTCACGGTCTCCTCACCGTTGTCCGCGGTGATCTTGAGCGAGCGGGCACCGGCCGCCGTGCCCGCGGGGACCGTGACCTGGATGGTGTTGTTGGTCCAGCCGGTCGTGGTCAGAGCCGTCCCGTCGAGCGTGACCTTGCCCGTGCCCTTGGTGGAGCCGAACCCGGTGCCCTCGATGGTGAAGGAGCCGCCGGTGCTGTTGACGTAGGGCTTGGAGACCGCGAACAGCTGTGGCACGACGGCGTCGACGGGGCAGGTGACCGCGACGTTGAGGCCTGTTGTGGGTGAGCTCAGGATCGAGCCCACCTGGGTCGGGGCGAGGTCGGTCGGGATGGTCACGCCGGGCATCGCCTCGAACTCGGTCGCGATGGTGCGGTAGCGCGGGTTGTAGTTCGCGTTCACGGCTCCGGGGATCCCTGGGTCGTTGCCCACGAAGCGGTACATCCCGGTGCACACACCCGAGGGGGTGGGGCAGCTGATGTGGTCCGAGGAGGGCAGCAGCGTCTCGTAGTAGCCGTTGAAGTCGGACTCCACGGTCTGCACGAGGCGGTTGTTGAAGTCGTAGATGCCGACCGGTGCGAACGGGATACCGGGCTTCTCGCCGTACTGCGTGCTGCGGGGGTCGGTGCCGTAGTTGATGTCGTCCACGATGAGACCGAACAGCCGCGAGGGAATCGGCACGTCGGTGAACAGGTTGAACATCGGCACGATCGACTTGCCGTTGTTGAGCTCGACGAGCTTGGTGTCACAGCCAGGCTTGACCTTTCCCTCGTACGGCGAGCCGCCGATGTCGACGAACGTCGGGTTGTCCACCGGGGTCGAGGCGGGCACCGTCACGCCGGTCGGAGCTCCGTTGGTGCCGTCACCAGCCACGGGGTCGTAGCCGTCGGTGCCGTCGTCGACCACGTCGACGGTGTGCAACGCGCCGGCACACGCCGGCGGCGGGACCTGCGGAATGATCTGGTCGCCGTGGGCGATGTTGATGTCCTCCTCGGCGGTGACCTTGTACATCGGGTGACCGGTCTGGTCGTCGGGGATGTCGACCGAGACCAGGTAGTCACCTGAGCCCAGCGCCTCGAAGGTCCCGCCGTTGCACACCGGGTTGGCGGGGTCAGTGGCGTCGAGGGTGCCGGTGCATCCGTCGCCGAAGCCGTAGTTGCCGTCGACCGCTGCGCCGAAGTTGGCGTCCGGGGTGCCCTGGTCCGTGGCATAGGGGCCGTACTGCACGCTCTGCAGGATCGCCGAGATGCACTCGCCGTCGGTCTCCTGGTTCGGAGCCAGCACGTCCTCGTCGAAGGCGGTGGGGTTGTCGGTCTTGTGGACGAGGGGCTTGCCGTCCACGTCACGAGCCGTGCAGCCGGTGGGCCGGCTCCAGTGCTCGGAGACGTAGGTGTTGAGCAGCTTGCCCCTGGCGTAGGAGCCATCGGAGGCAAGCTCGTAGTAGCCGTCCTCGTCGCAGGGTGCGGCGGCGTGGGTGCCGCAGTCGACGGGGGCGTGCAGCTCGACGGGGATGTCGGAGATGCCGGGCTGCCAGTCCTCCGCCGCGGCGTAGCGCGGATCGAGCTCGTTGCGGGTGGTGTCGTAGCTGAGCGAGCCGACGATGCCACCGTTGCGTGGGTCGATGCCGTTGTTGCCGCTGGGGTCATAGGCGTGCACTCCCCAGTCCATCGTGCCGCTCAGACCGATCAGGTTCAGCGTGCTGACGTCCACGCCGGCACCCTTGACCGTGGTCGGGGTCTTCTGGTTGTCGGCCTGGTAAGTGACTCCGGTGGTGAAGAACGAGTCGCTGTAGGCCTCCATCACCGTCCACGCCGCGAGCGGGTAGGCGCCCTCGAACGAGTAGTAGCCGGTGGCGTCAGTGGTCGCGGTGGTCGTGCCACGGTCCATCAGCGAGTTGTCCTGCTTGCGCAGCGTCAGCGGGAAGTTCGGGATGCCGGTCTCGCCGGGGTCCTTCTTGCCGTTCCGGTTGGCGTCGTTGAAGACGTAGCCGTCGAGCTGGGTCCACCAGCCCATCAGGGGGAGCTGGCCCATCTCGACTGCCTCACCGTTCTTCACGGTGACGTTGACCAGCTGGAGGATGTAGTTCTGCGGTTCGTCCCACCAGGTCAGCGAGTAGTCGCCGTCGGGAACGTTCGGGATGGTGAAACTGCCGTTCGCGGCTCCGCGACCGACCCAGACTGCCTGGTCGCCGTTGTTGAGGTCGGCCAGGGACACGACAGGGTTGTGGATCGGCTTGTCGGTCTTGGAGCCGGTCATGCCGTTGAAGAAGTTGATGTCACCACCCTTCGGGGGGGTGTACTGCTTGACGCCGACCACGACGCCGCTGATCGAGCCGGAGCCGCCCAGGTTCTGGGTGTTGGGCTTGGCGAAGCCGAACTGCGTGGTGGGCACCGGCTCACCGGCCACCGTGAACTCGGTGTCGTAGCCAGTGGAGCCCTCCATCACCCAGCTGTCCCAGTCATGGTTGCCCTCGAGGGTGGTGGTCTGGATCCAGTCCTGACCATCCGGCGGCTGCGCCGTCATGGTGTACCGGTTCGAACCGAGGTGCGGGATGGTCAGCATCCCCGTCGCGTCGCTGAAGCACTTGCCGCCCACGGTCTGCACGATCGGCGCGCCGTCCGGGTCCAGAGCGCTGGCCGGGATCGTGAAGTCGGCCCTCTCGCCGTCGTAGGTCGTGCACAGCGGGTTGCCGTAGACGTCGGTCGTGACCTCGCCGAGGGTGTCGTTGATGTGCCCCTGGAAGTCCTTGAGACCGTTCTCGCCGTTGTCGATGGCGCTGTTCGTGGTTGCCTCGTCCTGAAAGACCTGCGCGCGGAGGATGGCGTCGGGCAGCGGGTTCGGCTGGACCTCGACGATGACCGGGTCGGTCGTGGCGAACGGCACGGTGAAGTGGGTGCCGTCCAGCTTGTAGCCGTCTGCCAGCACCGAGATGAGGTACTTGCCGTCAGGCAGGTCGATACCGTCGGCCAGGTCGGCCTCAGTACCCTGGGCGACGATCGGCGCCGTGGTGTGCGGAAGCTCCCTGATCGAGGGCCAGTCGCAGTTCGCGGGATAGTTGGGGGCGGACGCGGAGCAGGCGTTGGACGGGGCGCGCTGCGCCGTCGAGCCGGTGTTGTCCTCGTTGATCAAGAACTTGTACGACGTCACACCGTCGCCCTCGTGCACGCCGGTGCCGCCGAGGGCACGGGGCTCCGTCCGGGCGCTCTGCACCGACACGTTCAACGTGCTGCTGGGTGCGGCACTCGCCTGGGGCATCGGCAGCATCGCCAAGAGCGCGGCGGCCAGGGCGAGCGCCACGGCACTCGCCGCGGCGCGCCGGCGGTTGTCCCGAGGTGCTGACGCTGCGCCACCTCGGGCACGGGCGCCCACCCTCGTGGTCGTCCTCGACGCACTCGTCCATTGTCCACGCATGTGCGTCACCCCTCGTCAACCGGCACTGTCGCGACAAGAGTCGGCCCGGTCGGGCTCCCGACCCCGTTTATGACGGTGCGGTCATCGGGCCGTAACCGAGCACTCACCACGACTGCCGAAGTCGGTCATTAACCGGGCAGCAGGATCGACCCGGGCCGACGCCGGCCCCGAGGTGACCGCTGCTGACAGTTTCCTGACCTCGTTGTCACTTTCCTCACCGCGCAGACAACGCGAGCACAGGCTGGACTCATGAGGCGATCGGACAAGGCGGCAGCACTCTGCCTGACTCTGCTGTTGCTCGTGCCAGGTCGCCAGGCGCGGCCGACGAGCCCGGTCACGCCCCTGAGCTTGGCGGGCGCCCCGTCTGTGAGCACGACAGACCCAGGACCCCAGGAGCCTCTGGTGGTGCGGGTCGACCTCCACCCCAACACCCACGCCTGGACAGCTGCCGCAGCTGCCGTTGCCTTCCCGGCTGTCGGAGGTGAGGTGTCCGCGGATCTCCTGGGGGCCTACTCGCTAGCCGTCGCAGTGGCACCGCCTGCCTGTCACCTCTCGACGTCGGTACTCGCTGCCATCGGCCAGGTGGAGTCCGGCAGCCTCGCCGGTCACGTGCTCGACGCGAGACACCGCGTGGTTCCCGAGATCCGGGGGCCTGCCCTCGACGGAAGGCAGTTCAGCAAGGTGACCGACACCGACAACGGACAGATGGACGGAGACACGCGCTGGGACCGAGCGCTGGGCCCGATGCAGCTCCTTCCTTCCAGCTGGCGCGTCATCGGCGTGGACATGGACGGCGACGGGGTGCGCGATCCCCAGAGCATCTATGACGCAGCAGGGGCAACGATGCTCTATCTCTGCGCGGACGGCCGGGATCTCGCCTACGCCGAACAATTGAGGGCCGCCTTGTTGGACTACAACTATTCCGCCTCCTACGTGGAACAGGTGCTCGCCTGGAAGGTCGAGTTCGACCGCCGCGAGCCGGCCGGCCAAGCCCCGCCCACGTTCGTCGACCCGTGGAGCGTGACCGTGGCGCAGATCGGACTGCTCGATTCCGTAGGTGCCGTCGCATCGCGCAGACGCGCTGCAGCCCACGCCAAGAGCACTGCGGCAGCGCCCGCGGTGTCCAGCAAGCGGGGTGCTGAGGTGTCCTCGCAGGTGGAGCCGTCATCAGGGACGGACTCGTCTGGCACAGACTCGCCGCCAACCTCGCCGCCGTCCGAGGTGACCGTCCCATCTCATGCTCCCGCTCCAGTGGCCCCCTCACCGACCCCCTCGCTGGCTCCCTCACCGGCCCCCTCACCGGCTCCCTCGCCGGCCCCCTCACCGGCCCCCTCACCGGCCCCCTCGTCTCCCGGTCCAACCGCTCCTGGAAGTCCGGATCCGTCGGCACCGTCACCGACGCTGCCGAACGAGCCGACGCCCTCATGCACGTCGCCTTCGGTGGGAGGCACACCGGAACCGGTCGAGACCCCTGAAGAGGGCACCTTGATCCCCGCCCCTTGTTCCATCGAATCCCCCGCAGATGCCGGTCAGTCGCTGCCGACGACGGTATCCGTGACACTGCGCCTTCCACTGACTTGTGGGCACCAGCGCCGAGTACGTCGAACGCCACCCGTGTCTGCCCGACAGAGGCTGCGGCGGCGTCTCGTGGTCTAGTCCCAGCTCTTGCTTGCAGATGCCGTTTGCCCGAAATAGGCAGTTCGATCGCGCGTCGACCCACTCCTCAGGTATAGCGTTCGCGGCGGATGCCTGTCCTCGACCCTGGCATCGCCGCTTGATGTTCCATCCAACCCAGGGCACCTCGGGGCGGGTCGAGTGCGTAGCACCTATGGGGGGACTATGGGCAAGCTTCTTGTGGTCGATGACGAACCCGGTGTGGTCAGGTTCCTGACCAGGTTCCTCGTAGCAGAGGGCCATTCCGTCATCAGCGCCGGGAACGGCGTCGACGCGCTCGAGCAACTGCGGCAGCACGAGGTCGATCTCGTGCTACTGGACCTGGTGATGCCACGCTGCAACGGTCTGCAGGTGCTCCTTGAGCTCAGCAAGCAGGCCGATCCGGCCCCCCCGGTCATCGTGCTCTCGGCCGCGACCGAGGTGGCGGCGCGAGTCCAGGCGCTCGACCGCGGCGCGGTCGACTTCGTGCAGAAGCCCTTCCACGCCGCTGAGCTGGTGGCCAGGGTGCGACGTCATCTGGTGCCCGCTCCGCAGAAGCATGAGCCCACGCATGCTCGATACCTGATGGCCGGCGGTATCTCGCTCGACCTGGATCGTCGCCGCGCTCGCGGCCGGGACTCCGAGGTGGTGCTCACCGAGCGCGAGTTCGGTCTGCTGGCCCACCTGATGCGGCGCCAGGGGGATGTCTGTCGCAAGGACGAGCTTCTGCACGACATCTGGGGCCTCGAGTTCGACCCGGGAAGCAACGTCATCGAGGTCTGCATGCGCCGCCTGCGCAACAAGCTCGGTGAACCACCCATCGAGACCATTCGCGGTATCGGCTACTGCTTCTACGGTGACTGAGCATGTGGCGCGTGGGCAGCGAGTCACACAATCGTCTCTTTGTTCCCTGGATCCTGTTGGCCACCACGTGCTCGATCCTGATGTGGCTGCTTCCGGGGCAGGAGACCATCCCGTACCACCTGGCGTGGGTCGCCGTGGCTCTCGCGTACGGCCTCGAGGCGTGGCCATGGGCGCAGACCGTGATTGCGGTCGTGACGTACACCATCGTCACCGGCGGCATCCTGGTCTTCCGTGCGGCCACCGGGTTGATTGTGTGGGAGGAGCTGGCCGAGATCCCACTGATGTCCGCACTCGTCCTCCTGGTCTTGTGGAACGTCCGAAAGCGGCAGGTGGCCTTCGCATCGTTGTCCCGCATCGCCGACCGCGATCGCTCGCAGGCGGCGCAGCGCGAGCGACTGAGTCGGATGACCTCGCACGAGATGCGGACTCCCGCCACGATTGCGATCGGGTACACCGAGATCTTGCTCGCCCAGGAGACAGAGGCCGACCGACGAGCCGATCTTCGCGTGATCCGCGACGAGCTCGGGCGACTGGTGCTTGCGGGCGACCGAATGATCCGCACGATCCGCATGCACGACCACGAGGACCTGCGGGAGCACGATCTGCAGGTGATGTTGCGTGAGGTCGCAGCGCGCTGGAGTGTGCTCGCCGACCGCCACTGGGTGGTGGCGGTCGAACCCATCCGGCACGTCTGTTCCCTGGAGCGCGTGCGCGCCTGTCTGGACACCTTGGTGGAGAACGCGGTCCGCTACACCCAGCCGGGCGACACGGTCCGCATCCTCGGACAACTGGTGCACGGGAAGGTCATCCTCGGGGTCGCCGACTCCGGCCCCGGGATGAACTCACTGATGCTGAGAACGCTCAGCAGTGGAGACTTCAGTCCTGGAAGTGACTCCATGGCGTACATGGCCATGGACCCCATGGCGCAGTCAGGACTGGGGCTCGCCCTCGTCCATGAAGCGGTCTTGGCCCGAGGTGGCCTGCTCGCGGCGGGCACCTCGGCCGAGGGCGGCGCAGTGGTGACCATGGTGGTGCCACACGTGCGTGGTCGGACGCGGCCCAGCGCCCTGGCTCCGGCGGGGACGGACCTGCGCAGGGTGCAACCAGCCTGAGCGCCGTGCGTCCTCTGATCGACGGAGTTGCGGCACCCGACTCAGCCAACGTGCAGGGCGAGGATGTCGGCTGGAATCGCGGCGATGACGAATGCATGACGGTTAGGTCATCAGCGGGCAGGACTCGGCGATCTCACCTTATCGTCGGGGACAGGCAGCAACCGTTCCTCGAAGTGGACCAGAGGAACGGCGCAGGCGCTTCACCCCGCTCGGGCCACCGGGCGCACAGGACCCATGCACGCAAGACCGGCGCTGCCCGTCTTCGTGCAGCGAAGCAGACTGGGGTACCGATGATGGTCGAGGTCGCGTTACACATTTCCGTTGACCACATGGAGGGCGAGTCCTGGCTGCTGTTCGCGTTGATTCTCGCACCCGCGTTGATCCTGTTTGTCTGGACCGCGTTCAAGGTCCAACGCGACGCACAGCAAGTGGCAGGCACCGCTCACCCTGAGCCGACCAAGGATGTCCGGTGACTTCATCAGTCGGCCACCAGGTCAGGCCGCGCCGCGGTGGACAACGTTGCGGGCCTCGGCCGGGAACATGATCTTCCGGGTGCGCCCGTCACGACAGGGAGACCTTCGCCCCGACCCGCACAGCGTTCGCGCGGGTCAGGGCGGGGTCTGAGCTGCCTCAGGCCTTCTTGGTCTCCCAGAAGATCTCGGCGATCTCGTCGATCTTGGCGAGCAGCTCGTCGGCCTTGGCCGCGTCGAGCTCACCCTTGGTGCCGCTCGCGCCGGCCAGCTTGGTGGCCTCGTTGACGAGCTGGTGCAGCTGCGGGTACTTCTCGAAGTGCGGGGGCTTGAAGTAGTCGGTCCACAGCACCCAGAGGTGGTGCTTGACGAGCTCCGAGCGCTGCTCCTTGATCACGATGGCGCGTGTGCGGAAGTCCGGGTCGTCGTTGTCCGCGACCTTGGCGATGATGCCCTTGATCGACTCGGCCTCGATGCGCGCCTGCGCCGGGTCGTAGACGCCACAGGGGAGGTCGCAGTGGGCGGAAACCTCGATGGTGGGGGCGAACAGCTTGTGCTTCAGCATCCGGATGGTTCCTCTCGCAGAAGGGACGGTGGCTGACGCCGTGTGCTCCAGCGTCTGGCTTCCTGCGACACTACAACCGACCGCGACCCGGACTCCATGAGGGAGGTCGACGTGCCCGCGATGCGGAAGTTCCGTCGGTTCACCCGGCTGCATCGGCGGCCGGTTCCCCAGCTGGGGATGGCCATCGTGCGCGGCAGGTCGATGACTCCCACGTTGCACGACGGGGACCGGCTGCTGGTCCGCTACGGCGCAGCACCACGCGCCGGAGGGGTGGCCGTGGTGCGCTTCGACGACGGGGTGGTGGCGGTCAAGCGGCTCGACCACCACTCGAGCGACGGCTGGTGGGTGGTCCGGGACAACGCACTCGAGGGTCGGGACTCGTGGTCTGCAGGAGCGATCAGCGAGGCCGACGTACTGGCATTGGTGGTGGCGCGGATCTGGCCGCGACCCGGCCTCCTCGCGAGGCCGCGGCCTGTGCCAAACTGACCTCGGGCCACCCCCCGTGCCAGCGCCGCTATTCCGCAGCCTCATCCCCGGCTACGCGTCGAATCGCCCCGACCTCCGCTCTGCCAAGGGATGACTTTCATGGTTGCATCTGATCCCATGTCCGGCCACGAGAATCCACACGCCAACGATCCCGTCTTCGCGCTGCACGTCGGCGGCAAGATGGAGATCGCCTCACGCGTGGCGCTCAACGGTCCTGACGAACTCTCCATGGCCTACACCCCGGGTGTGGCGCGCGTCTGCGAGGCGATCGCGGCCGACCCGGCGCTGGTCGACGACTACACCTGGGTCTCCAACACCGTCGCCGTGGTCACCGACGGCACGGCGGTGCTCGGCCTGGGTGACATCGGTCCGAAGGCCGCGATGCCCGTGATGGAGGGCAAGGCCGTGCTGTTCAAGCAGTTCGGCGGCGTGGACGCGGTCCCGATCTGCCTGGACACCACCGATGTCGACGAGATCGTCGAGACCGTGGTGCGGCTGGCGCCGAGCTTCGGTGGCATCAACCTGGAGGACATCTCTGCCCCCCGGTGCTTCGAGATCGAGGAGCGGCTCAAGCAGCGACTCGAGATCCCGGTCTTCCACGACGACCAGCACGGCACGGCGGTCGTCGTCCTCGCCGCGCTCGAGAACGCGCTGCGCCTGACCGGCCGCCTGATGGAGACCACGCGCGTCGTGGTGTCCGGAGCCGGAGCTGCCGGGGTCGCGGTCACCCGGATCCTGCTCGCCGCGGGCATCACTGATGTCTCCGTCGTGGACCGAACGGGGGTGCTTGCGTCAGCGCGCGGTCCCCTGAACGCCTCGAAGCGGTCGATCGCGGAAGCCACCGCTGACCTCACCGGTCGTCTCGGCACGCTCGCCGACGTGATGGCCGGCGCGGACGTCTTCATCGGCGTCTCCGGGGGCACGGTGCCCGAGGAGGTGGTCGCGACTCTGGCTCCGGACGCGATCGTCTTCGGACTGGCCAACCCAAGCCCGGAGGTGCACCCCGAGGTGGCCCACCGTCACGCACGGGTCGTCGCCACCGGCCGGTCGGACTTCCCCAACCAGATCAACAACGTGCTCGCGTTCCCCGGGATCTTCCGGGGCGCCTTCGACGCGCGGGCGCGCGCGATCACCGAGGGAATGAAGCTCGCCGCCGCCAACGCCCTCGCCGAGATCGTGGCCGACGAGGTCCGCGAAGACCTGATCATCCCCTCGCCCTTCGACCCGCGCGTGGGTCCCGCCGTCGCCGCTGCGGTCGCCGAGGCTGCCCGGCGGGACGGGGTTGCGCGGCGGTAGGGGTGGCGGTTTCCCCGGCCGACCGGGGAATCCCGACGTTGTCGGGCGATGCAACACCCGACAACGTCATGGATCGGTCGACAACCCCATCCGTTTTGGCCCCTCGACACGCCTGCCCGGCGTCCCGCTAGGGTCGTTTCATGTTTGCTGTGTACGCCGAGAAGTTCTCCTCCGACGACCCGCTGACCGGCCTCGTGGTCGGTGAGCGACCTGATCCGGAGGTGCCTGACGGCTGGACCACCGTCACCGTCCGGGCGGCCGCGTTGA
The DNA here is from genome assembly GCA_963781335.1 of uncultured Actinomycetota bacterium. Classification (GTDB taxonomy): domain Bacteria; phylum Actinomycetota; class Actinomycetes; order Propionibacteriales; family Nocardioidaceae; genus Marmoricola. Next base: position 215,433 of record CAWAFS010000036.1, on the reverse strand, counting down.
ACCACCACGATCTCTGGTCGCTGCGTGGCGTGGGCCTGAAGGAGGAGGCGCTGCCGATGATCCTCGGGTGCGATGCCGCCGGTCTCGACGAGGACGGCAACGAGGTCGTCGTACACGCGGTCGTGAGCGACCCGTCGTGGCGCGGGGACGAGACCTTCGACCCGAAGCGGTCCCTGCTCAGCGAGCGTCACCAGGGCACGTTCGCGGACAAGGTCGCCGTACCCAAGGTGAACGTCGTGCCCAAGCCCGCGTCGCTGTCGTTCGAGGAGGCAGCCTGCCTGCCGACTGCGTGGTTGACCGCCTACCGGATGCTCTACACCCAAGGCGAGCTCAAGGCCGGCGACACCGTGCTCGTCCAGGGCGCCGGCGGCGGCGTGGCCACCGCGCTGATCACGCTGGCGCGGGCCGGTGGGTTGAAGGTCCTGGCCACCAGCCGGGACGAGGGCAAGCGTGCGAAGGCCCTCGAGCTCGGCGCCCATGAGGTGTTCGAGTCCGGGGCGCGGCTCCCGGTGAAGGTGGACGCCGTCATGGAGACCGTCGGCAAGGCCACCTGGTCGCACTCGATCCGTGCCCTGCGCCCGGGCGGCACCATCGTCATCTCCGGCACCACCTCGGGGCCCAAGCTGGATGACGCCGAGCTGACCAGGATCTTCTTCCTGCAGCTGCGCGTCATCGGGTCGACCATGGGCACGCGCACCGAGCTGGCGTCCCTCGTCAACCTGCTGGACTCCAGCGGTGCCCGCCCGCTGATCGACCGGACCCTGCCGATGGAGCGGGCCGAGGAGGGTTTCGCCGCCATGGCCGGTGGCGACATCTTCGGCAAGATCGTGTTCACGCGCTGATGACCACGCACCTGCTCACCGGTGCCGGCTCGGGCATCGGTGAGGTGCTCACCAACGCCCTGCACGCGCGAGGCGACCGGTTGGTGCTGCTGGCGAGGTCGCGAGAGCGCGCCGAGGAGCTGGCCTCGCGCTGGGAGGGCGCCCAGATGCTCGTCGCGGATCTGGCAGACCCGGCGGCGGTGGCGGACCTCGAGCTGCCAGAGTCGCTCGACTCAGTCGTCCACGCCGCTGGAGTGGTGACCCTCGGCCCGGTCGCGGAGCTGGCGACCCAGTCGTGGCGCCAGCAGATCGACGTGAACCTCCTTGCTCCTGCCGAGCTGACCAGGCTGGCCCTCCCGGCGCTGCGTGCGGCCCGGGGCACCGTCGTGTTCGTGAACTCGGGAGCCGGGCTGCGCGCCAACCCGGAGTGGGCGGGGTACGCCGCCTCCAAGCACGGCCTGCGCGCCCTTGCCGACGCACTGCGGGCCGAGGAGCTCGAGCACGGCGTGCGGGTCACCAGCGTCTACCCGGGCCGGACCGCCACGCCGATGCAGCAGCGGGTGCACGAGCACGAGGGCAAGGAGTACGACGCCGGCGAGTGGATCCGCCCCGAGACGGTGGCAGACGCGATCCTGCACGTGCTCGACCTGCCGCGCGACGCGACCATCCCCGACGTGACGGTCAGCCCCGGTCCCTGAGCAGCCGAACGCGACTGCTCACACAGCGCGGACGCGGTTGTTGCGGGCGTCGTGCGTGAGTTCCACGAGTCCGAGCGCCTCGAGCAACGGCGGCAGGTACATGCCGAACCGGCCGCGATAGCCGTTGCGCTGGCCGTACCACCCGCCGACCGGGTTTCCGGGGTCGCGGCCCCAGGCCTCCACCGAGCCCCCTGCGGCTGGCTTCTTCTCGTCCGCGGCGCCGAGCGGAACCCACCCGTCCTGTTCACCCAGCCACGCCGCCAGGTCGTCGAGGGCACGCAGCAGGTAGGTCAGCCGGGTCGAACCGACCTGGCACACGAGCAACGGTGGCTCGGACGTCTCGTCGCGGTACATCGTGTAGGAGGACGAGCCGGGCGCCGTCGTCAGCTGCCACGGGTCGTCCTTGGTTCCTGTGCCTGCCACTTCCTGTGCCACGGCGCTCACCTTTCCGGTCGGGGTCTTGCGGACTCGATACTCGTGATGAAGTGCGGCAGCAGAGTCTGCCAGCCGCTGATGTTCCGTTCGCGCCACTCGGTCCCGGCCGTCCCGAGCCGCTCCCAGCCCCGGTGCTCGATCTCGACGCGCGTCCCGGCACCCTCGCCGAGGAAGCGGATCTCCACCTCCGTGGCGTCGGCGCGGTCGCGGCGCAGGTGCCAGAGATAGCAGAGCCGGTCCGGTGGCTCCCACACGATCACCTCGCCCCAGTCGTGCTCGGTGCCCTCGAGTGTGCGTTCGTAGATTCTCCCGCCGAGCCGAGGCTCGAGGACGACGCTCGCGGGATCGCCCGTGACGGTGTGGTCGTCCGGCCACCAGGTCGAGAACCGCTCCGTCCAAACCGTGAAGGCCTCCGCGGGGTGGCAGGCCACCGAGAAGGCCAGCTCGAGCGGCGCGGTCACGGGGCCTCCCGGGTCCCGGTCCGGGAGACGTTGTCGGCGACCAGGCGGAAACGGCCAGCCGCCTCGCCCCACACCTGCTCGAGATAGGCCTGCACCGCCCGCATGCCGTGTTCCTGCAGCCGGTAGATCCGTCGCGTGCCCTCGGCCTGCTCCTCGACCAGGCCGGCGTCCTTGAGCAGCCGGAGATGGCGGGAGACCGCTGGCCGGCTGATCGGCAGGTGCTCGGCGATCTGGTGCACGGCCAGGTCCCTGTCGCCGAGCAGCCGCAGAATCGCGCGGCGGTGGGGGTCGCCGAGTGCGTCGAAGGGGTTGACGGCGTTGGATGGCATCCGGCTCCTCGGTAACTGTGACGTTACGGTAACGCAGTAGTTACGGAGTGCCAAGAGTTCACACCGATGATTCCAGCGACGCGTGCCGGTCTAAATGACTTGCCGACGCCCTCAACGGACGGTCAGGCTGACCACTCACCACTGAGCCGAACGAGGTCCCGATGCAGTCCCCGCAGCACACATCGAAGCACGAACCAGAGCAGGACGCCGGAGAGCCCGACTACGCCATCCTGCGGTGGCTCGTCGGCGCCACGTTCGTGGTGATCCTCAACGAGACCATCATGATCAACGCGATCCCGCGCCTGATGGCCGACTTCGCCGTCGATGCCAGCGCAGCCCAGTGGCTCTCCACAGCGTTCATGCTCACCATGGCGGTCGTGATCCCGGTCACCGGCTGGTTCCTGCAGCGGGTGACGACCCGGTTCGCCTTCGGCCTGGCCATGGGCGTGTTCTGTGCCGGCACCCTGCTCGCGGCCGCGGCCTGGACCTTCCCGGTGCTGCTCGTGGCCCGGGTCGTCCAGGCCGGCGGCACGGCGGTGATGATGCCCCTGCTGATGACGACCCTGATGGCCGTCGTACCCGTGCACGACCGCGGCCGCGTGATGGGCAACGTCACGCTCGCGATGTCGGTGGCGCCCGCCCTCGGGCCGGCAGTGTCCGGCGTCGTCCTCAGCTCCCTGTCGTGGCGCTGGATCTTCCTCGTCGTGCTGCCGATCGCGGGCGCCATCGGCGTGCTCGGCCACCGCAGGCTGGTCAACGTCGGCGTGCCGGTCGCGGGCAGCGTGGACTGGCTCAGCGTCGTGATCGCGGCAGTGGGCTTCGGGAGCCTGGTCTACGGCCTCAGCGAGGTCGGGGTGCAGGGCGACCACTCACTGGCGTACGGCGCACTCGCGCTCGGCGTGGTCGGCATCGGCTGCTTCGTCTGGCGTCAGCTGGTCCTGCAGCGTTCCGACCGGCCTCTGCTCGACCTGCGTGCCCTCCGGATCCGGATCTTCTCGCTCTCGCTGGGCGTGATGGCGATCGCCTTCATGGCCATGCTGGGCTCGATGATCCTGCTGCAGCTCTACCTGCAGAACGTCCGCGAGATGAGCCCGCTGGCGACCGGGATGCTCGTGATGCCCGGCGGCCTGGCGATGGGTCTGCTCGGTCCCCGGGTCGGTCGGATCTACGACGCGCGAGGCGCGCGCGTGCTGGTCGTTCCCGGCGCGATCGGCCTGCTCGTCTCGATGACCTCGTTCGTGCTGGTGGGCTCCGAGACCCCCCTCTGGCAGATCCTGGTCGCCCACGTGGTGCTGATGGTCAGCCTGGCGGCGCTGTTCACGCCCGTGTTCACGATGGGCCTCGGCTCCCTGCCTGCGCACCTCTACTCCCATGGCAGCTCACTGCTCGGAACCATCCAGCAGGTCGCCGGCGCCATGGGGACGGCACTCGTGGTGACGATCATGACGAGCCGCGCGGCCGCTCTCGTCGACGACGGGGTGGCTCCGGTCGCAGCCTCGCTGCAGGGGATGCGGTGGGCGTTCGCGGTCTCGGCAGTCCTGTGTCTCCTGGTCCTGGGCCTGGTCGCCTGGATGCCGGCTCGTCTCGAGGACGAAGGCGATGGCATGTCTCCGCTCGAGGAGGAGCTGGACGACGAGATCGACGGAGTGGTCGCACCCTGCCCCGGCTGACAGGCCGGATCAGCCCAGGCCGGATCAGCCCAGGCCGGATCAGCCCAGGCCGGATCAGCCCAGGCCGGTGGAGCGCCAACGCAGGGCGCCGACGAGCAGCATCCGCAGCTGGGTGCGCGCTTGCTCGGCGATCACGGGCTCGGCCTCCGGACGTGAGCTCAGGATCGCCTCGGCGGTGCCGACCATCGAGGTGACGATCATGTTGGAGAGCACCCTCAGGTCGTCAGTCGTCCAGAACGCCGGGTCGGTGAGCCTGGCCAGGTCGGCAGCGAGCTCACGTTCGACCAGCTCGATCTGGTGCCGGATCGCGGCGCGCACCGCCGGCGGGCCGGCCACGCGTTCCCGCGCGATGAACGCGAAGTGGTCGTGCTGGACGTGGACGTGCTCGCCGAGCACCGTCACCGAGCTGTCAATGATGTTCTGGTAGGTCGGGTCGCTGCGGCGTACGTCGCGCAGCATCCCGCGCAACGACGCGAAGGACTCCTCGACCAGCGCCAGGCCGAGGTCCTCGATCGAGTCGAAGTGCCGGTAGAACGCGGTCGGAACGATGCCGACCTCCTTGGTCACCTGACGCAGCGAGAGTGCCACCAGGCTGCTGTCGACGCACAGGGCGAGGGTCGCGTCGAGAATCGCTCGACGGGTGCGCTCCTTGCGCTCACCACGTGTCTCCACAGGCGGCTCCATGGCCACGAGGGTACTGGTTTGCTTGGCTGGGTGAACGATCGTGCACCCAGCGTGCCGCCGGGATTCGCCGCTCAGACGTCGCGTCGACTGACCTCGACCCCGTCGAGGAACACCGCGCGCACCCGGTCGCCGAGCCTGGTGACGTCCGCAGGATCGCCCTCGACCAGCACCAGGTCGGCGCGTTGCCCCGGACGGATCGTGCCCCGGTCGGCCGCGACGTCCATCAGCCCTGCCGCCGATGAAGTGGTGGCGTGCAGCGCCTCGAGGCCGGTCATCCCGGCCTCGGTCATCAGCTCGAGCTCCTCGAGGTTGGTGCCGTGGGCGCCGACGCCGCAGTCGGTGCCCATCGCGATCCGGACGCCGGCCTCGTGGGCCCGCCGGACGCTGTCGACGTGGGCCTCGGTCGTGGAACGGGCCTTGGCCACCGACGACTCGGGGATGGGCAGTCCGGCGTCGGCTGCCGCGATCACTGCCCGCGGAGCGTGCAGGGTGGGCACCAGCCAGGCACCCGCGTGCAGCATCATCTCGATGGCCTCGTCGTCGAGGAAGATCCCGTGCTCGATGGAACGCACGCCGTTGCGCAGCGCGGCCTTGATGCCACCGGCGCCCTGGGCGTGAGCCATCACGTGGATGCCGGCTGCGGTGGCCTCCTCGGTCATCACGGCGATCTCGGCGTCGCGGAAGTGGGCGTGTCGCGGGTCATCGCGGGGGGAGAGGACCCCGCCGGTCGTGGCCACCTTGATCACGTCGGCGCCGGCCCGGATGATCTCGCGTACCCGACGCCGCACCTCCTCCGGCCCGTCCACGACACCGCTGGGACGCCCGGGGTGAGGGAGGAAGAACGGCACGTCGCCGCCACAGATGGCCCAGTCGTCACCATGACCGCCCGTCTGGCTGAGCATGATCAGCGAGATCTGCATCCGGGGCCCGGGGATCATCCCGCGGTCGACTGCCTCCTTGATGCCCAGGTCGGCGCCGCCGGCGTCCCGGACGCTGGTGATGCCGATGTCGAGGGTCTTCTTCAGATTGGCCGCGGCGCTGAAGAACTGCAGGCTGAACGGTGTCTCGACGATCCGCATCCGGCTGGGGTTGTCGAGCGTGACGTGCACGTGGCAGTCCATGAAGCCGGGGGACAGGTAGCCGCCCGAGCAGTCGACCGAGACGTCTCCGTCCAGACCCGGTCCGACGTCGACGATCCGTCCGTCCTCGACCACCACGTCACCCTCGGCAGGCAGGCTGCTGGTCCCGTCGTACACGACGCCGCCGGTGAAGAGGGTTCGAGTCATCCCTGGACCCTAGAACACAGCGTCATCACGACCGCACGCGATGCAGGTCACGTTGTTCGTCGAGCGCGAGCGAGCGGGAGTGTCGGGCGTCACGGCGGATGGTCTTGACCCTCGCCCACTCCGGCCGCCATGCTTTTGAGTGAACAGATGTTCACTGAAATCTTGAGAGGAGGCCGGGATGACACTCCTGCAACCACTTGCCGAACGCATCCTCAGTTCCCGCGCACTCGCTGCCCTCACCTCGCCCCACGGCGTCGACCGCTATCTCGAGCAGCTCAACCCGATGTGGGCCGCCACCGAGGTTCGCGCCCGGATCGTGGACGTCACTCGTGAGACCGACGGCGCGAACCCGGTCGCGACCATCACCCTGCAGCCCACCAGCACCTGGCGCGGACACCGGGCGGGGCAGTACGTGCAGGTCGGAGTGGAGATCAACCGAGCCCGGCGTACGACACGGTGCTTCTCGATCTCCTCCGCGGAGTCCGACCCGGGCGAGCGGTTCTCGATCACCGTGCGTGCGCACGACGAGGCGAAGCCTGGTCAGCAGCGGGTCAGCAAGTTCCTGGTCCGCGATGCCCAGCCCGGACAGCTGGTGCACCTGAGCCAGGCCGAGGGCCAGTTCACGCTCACCGAGAGCCCGGCGACGCCGACGAACAACCACCTGCTGATGATCTCCGGAGGCTCCGGCATCACCCCGGTGATGGCGCAGATCCGCACCCTCCTGCGGGACGGGTACGACGGCAGAGCCAACCGCAAGGTGACCTTCGTGCACTACGCCCGCTCCCCGGAGGACCAGATCTTCGCCGAGGAGCTCAACCGGATCTCCTGGCAGGACAACGGGATCGACGTGCACCTCCGCCAGGACGGGGAGCACTTCACGGCCGGCGCGTTGGGGAAGCTGGTCCCGGACTTCCGGGACACCGACACGTGGGCGTGCGGTCCGGCGCCGATGATGGCGCTGGTGGCCGAGGCGTACGGCGACTCGCCGCGCCTGCGCACCGAGTTCTTCAAGATCTCGACAGGCTCGATCACTGGTGGGACAGGCTCGATCACCGGTGGAGTCGGTGACTCTGCCGTCGGTGACGTGTCCTTCACGCGCACCGGGGGCACCGCCACCAACTCCGGCGCCACGTTGCTGGAGCAGGCCGAGGCGCAGGGCCTGACGCCGGAGTACGGCTGCCGCATGGGCATCTGCTTCTCCTGCGTCTCCCGCAAGCGCGAGGGGACGGTCCGCAACGTGATGACCGGTGAGGAGTCCTCGCTGCCCGACGAGGACATCCGTATCTGCGTCTCTGCTCCCGTCGGCAGCTGCTCCGTCGACCTCTGACCACCCAACCAACAAGCCAGCACGAACCCATCGAAAGGATTCGACATGGCCACCACCACCAGCACCGAGACCCCCGTCAGGACGCGCGACAACAAGCTGACCCCCGAGCAGATCGAGGCGTTCGGCAACGAGATGGACGCCATCCGCCAGCGGCTGATCGGCCAGCTCGGCGAGGAGGATGCCGACTACATCCGGGGCATCGTCAAGAAGCAGCGGCAGTTCGAGGTCGCCGGCCGCGCCCTGATGTACCTGCCGCCCGCCTGGCCGCTCGCCGTAGCGGCGCTCAGCGTCTCCAAGATCCTGGACAACATGGAGATCGGCCACAACGTGATGCATGGACAGTACGACTGGATGGGTGACCCCGGTCTGAACTCGCGCATGTACGAGTGGGACAACGTCTGCCCGAGCGACCAGTGGAAGTACTCGCACAACTACATCCACCACACGTTCACCAACATCCTCGGCAAGGACCGTGACATCGGCTACGGCATCCTGCGGATGGACGAGGGCCAGAAGTGGCACCCCTACTACCTGGGCAACCCGATCTACGCGACCCTGCTGATGGTCTTCTTCGAGTGGGGCGTGGCGATGCACGACCTCGAGGTCGAGAACATCGTCAAGGGAACGCGCAAGATCTCCGACAACAAGGCGCTGCACAGCGGCTTGATGCGCAAGGTCCGCAAGCAGGCGCTCAAGGACTACCTGCTGTTCCCGGCGCTCACCGGTCCGCTGTTCCCGATGACCCTGGCCGGCAACGCGACCGCCAACCTGGTGCGCAACATCTGGGCCTTCAACATCATCTTCTGCGGCCACTTCCCGGCCGGGGTCGCGACCTTCAGCGAGGAGGAGTGCGAGAACGAGTCGCGTGGCCACTGGTACTACCGCCAGCTGCTGGGCTCCGCCAACATCACCGGCGGCAAGCTGTTCCACATCATGACGGGCAACCTGTCGCACCAGATCGAGCACCATCTCTTCCCCGACCTTCCTGCACGCCGCTATCCCGAGATCGCCGGCGAGATCCAGGAGATCTGCCGGCGCTACGGGCTGGACTACAACCAGGGTCCTCTGGGCAAGCAGCTGCTCAGCGTCGCCGCGAAGATCTGTCGCTTCGCGCTCCCGGGTGCCAGGAACGACGCCCCCGACCACAGACACATCGACCAGGACCCTGAGAGACTGAGGACATGCCAGACGAGCTGAGCAAGGCCGAGATCCGCAAGGACGCACTTCAGGACGGCGTGACCGCGGCCAGCCATGTGGTGGGCAGCGTCGCCACGATCATCACCACCGCAGTCGGCGACATCACCCGTGCTGTGGGGGGCTTCGCGACCGAGGTGTTCGCGATCAGGGACGCGGCCCGCAAGGCGGGCCAGGACCACATCCAGGCAGCACCCGCCGAGCCGGTTCAGCCGAAGGACATCTGAAAATCGGCCATCCGGAACGACACCAGGGGTCGCTTGCCTGCCAGCCAGGCAAGCGGCCCGTGCCGGTCGAAGGTCCAGGACCCGCGGCACGGGAGCGTCCTGGCGCTGCCCTTCAGCTCGGCCACGACGTCACGGCCGGCACCGGCGTCCGTGGCGGGACGCTGTTGCCGGGTTGACCCCCTGAACGGGATGCGGGGTACGACGCGGGAGATGTCGGTGAACCGTGCCGAGGCGACCGGCGCACCGTCCAGACTCGTGCTCCACGACGTCCGCTGGACCCGACCGCCAGACGTCGTACGACGGAACTCGCAGAGGTCCTTGGGAATCGCCCACAGGGCACGCCCACCCTCGAGCGAGTCCTGGGAATCGACCCAGATGTCGGTGATCTCGACCCGGGCGCGCAGCGCGCTGCTCAACCCGAGGAGGGGGCGCCGGCCGCCGGCCTCCTGGACCGGTCGGGCGACCAGCAGCTCGGAGCAGGTGAGCGGGCTCGGCGACTCGTAGGAGACGAGCGCAGCGCCGTAGACACCCGGTTGACGGTTCGGGTGGTCGCCTTCGCGCACCCGGAACAAGGAGAGCCAGAGCTGCCCGTGCACGTTCCAAGGCGCCGGTGGATAGGTCACGGCGGTGAGGGTAGTGCGCGGTCGACGGCTGCGCGAGCTCAGCCGTCGGCCCGTGATTCAGCCTGCGCGCTCGTCCGGGGTGCGGAACGTCCGGCGGTACTCCGCGGGTGCCACGCCCACGTGCGTGCCGAAGTGGTGGCGCAGCAGTGCGGCGGACCCGAACCCTGCCCGCGAGGCCACGGTCTCGACCGTCTGGTCGCTGCTCTCGAGCAGGGTGCGCGCGTGGTGCAGCCGCTGCGCGAGCAGCCACTTGCCGGGGGTGGTCCCGGTCTCGGCGGAGAACCGGCGTGCGAAAGTACGTTCGGACATGGCGACGCGGCGGGCCAGGGCCTTCACCGGCTGCTCCTCGGCGAGGTGTTCGCGCATCCAGATCAGCAGCGGCGCGAGGCTGTCCGCCTCGCAGTCCGGCACCGGCAGGTCGATGAACTGTCGCTGCCCACCGTCACGCTGGGGTGGCACCACCATCCGGCGGGCGATCTTGTTGGCGACAGCCGCGCCGAGCTCGCACCGGACATGGTGCAGACAGGCGTCGATGCCGGCCGCCGTGCCGGCGCTCGTGATGACCCGGTCGTCCTCGACGAACAGCACGTCGGGATCGACCGTCGCCTCGGGAAAGCGTTGTGCCAGCTCGGCGGTGTGGCGCCAGTGCGTGGTGCAGGCACGGCCGTCGAGCAGGCCCGCCTCGCCGAGCAGGAAGGCGCCCGAACAGACCGAGAGCACCCAGGCCCCCCGGGCGTGCGCCTTGCGGTAGACGTCCAGGACCGCCTCGGAGGGCGGCACCTGGTAGTTGTACGCCGGGGCCACCACCAGGTCGGCGCCGACTGCGTCCGCGAGGCCGTGGGTGGTGGTCATGAACAGCCCGTGGTCCATCTCGAGGGGCTCACCCGGTCGCTCGGAGCAGGCGCGGAAGTCGATGTGGGGTACGCCGTCCTCGGTCCGGTCGATCCCGAAGACCTCGTGGACGACTCCGAGCTCGAACATTGCCGGACGCGGAGGGATGACCACGGCCACGCTGGTGAGTGCCATCCCGCCAGTATGGCAGAAACTGCGTGGGGGCGGTATTGCTGCCACGACGACTGTCAGCCGGTTGCGGCTATTCGTCCTCGAGGTCGTCGAGCCGGGCCAGCCAGGTGGCGAACCGCTCGACGGGGGTCTCGAAGTCGGGGTGCAGGTCGGTGAACTCCTGCAACCTCTCGGCGACCCACGCGAGGGTCACCTCCTCGTCACCTCGACGCTTCTGGAGCTCCTCGATGCCGCGATCGGTGAAGTACACGGGGCCCTCAGTAGTTCTCCTCGGCCTTGCCCTCGACCTCGGCGAACGCGTCGCTCATGATCCCCTTGAGCTCCTCGACGTGGCGGGAGTGCTGCCCGACGGACGGCGAGCTCGACGCCGGCCGCGAGATGACCTTGACCGGACGGTCGAGCTCGGTGAACAGGTTCAGCTGGAAGTGCGGGGCCGGTCCCATGTTCGCCGGCTCGTCCTGCACCCAGCGGATCTCCTTGAGGTTCGGGTAGCGCCCGATCTCCTCCTCGAGCTCGGCCAGGGGCCGCGGGTAGAGCTGCTCGAACCTGGCGATCGCAGTCGTGGGCCCGTCCTCCTGCTGCTTCCCGCGCTGCACCATCAGGTCCCAGGTGATCCGGCCGCTGCAGAGGAGGAGCGTGTCCACCTTCTGGGGATCGACCGTGGCGTCGCCGACCAGGGGACGGAAGGTGCCCTCGGTGAAGTGCTCCGGCTGGGAGGCGGCCTCCTTGCGCTTGAGCATCGACTTCGGTGTGAAGACGATCATCGGCCGGTGCGCGTCGCCGAGCGCGTGCCGGCGCAGCAGGTGGAAGTAGCTCGCCGGAGTCGAGGGCTGGGCCACCACGAACGCGTCGTCCGCCGCCATCGTCAGGAACCGCTCGATGCGGGCGGAGGAGTGGTCGGGTCCCTGCCCCTCGTAGCCGTGCGGCAGCAGCAGCACGACGCCGGACGCCTGACCCCACTTGGTCTCACTGGAGCTGATGAACTCGTCGATCACGGTCTGGGCACCGTTGACGAAGTCGCCGAACTGGGCCTCCCAGATGGTCAGCGCGTCGGGACGGGCCACCGAGTAGCCGTACTCGAATCCCAGGGCGGCGTACTCCGAGAGCAACGAGTCGTAGAGGTAGAAGCTCGCCTGGTCCTCGGACAGGTTGGCCAGCGGGGTCCACTCGTTGGCGTTGGTCCGGTCGATGATGGTCCCGAACCGGCTGACGAACGTGCCGCGGCGGGAGTCCTGCCCGGCCAGCCGCACCGGACGGCCGTCCATCAGCAAGGAGCCGAGCGCCAGCACCTCGCCGGTGCCCCAGTCGATCGGTCCCTCGTTGATCGCCGTCGCCCGGCGCTGCAGCTGCGGCAGCACCTTCGGGTGCACGGTGAAGCCGTCGGGGGCGCTCACGTAGGCGTCGGAGATCCGCTTGAGCGTCTCCCGCGGGATGGCGGTCGTGAACTCCTCGTGGCTCTTCTCCGGGTAGTCCGGAACCGTGGTCCAGCTCTCCGGGACGCTGGTCGCCTCCCGGACCTCGGTGAAGACGCGTTCGAGCTGCTGCTGGTAGTCCTTGAGGACCTGCTCGGCCTCCTCGAGGGTGATGTCGCCACGGCCGATCAGGGACTCGGTGTAGAGCTTGCGCACCGACCGCTTCTGCTCGATCAGGTCATACATCAGCGGTTGGGTGTACGACGGGTCGTCACCCTCGTTGTGACCGCGTCGGCGGTAGCAGACCAGGTCGACGACGACGTCCTTGTTGAACGCCTGGCGGTACTCGAAGGCGAGTCGTGCGACCCGGATGCACGCCTCGGGGTCGTCACCGTTCACGTGGAAGATCGGTGCCTGCACCATCCGGGCGACGTCGGTGCAGTAGAGCGAGGAGCGCGACGCGGCCGGCGAGGTGGTGAAGCCGACCTGGTTGTTCACCACCACGTGGATGGTGCCGCCGGTGCGGTAGCCGCGCAGCTGGGAGAGGTTCAGGGTCTCCGCGACGACTCCCTGCCCGGCGAACGCAGCGTCGCCGTGCACGAGCAGCGGCAGCACCGGGAACGCCTCACCCTGGTTGAGCATGTCCTGCTTGGCCCGGGCGATGCCCTCGAGCACGGGGTCGACCGCCTCGAGGTGCGAGGGGTTCGCTGCGACGGACACCTTGATCTTGTCCCCGCGGTCGGAGAGGAACTCGCCCTCGGCACCGAGGTGGTACTTCACGTCGCCGGAGCCCTGGACGGTGCGCGGGTCGATGTTGCCCTCGAACTCGCGGAAGATCTGGCTGTAGCTCTTGCCGACGATGTTGGCGAGCACGTTGAGCCGGCCACGGTGGGCCATGCCCATGGTGACCTCGTCGAGCCCGGCCTGGGCGGCCGCCTCGCAGATCTCGTCGATCAGCGGCACGGTGGTCTCGCCGCCCTCGAGGCTGAACCGCTTCTGGCCGACGAACTTGGTCTGCAGGAACGTCTCGAACGCCTCGGCCTGGTTGAGCTTGAGCAGGATCCGAAGCTGCTCCTCGCGGGGCGGCTTCTGATGGGGCTGCTCCACCCGCTCCTGGATCCAGCGACGTTGCTCGGGGTCCTGGATGTGCATGTACTCGATGCCGACTGTGCGGCAGTAGGAGTCCCGCAGGATGCCGAGGATCGAGCGCATCTTCATGAACCGTCGCTCGCCACCGAACGATCCGGTGGCGAACTCGCGGTCGAGGTCCCACAGCGTCAAGCCGTGCGACTCGACTTCGAGGTCGGGGTGGCTGCGCTGCTTGTACTCGAGCGGGTCGGTGTCGGCCATCATGTGCCCGCGCACGCGGTAGGCGTGGATCAGCTCGAGGATGCGGGCCTGCTTGCTGATCTCGTCGTCGTGGTTGGTGGAGATGTCCGAAGACCAGCGGATCGGCTCGTAGGGGATCCGCAGCGACCGGAAGATGTCGTCGTAGAAGTTGTCCTCGCCGAGCAGCAGTCCGTGCACGATCCGGAGGAACTCGCCGCTCTGCGCACCCTGGATGACCCGGTGGTCGTAGGTGGAGGTGAGCGTCATGATCTTGCTGATCGCGTTGCGGGTGAGCGTCTCCTCGGAGGCGCCCTGGAAAGCCGGCGGGTACTCCATCGATCCGACGCCGATGATCGCGCCCTGACCCTTCATCAGCCGCGGGACGGAGTGGTTGGTGCCGATCGTGCCCGGGTTGGTCAGGCTGATCGTGGTGCCCTGGAAGTCGGTGACCTGCAGCTTGCCGTTGCGGGCCTTGCGGACGACCTCCTCGTAGGCGGTCCAGAAGTGCGCGAAGTCCATCGACTCGGCGGCCTTGATGCTCGGCACCAGGAGCTGGCGGGTGCCGTCGTCCTTCTTCATGTCGATCGCCAGGCCCAGGTTGATGTGGGCCGGGGTGATCAGGTTGGGCTTGCCGTCGACGACGTCGTACCCGACATTCATCGCCGGCATCGACCCGAGCGCCCGCACCAGGGCGAAACCGATCAGGTGGGTGAAGGAGACCTTGCCGCCGCGGGCGCGGGCGAGGTGGTTGTTGATGACGATCCGGTTGTCCCACAGGAGCTTGACCGGGACCGAGCGCACGCTGGTCGCGGTCGGCACGGTGAGGCTCTCGTCCATGTTCTTGACGGTGCGGGCCGGCGCTCCCTTGAGGACGGTGAACTGCGGCCCGTCGGCGGGCTCCGCCTCGGCCGTGCTCTCAGCATCCTTCGGGGTCGGCTTGTCGTTGCTGGTGGCGGCGCTCTTGGTGGCGCCCTTGCCGGTGTTCTTGTCCTGGGACTGCACGTTCTGGGACTTCTCGGCCTTCTGCTCGGTGGGCTGCTGTTCCTTCTTGGGGTCGGCCTTCGACTCGGCCTTCGACTCGGCCTTCGACTGGGCCTTCGACTGGGCCTTCGACTGGGCCTTCGACTCGGTCCTGGCCGTCGGCCGGCCCTTCGGGGCACCCGTGGACTCGGTCACCGTTCCGTTGGAGCTGCCGCCGGTGGAGGTTGTGGCGGAGGTCTTGGTGTCGCTGGAGGTCGCGGAGGTCCTGCGCTGGTCCTGGCCGAAGAAGTTCCACCAGACCTTGTCCACACTGTCGGGGTCCTTCTGGTAGCGCTCGTACATCTCGTCGACGAGCCATTCATTGGCTCCGAATCCAGACATGGAGTTGTCCTCAGTTGACTCGGGCACGGCCAGTTTCGCCTCTTCCAACGCGGGTATGTGTGAGTACCCCGCAAGGCTAGACCCCTGAGCGTGAGAAGCGCAGGGGAGGCGGCTCCTCGGAGCGGTGTGCAGGGAGTCCAACGCTCCGGCGGATGGCGCCTCCGGCAGGATTCGAACCTGCGACACCTGGTACCGGAAACCAGTGCTCTATCCCCTGAGCTACGGAGGCATGCGCCAACTGCGCGAGCCCGAACACTACCGGGCGATGCTCGAAGTCCGGCAACCGGCGCCGCCGATAGGCTGGGGAGGTGAATCCCGCCCAGCTCTCCTCCACGATCGTCTCCGCCCTCACCACACTGAGCGAGAACGGTCGTCTCACGTTGCCTGACGGGGTTCCGGCGACAGTCGTGGTGGAGCGCCCCCGGAGCAAGGAGCACGGGGACTACGCGACCAACGTCGCCCTTCAGCTCGGCAAGAGGGCCGGACTGAACCCACGTGAGCTCGCCATGATGCTCGCTGAGGAGCTGTCGGCTGCCGATGGCATCGACGTCGTGGCCGTGGCCGGCCCCGGCTTCCTCAACATCACCGTCGAGAAGGGCGCCCAAGGGCAGGTGGCCGCCGACGTCGTGGCGGCTGGGGCTAGCTACGGCCACACCGAGGTGCTCGCGGGACAGAAGATCAATGTGGAGTTCATCTCGGCCAACCCGACCGGTCCGCTGCACCTGGGCCACACCCGTTGGGCGGTCCTCGGGGACGCGATCGGGAGGGTGCTCAGCGCCGCCGGTGCCGACGTGACCCGCGAGTTCTACATCAACGACCGCGGCGTGCAGATGGACCACTTCGCCGACTCGGTCATCGCCTCGGCGCTCGGCCTGCCCAAGCCCGAGGAGGGGTACGCCGGGGCCCACATCGACGACCTCGCGAAGGTGATCGCTGCGGCCAGCCCCGGCATATTCGAGCTCCCCGCGGACGAGCGCCATGCAGCCGTGCTGGCCAAGGGGTACGAGCTCCAGCTCGCCTTGCAGCAGCAGTCTCTCGAGCACTTCAACACCCACTTCGACGTCTGGTTCTCCGAGCTGTCCCTGCACGACTCGGGCTCGGTGCCCGAGACACTGCAGCGGCTCGAGGACCTCGGGCACGTCTACTCCGAGGGCGGGGCGCTGTGGATGCGCACCACCGACTTCGGCGACGACAAGGACCGGGTGCTGATCAAGTCCGACGGCGAGCTGACCTACTTCGCCTCCGACACGGCCTACTACCTGAACAAGCGCGCTCGCGGCTTCGACCACTGCATCTACCTGCTCGGGGCCGATCACCACGGCTACGTGGGCCGGCTGAGGGCGATGGCCGCCTGCGTCGGTGACGATCCCAGCATCACGCTCGACGTCATGATCGGACAGCTGGTCAAGATCGTGCAGGGCGGTGCCGAGATGAAGCTCTCGAAGAGAGCCGGCACCATCGTGACCCTGGACGAGCTGGCCGAGGAGATCGGCGTGGACGCGCTGCGATACTCCCTGGCCCGTTACCCCGCCGACTCGCCGTTGGTGCTGGACGTCGCCGAGATCACCAAGGCGTCGGCCGACAACCCGGTGTACTACGTCCAGTACGCCCACGCGCGCACCTGCCGGATGATGGCCAACGCCAAGGACCTCGGGATGTCCTTGCCGGAGGACCCCTCGACAGGCTCAGGACATCGTTTCGACCCGGCGCTGCTGGCCCACGAACGCGATGGCGACCTCTTGCGTGCTCTCGCCGAGTTCCCCCGGGTGGTCGCGAGCGCGGCCGAGCTGCGGGAACCGCACCGGGTCGCGCGCTACCTCGAGAGCACGGCGTCGATCTTCAACCGGTGGTACGACACCAAGGAGTGCCGGATGCTCCCGCACGGCGACGCGCCGGTGACCCCCTCCAACGAGGCGCGTCTCGTGCTCGTGGTCGCGACGCGGACCGTCATCGCCAACGGTCTCGCGCTGCTCGGGGTCTCGGCCCCGGAGCGGATGTAACAGTGCGGGCGCATGAAGCGGGCTGGGCCCACGCTGCTGTCTCCGTCCGCGGACCGGCGTGGCTGCGCGAGCCCGAGGACCCGAACGCGCTGGTCCCGCAGCTGTGGTCGCAGACCGCGCGCAAGGTCGACGGTGCCCTGGAGGTCGGCGGCGTCCGCCTGACCGACCTGGTGGCCGAGCACGGCTCGCCGGCGTACGTGTTGGACGAGGAGGACTTCCGCTCCCGCGCCCGCGCCTTCCGCGACGGCTTCTCCGGGTGGGACGTCTACTACGCCGGGAAGGCCTTCCTGTGTACGACGGTCGCACGATGGGTCGCCGAGGAGGGGCTGAACATGGACGTGTGCTCGGGCGGTGAGCTCGCCGTCGCCGAGCGGGCCGGGTTCCCGATGGAGCGCGTCGGCTTCCACGGCAACAACAAGACGACCGCGGAGCTGTCGCAGGCGATCGAGCTGGGCGTGGGTCGCATCGTCGTGGACTCGTTCCACGAGATCGGGCGGCTGGCGGCGCTGGCGTCGACGGCTACCCACCCCGTCCGGCTGATGGTCCGGGTCACCGCCGGGGTCGAGGCGCACACGCACGAGTACATCGCGACCGCGCACGAGGACCAGAAGTTCGGGTTCTCGATCAGCAGCGGTGATGCGCTGGACGCGGTGCGGCAGATCCACGAGACCCCGGGGCTGGAGCTCCTCGGCCTGCACTCCCACATCGGCTCGCAGATCTTCGACTCCTCCGGGTTCGAGGTGGCTGCCCGCCGGGTGCTCGCCCTGCACGCGCAGGTCTGCGAGGAGATCGGGGTCGAGCTGCCCGAGCTCGACCTCGGTGGTGGCTTCGGCATCGCCTACACCACGCAGGACGACCCCTCCGAGGCCGCGCAGCTCGCGATCGAGATGACCAGGATCGTGCGCGACGAGTGCAGGGCGCGTGACCTGGAGGTGCCGAGGCTCTCGATCGAGCCCGGCCGCGCGATCGCCGGGCCGGCGATGTGCACCGTCTACGAGGTCGGCACGGTGAAGGCGGTCGAGCTCGACGGCGATGCGGTGCGCACCTACGTATCGGTCGACGGTGGCATGAGCGACAACATCCGCACCGCGCTCTACGACGCCGACTACTCCTGCACCCTGGCCAGCCGGGGCTCCGACGCACCGGGACTGATGACCCGCCTGGTCGGCAAGCACTGCGAGGCCGGAGACATCATCGTCAAGGACGAGTTCCTGCCCGGCGACGTGGCGCCGGGCGACCTCGTGGCCGTCCCCGGCACCGGCGCCTACTGCCGGTCGATGGCCAGCAACTACAACCACGCCCTCCGCCCTCCAGTGGTGGCGGTGCGTGGCGGGGAGTCGAGGGTCGTCCTACGCCGGGAGACGCTGGACGACCTGCTTTCCACCGACGTCGGCTGAGCGCCGGGACCCCAGCAACCGGATAGGTGTCACGGGTCAACGCGACCGGTGCGAGGATGGACCGCGATGAATGAGCACTCCCCGAAACCAGCTCGCCCCGTCAAGGTGGCCCTCCTGGGCTGCGGCGTCGTGGGCTCCCAGGTCGCGCGCCTGCTCCATGAGCAGTCCGGCGACCTCGCAGCGCGCGTGGGCGCCCCGGTCGAGCTGGTCGGCGTCGCCGTACGCCGCCTCGGGATCGCCCGCGCAGTCGACCTGCCGGAGCACCTGTTCACCACCGACGCCGAGGCGCTCGTCGCGCGGGGCGACCTCGACGTGGTGGTCGAGGTCATCGGCGGCATCGAGCCCGCCCGGAGTCTCATCCTGTCTGCGCTCGAGCACGGCGCCAGCGTGGTCTCCGCCAACAAGGCGCTCCTCGCCGAGGACGGCAGCACCATGTTCGCCGCCGCGGAGCAGGCCGGCCGCGACCTCTACTACGAGGCGGCTGTCGCGGGCGCGATCCCGATCGTGCGGCCGCTGCGCGAGTCGATGGCCGGTGACCAGGTCACTCGGGTGCTCGGCATCGTGAACGGGACCACCAACTTCATCCTCGACCGGATGGACACCTCGGGGGCGGGGTTCGACGAGGCGCTCGAGGAGGCCCAGGTGCTCGGTTACGCCGAGGCCGACCCGACCGCCGACGTCGAGGGGTTCGATGCCGCCGCCAAGGCCGCGATCCTGGCCAGCCTCGCGTTCCACACCCGCGTGACCGCTGCCGACGTGCACCGCGAGGGCATCGCGGAGGTGACGGCGAGCGATGTCACCTCTGCCGCCGAGATGGGCTGCGTCGTCAAGCTGCTCGCGATCTGTGCGCTCGAGGACGGTCCCGGCGGGCCGGCAGTGTCCGCGCGGGTGCACCCGGCGATGATCCCGCGCAGCCACCCCCTGGCCAGCGTGCACGAGGCCTACAACGCGGTGTTCGTGGAGAGCGCCGCAGCCGGCCAGCTGATGTTCTACGGGCCTGGTGCCGGTGGCGCACCCACCGCCAGCGCCGTGATGGGTGATCTGGTCACCGTCGCGCGCAACCGGCTGGCCGACGTGCGCGGCGCGGGCGAGTCGTCGTACGCCGGCCTCCCGCTGCTGCCGATGGGGGAGACCCAGACCCGCTACCACGTGCAGATCGACGTGGACGACAAGGCCGGTGTGCTCGCTGCCGTCGCCCTCGTCTTCGCCGACCACAACGTCTCCATCCAGACCGTCCGGCAGGAGGGTCGCGGTGACGACGCCCAGCTGGTCGTGGTCTCGCACCGCGCGAGCGACTCCGACCTCGCGGCGACGGTCGAGACCTTGCGTGGCATGGCCTACGTGCGTGACGTCTCCTCGGTGATGCGGGTCGAGGGTGACCCGGAATGAACATCGAAACGAGTGCTGGAACGAGCGCCGCATGAGTGAGCGCCCACGCCCGCGCCAGTGGCTCGGCGTGATCGAGGAGTACGGCGACCGCCTCGACCTGCCCGAGGGCACACCGACGATCACCCTGCGCGAGGGCGGCACCCCGATGGTCGAGTCCGCGTGGCTGAGCCACCTGACCGGCGCCGAGGTGTGGCTCAAGGTCGAGGGCGACAACCCGACCGGGTCCTTCAAGGACCGCGGCATGACCGTGGCGCTCTCGGTCGCAGTCGGCCAGGGCGCCGAGGCCGTGGTCTGCGCCTCCACCGGCAACACGTCGGCCTCGATGGCTGCCTACGCAGCCCGGGCCGGGATCAAGCCGCTGGTGCTCGTGCCGCAGGGCAAGATCTCCGCCGGCAAGCTCGCCCAGGCGATCGTGCACGGCGCCCAGGTGATCATGGTTCGCGGCAACTTCGACGACTGCCTGCGGATCTCGCGGGGGCTCGCGGAGCACTACCCGGTCGCCCTGGTGAACTCGGTGAACCCGATGCGGCTGCAGGGCCAGAAGACCGCCTCCTTCGAGATCGTCGACTTCCTCGGTGACGCTCCCGACGTGCACGTGCTGCCGACCGGCAACGCGGGCAACATCTCGGCGTACTGGCTCGGCTACCGCGAGGCCCACCAGGCGGGCGAGGCCACGAAGCTGCCGGTCATGCGTGGCTGGCAGGCCGCCGGCGCGGCGCCGCTGGTGCTCGGTGCGCCCGTGCCCGACCCGGAGACGGTGGCCTCCGCGATCCGGATCGGCAACCCGGCTTCATGGGACCTGGCGATGGAGGCCGCGGACAGCTCGGGTGGCAAGTTCCGGCAGGTCAGCGACTCCGAGATCCTGGCCGCACAACGCGAGCTGGCCAGTCGCGACGGGGTCTTCGTCGAACCTGCCTCGGCCGCGGGCATCGCCGGGCTGCTGCTCGAGGCCACCGAGGGGATCCGGTACGCCGGCCAGCAGGTCGTCGTCACCGTGACCGGCCACGGCCTCAAGGACATCGACACGGCACTCTCCTCCTTCACCGATCTCGTCGACACCGTGGTCGACGCCGACGTCGAGGCAGCAGCCGAGGCCGCGGGCCTCGCGTGATGGAGAGACCTGACGTGCGGTTCGTCCGCGGGCCGGTGACCGTGGCGGTGCCGGCGACCAGCGCCAACCTCGGACCGGGCTTCGACTGCCTGGGTCTTGCGCTCGAGCTCACCGACGCACTGGTCGCCGAGGTTCTCCCTGGAGGACTCGAGGTGCGGGTGACTGGCGAGGGTGCCGACGAGGTCGCCCACGACGAGAGCCATCTCGTGGTGCGCGCGATGCGCGCCGCGTTCGACGAGCTGGGTGGGCAACCGACGGGGCTGCGCCTGACCTGCACCAACCGGATCCCGCACAGCCGGGGGATGGGCTCGTCCTCGGCAGCCATCGTGGGTGGCATCGTGCTGGCCCGGGCGCTGGTGGAGGACGGAGCCAGCCGACTGACGGAGGCGGCGGCCCTGACGCTGGCCAACCGGCTCGAGGGCCATCCCGACAACGTTGCCGCGGTGCTGCTCGGCGGGTTCGTGATCAGCGGTCAGGCCGACGGGGTGGTGTGGGCCGAGCGGTCCCCGGTCGACGCGTCGGTGTCCGCGGTCGTGTTCGTGCCGCCGCACGGCGTACGCACCGAGGTGGCGCGCGGCCTTCTCCCGGAGACCGTGCCCCATGCTGACGCGGCCGCCAACTCCGGCCGCGCGGCCCTGCTCGTCGCGGCGCTGGCCGGTCACCCGGCGCACCTGCTGCGCGCGACCGAGGACTTCTTGCACCAGCGGCAGCGCGAGCCGGCGATGCCGGAGTCGCTGGCGCTGGTTGACCGTCTGCGATCTCACGGAGTTGCCGCGGTCATCTCGGGCGCCGGACCGACGGTGCTGGCCTTCGTGACGGAGGATCTCGAGGGTGTGATCGGGCACTGCCCGGCGGGCTGGCAGGCACTTGAACAGCGAGTCGGTGGGCCCGGAGCCGCCGTGCTAATGTGAGAATGCGTCACGACCGGCCCTCCGGGGGGAAACACGTCGGAGCCGATGAATGGCGACGCACACCAGCCGATCACCACCTCCTGGAACCCCACACGCGTGTGTCCGGAGTCCCCCAGCAGCGGGTGACGGTCATCAACGCAACAGCTCAGCTGTCGGTCTCGCCGTGCAGCCGACTCAGGGGAAGGGCCCCGAATGACCGAAACCACCGACGCCGCTCCCAGCTCGGATGCCTCCGCATCCGCGGCGCGCAAGGGCGGCGGCCGTCTCGAGGCCATGTTGCTTCCCGAGCTCAAGCAGCTCGCGGGCGGGCTCGGCATCAAGGCGACCGGCATGCGCAAGGGCGCACTGATCGAGGCCATCAGGACCGCCCAAGGAGGCGGTCAGGGTGCTGGGCCGGGTGCGGACCACAGCGGCGCGCAGAGCAGCAAGAACCGCAACGGCGGCCAGGACCGCAACCAGCGCGCGTCCCAGAAGCCCGCCGAGAACACCGACGAGAGGGCCGCCCAGAAGTCGGCCCAGAAGTCGGCCCAGAAGTCGGCCCAGGAGCCGGCCCAGAAGGGCCCCGAGACCGCGGAGAAGCCGGCCGACCAGCAGGACCGCAGCCCTGAGCGCACGAGCGAGCGCCGGGCCGAGCAGCGCAGCGACCGTCAACATGACGGGCAGATGGACCGTGACACCAACCGGGACACCAACCGGGACAAACCGCAACCGGGACACCAACCGGGACACCAACCGGGACACCAACCGGGACAACCGCAACCGTGGTGAGAACCAGGGTGATGGCGGTCGCCAGAACGACCGCTCCACTGACCGCAACCAGGGCGACCGCAGCCAGGGCGACCGCAACCAGGGCGACCGCAACCAGGGCGACCGCAACCAGGGCGGCAATGCCGACCGGGCCAACGATCGGGCGGGCGATCGGGCGGGCGACCGCACCCAGGGTGGCAACCGCAACCAGCCGGTCAACCGCAACGACGACGACGGAGACGGAAGCCGTCGCAACCGCCGTCGCCGCGGTCGCGACCGCAACGAACGCCAGCCGGTGAGCAACCAGGGTGGAGGAGGCGGCAACCGCGGCACCCGCAACGAGCCCGACATGCAGATCCTCGAGGACGACGTCCTCGCACCGTGCGCGGGGATCCTCGACCTGATGGACAACTACGCGTTCGTCCGCACCAGCGGTTACCTGCCCGGCAGCGACGACGTCTACGTGTCCATGTCGATGGTGCGCAAGTTCGGCCTGCGCCGCGGCGACGCGATCACCGGCCAGGTGCGCCAGCCCCGGGAGGGCGAGCGCAAGGAGAAGTACAACCCGCTGGTCAAGCTCGACAGCGTCAACGGAGCAGACCCCGAGGAGGCGAAGACGCGGGTCGAGTTCAGCAAGCTGACGCCGCTCTACCCCTCCGAGCGCCTGCGCCTCGAGACGACCTCGACCAACCTGATCGGTCGGGTGATCGACATCGCCGCCCCGATCGGCAAGGGGCAGCGCGGCCTGATCGTCTCCCCGTCCAAGGCCGGCAAGACGATGATCATGCAGTCGATCGCCAACTCGATCACCACCAACAACCCCGAGTGCCACCTGATGGTCGTGCTCGTGGACGAGCGTCCGGAGGAGGTCACCGACTTCGAGCGTTCGGTCAAGGGCGAGGTGGTCAGCTCGACGTTCGACCGCCCTGCCAGCGACCACACGATCGTCGCGGAGCTCGCCATCGAGCGGGCCAAGCGCCTCGTCGAGCTCGGCCACGACGTCGTCGTACTCCTGGACGGCATCACCAGGCTGGGCCGCGCCTACAACCTCGCCGCGCCGGCGAGCGGCCGGATCCTGTCCGGTGGCGTCGACTCGGCGGCCCTCTACCCGCCCAAGCGCTTCTTCGGCGCCGCGCGCAACATCGAGGACGGTGGCTCGCTGACCATCCTCGCCACGGCGTTGATCGAGAGCGGCTCGAAGATGGACGAGGTGATCTTCGAAGAGTTCAAGGGCACCGGCAACATGGAGATCCGGCTGCGCCGCGACTTCGCGGACAAGCGGATCTTCCCGGCGATCGACGCCGTGCAGTCCGGCACCCGACGCGAGGAGCTCCTGATGAGCAAGGAGGAGCTGTCGATCGTGTGGAAGCTTCGTCGGGTGCTCTCAGGTCTCGATGGCCAGCAGGCGCTGGAGCTCCTTCTGGAGAGGTTGAAGAAGTCCCAGAACAACCTGGAGTTCCTCATGCAGGTGCAAAAGACGACACCGACAGCCGGCGGACAGGGCGACTGAGTCCCATATGCCCGCACATCAGCACGTGTGCGGATATGCTCTGACCGGTTGGCGCTGACATTTCGAGGGGAAACACACATGGCTCGCATCGTGATTGCCGATGACGACGCGGATATCCGCGAACTCGTCGTGTTCAAGCTGCGTCACGGAGGACACGAGGTCGTGCCCGTAGGAGACGGGGCCGCAGCCGTCGAGGCGTGCACCGCCGAGAAGCCCGACCTGGTGATCCTGGACGTGATGATGCCCGGCATGAGCGGTCTCGACGCGGCGCGTGCGTTGCGCCAGAACTCCGACATGGACGGCCTTCCGATCATCATGCTGACCGCCCGCGCCCAGGAGTCCGACATCGAGCAGGGGTTCGAGGCCGGCGCGGACGACTACATCGTCAAGCCGTTCAGCCCGCGCGAACTCGCCTCGCGCGTCTCGGCCGTCCTGGCCCGCACCCGCTAGAGGGTCATTCGCCTGCTGGTGACCCCGCGGGAACACCGTACCTCCGCGCGCTGTTGAGGCAGTGTCACCCGATTCGCTCCTGCGAGGGCCTCGGTGGCACACTTGGACGCTGGCTCCGGTTCACGCACCTCTTCGAGGGCGACCCGGCGGCTGTAACCCCGAGAGGAAACCATGAAGAAGGACATCCACCCCGAGTACGTGACGACCGAGGTCACCTGCACCTGCGGCAACAAGTTCACGACTCGCAGCACCTCCACCAGCGGTTCGATCCGCTCCGAGGTCTGCTCCAACTGCCACCCCTTCTACACCGGCAAGCAGAAGATCCTCGACACCGGCGGCCGCGTGGCCCGCTTCGAGGCCCGCTACGCCAAGAAGGCTGCTGCCGAGAAGAAGTAGCGCCCGGGATCTGCAGGTTTCCCCGGCCGACCGGGGAAACCTGCGCTTGTGGGGTGAAGTTTCGGCCTACAAGCGCCAGTTTCACCGGTCGACCGGGGAAACCGTCACAACCCAGGAGCCCACCGTGTTCGAAGCCGTCTCACAGCTCGCTGAGGAGCACACGGAGCTCGAGGGCAGGCTGGCGGATCCATCGGTGCACTCGGACCAGGTGCTGGCCCGCAAGCTGGGTCAGCGGTACGCCGAGCTGACCTCGGTGCTGCGTGCGCACGACGAGTGGGTGCAGCTCGGGGAGAACCTCGAGGCGGCCCGCGAGCTCTCCGGTGAGGACGAGTCGTTCGCGATCGAGGCCGAGGAGCTGGCACGTGCCCGCGTGACGGCCGAGGAGCGGCTGCGACACCTGCTCATCCCGCGCGATCCCTCCGACGGCAAGGACGTGCTGCTGGAGGTCAAGTCCGGTGAGGGTGGCGAGGAGTCGGCGCTGTTCGCGGCCGACCTGCTCCGCATGTACTCGAGGTACGCCGAGCGCCGCGGCTGGTCCACCGAGATCCTCGACGCCAACGAGTCAGACCTCGGCGGCTACAAGTCGGTGACCGTCGCGGTGAAGGCGAAGGGCACTCCCGAGCCCGGCGAGGCTCCGTTCGCCCTGCTCAAGTTCGAGGGAGGCGTGCACCGGGTCCAGCGGGTGCCGGTGACCGAGAGCCAGGGACGGGTGCACACCAGCGCCGCCGGCGTACTCGTGATGCCGGAGGCCGAGACCGTCGAGGTGCAGATCGAGGACAAGGACCTGCGCATCGACGTCTACCGCTCCAGCGGGCCCGGTGGGCAGAGCGTGAACACGACCGACTCGGCCGTCCGGATCACGCACGTGCCGACCGGCATCGTGGCCAGCTGCCAGAACGAGAAGTCGCAGCTGCAGAACCGGGAGCAGGCGATGCGCATCCTCCGGGCCCGGATCCTGGCGGTGGCCGAGGAGGAGGCAAGTGCCGAGGCCAGTGACGCGCGCCGCTCACAGGTGCGCACCGTTGACCGCTCCGAGCGCATTCGCACCTACAACTATGCGGAGAACCGGATCTCGGACCACCGCACCGGCTACAAGTCCTACGACCTCGACCGGGTGCTCGACGGCGACCTGGGCGCCGTGATCGCCTCCTGCGTCGACGCGGACATGAGCGCCCGGCTCGAAGCCCTCACGGAGTGAGCCCGGCGGTGGTCCGGCCGCGCACGCTGCTGCGCGCCGCGGTCGCCCGGCTGGCGGGGGCGGGCGTCACCAGTCCTGAGTACGACGCGGCCGAGCTGCTCGCCCACACCCTTGGTACGACGCGGAGCCGGCTCGCGATGGTCGACGAGGTCGGCACCGAGGACCAGGCCGTGTTCGAGGAACTCCTCTCCCGCAGGGCGGCCCGCGAACCCCTCCAGCACCTGACCGGCGCTGTCGGGTTCCGGCACGTCGACCTCCGGGTGGGACCCGGGGTGTTCATCCCCCGTCCGGAGACCGAGCTCCTGGCCGGCTGGGCCATCGAGCGCGCCATCGAGCGGGCCACCGCAGCAGGCGGGTCCCCCCTCGTGGTCGACCTGTGCTGCGGCTCGGGCGCGATCGCCCTGAGCATCGTGGACGAGGTCCCAGCAGCCCAGGTGCACGCGGTCGAGCTGGATCCGGGTGCGCACTCCTGGGCAGAGCGCAACCTCGCGCAGAGCGGCGTCGATCTCCGTCTGGGTGACATGGCCGATGCCTTCCCCGAGCTGGACGGCACCATCGACGTGGTTGTCTGCAACCCGCCGTACATCCCGCTCGAGGCCTGGGCGAGCGTGGCTCCCGAGGCGCGTGACCACGACCCCTCGCTGGCGCTGTGGTCCGGCGATGACGGCCTCGACGCCATCAGGACGCTCGAGTCGACGGCCGCGCGCCTGCTGCGGGCCGGTGGGTGGGTCGGTGCCGAGCACGCCGACGTGCAGGGAGAGTCGGCTTCGCAGGTGTTCCTGGCCGGCGGTCGCTGGACCGAGGTGCGCGACCATCTCGACCTGGCAGGTCGTCCGCGCTTTGTGACGGCTCGACTGGCACGATGAGCCGATGATCACCCCACGCAATCGCGAGGATGGTTCGCTGCGCTCTCCACGACCCGACTGCGCGGGGACCGCGTGAGCGCCACCCGCTACGACCTCTCCGACCCCGAGATCCGCGACCAGGGCGTGGCCGCGGCCGTCGCTGCCGTACGCCGGGGGCAGCTGATCGTGCTCCCCACCGACACCGTCTACGGGGTCGGCGTGGACGCCTTCGACGCAGACGGGGTCCAGCGGCTGCTCGACGCCAAGGGAAGGGGGCGCGACATGCCGCCACCGGTGCTGATCTCGGCCACGACCACTCTCGAGGCGCTGGCCACCGACCTCCCCGGATGGGTGGAGGGACTGGTCGAGCACTACTGGCCGGGCCCGCTCACCATCGTGTGCCGCCAGCAACCCTCGCTGCGCTGGGACCTGGGCGAGACGAAGGGGACGGTGGCGGTCCGGATGCCTGACGACCAGGCCGCCCTCGACCTCCTCGGCCGCACCGGCCCCCTCGCGGTCTCCTCGGCCAACTCGACCGGCCAGCCGGCCGCTCTCGACGCCGACCAGGCCGAGACGATGCTCGGGTGGGCGGTCGAGGTCATCCTGGACGGCGGCCCGAGTGCAGGATCGGCCGCGTCGACGATCCTCGACTGCACCGGCACCCTGCCGCGGATCCTGCGCGAGGGTGCGATCAGCCGCTCGGAGCTCGCGGAGGTCCTCGACGGTCTCGGGACCGAGCTCGAGGCCGAACCGGAGGCCGAACCCGAGCCCGAGGCCGAGGCCGAACCGGAGGCCGGACCCGCCAGTGCGTGAGTACCTGCTCGTCTTCCTCGTGGCCGGTGTCGGCAGCTACCTGCTGTGCGTCCTGGCCCGCGAGCTGGCGATCAGGTCCGGGGCCGTCGCCCGGGTGCGCGACCGGGACGTGCACGCCACGCCCATTCCCTACTTCGGCGGGGTGGCCATGCTCGGCGGCCTCGGTGCCGGCCTCCTGGTGGCGCGGCACCTGCCGTTCCTGAGCACCTCGCAGCCCGCCGTGTTCCACGACTCCGGGATCGTGCTGATCGCCGGGGCGATGATCTGCGCGGTCGGGGTCGTCGACGACCTGATCGAGCTCGACGCGCTGACCAAGCTGGGCGGCCAGCTGGTGGCGGCCGGCTTCATGGTGCTCAACAACGTGCAGCTCTACTCCCTCCGGCTTCCCGGCGTCGGCCAGTTCGTGCTCGACCCCACCCAGGCCGTGCTGCTGACGATGCTGCTCGTGGTCAGCACGATGAACGCGGTGAACTTCGTCGACGGGCTCGACGGCCTCGCCGGCGGTGTCGTACTGATCGGGTCGGTGGCCTTCTTCCTCTTCTCCTACAAGCTCGCCGACGCCAACGGGGAGACGCTCGCGATCACCGCGGCCCTGCTGTGTGCTGCGCTCGGTGGGGCGTGCGCGGGCTTCCTGCCGCACAACTTCTTCCCGGCGCGCATCTTCATGGGTGACTCCGGTTCGATGCTGCTCGGCCTGGTGCTCTCCGGCTCTGCGCTGACGCTCACCGGCCAGTTCGCCTCGACCTCGGTGGAGCAGGGCGGCGGCGACGGCTGGTTCGTGATGCTGCTGCCGGTCCTGCTGCCGGTCTCGATCCTGGTCGTGCCGCTCGCGGACCTGGTCATGGCCGTCGTACGACGCACCCGGCGTGGCCAGGCGTTCTACCAGCCGGACAAGGAGCATCTCCACCACCGACTGCTGGAGATCGGCCACAGCCAGCGCCGGGCAGTGCTGATCATGTGGCTGTGGGCCGGCCTGATCGCCTTCGGGGGAGTGCTGATCAGCCTCTACTCGGGCACCCTGACGCTGGCCCTGCTCGGCGCGGGCACCCTGGCGACTGTGGTGCTGACGTTCATCCTGCCGCGGGTCCAGCGCCCCGGTGAGCCCCGGGCGGAGGACCACCTGATCCGCTGAGGCACCGCCCGACACCGGGGATTGCTTCACCCACAGACTTTGTGCTAATTTTCACAAGCACCGCCATACGCCCGATGACAACCACCGTCTCGCACGGTTAGGGTCACCAGACGACGACGATGAGGCCGCCAATGCCGACGACCGCCCGCCCCGCACCGGGGCAGCCCCGAGTGAGGACCCCGCGGGTCCTTGTGGTGGCAGGGCTCTGTGTCGCCGGAGCCGTCGCGGTCAGCACCGCGGCAGCCGCCCTCACCGGGGATCGCGCGGACGCACTCGGCGCACTCGTCGGCGGTTCGATCGCGCTGTGCTTCTTCCTCTTCGGGTCCCTGGTGGTCGAGACGGCGATCCGGATCGCCCCCCAGGCGGCGATGCTGATGGCCCTGGTGACCTACACCCTCCAGGTGCTGCTGGTCGCTGTCGCCTTCGTCTTGCTGACCTCCTCCGGAGCTCTCGACACCACGCTCTCCAGCGGTTGGCTGGCCGGCGGTGTCGTCGCGGCCACCCTGGCCTGGACGGCGGGACAGCTCGTCAGCACGGTGCGGACTCGCATCCCGGTCTACGACGTCGACCTGCCAGGGGCCTCCCGCGCCGACGACGAATCCGCTCCTGGGGCCCGACCCCGGGCGAACGAGGTGGGTGCGCTGTGACTGCCACTGACTGCTACGCTCCCTCCGCAATGGCTCAGCAGGATCCAGTGCAACAGAACAGTCCGACCGGCGACCCCTGGAATGCTTTCGGTTACCTCGTGGCCGGAGTGGCGTTCTACGGCCTGCTCGGGTGGCTGGTGGACCTCTGGCTCGGCACGTCGTACATCGTCGGGGTCGGGATCCTGGTGGGTGCCGTCCTGGGGATCTACATGACCTGGGCGAGGTTCAGGACTGAGCCCGACGTGGCTGACCCAGCTTCGAAGAAGAACGCCAGAACTCAGGAGTCGCAGTGAGCCTCACCCCGACGCTTGTCGCCCCCAGCGAGGAATTCGTCCCTCCCGGTCCGGGCGACTTCAACCTGCCCCCCGTCGGGCCGCACGACACCTTTTCCTTCCTGGGCCAGGAGATGTATCTCGGCGTCACCAAGCCGATGATCCAGCTCGTCCTCGCAGCCGTCCTGATCTTCGTGTTCTTCCGGATGGCCGCCGCCAGGCGCGCGATGGTGCCCGGCAAGGTGCAGTACGTCGGTGAGCTCGGCTACGGCTTCGTCCGCAACTCCCTGGGACGCGACATCATCGGCAGCAAGGACTTCATGCGGTTCGTGCCGTATCTGTTCGCGCTGTTCTTCTTCATCTTGCTGAACAACTTCTTCGGCTCGATCCCGTTCATCCAGTTCCCCTCGTTCTCGCGCTCGGGGATGGTCTACAGCCTCGCCCTGATGAGCTGGATCATCTACAACTACGTCGGCATCCGTGCCCAGGGTGGCGTGCTGAAGTACCTCAAGCACCAGTGCGTGCCCCAGGGCGTGCCGGCCGCGATCCTGCCGTTGCTGATCCCGCTCGAGTTCATGTCGAACATCCTGGTGCGACCGGTCACGCTGGCCCTCCGTCTGTTCGCGAACATGCTGGCCGGCCACATCCTGCTGATCCTGTTCGCCCTCGGTGGCGAGTACCTCCTCGTCCACGGCTCGCTGCTGGTCAAGCCGGTCGGCCTGCTGGCCTGGGTGCTCTTCATCGCGATCTCGTTCCTGGAGCTGCTGGTGCAGTTCCTGCAGGCCTACGTCTTCACCCTGCTCAACGCCATGTACATCTCCGGTGCTCTGTCCGAGGAGCACTGACCCCCACCCCTGTTCTCCAACAGGACCAACGAAAGGAAAAAGCCGTGCTTCCTATGGCTATCGAGGGCTCCGCCAACATGATCGGCTACGGTCTGGCCGCCATCGGCCCAGGCGTCGGTATCGGTCTGATCTTCGCGGCCTACATCAACGGTGTGGCGCGTCAGCCCGAGGCACAGGGCCGACTGCAGACGATCGCCATCCTGGGCTTCGCGCTCGCCGAGGCGCTCGCCATCATCGGTATCGCCCTCGCGTTCGTGCTCTGACCGCGCACCTCTGACGAAAGACCGAGCCCATGTATGTGATCCCGCTCGCCGGAGAAGAGCTCAACCCTCTGATCCCGCACCCGATCGAGATGGTGCTGTCGCTCGTCGTCTTCGGCATCCTGTTCTACCTCGTTTCCAAGTTCGTGGTGCCCAACTTCGAGAAGACGTTCGCCGAGCGCACGTCGGCCATCGAAGGCGGGCTGCAG
This sequence comes from uncultured Actinomycetota bacterium, assembly GCA_963781335.1. Taxonomy (GTDB): domain Bacteria; phylum Actinomycetota; class Actinomycetes; order Propionibacteriales; family Nocardioidaceae; genus Marmoricola. The sequence goes on along the minus strand of CAWAFS010000036.1, from coordinate 184,420 downwards.
GCGGCCGAGACCAAGCAGGCCGAGGCCGATGCCAAGCTCGCCGAGCTCGAGCAGCAGCTCTCGGAGGCACGGCACGAGGCCGCCAAGATCCGGGAAGAGGCCCGCGAGCAGGGTGCGCAGATCGTCTCGGAGATGCGTGAGCAGGCTCAGGAGGAGTCCTCGCGGATCATCGAGCACGGCAAGTCCCAGATCGAGGCCGAGCGGCAGCAGGCCGTCACGTCGCTGCGCGCCGAGGTGGGCACCCTGGCCACCTCGCTGGCGGGCCGCATCGTCGGAGAGAGCCTCGAGGACGACGACCGTGCCGGACGCGTGGTCGACCGTTTCCTGGCCGACCTCGAGCTGCACAACGAGGCGACCGACGCCGGGTCGAGCACCAACGGAGCCAGCTGATGGCCCAGTCCGACCTGCGAGGTGCTTCGGCCGACGCGATGGCTGCCCTGGGCGACGAGCTCGAGGGCACCAGTGCATCGGACAGCGCCCAGCTCGGTGAGGACCTGTTCGGGGTGGCCACCTTGCTGCGAGCCGAGCCCGGACTGCGGCGGGTCGCCACTGACTCGTCCATGGACGCCGCGGCGAAGTCGGGACTGCTGCGACAGCTGCTGGACGGCAAGGTGAGCGCCTCAGCACTCGACCTGGTCGCCTCGGCGAGCGAGAAGCGCTGGACCCGCACCCGGGATCTCGCTGACGCCCTCGAAGAGCTGGCCGTCGTGTCGACGGTCAACTCAGCTGGGGACGACGCCGAACAGCTCTCCAACGAGCTCTTCGCCGTTGGTCAGCTGATCAACGAACAGCACGACCTGCGGACGGCTCTCTCGGATCCGGCCCGCTCGGGCGCGGACAAGGGCCAGCTGCTGCGTGACCTGCTCGGCGGGAAGACCCTCCCCGCCACCCAACGGCTGGCCGAGCAGGCCCTGGCCGGTAGCCACCGCAGCGTCACGATCGCCATCGAGGAGTACCAGAAGATCGCCGCCGCGGCCCACCACCAGCGCGTCGCCGAGGTGCACGTCGCCCAGGAGCTCAGCGACGACGAGGTCGCTCGGCTCGAAGCGGCGCTGAGCAACCAGTACGGCCGCAAGGTGCACCTCAACGTCGTGATCGACCCGGCGGTCATCGGAGGGATGCGCGTGGAGATCGGCGACGACGTCATCGACGGCACGGTCTCCGGCAGGCTCGCTGATGCTCGACGCAAGCTCGCAGGCTAGCCCGCAGACCAGGTAGGTAGAACCAGGCCACCATGGCCGCACAGAACTTCAGATCATCGTTTTCGCAACGACAGAGTAGGGGCAAAGAAATGACGGAGCTTTCGATCCGTCCGGAGGAGATCCGGGACGCGCTGCAGCGCTTCGTGTCCGATTACCAGCCGGAGGCATCCAGCAAGGAAGAGGTCGGCACCGTCGCGGAGGCCGGGGACGGCATCGCCCGCGTGTCCGGCCTGCCGTCCGCGATGGCCAACGAGCTCCTCGAGTTCGAGGACGGCACGCTCGGCATCGCGCTGAACCTCGACACCCGCGAGATCGGCGTCGTCGTCCTCGGTGACTTCTCCGGCATCGAGGAGGGCCAGAAGGTCCGTCGTACTGGCGAGATCCTCTCTGTCCCCGTCGGCGACGGCTTCATGGGCCGGGTGGTCGACCCCCTCGGTACGCCGATCGACGGCATGGGTGACATCGAGTCCGACGAGCGTCGAGCCCTCGAGCTGCAGGCCCCGGGCGTGATGGCTCGCAAGTCGGTTCACGAGCCGCTCGCCACCGGCATCAAGGCGATCGACGCGCTGACCCCGATCGGCCGCGGCCAGCGTCAGCTGATCATCGGTGACCGTTCGACCGGCAAGACGACGATCGCGATCGACACGATCATCAACCAGAGGCAGAACTGGGAGTCCGGTGACCCGGACAAGCAGGTGCGCTGCATCTACGTCGCCATCGGTCAGAAGGGCTCGACCATCGCCGCCGTGCGTGGCGCCCTCGAGGAGGCCGGCGCGCTCGAGTACACCACCATCGTCGCGGCCCCCGCCTCGGACAGCGCCGGGTTCAAGTACCTCGCGCCCTACACCGGCTCGGCCATCGGCCAGCACTGGATGTATGACGGCAAGCACGTCCTGATCGTCTTCGACGACCTCAGCAAGCAGGCCGACGCCTACCGCGCCGTCTCGCTGCTGCTGCGTCGTCCCCCGGGCCGAGAGGCTTTCCCCGGGGACGTCTTCTACTTGCACAGCCGCCTGCTCGAACGTTGCGCGAAGCTCTCCGACGACCTGGGCCATGGCTCGATGACGGGCCTGCCGATCGTGGAGACCAAGGCCAACGACGTCTCCGCGTTCATCCCGACCAACGTCATCTCGATCACCGACGGGCAGATCTTCTTGCAGTCGGACCTGTTCGCGGCCAACCAGCGCCCGGCCATCGACGTCGGCGTCTCGGTCTCCCGCGTGGGCGGTGCGGCCATGACCAAGGCGATGAAGACCGTGACGGGCTCGCTCAAGGTCGACCTGGCGCAGTTCCGCGCGATGGAGGCGTTCGCGATGTTCGCCTCGGACCTCGACGCCGCCTCGCGCCAGCAGCTGGACCGTGGTCAGCGTCTGATGGCACTGCTCAAGCAGCCGCAGTACTCGCCGTACCCGCTGGAGAACATGGTCGTCTCCCTCTGGCTCGGCACGTCGGGCCGTCTCGACCGGGTCCCGGTTGACGACGTGCTTCGCTTCGAGCAGGAGTTCCTGGACTACCTGCACCGCTCGCACGACGGGATCCTCTCCGCCATTCGCGAGAGCCTGAAGTTCGAGGACGAGGAGGGGACGGCTGAGGCCTACGACTCCTTCCTCGACCAGTTCGAGACCTCCGAGGGTGACTCGATCAAGAAGCCCGGCAACGAGCCCAAGGCCGAGGCCCTCGAGGACGAGGACGTCGAGCAGGAGCAGATCGTCAAGCAGAAGCGGGGGTGACCACTCATGGCCCTATCGCTGCGTGAGTACCGCGCGCGGATCAAGTCGACGGAGTCGATGAAGAAGATCACGCGCGCCATGGAGCTCATTGCTGCGTCCCGCATCATCAAGGCGCAGCAGCGGGCACAGGCGGCAGCGCCCTACGCCCGTGAGCTGACCCGAGCCGTCTCGGCGGTGGCCACCTTCTCCAACGTCGAGCACCCGCTGACCACGGAGCCGGAGGACCCCAAGCGGGCCGCCGTGCTGATCGTGACCAGCGACCGTGGCCTCGCAGGTGCCTACTCCTCGAGCGTGCTCAAGGAGGCCGAGCGCCTCGCTGAGAAGCTGCGCGGTGAGGGCAAGGAGATCGAGACCTACATCTGCGGCCGCAAGGGCGAGGCCTACTACAAGTTCCGCGACCGCCCGGTCGTGCAGACGTGGACCGGCTCCTCCGACCAGCCCACCTACGACGTCGCCCGCGACGTCGGAGAGACGCTGATCGCGGCGTTCCTGCGTGACAACGACGAGGATCCGGACGAGGACGAGAAGGGCGGGATCGGTGTCGACGAGGTGCACGTGGTCTACACGCGCTTCCGTTCGATGCTCACCCAGGAGCCGACCGCGGTCAGGTTGCTGCCGCTCGAGGTCGTCGAGGGCGAGGAACGACCTGCTGAGGAGGACGTGCTCCCGCTCTACGAGTTCGAGCCCTCTGCGGCGGAGGTCCTCGACGGACTGCTGCCGCGCTACGTCCAGAGCAGGATCTTCTTCGCCATGCTCCAGGCTGCAGCCTCCGAGCTCGCTGCTCGACAGCGAGCGATGAAGTCGGCCACGGACAACGCCGATGAGCTGATCAAGAAGTACACCCGCATCGCCAACCAGGCCCGCCAGGCCGGTATTACCCAGGAAATCAGCGAGATCGTCGGGGGCGTCAACGCGCTCGCCGACGCGAACGCCGGGAATGAGTGAGAGACATGACTGCCACTGCTGAAGAGAACAAGACCGACGAGGGCCAGGGCAACGTCGGCCGGATCGCGCGAGTGACCGGCCCCGTCGTCGACGTGGAGTTCCCAAGCGACTCGATGCCCGAGATGTACAACAAGCTCGAGGTCGAGTTCGAGCTCTCCGGCGAGACCAGGCTGCTGTCGATGGAGGTGGCCCTGCACATCGGTGACGGCATGGTCCGCGCCATCTCCCTCCAGCCGACCGATGGACTCGTCCGGGGAGCGCAGGTGCGTGACACCGGCGGACCGATCTCGGTTCCCGTCGGCGACGTGACCCTCGGCAGGGTGTTCAACACCCTGGGCGAGTGCCTCAACCTCGAGGAGGGTGAGGAGCTCGAGGTCACGGAGCGCTGGGGGATCCACCGCCAGGCGCCGGCCTTCGACCAGCTCGAGTCGAAGACCCAGATGTTCGAGACCGGCATCAAGGTCATCGACCTGCTCACGCCGTACGTCCAGGGCGGCAAGATCGGCCTGTTCGGCGGTGCCGGTGTCGGCAAGACCGTGCTGATCCAGGAGATGATCGCCCGCGTCGCCAAGGACCACGGTGGTGTGTCGGTGTTCGCCGGTGTCGGCGAACGCACCCGTGAGGGCAACGACCTCATCGTCGAGATGGAGGAGGCCGGCGTCATCGGCCAGACCGCCCTCGTCTTCGGTCAGATGGACGAGCCGCCGGGCACCCGACTGCGGGTGGCGCTGTCAGCTCTGACGATGGCGGAGTACTTCCGCGACGTGCAGAACCAGGACGTGCTGCTCTTCATCGACAACATCTTCCGGTTCACCCAGGCCGGCTCCGAGGTCTCCACGCTGCTGGGCCGGATGCCCTCGGCCGTGGGCTACCAGCCCAACCTCGCCGATGAGATGGGCGTGCTCCAGGAGCGGATCACCTCGACCCGTGGCCACTCGATCACCTCGATGCAGGCGATCTACGTGCCGGCCGACGACTACACCGACCCGGCCCCGGCCACCACGTTCGCGCACCTCGACGCGACCACCGAGCTTTCGCGCGAGATCGCGTCGCTCGGCATCTACCCGGCCGTGGACCCGCTGACGTCGACCTCGCGCATCCTGGACGCGCAGTACATCGGCAAGGAGCACTACGACTGCGCCGTCCGGATCAAGCAGATCCTGCAGCGCAACAAGGAGCTCCAGGACATCATCGCGATCCTCGGTGTCGACGAGCTCTCCGAGGAGGACAAGATCATCGTCTCCCGGGCCCGTCGCATCCAGCGGTTCCTGTCGCAGAACACCTACGTCGCCAAGCAGTTCACCGGCCTCGAGGGCTCCACGGTTCCCGTGGCCGACACGATCGAGGCGTTCAACAAGATCGCCGACGGCGAGTACGACCACGTGGCCGAGCAGGCGTTCTTCATGTGCGGTGGCCTCGACGACGTCGAGCAGAAGTGGGCGGAGATCCAGAAGCAGACCACCGGTGAGTCGTCGTGAGCGACGAGGGACTGCGGGTCGAGCTGGTCGCTGCTGACCGGCTCGTGTGGTCGGGCGAGGCCAAGATGGTCATCGCCCGCACCACGGAGGGCGACGTCGGCATCCTGCCGCACCACGCCCCGATGCTCTCCCTGATGGTCGACGGGGTCGTCGACGTCCAGACGACCGACGGCGAGACCTGGATCGCGGCCGTCGACGCCGGCTTCCTGTCGGTGGCCAACAACCGCGTCTCGGTGCTGGCCGAGCACGCGGAGATGTCGCACGAGATCGACCTGGAGAAGGCCCGCCACGATCTCGAGCGTGCCAAGGAGCAGGGCGAGAACGACGATGACGCCCAGGCGGCCGTACGCCGGCACGAGGCTCGCGTGCGGGCGGCCGAGCAGGCTTCCTGACCCGGAGGCGCTCGCCGCGTCGCCCCACCCGATCCTCAGGGCCGTCCCGGAAACGGGGTGGCCCTCGGTCGTCGTTGAGCATCTCCTAGGCTGTCACCTTCAAGCATCGGGCTGGCCGAGAGGAGGGATCGATGCCGGTATGGCAGTGGCTGTTGGACTCAGCTGGTGTCGTGCTGCTCCTGATCATCCTGTTCGGCATCGTTCTCGTCCTGCGTCGGCGGGTGTTGTCCCGGCACGGCGGCACCTTCGAGCTCAGCGTCCGTGACGCGAACCAGCCGGACGGCCGAGGGTGGGTGCTGGGTCTGGGCCGTTATCGGGAGGACTCGCTGGCCTGGTACCGGATCTTCTCGCCCCTACCGGTCCCCAAACGGTCCTGGCGACGCAACGACCTGACCTTCGTCTCCCAGCGCGAGCCGCGGCGCTCCGAGGAGTACTCGCTCTACGCCGGCCACGTGGTCGTGATCTGCTCGACCCCGCGCGGCGAGGTCGAGCTGGCGATGAGCCCGAGCTCGCTCACCGGCCTGCAGTCCTGGCTCGAGGCCGGGCCCCCCGGGTCGCGCCCTTCGCGGTAGGGCCCGCAGGTTTCCCCGGTCGGCCGGGGAAACCGGACGTTGTATGCCGAAGCATCGCCCCACAACGTCAGGGATCAGCCGTCAACCCTGCCCGGTTTGTGAACCTTCGAGCCGAGCCTCAGTCGGATTGAGGTACGCCGCGCTCGCCACCCGGCACCCAGAGGACGTCGCCGGTCGCCCGGTTCGTGTAGCGGGCCAGGATGAAGAGCAGGTCGGAGAGCCGGTTGAGGTACTTGATCGCGAGCACGTTCATCGAGTCGGCGTACTGCTCGTGCGCAGCCCAGGCAGATCGCTCCGCGCGGCGGCACACGGTGCGGGCCACGTGCAGGTGGGCCCCCGCGACCGAGCCGCCGTTGAGGATGAAGGAGCGCAGCGTGGTGAGGCCCTCGTTGTAGTGGTCGCACCAGCCCTCGAGCCGCTCGACGTAGTCGGCCTCGATGCGCAGCGGGGGGTACTCCGGGTTCTCCACCACGGGAGTGCAGAAGTCGGCGCCGACGTCGAAGAGGTCGTTCTGCACATGGGTCAGGACCGCGACCACCTCGGCCTCGAGGTCGCTGCTCGCCAGCACCAGGCCGAGGTGTGCGTTGGTCTCGTCGACGTCGGCGTAGGCGAGCAGTCGCAGGTCGGTCTTGGTGGTCTCGCTCATGTCTCCGAGGCGGGTGCTGCCGCCGTCGCCGGTGCGGGTGTAGATGCGGGTCAGGTTCACCATGGTCTCCACCCTAGGTGCGGTCGGTTCTGATGGATGGGGGAGACCCCGAACTCACTACAGTGAGGCGCATGGGCAGCTTCCGTGTGGTCTCCGAGGGTCCGCAGACGCGTCCGCTGTCCGGGACGGTCCACGTCGGTGGCGCCAAGAACTCCGCCCTGAAGCTGATGGCCGCCTCCCTGCTGGCCCCCGGACGCTCGGTGATCCACAACGTGCCAGACATCCTCGACGTCGCCGTCATGGGCCAGCTCCTGCGTCAGCTCGGATGCGAGGTCGAGGTCGCCTACCCCGACGTCGATTCCACGACCGGCTCGACGGCCGGCCGGGCGACGATCGAGGTGCCCGAGGAGCTCGACCACAAGGCTCCCTACGAGCTCGTACGACGACTCCGGGCCTCGATCGCCGTGCTCGGGCCTCTCGTCGCCCGGTGTCGACGCGCGAGCGTGGCCCTGCCCGGAGGTGACGCGATCGGATCCCGCGGGCTCGACATGCACATCCGCGGCCTCGAGGAGCTCGGCGCCGTCGTACGCATCGAGCACGGGCAGGTCGTGGCTGAGGTGCCGAACGGGCTCGTCGGTGCGAACCTGTGGCTCGACTTCCCCTCAGTCGGGGCGACCGAGAACCTGGTGATGGCCGCCGTGCTGGCGAGCGGCACCACGGTGATCGACAACGTCGCCCGGGAGCCCGAGATCATCGACCTGTGCCAGATGCTCGGGAAGATGGGCGCCCGGATCGACGGCGTCTCCACCTCGACGCTGGTGATCGAGGGGGTCGAGCAGCTGCAGCCGGTGGAGCACAGCACGGTCACCGACCGCATCGTCGCGGGCACGTGGGTCTTCGCTGCGGCGATCGCCGGTGGCGAGCTGCACATCGAGGGCGGCGTGACCCATCACCTCGACATCGTGCTCGACAAGCTCACCTCCGCCGGGGCCGAGATCGAGACGATCGGTGCCGGATTCACCGTGCGCACACAGCGCCGACTGACGTCCTTCGACGTCGCGACCCTGCCCTATCCCGGGTTCCCGACCGACCTGCAGCCCTTCGCCATGGCCCTGGCCGCGGTGTCCTCGGGCACCGCGATGATCACCGAGAACGTGTTCGAGGCACGGTTCATGTTCGCCCAGGAGCTCGCGCGACTCGGCGCGGACCTCCGCACCGACGGCCACCATGCCGTGGTTCGAGGCGTGCCGATGCTCTCCGGCGCTCCCGTCGTCGCCCACGACATCCGGGCCGGTGCAGCGCTCGTGCTGGGCGGGCTCGCTGCCCAGGGGACCACCGTGGTGGCCGAGTCTCAGCACATCGACCGCGGCTACCCGCGGTTCGCCGAGGCCCTCGCGGCGGTCGGCGCCGACGTCGTCCGGCTCCCGGACTAGCCCGTAGAACCTCGCAGAACCCGGAAATGTCCTCTCGCGGTGTATTTCGCACCGATTCCGCGCGTCTTGGTAGGCGATGGACTACCGAGGCTCGATATTGTGACGGAACACGGGAGGGGCTCGATGGAGCACACGACCAACGGAAACACCCTGGAACTCATCGGCTCGCTGGACGTGCGGTGCACGTCCGTGCTGCGTGCTGCCGTCTACGGACTGCTCGAGGAGCACGCCGGCGACGTCCGGGTGGACATCTCGCGTGTGGAGTCGGTCGACCTCACCACCCTGAAGATGCTTGCCGTCGCCAACCGCGTGGCCGAGCGACAGGGTCGCCGGGTGGTCCTGACCGGCGGTTCCCCCGGCGTACGCCGCCTGCTGCATCTCTCCCACCTGCGCTGGATGCTCCCGGTGGAACCCTTCGAGACGGTCGCTGCGCAACCTCCCCGGTGACCGCCCAGAGAGAGCCCGGAGACAGCCCAGCGATCGACCGAGGCTCGGCCCTTCCACCCGGCACCGGGACACTCCGGCGGTGTGACACATGCCGCAGGTGAGAGACTCCACACCCGCCACCGCCAGCGGCCCGACGGGCCTACCCTCACCACATGGATGACAAGCCCGCCGCGAGGCCAGAGAAGGACCGCCCGTGGGTGATGCGCACCTACGCCGGCCACTCCTCGGCCACCGAGTCCAACAAGCTCTACCGGACGAACCTGGCCAAGGGCCAGACCGGCCTCTCGGTGGCCTTCGACCTGCCGACGCAGACCGGCTACGACCCTGACTCCCCGCTCGCACGCGGCGAGGTCGGCAAGGTCGGCGTGCCGGTCCCGCACCTCGGTGAGATGCGTCGCCTGTTCGCGGACATCCCGCTGACGGAGATGAACACCTCGATGACCATCAACGCGACGGCGATGTGGTTGCTGGCGCTCTACCAGGTCGTCGCGGAGGAGCAGAACCCGGACCTCGATCCGCTGGAGGTCGCCCACCAGCTCGCCGGGACCACCCAGAACGACATCATCAAGGAGTACCTCTCCCGTGGGACCTACGTTTTCCCGCCCGAGCACTCGTTGCGGTTGATCTCCGACGTCATCTCCTACACCGTCAACGACATCCCGAAGTGGAACCCGATCAACATCTGCAGCTATCACCTGCAGGAGGCCGGCGCCACGCCCACCCAGGAGCTCGCCTACGCGCTGTGCACCGCGATCGCCGTGCTCGACGCGGTCAAGGACGCGGGCCAGGTCTCCGAGGACGACTTCGAGAAGACCGTCGGCCGGATCTCGTTCTTCGTCAACGCAGGAGTCCGCTTCATCGAGGAGACCTGCAAGATGCGGGCCTTCGTGCGTCTCTGGGACGAGATCACGCGGGAGCGCTACGGCGTGCAGGACGAGAAGATGCGCCGGTTCCGCTACGGCGTGCAGGTCAACTCGCTCGGGCTGACCGAGGCGCAGCCGGAGAACAACGTCCAGCGGATCGTGCTGGAGATGCTCGGCGTCACGTTGTCCAAGAACGCCCGCGCCCGCGCCGTACAGCTCCCCGCGTGGAACGAGGCACTCGGCCTGCCCCGCCCGTGGGACCAGCAGTGGTCGCTCCGCCTCCAGCAGGTGCTGGCCTTCGAGTCCGACCTGCTCGAGTACGACGACATCTTCGAGGGCTCGGTGGTGATCGAGGCCAAGGTCGACCAGATGGTCGCTGACGCCCGTGCCGAGATGGACCGGGTCCAGGCGCTCGGTGGCGCGATCGCGGCCGTGGAGTCCGGCTACATGAAGCAGGCACTGGTGAGCTCACACTCGACGCGCCGCTCCCGGATAGAGGCCGGCGAGGACATCGTCGTCGGGGTCAACAGGTTCGAGACGACCGCGCCCTCGCCGCTGACCGCTGATCTCGACGCGGCGATCCAGGCGGCCGACCCCGAGGCAGAGCGCTCAGCGATCGCTGGTCTGGAGGCGTGGCGCGCGGAGCGCGACCAGGCCGAGGTCGACCGTGCCCTCGAGGCCCTCGCCACCGCAGCGAAGTCCGACGCCAACCTGATGGAGCCGACCCTCGTCGCCGCGCGGGCGGGCGCGACGACCGGTGAGTGGGCCGGCACCCTGCGCGAGGTGTTCGGCGAGTTCCGGGCCCCGACAGGTGTCTCCGGTGCCGTCGGCGTGGCCGATGCCGGCCAGGAGCTCACCGCGGTGCGCGAGCAGGTGCGGCACACCGGTGAGGAGCTCGGCGGGCGGCTGCGGCTGCTCGTCGGCAAGCCCGGGCTCGACGGTCACTCGAACGGTGCCGAGCAGGTCGCGGTGCGCGCCCGGGACGCCGGCTTCGAGGTGGTCTACCAGGGGATCCGGCTGACGCCGCAGGAGATTGTCGCGGCAGCGGTGGCCGAGGACGTGCACTGTGTGGGGCTTTCGATCCTCTCGGGGTCGCACATGGAGCTGGTTCCGGACGTGCTGGCCCAGATGAAGGAGGCCGGGATCGAGGACATCCCGGTGATCGTCGGGGGCATCATTCCCACGCGCGACGCCAAGCTGCTCAAGGAGATGGGGGTGGCCATGGTGTTCACGCCCAAGGACTTCAGCCTGACGCAGGCGATGGCCGGGATCGTGCGGGTCATTCGGGACGCCAACGAACTGGTCTAGTCTCTCGGTCGGTCAATCCGGACTCGCCCCTCGGTATCCCGATGCGGGTGTCCGCGGCGTCGTAGGGTGCGGTGGGACGTCAGGTGCAGCCAGGCTGGGGCTGCCTCGGGTAGACGATCGATCAAGGCGGATCGACACATGGAGCAGCTGCACGACCCCGAGCACTGGGAGTACGCCGCGCTCTCGGACATCGTCCTCAAGTCCGACGACGCGCTCGTGCTCGCCGATGCGCTGGGTGTCGTGCTGCTGGCGAACGACGCCGCCAGCGAGATCCTCGGCGTACCCGCGGCGTCCCTCATCGGGCACACGGTCCAGGACTTCGGCCGCGAGACCATGCACGACTTCCAGCGCGAGGCAGTGCGGGCCGTGGTGGTGAACAAGGTCGAGGTCACGGTGCGTGATGCCAGGCTGCTGCACTCAGGCGGCGGCACGAACTCCGTCGACCTCACGATGACGCCGACGCAGACCGACCAGGGCACTCTGGTGACGATCGGCATCCGGGAGCCCAACGAGAAGTATCGCCAGACCAAGCTCTTCCGCGGCCTGCTCGAGGCGGCGCCCGACGGCATGGTGATCGTCGACCGGGACGGAGCGATCGTCCTCGTCAACGCCCAGGTCGAGGAGCTCTTCGGCTACCGGCGCGCCGAGCTGGTGGGGGAACAGGTCGAGATCCTGGTTCCCGACCGCTACTCCGGCATGCACATGGCCTTCCGAAACGGCTATGTGAGCGAGCCGCGGACCCGGCCCATGGGACTGGCCGGCGACCTGCATGCTCGTCGCAAGGACGGCTCCGAGTTCCCGATCGAGGTCACGCTCTCGCCACTCGAGACCGATGAGGGACTGCTGGTCTCGGCATCCATCCGCGACATCTCCGAGCGTCGCCGGATGCAGGAGGAGACCGACCGGGTGAAGGACGAGTTCTTCGCCACGGTCTCCCACGAGCTGCGCACGCCGCTGACCTCGATGATCGGCTACGGCGAGCTGATGACCGACCTCGAGGAGCTCAGCCCCCAGGGTCAGCGCTTCCTCTCGGTCATCCTGCGCAGCGCTGAACGGGAGCTCCGGCTGGTCGACGACCTGCTCACCCTGGTAGCGATCGAGGAGTCCGGCCTGGCGATCCGCTCCGCGGAGATCGACCTGGAGCGGGTGGTCCGCGAGGCCGTGGAGGCTGCCCGGCCGCGCGCCGAGGAGGCGCGACTCGACCTGTCCCTGGAGACGCCCGGCATTGCCGTGCCCATGTACGGCGACCGTGACCGTCTCGGCCAGGCGATGGACAACCTGCTGTCGAACGCGATCAAGTTCACACCGGCCCACGGTCAGGTCCGGGTCGTCCTGCGAGCGAGGGGGCCGTCCGCCGAGATCGACGTGGTCGACACCGGCGTCGGCATCGGCGACGAGGACCCCGACGCGTTGTTCGAGCGCCTCTTCCGGACCCCGGACGCGGTGGCCCAGCAGACTCCGGGCGCCGGTCTGGGCCTGACCATTGCGCTGGCGATCGTCGAGGCCCATGCCGGCACCATCGAGGTGGTCGGCAGCGGACAGGGTGGAACGACCTTCCGGATGACGTTCCCGCTGCGCCCCTCCGGCGCCTCCGACCACGCCTGACGAGCACGTCGGCCGGACTGTCGCGGTCGGGCTCAGAACAGACGCAGGCTCGGGTCATCCATCCCGCGCAGGGCGTCGTAGTCGACCACGGCGCAGGCGATCCCGCGGTCGGTGGCCAGCACCCGGGCCTGGGGCTTGATCTCCTGTGCGGCGAAGATCCCTCGCACCGGGCTCAGCAGGGGGTCACGGTTGAGCAGCTCGAGGTAGCGGGTGAGCTGCTCGACCCCGTCGATCTCACCGCGCCGCTTGATCTCGACCGCGACCGAGCGTCCGTCACGGTCGCGGCACATCAGGTCGACCGGGCCGATCGCGGTGGGGTACTCCCGCCGCACCAGGCTGAGGCCGTCGGCGAGGGTCGCGGGATGCTCGGCCAGCAGCTCCTGGAGGTGCTTCTCCACCCCGTCCTTCTGCAGGCCGGGGTCCACGCCGAGGTCGTGGCTGGAGTCGTGGATGACCTCCTCGATCAGGATGCGCAGGCTGTCGCCGCTCCTGGCGGCGACGGTCCACTCGACCTGGCCGTCCTCGGTGGTGCCCTCCCGCACGGTGCACGGCGGGCTCATCCAGTTCAGCGGCTTGTAGGAGCCGCCGTCCGAGTGCACCAGCACCGAACCGTCGGACTTGAGCATCAGCACCCGGGTGGCCATCGGCAGGTGTGCGCTCAGCCGTCCCGCGTAGTCGACCTGACAGCGGGCCACGACGAGTCTCACGAGCGGAGAATCTACCTGCCATGCTGGCCCGATGGGCAGGGTGGCTGGGAGAGCCGTGGTCGTCGGGGCCGGCGTGACCGGCCTGACCTGCGCTGTGCGGCTGGCGGAGGCCGGCCGCCGGGTCGACGTGCTCGCCCGGGACCTCCCGTTGGAGACGACCTCGGTGGTGGCTGCCGCGCTCTGGTATCCCTACAAGGCGCTGCCGCAGGACCGCGTCACGGCGTGGGCCGGCTCGGCGTACGACGAGTTCGCGAAGCTGGCCACCCAGGACGGCTCCGGGGTGCGGATGATGCCCGGCACCGAGGTCCTCCCGCGGCGGACCGACGACCCTTGGTGGTCGGGCGCCGTACCCGACCTGGAGCACGTCGGCGCGCCGTCGGGGTACGCCGACGCGTGGTCGTTCACCGCCCCGGTCATCGACATGCCGGTCCACCTCGCGTGGCTGCGATCGAGACTGGCCGAGCTGGGCGGGACCCTGACCCGGATGAGCCTGCGCGCGCTGCCGCAGCCGGACCCCTCGGGCGGCGACGTGGTGGTCAACTGCACCGGCCTCGGCTCCCGGTTGCTGGCCCAGGACCACGACGTGCGGCCGGTGCGCGGACAGGTGGTCCTGATGAGCGGGGTGAGGCTCGACCGGTGGTGGCTCGACGCGGCCGGTCCGACCTACGTCGTGCCACGTACGCACGAGATCGTCGTCGGCGGCACTGACGAGGCCGACGACTGGAGCCGCACGCCCTCGCCCGAGACCGCGGCCGCGATCGTCGAACGCGCCACCCGGCTGGTCCCTGTGCTCGCCGGCGCCACCGTCGTCGGTCAGCGGGTCGGGCTCCGGCCGGTGCGCTCCGAGGTGCGAGTGGAGACCGAGGGCCGGGTGATCCACTGCTACGGGCAGGGAGGCGCCGGCGTGACGCTCAGCTGGGGCTGCGCCGGTGAGGTGGCCCGGCTCGCTGAGCAGCTGTCCTGAGCCGCAGGCGTGAGCGGACACACAGTCGGTGCCCCGGCCCGCCGTGGCAGGATGCGCCACATGGCACGTGACTTCAAGACAATCGGCGTGGTCGGACTGGGCACCATGGGTGCGGGCATTGCGGAGGTCTTCGCGCGCAACGGCTTCGCTGTCGTGGGGGTGGAGGTTGACGAGGACGCCGTGACCCGCGGTCGGCAGCACCTCGAGCACTCGACCGCACGGGCCGTCTCGCGCGGAAAGCTCAGCGAGGCCGACGCGAAGGAGCTGCACGGCCGGGTCTCCTTCGCCACCTCCCTGGCCGAGCTCAAGGACGCCGACCTCGTCGTGGAGGCGGTCGTCGAGTCGGTCGAGATCAAGAAGGAGATCTTCCGGGAGCTCGACGGCATCGTCTCTCCGGACACGATCCTCGCCACCAACACCTCGTCGCTCTCGGTGACCGAGATCTCGTCGGCGACCTCGCACCCCGGCCGGGTGATCGGGGTGCACTTCTTCAACCCGGCGCCGGTCCAGGGCTTCGTGGAGATCGTGCAGACCGTGGTGACCGCGCCGGAGGTGCTGGACGACGTCGCGACGCTGGTGCAGGCACTGGGCAAGAACCCCGTCGTGTGTGGTGACAAGGCCGGCTTCATCGCCAACACCTTGCTGTTCGGTTACCTCAACCACGCGGTTTCGATGTACGAGAACCGCTATGCCTCCCGCGAGGACATCGACGCCGCCATGCGCTTCGGCTGCGGCTACCCGATGGGTCCGCTGGCCCTGCTGGACCTGATCGGCCTGGACACGGCGTACGAGATCCTCGACACGATGTACCGCCAGGGCCGCGACCGGCTGCACGCGCCCGCGCCGATCCTCAAGCAGATGGTCACCGCCGGGCTGCTCGGCCGGAAGACCGGCAAGGGCTTCTACAGCTATGAGGCTGCGGACAGCCCGGTGGTGGTCGACGACGACCGGACTCCGTCCGCCGACGACAAGCCGCAGCTCAAGCACGACATCAAGCTCGTGGGAGTGGTCGGGACCGGCACCATGGCGACGGGCATCGTCGAGGTCTTTGCCAAGAGCGGGTACGACGTCGTCTACGTCGGCCGCTCGCAGGACAAGGTCGACGCGGTGCAGGCGACCATCGAACGGTCACTGGACAAGGCGATCCAACGCGGCAAGCTCGAGGAGTCCGCCAAGGCGGAGGTGCTCGGCCGGCTGACCGGTTCGACCTCGCTCGACGACCTGGCCCCGGTCGACATCGCCGTGGAGGCGATCGCCGAGGACCTCAAGATCAAGACCACCCTGTTCGAGAACCTCGACGAGATCTGTCGCCAGGGAAATGGGGGCCGAGGGGCCATCCTCGCCACCACCACGTCCTCGTTGCCGATCATCCAGTGCGCGCAGGCGACCAGGCGCCCCCAGGACGTCGTCGGGATGCACTTCTTCAACCCGGCGCCGATCATGAAGCTGGTCGAGGTGGTCAGCACCGTCTCCACCAGCGAGGACGTCGTCGAGACGACTCGTGCCCTGTGCGCCAAGGTCGGCAAGGTCGCGGTCTCCTGTGGCGACCGGGCCGGGTTCATCGTGAACGCGCTGCTGTTCCCCTACCTCAACGACGCGATCAAGATGCTGGAGGCGCACTATGCGACCGCCGACGACATCGACACCGCGATGAAGCAGGGATGTGCCCTGCCGATGGGCCCGTTCGAGCTCCTCGACGTGGTCGGCAACGACGTGTCCCTGGCGATCCAGCGTGAGCTCTACCTCGAGTTCCGTGAGCCCGGTTTCGCGCCGGCCCCGCTGCTGGAGCACCTGGTGACCGCTGGTTACCTGGGACGGAAGACCAAGCGCGGGTTCCGGGACTACAGCAGCCGCTGACCGGTGGTGGTGCGCGCTGCCGGCCTTCTGGGAGCAGCGACGTAATCTGGCGCCATGGGACTCCTGATCTTCCTCGTCTTGCTGGTGATCGCGGCGCTGGTCGTGCGTAGCGTCGTCAAGACCAACCAGCGCAAGGCCCTCGAGCGCAAGCAGGCCGAGCTCGAGCCGGTGCGCAAGCTCGCCTTCGAGGACGTCACCGCCCTGGGCGAGGAGCTGCAGTTCTTCGACATCGAGCTGGCCGGCCGCACGCTCGACCCGGGCGCGAACGCGGACTACCAGCGTGCGCTGGACGAGTACGAGGCGGCCAAGAAGGCCGCCGACACGATCACCGAGCCGGAGCACGTCAAGAACGTCACCGAGATCCTCGAGGACGCGCGCTATGCGATGGCCTGCGTCCAGGCTCGGGTGGACGGCCGGCCGTTGCCGACCAGACGTCCGCCGTGCTTCTTCGACCCGCGTCACGGCCTCTCGGTCGAGGACGTGCCGTACGCGCCTCCGGGTGGTGCCCAGCGCGACGTACCCGCGTGTGCGCTCGATGCCGAGCGGGTGCGCGCAGGTGCCGAGCCCGACATCCGCAAGGTGATGGTCGGCAACCGCCGGGTGCCCTACTTCCAGGGCGGACGGGCCTACCAGCCCTACGCCGCGGGCTACTTCGGTGGCTTCGGCCCGATGGACCTGATGTTCATGGGGATGTTGTTCGGCGGTGGCTTCGACGGTCTCGGGGACGGGATCGGCGCGATCGGGGAGGGTCTCGGCGAGGGGATCGGCTCGATCGGTGACGGCATCGGTGGGATGTTCGACGGCATCGGCGGGATGTTCGACGGATTCGACTTCTAGTCCCTCGCCACACCGCAGTTCGTCCGTGACCTCCCGGTAACCCGACGTCAATCCTCCGGTGACCTTGCGCTGTCACGCTCCTGTCCCGCCCACAGGCATGGAGGACCCGGTGATGGACGTCATCACAGCACTCGAGGAGCAGCTGGCCAGCCCGATCAGGCAGGCCGCACCGACGGATCTGGCAACTCGTCACCGGCACGGCGTGAGCTCGTTGCTCGCACACCGTGAGGACCTGCGCGGGGTCCACGCCTTCGCCGACGTGGTGGATGAGTCGGTGCGCTGGTCGGCCTGAACCGACCAGTTGCCACAATGGGGCCATGTCCCGAGCGATCCGCGCCAACACCGTGCTTCCGGCAAGGCGTGAGCCGCTGACGCTGAGCACGGCCGACGGCCTCGAGCTGGTGGCCGAGCTGGCGTTGCCGGAGGACCGGGACCCGGTCGCGACCCTCGTGTGCCTGCACCCGCTGCCGACGCATGGCGGCATGATGGACAGCCAGATCTTCCGCAAGGCCGCCTTCCGGTTGCCGGCACTCGCCGGGATCGCCGTACTCCGCTTCAACACGCGGGGAACCTGGAGCGAGCAGGGAACGAGCGGCGGCGAGTTCGAGAACGGCGTGGGCGAGAAGTACGACGTCGTGGCAGCCATCGAGTACGCCGAGTTCCATGACCTCCCGAACATCTGGCTCCTCGGTTGGTCCTTCGGCACCGACCTCGCCCTGATGCACGGCCTCGACCCGGTCGTCCAGGGTGCGATCCTGCTCTCGCCCCCGCTGCGCTACAGCACGCCGGCAGACCTCGAGCGCTGGGCGGGGTCCGGCAAGCCGGTGACCGCGCTGGTGCCCGAGCACGACGACTACCTCCAACCAGCTGCGGCCCGGGAGAGGTTCGCCCCCCTCACCCAGGCCGAGGTGGTGCCGATGGCCGGCGCCAAGCACCTCTGGGTCGGGGACGCCGAGAAGGTGCTCGACGAGATCGTGCAGCGAGTCGCCCCCGGAGCCTCCACCCCGCTGCCCCGTGAGTGGGACGGCCCGATGGAGACGGCCGACACCAGTGCCTACAACGCCCACAACCTCTCGGCGTACAAGGACAAGCCGGTGCCGCAGCCGGGGGAGTGAGCGCGCAGTGAAACCGCGGACGGCTAGCGCGCGTCCTGCTCCCGGATGAACACCTCGCGGACCAGCAGCAGGATCGCGGCGGCGGTCGGGATGGCGAGCAGGGCGCCGACGACGCCGAGCAGGCTGGCTCCGACGAGGGCGGCGATCACGGTCATCGAGCCCGGGATGTCGACCGACTTCGACATCACCCGCGGGTAGATCAGGTAGTTCTCGACCTGCTGGTAGACGAGGAAGAAGATGATGCAGATGATGCCGGTCTTCACGTCGGTGGCCAGGCCGATGGCACTCACCACGATGGCGCCGAGGGTGGCGCCGATCATCGGGATCACATCGAGGAGGGCGACCACCACGGCCAGTGCCACGGCGTACTCGCCGAGGCCGACGATGAACAGGAAGATCAGCGTCGACAGGCCGGCCGCCAGGGCCACCACGAAGGCTCCGGAGACGTAGCCGCCGATGCCTTCCAGGATCCGGTCGCCCAGGTTCTCCACGCGGGCTCGGCGGCTGGCCGGGGCGAGTCGGTAGAGGCCGTGCTTGACCCCGTCGAGCGAGGCCAGGAAGTAGAGCGTCAGCACGATCACGATGAACGCGTTGCCGAGCGCTGCGAGGATCGCGAGGCCGACGCCGAGCACACCGCCGAACAGCTGCTGGGTGAGGTTGCCGCTGGTGACGTAGTCCTGCGCCTTGCTGACGATCTCGTACTTCTCGTCCCAGCGCATGATCTGACGGTTGTGCTGCAGCTGGTCGAACCAGGCAGGCGCGTTGTCGGTGAGGGCTGCGATCTGGTCCGCGACCACAGGCGCGATGGCGAGAATGAACAGTGCCAGCGCAGCCAGGAAACCGAGGGCGACCAGCAGCACGGCGACCGACCGTCTGATGCCGCGGTTCACCAGCCACCGGACCACGGGGTTCAGGCCGAAGGCGATGAACAGCGCCACCACGATCAGGATGATCACCGAGCCGGCCTGGAGGATCAGCCCGCCGAGCCAGTAGGCGAGCAACGCACCGGCCGCGAGCAGGAAACCGCTCAGGAAGGGCGGGTGCGTCCACGTGTTCCGGTGTGGACGAGGGCGTCTCGGGTCGGGCACGGGCGTCGTGGGGCGTACGGCGACACCGCGGGTTGACTCGTCGGGTCCGTCCTCGGCCGCCTCCTCGGGCGAGCCCGTCTCTGGTTCGTCGCCGGACCCGACCCCCACGTCAGCTCTCGTCGTCGTTGCCGAACCCGGCCACCACGTCGCGCAGCGCGGAGAGCTGGGCGGTGATCGAGTCGCGTCGGCGGGTCAACCTGTTGAGCTCTGCCCGGAGCACCTGCAGCTCGCGCTCGGACTCGGCGTGGCCACTGTTGCGCAGCGCGTCGGCCTGCTTCTTGGCCGCGCTGACGATCTGCTCGGCTTCACGGCGTGAGCGGCTGACCAGCTGCTCGGCCTCCTGGGCAGCCTGCTCCCGGTGGGCGGTGGCCGCCTCGGTCGCCTCGCGGGCGCGCTGCTCGGCGAGGTTGGCGCGCTCCTCGGCCTCGGCGACCAGACGCTGGGTCTCTGCGGAGGCGGAGTCGTGGTGCTCGGCTGCCTCACGGGTGAGGCGCTCCTTCTCCAGGGCCAGCTCGCGACGCGCCTCCTGCACCTCGCGGTCGGCAACGGCGCGGGCCTGCTCGGCCTCGCGCGCGGTGCTGGTGCGCAACGCGTTGGTCTCCTGCTCGGCGGCCAGCCGGTGCTGCTCGGCCTCGCGCTTGGCGGAGGCAAGGTGGTCGTCGGCCTCGGCCAGTGCCCGGACGCGGTGCGCCTCGATGTCGGCCGTGGTCCGGGTGCGGGTCTCCTCCAGCTCACGGATCTGCACGACCCGCATGTCCTCGGCGTCGGCCTCGGCCTCGGACTTGACGGCGGCGGCGTCCCGGCGGGCCTGCTCACGGATCTGGGCGGCCTGCGCGTTGGCCTCCTCCAGCACCTCGCCGGCCTGCTCCTCGGCCAGGCGGAGCATCTCGCTGGCCCGCCCGCCGAGCCCGGCGTAGGTCGGGTTCTCGTTCTCGTCGACCTTGACCCGCAGGTCCCCGACCTCGGACTCCAGTGCCTTCAGGCGGCCCTGCGCTTCGGTCAGGCTCGCGGTGAGCCCTGCCTTCTCGGCCGTGGTGGTGCGCAGCAGTCGGTCGACGGCGTCGGTGTCGTAGCCACCGCGGCGAACAGTCGGCAGCTTCGGCGGCTGTGCCGCCGCGGAGGCGGCGGGGGGCTGGAAGGCTGGCTGGGTGCGCTGAGCGGGTGCCTGGCGAGCAGGCGGCTCCGCGACAGCCACCGACCGAGGCGGCGGTGGCAGCGTCTTCTCGGCTTTCGGGGCGACCTTCTGGGACCTCTGAGCGGGGGCTTCGCGGGTCTCCGAGGTCTGCTCGGCACCAGCCTTCGCCTTGTCGACCAGGGGGATCACCTGGGTGGCCTCGTCCCCCGAGTCCTGGGGGTCGTTATCGAAGATGGACAGGCCCTGGTTGCTCATGAAACTTCCTCAATCCGGCTCGGCGATCCGACGTACGCCGTCAGTGTCACCCATGGGCAAACCGAATCCCACCGCGACTCGTGCGACGCGCCGAACGGCCGAGAAAAGTCACACCCGTCGGCACCGATTGTGGTGCCGACGGGTGTGATGTGACTGGTGGGGCAGGTGGGCTGTCTCGTGCCGGGATCTGCTCAGACGCCCCGAAAGGCGTTGATCTGCTCGAGGTGCTGGGCCCGCATCTCGGTGTTGCGCACACCAAGGCCCTCCTCGGGGGAGAGGCAGAGCACACCGACCTTGCCCTGGTGGGCGTTCTGGTGGACGTCGAGCGCTGCCTGTCCGACGTCGTCGAGCGTGTAGGTCCTCGACAGGGTGGGGTGGATCATCCCCTTGGCGATCAGCCGGTTGGCCTCCCAGGACTCACGGTAGTTGGCGAAGTGCGAGCCGATGATCCGCTTGAGGTTCATCCACAGGTAGCGGTTGTCGTACTGGTGCATGTAACCGCTGGTCGAGGCGCAGGTGACGATCGTGCCGCCCTTGCGGGCCGCGAACACCGAGGCGCCGAAGGTCTCGCGCCCCGGGTGCTCGAAGACGATGTCGACGTCCTCGCCTCCGGTGAGGTCACGGATGTCCTTGCCGAGGCGACGCCACTCCTTGGGGTCCTGGGTGTTCTCGTCCTTCCAGAACCTGTAGCCGGCCTCGGAGCGGTTGATGATCAGCTCCGCGCCCATCTTGCGGCAGATCTCGGCCTTCTCCTCGTTGGAGACCACGCAGACCGGGGTGGCGCCACCGTTGAGGGCATACTGCGTCGCGAACCCGCCCAACCCGCCACTGGCGCCCCAGATCAGGACGTTGTCGCCCTGCTTCATCCCGGCACCGTTGCGGCTGACCAGCTGCCGGTAGGCGGTGGAGTTCACCAGGCCGGGGGAGGCGGCCTCCTCCCAGGTCAGGTGGGCCGGCTTGGGCATCAGCTGGTTGGACTTCACCAGCGCCAGGTGGGCCAGGCCGCCGAAGTTGGTCTCGAACCCCCAGATCCGCTGCTCGGGGTCCATCATCGTGTCGTTGTGGCCATCGGGGCTCTCCAGCTCGACGGAGAGGCAGTGGGCCACGACCTCGTCCCCGGGGTTCCAGGAGTGCACGCCCAGGCCGGTCTTGAGCACCACGCCGGACAGGTCCGAGCCCACCACGTGGTAGGGCAGGTCGTGACGCTTGGACAGCGGCGACATCCGGCCGTAGCGCTCCAGGAACCCGAAGGTGGTCACCGGCTCGAAGATCGAGGTCCACACGGTGTTGTAGTTGATGGCGCTGGCCATCACCGCGACGATCGCCTCGCCGGGACCGAGCTCGGGCAGCGCCACGTCACCGACGTGCAGCGACTTGCGAGGGTCCTTGTCGCGGCTCTCGACACCTTCGAACATGTCGACGTCCTCCTTGCGGACGGTCGCCGCTCGGTAGGACTCGGGAAGGTCGAGGCTCGCGTAGTCCTCGCCGCTGGTGTCTCCGGCGAGGATCGCGTCGAGGATCTGCTGCACGTGGGCTCCTGTGGGTGGCAGTCGTGGGCTCCGGCGGAATCTACCGGCCGGTAGTCCTGCTGTCAGTCAGGTGTGACGCATCTGGCTACGCCCGGTTTCGCTGACAACGTGTCTACTCTCGCAGCAGCCGCGTCGCCACCTGCAGCGCCCGGTCGATGGGTACGGCGAACCCGATGCCGATGTTGCCCCCGTTGCCGTCCGGGCCGCGCACGGTCGCGATGGCGGTGTTGACCCCGATCACCTGGCCGTCGAGGTTCACCAGCGGACCCCCGGAGTTGCCCGGGTTGATCGAGGCGTCGGTCTGGATCATCACCTGGGTACGCCGGTCGCCGAGGCGCGCCTCCCGCTGGGTCGTGCTGACGATGCCGGCCGTCACCGTCCCGGTGAGGCCGAGCGGGGAACCGATCGCGATCACCGGTTCGCCGATGCGGACGAGGCGGGACGTGCCCATCGTGGCGGGCCTGAGGTCGTCCGGATCCGCCCGGAGCACCGCAATGTCGTTCCGTGCGTCCCGCCCGACGACCACGGCCGGGATCTGGCGACCACCCGTGAGCTGCAGGACGAGGCGCTGGTCTCCCTCCACGACGTGCGCGTTGGTCATCACGTGGCCCTCGCGGTCGAACACGAACCCGGAGCCGGTCCCACGGTCGCTGCGCACCTGGACGACGCTCGGCAGCACGGCCGCCGCGGCCGAGGCCTCGGAGCCGGCAGCCACGCCGGTGCGCCCTGACGGCGGCGACTGGGTGACGCCACGATCCTGCGGCGCATCGGGACCCAGCCACCAGGCGGCGCCGGTTCCGGCCAGACCCCCGAGCAGGGTCGCGGCGAGCAGCATCGCCACACTGCGCCCCTTCCTGCGCCCCTTCCTGCGCCCCTTGCCGCGCCGGGGTGGCGGCTCGAGAGGGGGGCGCTCGGAGAGCGGGGGGCGGACCGCGAGGGGAGTGGGGGGTCGGACCGCAGGAGGGGCCAGGGCCGGTGCCGGCGGACTACGGTCCTGGTTGCGGGACTGCCCGGGTGGCTGGCGGGGTGGTCGCTGGGCCGCCGGCCGGACGAAGTCCGGTCCCGCGGGCACGCCCAACCCCGGCCACTCCCCTCTCGTGTCCATCGGGGTCCTCCCGGTCGGTGGTGTGCGCTCGTGGTTCGGTGGGCTGTTCACGGCATCCGGGAGAACCAGCGCAGGGACATGGCGGCCGCGAGCAGGCCCAGCAGGAGGGCGCCCGCCGCGGCGTACTGGGTGACCTCGCGCGGCTCCATCCGCCACCCGATCGAGGACTGGATGTCGGCGTAGACCTGGGTGAGCTCGTCGCTGCTCTGCGCGGTGTAGGCCCGTCCGTCGCTGTCCTCGGCCAGCGTGGCCAGGGTCTCCTCGTCGACGGGTACGCCGACCACCCGGCCCTGGCTCTCGATCGTGCCGTCGGGGGTCCCGTAGGCGATGGTCGAGACCGGAATGCCGGCCGCCTGGGCTGCGCGCGCGGCCTCCTCCGGGGTGCGCCCGGTGGTGTTGGTGCCGTCGGAGAGCAGGACGACGTGCGCCGGCACGTCGTCCTCGTCGGCCTGCACGGCCATCGCCGCCACCTGTTCGAGGGAGGTGAACACGCCCTCACCGATGGCAGTCCGGCCTGAGAGGGTCAGTCCCTGCAGGGCAGCGACCACCGCGTCGCGGTCGTCGGTCGGGGCTGCCCGGACCGCCGTACGTCCCGAGAAGGTGACCACGCCGGCGTTGAAACCCTCGGGCAGCTCCTCCACGAACTGCGTCGCGGCCGCCGCGGCGGCGTCCAGCCGGTTGGGCTCGACGTCGGTGGCCTGCATCGAGGTGGAGACATCCACGGCGACGATCACGGTGGCGTTCTCGCGGGGCACCCGGACCTCCATCTCAGGACGGGCAGCCGCCAGTCCCAGCAGGGCGAAGGTGAAGAGCAGGGCGGTGGCGGGTGCGTGGCGTCGCCAGCCCGGGCGGTGTGGGATCAGGCGCTCCAGCATCGGCAGCGAGGCGAACCTGACCGCATAGCGGCTGCGCCGTCGCTGCTGGAGCAGGTAGGCCAGCGCCAGCAGTGCAACCGGGACCAGCATCAGCAGCCATCCGGGGGAGAGCAGGGTCATCGTTCCCTCCTCGGTGGTCGATGGCGGACGGCCCCGTTGCGCGGCTGGCGGACGAAGCGGACCAGGTCGCTCACCCAGTCGCGGTCCGTCCGGAGGACGACGTGCTGTGCCCCGGACGCGCGCACGGCCGCGGCGACGGCCTCGCGATGTGCGGCTGCTGCCGCGGCGTAGCCCTCGCGCAGCTTGGGCAGCGAGGTCCAGACCTCGCACCGGTGCCCGGTCTCGGGATCGAGCAGTACGACGGGGCCGACGTCGGGCAGGTCCAGCTCGCGGGGGTCGAGGACCTCCACCACGAGGACGTCGTGCCGGCTGGCCAGCCGCCGCAGCGGGGCCTCCCAGGCGAACGGACGCTCGATCTGTCCGTCGGGCTCCACGAAGTCGCTGATCACCACCCGGGCACCACGCCGACGCTGCCGCGCGTCCAGGTCCGACAGGGCACCTGCGAGGCCCGCACGGACGGGTGTCGGGGGAACAGTCCGTCCGCGCGGGTGACTGGTGGGCCGATGGCCGGACAGGGCACGCACGGCCGCTCGGCGCGGGGAAAGGGGTGGCGACCAGCGGACGCCGTCGCTGCCGAGGTGTGCGACCCCCAGGCGGTTGCCGGGTCGGTCGCTGAGGAGTCCCACGGCCCCGGTGATCCAGGCCGCGAGCTCGCTCTTCTCCACCTCGACTGTCCCGAAGTCCATGCTCGCGGTCTCGTCGACCAGCACCCAGGTCTCGACCTCATGCTCGGCGCGGGTCCGCCAGACGTGGGGTTCGGTGCTGCGGGCGGTCACGTTCCAGTCGATCCGGCGTACGTCGTCCTCGCCCGGGCGGTAGGGCACGACCTCCTCGGGGTCGCTGCCGGGCCCGAGCCGGAGTCCCTGGTGGGCGCCGTACAGCGTCCCCGCGAGCCGTCGACGCACGGCGAGCTCGAGCGCCGCGAAGGCGCGTCGGGACTCGGCCAGCGACCTCACGCAGCTCCCTCCTCCCGCTCGCCGGACGTGTCGTGCGCGGTGTTCGGGGCGATCTGGGGAGCGGGGATGACCGAGAGCAGGTAGGCGACCACCTGGCGTGCGTCCACCCCGTCGGCGATCGCGTCATAGCTGAGCACCAGGCGGTGGGAGAGCACGTCGCTCGCGAGGTCGGAGATGTCGTGGGGCAGCACGTAGTCGCGTCCGCGCATCAGGGCCAGGGCACGGGCGGAGGCCACCAGGGCGAGTGTGCCGCGTGGGGAGACCCCGAACTCGACGTGCGGCGCGATCGGGTCGACGCCGTAACGGTCCGGCTCCCGGGTCGCCATCACCAGCGCCACGGCGTACTGCGCCACCGCGTGGTGCACGAACACCCGGTCGGCCGCCTGCTGCAGCGCGATCACCTGCGCTGTGCTCAGCACCTCGCGTGACCGAGGCGGGTCGACGCTCATCCGCTGCAGGATGGCGAGCTCCTCGGCCGCGTTCGGGTAGTCGACGTCCACCTTCATCAGGAACCGGTCCCGTTGGGCCTCGGGCAGGTTGTAGACCCCCTCGGACTCGATCGGGTTCTGGGTCGCGAGGACCAGGAAGGGGTCCGGGAGCTGGTAGGTGCGCCCAGCGACACTGACCTGCCGCTCGGCCATCGCCTCGAGGAGGGCCGACTGCACCTTGGCCGGGGCGCGGTTGATCTCGTCGGCCAGCACGAGGTTGGCGAAGACCGGACCGAGCTCGATGTCGAAGCTCTCCGTCGAGGGACGCCAGACGCGGGTGCCGACGATGTCTCCGGGCATCAGGTCCGGGGTGAACTGCAAGCGGTGGAAGCTGCCACCTGTCACGTCGGCGAGCGTGCGCACCGCGAGTGTCTTGGCCACTCCCGGGACTCCCTCGAGCAGGAGGTGCCCGCGTGCGAGCAGGCCCACGAGCATCCGCTCCACCATCAGGTCCTGCCCCACGAGCACGCGCTTGACCTCGAACAGGGCCCGCTCCAGCAGGGCGGCGCTCTGGTCGACCTCGGCGTGGGCCCCGCTCGAGTAGTCCTCCGGCGTGCTGGTCATCTAGGCGTCCTCTGCTCCTCGGGTGTTCCTCCACTTCACCAGCGGGGGGAGAAAACGAGCGAAAAGCAGACCGAAAATCCAGCGAAAGTCACTGCGGCTGCCGACTCACCGTCACGCGGCTACCGTGGCGGCATGCGCCTGCTGATCGTCGAGGACGAGCAGGGCCTCGCCGGGGCCGTGCAGATCGGTCTGGCCCGAGAGGGTTACGCCGCCGATGTCGCGGCGACCCGTGCCGAGGCCGAGGCCAAGCTGGCGGTCACGCCGTACGACCTGCTCCTGCTCGACATCACGCTGCCCGACGGCAACGGGCTCGAGCTGGCGTCGGGCGTCCGCTCCGGCGAGGTCGAGTGCGTCGCCGGCGCCGAGATCCGGATCCTGATGCTGACGGCGCGTGGCAGCCTCTCGGACCGGGTGCGGGGGCTGGACTCCGGCGCCGACGACTACCTGGTCAAGCCGTTCGCGCTGCGAGAGCTCACCGCCCGCATTCGCGCGCTGCTCCGACGAGAGGTGAGCGCGTCCTCAGCCGAGCTGCGCTGGGGGGACCTGACCCTGGACACCGCCCGGCAGCTGGCCCGCCGCGGCGACCGGGAGCTGGCGCTCACCCTCAAGGAGTTCGCCGTGCTCCGCTACCTGATGACCCGTCCCGAGCACGTCGTCTCCTCCGAGGAGCTGCTCGAGCACGTCTGGGACGAGAACGCCGACCCGTTCACCCAGACCGTCCGGGTCACCGTCGGCACCCTGCGCCGCAAGCTCACGCTCGAGCGTGAGGAGCCCGTGCTGGAGACCGTCATCGGCCGGGGCTACCGGTTGCGGGACCAGGCCCTGCACCATCAAGGCAGCGCCTGAGGTGGCTCGGCCCGACAGGTCCCGGTGGACGCCACGGCTGCCGGGCTGGGCGCACACGGTGCGGATGCGGCTGGCGTTCACCTACTCGGCTCTGCTCTTCGTGATCTCGGCGCTGCTGCTCTCGGGGTTGTACGTCGCGGTCAGCAACACGATCGACGCGAAGCCACTCGAGAGCCAGACGATCAAGAAGCTGGTCAAGCGGCACGGCGAGTACGTGCTCAAAGAAGGCGAGCAGTTCGAGGCAGCGGACATCGACAGCATGCAGCGGGCGGTGAACCAGGGGACTCTCGACACCCTGCGCACCTACTCGGGGGCGGCCCTCGGAGTGCTGTTCCTGGTCAGCCTCGGAGTCGGCTGGTGGGTCTCGGGCCGGGTGCTGCGACCCATCGGTGCCATCACGGCCACCACTCGTGAGATCACGGCGAGCGACCTGTCCCGGCGAATCGCTTCCACCGGCCCGCACGACGAGCTGCGGACCCTGGCGGAGACCATCAACGACATGCTGCAACGGCTGGAGGACTCGTTCTCGGCCCAGCGCCACCTGGTCGACGAGGTGTCGCACGAGCTGCGCAACCCGGTGGCGGTGGTGCGCACCAACGTCGACGCGGTGCTCGGCAACGAGGACGCGACCCTCGAGCAGCGGCGGCAGTCCGCGGCCGTGGTGAGCAGGGCGACGATGCGGATCGGCGGGATCCTCGAGGACCTGCTCGCCACCGCCCGGCAGCGCTCGGGAGCCTTCCAGGAGACCGAGGTGGACCTCTCGGCGCTGGCTCGCAACGCCGTCGAGGAGCAGCGGATGGCCAGTGACGCACGCTCGCTGAAGCTCAACCTGCGCCTGGAGAGTGGCCCGGTCGTGGTGGCCGACGAGCAGGCGCTCACTCGGGTGCTGGAGAACCTGCTCTCCAACGCCGTGCGTCTCTCCCCGGAGGCGAGCACGCTCACCGTCGCGGTGGGCAGCCGACGGGGCTGGGCCTGGCTTGCGGTGCGTGACGAGGGTCCCGGGATCGTGGAGGAGAACCAGGAGCGGGTCTTCGACCGCTACTTCAGCAGCCGGGGGCACGACCAGGAGCAGGCCGATCCCGTGGCCGGGCATGCCGGCTCGGGGATCGGGCTGGCCATCGCGCGCCAGATCGTCGAGGCGCACAGCGGCCGGCTGGTGCTGACCAGCGAGGTCGGGGTGGGCAGCACGTTCGTGATCTGGGTCCCCGACCGAAGTCCTGCCGGAGCCGGGAACCGTGAAGCGACCGCGCCCCGGGACGACCCGCTGGGCCGGCCGGGCTGACGCCTGTCCGTGCGCCGTGGGTCAGTGGGGTGTGCGGGCCGGCTCGACGAGCTCGACGAGCACGCCACCGGCGTCCTTGGGGTGGATGAAGTTGATCCTCGAGCCGGCGGTCCCGCGCCGTGGCTCGTCGTACAGCAGCCGGAGGCCGCGGTCGCGCAGGATGGCCGAGACCTGCTCGACGTCGGTGACACGGAAGGCGAGCTGCTGCAGGCCGGGGCCTGAGCGGTCCAGGAACTTGGCGATCGTGGACTGCTCGTTCAGCGGTGCGAGCAGCTGGATGCAGGACCCGTGGGGGTCCGAGGGGTCACCGACTGCGACCATCGCCTCGCGGACGCCCTGCTCCTCGTTGGTCTCCTCGTGAACGACCTTCATCCCGAACTTCTCGCCGTACATCGCCGTGGCGACGTCGAGGTCGGGTACGGCGATGCCCACGTGGTCGATCTGGGTGAACAGGTGGGCGGGGATGTCCAGGGGGCCAGAGCTGGGGGCAGTCATGGGTGCATCCTTTCCCAGGCGCCGCCCGCCCTCAACGTGGTGTGACGGGTCAGACACCGCCAGGGCCGGGACCCCCCTCCTGCCCGGCGACATTGCTGGGTACTGTCGGAGGAACTCAGATTTGCTCTACAGGAGGCACTCCCATGTCATCGACCAATGGTGGATCCGTCATCGTCGCCGGGGCTCGCACCCCGATCGGCCGCCTGCTCGGGGGCCTGAAGAGCCTCTCCGCCGCGGAGCTCGGCGGTGTCGCGATCAAGGGCGCGCTCGAGAAGGCCGGTGTGTCCGGTGACCAGGTCGACTACCTGATCATGGGACATGTCATCCAGGCAGGCGCCGGCCAGAACGCCGCCCGGACCGCGGGCGTCGCAGCCGGCCTGCCGATGTCGATGCCCTCGATCACCATCAACAAGGTGTGCCTGTCGGGGATCAACGCGATCGCGATGGCTGACCAGCTGATCCGGGCGGGTGAGCACGAGATCGTCGTGGCCGGCGGCATGGAGTCGATGACCAACGCTCCCCACCTGCTGCTGAAGTCCCGCGAGGGCACCAAGTTCGGCGACGCCACGCTGGTCGACTCGATGGCCTACGACGCGCTCTATGACCAGACCACCCAGCAGGCGATGGGCCTGCTCACCGAGGAGTGCAACGCCGCCGGAGCCAACCTGACCCGCGAGGAGCAGGACGAGTTCTCCGCCCAGTCGCACCAGAAGGCGGCGCAGGCCTGGAAGAACGGCCTGTTCGACGACGAGGTGGTGCCCGTCGAGATCCCGCAGCGCAAGGGTGACCCGATCGTGGTCAACCAGGACGAGGGCGTCCGCGGCGACACCACCGCCGAGTCCCTCGGCAAGCTGCGCCCCGCGTTCAGCAAGGAAGGCACGGTCACGGCCGGCTCGTCCTCCCAGATCTCCGACGGCGCCTGCGCGGTCGTGGTGATGAGCAAGGCCAAGGCCGAGGAGCTCGGCCTGGAGTGGCTCGCCGAGATCGGTGCCCACGGACAGGTCGCCGGACCCGACTCGACGCTGCAGCTCCAGCCGGCCGCGGCGACCGCCAAGGCGCTGGAGAAGGAGGGCGTCAGCGTCGACGACGTCGACCTGGTGGAGTTCAACGAGGCCTTCGCGGCCGTCGGGATCTCCTCGGCACGCGAGCTCGGCATCCCCGACGAGAAGGTCAACGTCAACGGCGGCGCCATCGCCCTGGGTCACCCGGTCGGCATGTCCGGCGCCCGGATCGTGCTACACCTCGCCCTGGAGCTCAAGCGCCGTGGCGGCGGCACCGGTGTTGCCGCCCTCTGCGGTGGCGGTGGCCAGGGTGACGCCCTGGTCGTCAAGGTGCCTGCCTCCTGACCATTCACCAACTCGGACTATCCGGATTCGAGGAGCAGGCGTGGGCAGACGGTCGACCGGGGACGTACCCCAGCTCGTCGAGAAGGCTCGTCAGGGCGATGCCCGTTCGGTCGCGCGGCTGATCTCGCTGGTGGAGGACGCCTCGCCGTTGCTGCGCGAGGTGATGGCCGGCCTCGCGCCGTACGCCGGCACGGCGCATGTCGTCGGCCTCACCGGCCCACCCGGCGTCGGCAAGTCGACCTCGACGGCGGCGCTGGTGACCGCCCTGCGCAAGCAGGACAAGCGGGTCGGCGTACTCGCGGTGGACCCGTCGTCACCCTTCTCCGGAGGGGCGTTGCTCGGCGACCGGGTGCGGATGCAGGACCACGCGCTCGACCAGGATGTCTACATAAGGTCGATGGCCTCCCGTGGCCATCTCGGCGGGCTCTCGTGGTCCACGCCCCAAGCCCTGCGCGTCCTGGACGCGGCCGGGTGTGACGTGATCCTGGTCGAGACCGTCGGTGTGGGCCAGAGCGAGGTGGAGATCGCCGCGATGGCCGACACCACGATGGTCCTGATCGCTCCGGGGATGGGGGACGGCATCCAGGCGGCGAAGGCCGGCATCCTGGAGATCGGCGACCTCTACGTGATCAACAAGGCCGACCGGGACGGCGCCGACCAGGTCCGGCGCGAGCTGCGCGGCATGCTTGCGCTGTCCGATCGCCCCGAGGGGGCCTGGAAGCCGGAGATCGTGAAGACCATCGCCAGCAAGGGTGAGGGCATCGACGAGGTCGCGGCCGCGATCGACCGCCACCGTGAGCACCTCACGGCGAGCGGCGAGCTGGAGGCGCGGCGGCTCCGACGGGCACGCGACGAGATCGAGGCGATCGCAGTGACGGCGCTGCGTGAGCAGTGGCGAGGGGTGCACGAGAACGCGGCTCTCGACGAGCTGGCCGCCGAGGTCGTGGCCGGCGACAGCGATCCCTATGCCGCGGCCGACCTCCTGCTGGAGAGCCTCGAGGCCGGGTCCGGCGCCTGAACCCGTCTCAGCCGACCAGCACCTCCGCGACGCGTGCTGCGGCGACCGGGTCGAACAGGATCGTGTAGTGGTTCACGCCGGGCACCATCTCGACACTGAGCCGGTCCACCTGCTCGGCGTACGCCGCGACCGCGGCAGCGGGCAGCAGCCCGGGTTCGTCGCCGAACATCCCGCGCGGCGCCCAGAGCAGGTCGGTGGTCACCTCGAGGCCCCGGAGCGCCGCGTCCATCACGTCGCCCAGGACGAGCAGGTCGCGGCCGTCGGCGCGCACCGCCTCCTCCACGGCCCTCGAGCGGATCCCGTCCGGGGTCTCCAGCGCGTCGTAGCGGACGTAGGCCTCGACGGCGTCGCTCCAGTGCGGTCCCAGTGCCGGGTGCTGCTGGAAGAACCCGACGTACTCGTCCACGTCGGCGTAGGTCCGGCCCAGTCGTTCCAGCGCGGGGCCGAGCGTGGCCGCGAGCACGTCATCGGGATCCACGCCTGCGGGCACCGGAAGCGGGACGCCGCCGTCGACCATCACCAACCGGCTGAACAGGTCAGGGCGGTCGCTGACGGCCAACAGCGCCACGTAGGCGCCCATCGAGTGACCGGCCAGCACCAGTCGACCGGAGCCCGCAGGGTCGAGCTGCTCGGCCGCACGGCAGAGATCTGCCGCGTGGCGCCGGAGTCCGAACGGCCCGGGCAGCTCGCGGGCTGCCCCTCGTCCGCGTAGGTCGGGCGCGACCAGTGACCAGCCTGCCGGAAGCGCACCGGCGACGGCCGGCCAGGCCATCGACGAGGCGGTGATGCCGTGCGCGGCCAGCACGGTTCGTCCGGGGTCGGGTGTGGCCGGGTCGCCGAAGACGAGCGTCGGCAGCTCGCCCCCGTCGGCGTGGAGGCTGCGCTGATGCGGTGCGGAGGTCATGCGCCGATCATGCTCTGCCAGCGGCTGGTCGAGCGCGCCTGAGCGCCATGGAGTCTCGAATTTGGTAGAACAGTGGTGTCGTGCGTGCGTTTCGGCGTTCGCATTCCTTCCCCCGGACACAAGGAGCAAGCGATGGACGGCGTACTGAAGAAGGGCGTGGGCCTTCTCGTCATCCTGTTCCTCGGCTTCTGGCTCGTGCAGGACCCCACCGGGTTCGGGGACAGCGCCAAGGAAGCGTTCAGCAGTCTCTGGGACCTGCTCGTGAAGCTGTTCGACGGCTTCATCAGCTTCTTCAAGTCGATCAGCGACTAGGTCGGCGACTCGGCGTGGGCTGGCTGCGTCGTACCCTCACCGACCCCGACATCGGCCGGCACCTCCTGCGCGAGGAGGGTGAGGTCATCGTGGACATCGTCCGCAAGCACTGGGTGGTCTATGTGCTGCCGACGGTGATCGGCTACTTCGGGCTGGTCTCGCTCGGGGTGTTCCTGTTCTCCGACCTCAACCTCGCCTGGTTGCCGCTCGCGGTGGGCGTCGGCCTGCTCCTGTGGGGGGGCTACCAGGCCCTGGCCGCCAACCTGGACTGCTTCGTCGTCACCAACATGAGGGTCTTCCGCGTGCACGGGGTGCTGTCGCGCTCGCTCGCGACGATGCCGCTGGGCCGGATCCTCGACATCGCCGTGGTCAAGCCGTTGCATGGCCGGCTGCTCGGCTTCGGCCACTTCACCTTCGAGTCCGCGGCCCAGGACCAGGGCCTGCGCGAGATCAGGTACGTCGCGCGACCCGACGAGCGCGACCTCGCGATCCAGCGGGTGGTCCAGCGCTCCGGGCTCCGTGGGCCCAAGGTCGTCAACTAGCGCGTTCGGTGGTCACAGTCCGGCGGCTGCCTGCAGGTCGCCCCGGATCGCGTCGAGCCGCCCGACGGCGGAGATCCGGGCTGCATCGACTGCTCCATCACCTGGTCCTGAGACTGCCGAAGGCTCGACGGGGATGACCACCTCGAGGTAGCACTTGATCTTCGGCTCGGTGCCGGACGGGCGCACCACCACCCGGCCGTTGTCTGCCAGTCGGAAGCGCAGGCCGATGGTCGGCGGCAGCCCCGCCGAGCCCAGGGAGAGGTCGTCGACGCCCTCGACGGCGAGCCCGCCGAGCGAGGTCGGTGGGGCATCGCGTAGCCGGTCGACCACGGCCGGGATCGCGGCGAGGTCGTCCATCCGCACGGAGAACTGGTCCGTCGCGTGCAGCCCGTGGGCTCGGGCGATGTCGTCGAGCAGGTCCTGCAGCGAGCGTCCCGCCGCCTTGGCCCGCGCGGCGATGTCGCAGACCATCATCAACGCCGAGACGCCGTCCTTGTCCTTCACGTGCTCCGGGTCGACGCAGTAGCCGAGCGCCTCCTCGTAGCCGAAGGCGAGGTTCTCCACGCGGCCGATCCACTTGAAGCCGGTGAGCGTCTCGGCGTAGAGCTGCTTCTCGGCGACCGCCATCTTGCCCAGCAGCGACGAGGACACGATCGAGGTGGCGTAGACACCTTGGCGGCGCACCTCGAGCAGGTGTTGGGCGAGCAGCGCACCGACCTCGTCGCCACGCAGCATCTGCCAGCCGTGCGGCCCTCCCGGCACCGCGACGGCGCAGCGGTCGGCGTCCGGGTCGTTGGCCACGACGAGGTCGGCGCCGACCTCGCGGGCGAGCTCCATCGCGAGGTCCATCGCCCCGGGCTCCTCGGGGTTCGGAAAGGCGACCGTCGGGAAGTCCGGGTCGGGCTCGGCCTGCGCGGTCGCCACGTGCGGCTCGGCAAAACCGGCCATCGCGAGCGCAGCGATCACCGAGGAGCCGCCCACACCGTGCAGTGGCGTGTAGACGATGGTCAGGTCGCGCGGACCATCGCCCGCAAGGGCGACCACGGTCTCGAGGTAGCGGTCCAGCACCTCGTCGCCGAGGACCTCGCCGCCGTCACCGCGCGCGATGCCGGCGACCTCGCCCACGGCCTCGATCCGCGCGGCGATCTCCTCGTCCGCCGGGGGGACGATCTGGCTCCCGTCGCCGAGATAGACCTTGTAGCCGTTGTCCTGGGGCGGGTTGTGGCTGGCGGTCACCATCACGCCGGCGACGCAGCCGAGGTCCCGGATGGCGAACGCGAGCAGCGGGGTGGGCAGTGGTCGGGGAAGCGTGTACGCCAAGAATCCGGCGCCCGTCATCACCTCGGCGGTGTCGCGGGCGAACACCTCGGAGTTGTGACGGGCGTCGTAGCCGATCACGACCGAGTCGCCCGGACCGGCGCCGTGTTCGCGGAGGTACGCCGCCAGACCGGCTGCCGTTCGCAGGACGACCACGCGGTTCATCCGGTTGGGGCCGGCACCGAGCGCCCCGCGCAGTCCGGCGGTGCCGAACTCGAGCGACCCGGCGAAGCGGTCCGCGAGCCCGGCGGTGTCGCCTCCGCTCTGCGCCGCGTGGACCAGCGCCTCCAGCTCGGAGCGGGTTGCAGGGTCGGGATCCTCGGCGGCCCAGGCGCGTGCACGGTCGATCAGGTCGGCGTCGGGGCGTTCGGTCATGTTCCTGAGGTTATGCGGCTCAGCCGAGCTCGCGCAGGCGGGGGAGGATGTCCTCGCAGAGGCGGCTGACGTGGCCGACCGGGTCGTCGGCCGGCGGCATCACCCAGACCTGCTCGATGCCGTGGGCGGCGTACGCCTCCATCCGGCGCAGGAAGGCGTCGACGTCCTCGAACGGGTTCTCACCCACCAGGGCGGTGCGCTCCACCTCGGTGGGGTCGCGGCCGACGTCGGCGCAGTGCTGGTCGAGGACGGCCACCTTGCGGCCGATCTCCTCGGGCTCGAAACCGAACAGGTTGCAGGCATCGGCGTACTGCGCGACCAGGCGCAGCGTCTTGCGCTCGCCACTGCCACCGACCAGCACCCGGGGGCCACCGGTCTGGATCGGCGGTGGAACGCAGACGGTCTCCGCCAGGCGGTAGTGCTGGCCCTCGAAGGCGCCGTCCTCGTCGCTCCACATCTGCGCGCAGATCCTCAGGGTCTCCTCCACCCGCTCGAACCGCTCTGAGGTGGAGGGGAAGGGAACCCCGAGGCCGGCGTGCTCGCGGTCATACCAGGCGGCGCCGAGGCCGAGCATCGCGCGACCGCCACTGAGCACGTCGAGGGTGGCCACGATCTTGGCGAGCAACCCGGGGTGTCGATAGGTGACGCCGGTGACCAGCAGCCCGAGCTCGAGCTCCGTCGTCTGGCCGGCCAGGAAGCCCAGGGAGGTGTAGCCCTCGAGCATCTGTTCCGGCGGGCCGCCGAGATGCTCCATCTGGAAGTAGTGGTCCATCATCGTCAACGACGAGAGGCCGCCCTGGTCGGCGGTCCGTGCGAGGGCGGCGAGGGTGGGACCGAGCGCCGAGGGCCCACCGGCCCAGCTCAGGTTCGCGCAGTGCACGGCCAGCTTCATCGAGGATCTGACCCCAACCCTGTCTAACCGAGAGCCGCGACGGCCGCGTCGTAGTCAGGCTCCTGTCCGATCGACGGCACCAGCTGGGTGTGAATCACCTTGCCGTCCGAATCCAGGACGACGACGGCACGGGCGAGCAGGCCCTCGAACTTCGAGTCGAGCAGGCGCACGCCGTAGTCGTCACCGAAGGTCGAGCGGAACGCTGAGCCGACCTTGACCCCCTCGATCCCCTCGGCGGCACAGAAGTCCCTGACGGCGAACGGCAGGTCCACCGAGATGTTCAGGACCGTGGTGTCCTCGAGGCCAGCGGCCACCTTGTTGAAGTTGCGGAGGCCCGCCTGGCAGACACCGGTGCCGATGCTGGGAAAGATGCTGAGCACCTTGCGACCGGGGAGGTCGGAGAGGCTGAACTCCTTCAGGTCGGCGTCGACGAGGGTGAAGTCGGGAGCCTGCTCGCCGAGGGCGGGCAGGTCTCCGACGGTGTGCGCGGGGGCGTCCCCGAGAGCAGTGATAGCCATGCGCCCAACCTATCCGGGGCAGCACAACCGCTCCCGCAGGGTCCGGGCAGCGGTCCGGACAAGCGGGCGAGGTGTCAGCTGGCCCCGGAGTCGTCGGAGTCGTCGGAGTCCTCGTCCGAGTTGTTCGGGTCCTCGGGGTCGCTGAAGGGAGCCGGTTCGTTCTCGTCGTAGTCCTCGGAGTCGGTGAACTTGCCACGGTCGACGTCGAAGTCGCGCTGGGTGTTGTCGACCTCCGCGTCGTCCGGGCGGTTCTCGGGATCGAGGCGCTCCTGACGCTCCTCCTCGATCTCCTCCTTCGTCTCGTCATCGGGCTCCTCACCCGGGTCGAAACCCTTCCCGGACTGCTCCCCGTCCTCGCTGTCGTCCTTCCCGGCCGAGCCCGCGTCCCGGTCACCGGACGCGGGTTGCGCGGTCTCGTCCTCGAGGGTGTCGTTCTCGCCGGTGGTGCTCTCGTTGTCGCTGTCCGAGTCGCTCATGTGGGCCCTTCCGAATCCTGTGTCCGACATCGATATCGGGGGTGGTCCCGGCGTGTCAACGTCGTGAACAGCCGCTGGACGGATCGGGGCGCGGGGGTTGGTCAGATCCCGCCGAGACCGACGCTGTCCCGCAGCGTGCCGACCCTCAGATGTGCGGCACGATGCTGCCGAGCAGGGCACCCATCCGGGTCGCCGCGGATCGACCGGCCTCGAGGACCTCTTCGTGGTTCAGCGGTTCGCCGGTGATCCCGGCCGCGAGGTTGGTGACCAGGCTGATCCCGAGGACCTCCATGCCGGCCTCGCGGGCGGCGATCGCCTCGAGCGTCGTACTCATGCCGACGAGGGTGCCGCCGATGGCGCGGATCATCCCGATCTCGGCCGGGGTCTCGTAGTGCGGTCCCGGCAGCTGCACGTAGACGCCCTCGTCGAGGCTCGGGTCGACCTCCCGGCACAGCTCGCGCAACCGCGGGCTGTAGAGGTCTGTGAGGTCGATGAAGTTCGCGCCCTCGATCGGCGAGGTCGCGGTCAGGTTGATGTGATCGGCGATCAGCACGGGTGTGCCGGGGGACCAGCTCTCGTCGAGGCCGCCGCAGCCGTTGGTGAGCACGACGGCCGAGCAGCCGGCTGCGGCGGCGGTGCGAACGCCGTGCACCACGGAACGAACGCCGAGGCCCTCGTAGAAGTGGGTGCGGCCCAGGAAGACGAGGAGGTTCTTCTCGCCGGCCCGGACCGAACGGATCCGGCCTGCGTGCCCCTCGACCGCAGGCGGGGCGAACCCCGGGAGGTCGGTGCTGCTGATCTCGGCGGTGGCTTCCCCCAGCGCGTCCACCGCGGGCAACCACCCCGAGCCCATCACCAGGGCCAGGTCGTGGCGTTCAACGCCGGTCTTCTCGGCCAGCACGCGGGCGGCCTCGGTAGCGGCCTCGCTGTAGGTCTGGGCCTGGGTCCTGCTCTGGGTCTCACTCTGGGTCACGGTCATCCTCCGAAGTTGGAGCGGCAGGGGCGGGCGCGGAGGGCGGCGACGTAGTCGGCGGGTGCGTCGGCGGCCTCCGCGGCGTCGGCGAGGGTGCCCAGGTAGGTCGCCGAGGGGAGTCCACCCTCGAACGCGTCGAGGACGTAGACCCAGGCCACCGACTCCTCGTTCATGGTCGAGACCCGGACCTTGGTCTTGCGGAACAGCCCGGTGTCCGCGGACTCCCAGCCGTCCAGCGCGGCGACGTCCTCGTCGGTGACGTCGTAGACCGCGACGAAGACCTGTTCGAAGGGGTCCTGCACGATCGTGGCGAGAGCACCGTCCCAGCCGTGGTCCTCGCCCCCGAAGGTGAGTCGCCAACCGGTCAGCCAGCCCGTCTCGCGCAGGGGAGAGTGTGGACAGCGCTCGCCCATCCGGGCGGGATCGAGGTTCGTCCCGTAGGCGGCGTAGAGGGTCACGAGCGCAACACTAAGGGGCCGCGTCGGACCGTGGGACGTGCGACACAATGAGCGCATGACGACACCACATTTCGGGCCCGCGAACCGCGTCGTGATCGTGGGCGGGGGACCGGGCGGCTACGAGGCGGCGCTGGTGGCCGCCCAGCTCGGCGCGCAGGTGACTGTGGTCGACAGCGACGGCCTGGGCGGATCGGCGGTGGTGACCGACTGCGTGCCGAGCAAGACCCTGATCGCGACCTCGGAGCTGATGACCGAGCTCGCCGGAGCGCCCGAGCTCGGGATCAGCTTCGAGGACCACCAGGGCGACGCCGCCCACCAGGTCGCCGTCGACCTGGCCCGGGTCAACGAGCGGGTGAAGCGGCTCGCGGCCGACCAGTCTGCGGACATCGGCCGTCGTCTCGAGCGCGAGGGCGTGGAGGTCGTCCAGGGGCGGGGTCGTCTCGACGGTGTCGGCACGGTGGTGGTCGAGCTGGCTGACGGAACCACCCGCTCCATCGAGACGGACGCGGTGCTGGTGGCCACCGGAGCGGCGCCTCGCACGCTGCCGGCGGCTGAGCCCGACGGTGAGCGGATTCTCACCTGGGAGCAGGTCTATGACCTCACTGAGACCCCGGAGAGGCTGGTGGTGGTCGGCTCCGGTGTCACCGGCGCGGAGTTCGCGAGCGCCTACATGGCCCTTGGGGTCGAGGTCGTGCTGGTCTCCTCGCGCGACCGGGTGCTTCCCGGAGAGGATGCTGACGCGGCGACGGTCCTGGAGGACGTGCTCACCCGGCGTGGCATGCAGGTGCTCTCCAAGTCGCGGATGGAGTCGGTCACGCGCGACGGCGACGGGATCACCGTGGCGCTCACCGACGGGCGCACGGTCACCGGGTCGCACTGCCTGCTCGCGCTCGGGTCGGTGCCCAAGACCGCCGACCTCGGGCTCGAGGAGGCCGGTGTCGCGGTCGACGACGGCGGCTTCGTCAGGGTCGACCGGGTCTCGCGCACGACGGCCCGTGGGGTGTACGCCGCGGGCGACTGCACCGGCGTCCTGATGCTCGCCAGCGTGGCCGCCATGCAGGGTCGGATCGCCATGTGGCACTTCCTGGGTGACGCTGTCGCGCCGCTGGACCTCAAGCTCGTCTCCTCCAACGTCTTCACCGCCCCGGAGATCGCCACCGTCGGGTGGTCGCAGCAGGCCGTCGACGAGGGCCAGATCGAGGCCGAGACCGTCCGGCTGGACCTGGCCGGCAACCCGCGGGCCAAGATGCAGGGCGTGCGCGACGGCTTCGTGAAGCTCTTCTGCCGCCCGGGGACCGGGATCATCGTCGGGGGAGTGGTGGTCGGCCCCCGGGCCAGTGAGCTCGTGCACCCGATCTCGATCGCCGTGGCCGAGTCGCTGACCGTCGACCAGCTCGCGCACGCGTTCACCGTCTACCCGTCGATGAGCGGCTCCGTGGCCGAGGCGGCTCGTCGCCTGCACCATTCCCCCACCGATAAATGATGCAGATAAATCACACGGATGTAATTCGGTATGCATTCTTGTCGTTATCCGAAAAGGCGGGCATTTCGCTTTAATTGCGGGCCATACTGAGCGAGTTCATTTTCTTCCCACAGGTCACTGGGGTCACAGATGTCCCGCTCTCCCTGGCGCCTGCGCGCCACCGCCGCCGGAGTCGGCGTACTCACCGCTGCCGTCGTCGCGGCCCTGCTCCCCGGTCCCGCCGCCGCCTCGCGCGCGGTCAACCAGAGCTATGCGGTGCCCGCGGACGGCAAGCTCAAGCTCACCGGGCACGGCTACGGCCATGGCCACGGAATGTCGCAGTACGGCGCCCAGGGGGCCGCCAAGCAGGGGCTCAACCACCGCCAGATCCTGGCCTACTACTACCCGGGAACGACCCTGGGGACGACCAGCGGCACGATCCGGGTGCTGCTCACGGCCGACACGGACAACGACGTGCAGGTGCTGCCCGCCAGCGGGCTGCGCATCCGGGACACGAGCAACGGTGCGACGTACGCCCTTCCGGCCACCGCCGGGATCAGGACCTGGCGGCTGCGCACGGTCGGGGGCAGGACCGTGCTCGACTACGACGACGGCGCTTGGCGCACCTACCTGCCGGGTGGCCAGGCGCTCAGCGGCCAGGGGGAGTTCTACCGCGGCGGTGTGGTGGTGCTGCGTATCGCCGGCACGACCCGCAACTACCGCGGCGCCGTCCGGCTGGCCAGCAACGACACCGTGAACGTGCTGGGCATGGACGACTACATCAAGGGTGTGGTGCCGCGCGAGATGCCGGCCTCGTGGCAGCCCGCTGCCGTCCAGGCGCAGGCCGTTGCGGCACGCACCTACGGCGCCTGGGAGCGCGAGGAGCACCTCACCCGCCACTACCAGACCTGCGACACGACGTCCTGCCAGGTCTACGGCGGAACGGCGAGCGAGGACTCGCGCAGCAACGCGGCGGTCGACGCGACCGCCCAACAGGTCCTGAACTACCAGGGCACGCCGGCCTTCACCCAGTTCGGCTCGAGCAGCGGCGGCTGGCTGTCGGCAGGCAGCAGGCCCTACCTCGTGGCCAAGGCCGACCAGTACGACGGCCACAGCGGCAACCCGATGCACACCTGGACCGCGACGGTCACGCGAGCCGCGATCCAGAAGGCGTGGCCGTCCCTGGGCACGCTGCAGCGGGTGGTGGTCACCCGCCGAGACGGCAACGGCGACTGGTACGGCCGGATCGAGCAGATGACCCTCGACGGGAGCAAGGCCAACGTCGTGATCAGCGGGGCGACGTTCCGTTCGAAGTTCGGGCTGCGGTCGCACTGGTTCCGCTTCGGGACCGGTGCCACCACTCCGGTTCCCGCCCCAGCCCCCGGCCCTGCCCCAGCCCCCGCCCCAGCCCCCGCCCCAGCCCCCGCACCGCCTCCGGCACCGACAACCCAGAACCCGACGCCGGCCAGGGACACCGCGATCACCGTGCGCTGGCGAGCCCTCGGTGGCTACGGGTCCGTGCTCGGCGGACCGCAGGCCGCCGAGTACTCCGTCGCCGGCGGTCGTGCGCGGCATTTCCAGAAGGGCCGGATCTACGCCAAGTACGGCGTCGGCGCCCACGAGCTCTACGGCAGGGTGCTCAGGGCCTACGCTCGACGGGGCGCTGCGAGCTCGAGGCTGGGCTTCCCGATGACCGGGCCGCAGCGCCTCGGCAAGCGCATCCAGGCGCGGTTCGAGCACGGCACACTCTCGGTGCGCAGGCAGGGCAAGGCCAGGGTCAAGCTGACCTTCACCTCCTGAGGGCGCGCCAGCAGGTCAGCCCGTGGAGGAGGCCGCTCCCCTCCAGGGCAGCAGTCGTGCACCCACCACGGATGCCTGCAGCGTCAGTCGCTGAGCGGGGATCGTCGCGTCGTAGCCGGTGAGGTCGGCAATCTTGGCCAGGCGGTAGCTGACCGTTCGGACGGACACATGAAGGCGGCGCGCAGCCTGAGTGGCCACGTCACCTGAGTCGAAGTAGGCCTCGAGGGTGTCGACCAGCGGGCCGGCGCCGCCTCGAGCCCGGGTCAGTGGTGTCAGCACAGTCTCGACGAGGTCAGCGAGCGCGACCGTATCTCGCGCGAGCACGCGATAGATGAGCAGATCGCGCGTTGGCACCAGGTCGTTGTCGGGGTGCAGCCGCTCGGCGAAGGTGATCCCTTCGCGGGCTTCCTCATAGGACCGGGCGACGCCGTAGGCTCCCGGGTACGGTCGTCCCACGGCGACACGCCATGGCTTCCGCTTCCTGGACCTGCTCAGCGCCGCGTGCAGAAGTCGCGCAGGCTCGTCGACATCCGAGGAGCCCGGACCTGCCGGGACCAGGGCGATCAGGTAGCCACCCTTCTTGGTGACCAGGACGTCACGGTCGCCGTATCTCTCGATGACCTCGCGTTCGAGGGAGGTTTCGTCGCGGTCGTCCACCGAGGCGTCGCTCCGGGGGGCAGCGAGCACGATCTGGTGCGACGCGGTGAGGTCGATCCCGAAGGGCTCGGCGCGCTGGACGATCCTGGCCGCGTCTGAGTCACCACGCAGCAGGTCGTCGATGAACTCGCGACGTGCTGTCTCCTCCTGCCGGATCAGCTGCCGCCCGGCGTTCTGGTAGCCCTCGACGAGCACGGGGACAGCCGCTCGGATCCCGTCCAGCAGCCTCTGGGCCGCGGACTGGGCATCCTGGTGACGTCTGGGCGGCACGGAACTCCAGGCCTGTGCCGCAGAAGCCAGGTACAGATCGACGGCGGCCCGTGCCGACAAGCCTTGCGCCGCGGCCTCGAACCCTGCTCTGCGGATGTCCTCGAAGTCGGCTTCGTTCAGCTGGTCACCACCTCGGGTGATCCGGGTCGACATCCTTTCGAAGACCGCCAGCGCGACGGTGGAGCCGGCCGACGCTACGGGTCTCTCGGCATCTCGGGCACTGGCCATGTCCCCAGTGTGCCCCCGTTGGTCCAGGATTCCGCTCCCAGCTCGTTGCCGAGCGTCGGCAAGGAAGCCCGGGCAAGGTCGGCCGAGCGCAGCACTGTGGGTTCGCCCCGGCGCGGCAGATGATGGGTGCACCGCCCACCGAGCGGAACACGGACGAAACCCGTGCAGCGGCCAGAACGGTGACCGCTGGTAGCGACACCTGGAGCCCAAGGGAACAACCCAGCGCGAGGAGTTGGCCACATGTCGACCATGTCACCGCACGACGTCGCCGGTCTGGCCGAGCATCACTTCGAGCTCTGGCG
Source organism: uncultured Actinomycetota bacterium (assembly GCA_963781335.1). Classification (GTDB taxonomy): domain Bacteria; phylum Actinomycetota; class Actinomycetes; order Propionibacteriales; family Nocardioidaceae; genus Marmoricola. The sequence continues at coordinate 141,731 of CAWAFS010000036.1, read as the reverse complement.
CCGCCTCCACGACGATCGTCGGTTCCGCGTCGAGCAGTTGGCTGCCCTGGCAGCGGAGCCTCCGGGCGATCGCCGGCACGCCAGCGTGAACGAGGCTCTCCGCATCGCAGCGAGCGCGACGCTTCGCGAGATCGATGCCGCGCTGGCACGCATGGAGGAGGGCCGGTACGGCGTGTGCGTCACGTGCGCCCAGCCGCTTCCCGCCAGTCGGCTCGCCACGCTGCCGATGGCCCCGTTGTGCATGGCGTGTCACTACAACGAGCAGAACTGCGCCCCTACCGCGACACGGATCGCTTCGTTCCCGGACCCGCGCGACCCGGGGCGCCAGGAAGAACCCCAAGGCTTGAAGCACACCTGAGTGTGAGCCTGCGCGTGCGTCGGAGCCGCGGTTGGCGCCGGTCCTCTGCGCATACTGGCCGCATGCCTGCCCCAGACATTTCACATCCGGTGTCGGACGTGTCGGGTACGACGGGCCGCAGATCTGATGTGGTTCGCGTGGCGATGTTCTCGATCGTCCTCCTCGTTGCCGCGTGGATCGGGCGCGCCACCTTTCTGGAGTCCGGGGGGCTCAGCCTGGTGTGGCCGGCATCGGGTGTCGGCATCATCTGGCTCGCCAGCGGCAGCCGGCGTACCCTGCCCGTCGACCTGACTGGCCTGGCGCTGGTCACCGCGCTGGCCATCGTGGCCACGCAGGGGACCCTCGCCGAGGCACTCATGGGTGGAGCACTCGCCGTCGTCCAGCCACTTGTCTACGTCACCACCATGCGAAGGCTGGCTCCCAGCCTCTGGGGTAGTGGAGGCACGCGGGCATTTGCCCGTGTGGCGGACGTGGGCCCTTTCCTGCTTGCGTGCGCTGCGGCCTCAGCAGCTGCCTCCGTGGTTCGCTGGACCGGTCTGGGCCTGGTCCCGCCCGGTGAGCTGGTCGACCTGGCGGTGGTGTGGACCCGCAACTTCGCCTGGATGGTGGCCGTCGCCTCGGTGGCGCTTCAGGTGGCGCCCAGCCTGGTCATGAGCAGCTCACCGAGGAACCTGATCCGTCGCGTGCGGGCAGTGCTGCTCGCTCCCGGGGTCTCCGGTGGCGCTGAGGCCGGCCTGATCGCCCTCGTGACGGCCGTCCTGTACTTCGCGGTGTTTGCGCGTTCCTCCGAGGTCCCGAGCACGTTCCTGCTGATGCTCGCAACGGTGTGGGCCGCGGTACGGCTCACGCCTGCATCCTCGAGCCTGCACGCGTTGGTCTCCGGAACCCTCGCAGTGCTCTTCACCCTCGGCGACCGGGGTGCGTTCGTGTCCATCAGCGATCCGCGGTTGAGCGCGATGCTTGCCCAGCTGTTTCTCATCGTGCTGTCGATCACGGCGGTGACTCTCGGATTCAGCATCTCCGAGCGGATCGAGGCAACCATTCGAGCCACGGCCTCGGAGGAGGCTGAGGCGGAACGGGCCAGGCTGCTCGGCACGGTGCTCCAGAGCATGCAGGAAGGCGTCGAGGTCGTGCGGGCCGACGGCCGTGCACTCGTCCGAAATCCTGCCGCGCGCAGGATTCTGGGCCACGCGGGGTCCGACACGTCGGCGATCCGGGGTGATCACGAGACCGGGACCACCACCCACGAGGCCGCAGAGACGGCGTTGTTCTCCGCGGAGGGAAGTCCCGTTCCCCATCAAGGGCTCCCGTTCGTGCGAGCGCTCGCGGGTGACAAGGTGGTGGCCGAGGACTACTGGATCCAGAGTCCTGACGGGGTCGGGCGCCGGATCCTGGAGATGACGGCCACGCCGTTGCCAGGTCTCGTCGCCAGCGAGCCGTATCGGGCAGTGGTCACCTTCCGGGACGTCACCGTTGACCGGCAGGACCGCGACAATCTCGCATCCTTCGCCGGCGTCATCGCACACGACCTGTTCAACCCGTTGGGTGTGGTCAGCGGGTGGGCCGACATGCTTGTCGATGCCTTCTCGGAGGGACCGGTGGATCCGGTCCACGGCATCGAGATGGTGGCGCGGATCCAGGGAGGCGCCGCGCAGATGCGTCTCTTCATCGAGGACCTGCTCTCCTACACCGTGGCTCGTGATCGACCGCTCGACCTTCAAGAGCTGGACCTGAGTGACCTCGCTGAGCAGACTGCTCAACTACGACGCGAGCACAGCGCACAGCCCATCATCGACATCCAGCCCCGCATGCGCGTTCAGGCCGATCGGGCGTTGGTGCGCCAGCTCGTCGACAACCTCATCTCCAACGCCGTGAAGTACGTGGCCCCAGGAGTGCGACCCCGGATCGGGATGACTGCTGAGGTCCAGGGCGCAATGCTCGAGGTCACCATGACGGACAACGGCATCGGCATTCCTTCGGACCACCGGGACAGGATCTTCGACAACTTCCATCGCGCCGCCCCGGCCGACTACTCGGGGACCGGGATCGGGCTCGCGATCTGCCGTCGCGTGGTCGAGCGTCACCATGGACAGATCCGCGTCCATGATGGCCCCGAGGGCAGGGGCAGCAAGTTCGTGTTCACACTTCCTCGCCGGACTGTGTGATCGCCGCCCCAACCACACACCTGCCCAACCACACACCTCGCCGCCAGCGGCGTCGGTGCCCGTCCTTGACCGCGTGGAGTCAGAGGTCGACCTCACCTCGGTTGGCATCCCTGGGGGGCGGGAGTTGATCAGTCAGGTGGAGCACGCCGAGCACCGCGATCACGACAGCGGCCGAGGTTCCTGCGATCAGGAGTCCCCCAGCCAGGAATGCCGCCACCGAACCCACCGCGGTGTCCCGCAAGGAAGGGATCGCGGTCAGTGCGAGGCCGAGAGTCAATCCCAGAGCCAGGCAGCCGACCGCCGCCGCCTCGAGCCAGCGCTGTCGGGGTGTCTCACCCGCGGTCGACGACTCCGGCAATGTCGAGGGGGAAACGGCCAGGACCACCAGGACTGACGCGGCGATCATGCTCCAGGCTCCGACCAGCAGGAACGCTGCAATCGAGTCGCCGGCTCGGTGCCAACCCGCTGACATGGCTGCGAGCCCCGTGATCGTGGCGTACGCCGCGCCGAACACCGCGGTCGTGAGGCGCCACCGGCGAGGGAGGACGAAGATCAGTGCGACGACCGCGGAGAACGCGGCGGTGGCGTGTCCGCTGGGCAAGCTGTTCAAGGTGGCGGGCGTGATCTCCTGGGTCTCGAGGTCAGGTCTGACCAGGAGGTAGTTCTTCAGGAGCAGGGTGGAGACATTCGACCCCACCAGGATCGCGATCGCGGCCAACCCGGGCAGCCGCGCCAGTCGGACCAGCGCTATGACGGCAATCAGTGCCACGGCTGCGAGCAACGACGCCACCGACACCGCGTTGAGCACGCGTTCGGTGGTGCCGGCGAGGCGCGAGTTGGTCAACAGGGCACCCCGGAGTGCGGCATCCCCGAGCAGTCGCCCCTCGAGCGTGCGGACCGTGAGCACGTAGACGAGGACGAACATCGAGGTGAAGGCCAGCGCGTAGAGGACGAGCCGCGCCAGGAGCCACCGGACATGCCCCGGCTGCATGATCCTCATCTGGCAATGGTGCACCACCGGCCCGGACTTCTCGGACCGGGGGAGGCAGCACGGACCCTACAGCTGGATCCCGCGCGTCAGGGCACCGTCGACGACGAGGTTGGTGCCGCTGATCCGGCCCGCGACAGGGCTGGCGAGGAACACCACCGGGGCTGCGATCTCCTGCGGCGTGCCCATGTGACCCGTGGGGTTGAGCTCGACCGCGGTCCTGAAGAAGTCCGGGTCGCCGCCCTCGATGGACTCCCAGACGCCGCCCTCGAAGTAGGTGTTGCCGGGCGAGACGGTGTTGGCGCGGATCCCCCGCGGCGCCAGCTGCATCGCGAGGCCGTGGATGTAGCCGATGATCGCGGTCTTCGCCGTACCGTAGGGGCCGGAGGCGAAGTCGGACTCACGTCCGGACACGCTTGAGATCGCGATGATCGAGGCCGCCTCGCTCTGCTCCAGGTGCGGCATCGCCGCCTTGACCAGCCGGACCGTGTGCATCACGTCGACGTTGAGGCTGAGCTCCCAGTTCTCGTCGGTGTCCGGGATCGCCAGCGCGCTGACGTTGGCCACCACGACGTCGAGGCCGCCCAGGGAGTCGGCCGCCTGGCCCACCCAGGCGGCCAGCGCCTCCGCGTCGGCGACGTCGACCGTGGAGCCGGAGACGTTGCCGCGCTCGCCCAGCACCTCCTGGGCCGTCGCCACCTCCTCGGACCTGCGGGCACAGAAGGCCACCGCCGCTCCCTCGTCGAGGAAGGCCTCGACCACCGCCCGGCCGATGCCGCGGGTGCCGCCGGTGACCAGGACACGGGTTCCGTTGAGCTGTAGATCCATCAGTGCTGCCTCTCGTGGTGGGTGGTGCCGGTCAGAGTGTCCCGAGCGAACGGGCCCGAGCGCGCAGCTCGGCGTGGATGCCACCGAAGGCCTCCGCGGGGGGGAGCAGCCGCTTGGCCGCCTTGACCACCACGCTGTAGTTGGCGTCGACGACGTTGGCGACCGGGACCTGCGCGATCTGGGAGCACAGCTGGTAGGCGTCCATCACGTGCAGGCCGCACAGCGCGCTGACCCAGTGCACGAGCTCGGCGTTGCCGATGCGCCAGGAGTCCTCCATCGGCCGGCTCGAACCGATCGCCATGAGATGGGTGTCGGTCTCGATCCGCGGCCAGCCCGGGGCGTTGCCCTTCACGAGGTCGACGATCAGGGTGGTGGTCATCGCCCCCTCCACGGCGGTGCCGCAGGCCTCGCCCTCACCTTGGCGGTAGTGCCCGTCGCCGACCGAGAACATCGCCCCCTCGACATTGACCCCGAGGTACGCCGTGGCGCCGGCGCGCATCTCCGGGCTGTCCATGTTGCCGCCGAACCGGTCCGGCACCAGCGAGGAGCGCACCTCGCCCCCGGCAGGCGCGACCCCCACGGTGCCGAGCATCGGCTCCACCGGGAGCTCGACGCGGTGATCGCTGTGCCGGGCGGCGAAGGAGACGGTGTTGCGGTCGCGGTCGAGCTCGTAGATCCAGGTCGTGTCCGGAAGCGCCTCCTGGAGGGTGACCGTGCGGTCGGTGCCGGTCATCCCGCCGAAGAACGGGATCGCAGCCGAGGCGGCCCAGTCGCGAGCCGGCACGAGGTCGACGAGGTGGAGCACGAGGGTGTCGCCGGGCTCGGCGCCCTCGACGTGGAACGGACCGGTCTGCGGGTTGACGAACCGCAGGTCGACCTTCGCGCTGGAGAGGTCATCCACGGTGCGTAGCGCACCGCCGAACGCGTCGTCGGACCACAGGCGCAGCGCGGTGCCGGGCTTGATCCTCATCTGGGGCGCGACGCCACCGAAGGTGTAGGCGTACTGCTCGCGTGTGGGGATGAACTCGATGAGCTCCATCGTCGGAAACTACCTCAGCCAGGACGCAGACGTACATGCTGAGGACGGAGGTCCCTGACGCACGGGACGCCGAGCAGGGCGAGGGTCGAGGCGACCTCCTGCTGGAGGATGTCGGCGGCCCGCTGCACCCCGCGCTCGCCTCCGGCCATCAGCCCGTAGAGGTAGGCCCGCCCGACCAGAGCGGCCCGGGCCCCGAGGGCGACGGCGGCGACGATGTCGCCCCCGGAGAGGATGCCGCCGTCGACGTACACCTCCGCCCGGTCGCCGACGGCGTCCACGACCGAGGGCAGCACCTCCAGCGGGACCGGTGCCCGGTCGAGCTGGCGTCCTCCGTGGTTGGACACGACCAGCGCGTCGGCACCGGCGTCGACCACCGCCCGCGCGTCGTCGACCGTCTGGATGCCCTTGACCACGAGGGGACCGTCCCACGCCTCGCGCAACCAGGCCAGGTCGGCCATGGAGGCCGTGGGATCGAACATCGTGCCGACCAGCTCGGCAACGGTTCCCTCGAAGCGGTGCAGCGAGGCGAACTCGAGCGGCTCGGTGGTGAGCAGGTCGAACCACCAGGACGGGTGCAGCGAGCCCTCCGCGAAGGTCCGCAGCGAGAGCGTGGGCGGGATCGTCAGCCCGTTGCGCACGTCGCGCAGACGGGGGCCGGCCACCGGTGTGTCGACGGTGAGCACGAGCGCCTCGTAACCCGCGGCGTGTGCCCGCTCGACGAGGTCGCGGCTCGCCTCACGGTCACGCCAGAGGTAGAGCTGGAACCATCGACGGGCGTCGGGAGCGGCGGCGGCAAGCTGTTCGATCGACGTCGTGCCCATCGTGGACAGGGCGTAGGGAACACCTGTGCGAGCCGCTGCACGGGCGACCGCAGGTTCCCCCTCGGTGTGCATCATCCGGGTGAACCCGGTGGGGGCGAAGGCCCACGGCGCCGCCGACGGCATGCCGAGAATCGTCGTGGACGTGTCCACTGTGGAGACGTCCTGCAGGACGCGTGGTGAGAACTCCACGCGGGAGTAGGCCGCCCGAGAACGAGACAGGCTCAGCTCCTCACCGGCGGCGCCGTCGGTGTAGTCGAAGACGGCGCGCGGGGCGCGCCGCCGGGCCAGCCGGCGCAGGTCTGGGATGGAGGCCGCCCGGGCCAACCGTCGCTCGGTGGCGTGGAGCGGGACGCGTGCGGGACCCAGGACCTGCTGCAGCTCGGACCACCGGGGTCGGCGGCGGTTTGTCATCTGACCGTTCTACCCCACCGGTCCCGGCCACGGGCACGCCGAGGAACAGTGCTCCCCACCACTCCCAGGACGATGACCACGATGTGTGCTCCCTTCCGCTGCACCACGGGGACGATGCAGTTCGCCTGCAACCCCAGTGTGCAGGGACGCGGGCGGCGTGTCGCTGGTCCGAGCTGAGCGCCGCTCCCGCGTCGCCGGCCGAACCTCAGCCGAGCACCAGCACCAGGTCCCCGCCCTCGACCTGCTGGGTGCCGCTGAACGCCAGCCGGTCGACCTTTCCGGCCTTGGGGGCGGTGATCGAGGCTTCCATCTTCATCGCCTCGATCGTCGCGACCACGGCCCCGGCCTCGACCGACGCACCCTCCTCGACCTGGAGGGTGACCACACCGTCGAAGGGTGCCGGGACCTGGTTGGCGTCCTTCGGGTCGGCCTTCTCCTGGGCGGCGACCTCGGACTCCACGGACTCGTCACGCACGTTGATCGGGCGGAGCTGGCCGTTGATGGTGCACATCACCGAGCGGAAGCCGCGCTCGTCGGGCTCGCTGATCGCCTGCAGACCGAGGATCAGACGCTTGCCCTCCTCGATCTCCACCACGTGCTCCTCCCCCGACTGCAGGCCGTAGAGGTAGTCGCTGGTGTCCAGCACGGACACGTCTCCGTAGCTGGCCAGTCCCTCGGTGTAGGTCTTGGTCGGACCCGGGAACAGCAGCTCGTTGAGGGTCTGGCGGCGGCTGGTCCCCTCGAGTCCCTCGGTCTGCTCGGGCGTGAGCTCGCCGACCGGCTGCTTCCAGGTGCGGCCCTCGAGGGCCTTGGTGCGGAACGGCTCGGGCCAGCCGCCGGGCGGGTCGCCGAGCTCGCCGGAGAGGAAGCCGACCACCGAGTCGGGGATGTCGAACTTCTGTGGGTTGTCCTCGAACTCCTGCGGGTCGGCGCCGACCGCCGCGAGATGCAGTGCGAGATCGCCGACGACCTTGGACGACGGGGTCACCTTCACCACGTTGCCGAGGATGTCGTTGGCGGCGGCGTACATGTCCTCGATCTGCTCGAACTTCTCGCCGAGACCCAGCGCGATCGCCTGCTGGCGCAGGTTGGAGAGCTGTCCGCCGGGGATCTCGTGGGTGTAGACGCGACCGGTGGGTGCGGCCAGCCCGGACTCGAACGGTGCGTAGACGCGCCGGGTTGCCTCCCAGTAGGGCTCGAGCGAGCAGACGGCGTCGAGGTCGAGCCCGGTCTCTCGCTCGGAGTGGTCGGTGGCCGCGACCAGGGCGGACATCGCCGGCTGTGACGTCGTACCGGCCATCGAGGCACTGGCCGCGTCGACCGCGTCCACCCCGGCGTCGATCGCCGCGAGCAGGGTGGCGAGCTGGCCGCCGGGGGTGTCGTGGGTGTGCAGGTGCACGGGCAGGTCGAACTCCGAACGCAGGGCCGTCACCAGGGTGCGGGCGGCAGGGGCACGCAGCAGCCCCGCCATGTCCTTGATCGCCAGCACGTGGGCGCCGGCCTCGACGATCCGCTCGGCCAGCTTCAGGTAGTAGTCGAGGGTGTACAGCGTCTCGTCCGGGCTGCTCAGGTCGCCGGTGTAGCACAGCGCCACCTCGGCAACGGTCGTCCCGGTCTCGCGCACCGCCTCGATCGCCGGCCGCATCTGCTCGACGTCGTTGAGGGCGTCGAAGATCCGGAAGATGTCGATGCCCGTCTCCGCGGCCTCGTGCACGAAGGCGTTGGTGACCGCAGTGGGGTACGGCGTGTAGCCGACCGTGTTGCGCCCGCGCAGCAGCATCTGCAGGCACAGGTTCGGCACCGACTGGCGCAGCTTCGCGAGCCGGTCCCAGGGGTCCTCGTGCAGGAACCGCAGCGCCACGTCGTAGGTCGCACCGCCCCACGCCTCGACGCTGAGCAGCTCCGGGAGCAGCCGCGCCTCGTGACCCGCCACCGCCAGCAGGTCGCGGGTGCGCACCCGGGTGGCCAGCAGCGACTGGTGGGCGTCGCGGAAGGTGGTGTCGGTGACCCCGACCTGGGTCTGTTCCCGCAGCGCACGAGCGAAGCCTTCCGGCCCCAGGGTGAGCAGTCGCTGGCGGGAGCCGTCAGGGGCGGGTACCGAGAGGTCGACCTCGGGCAGCTTGTGCACCGGCGACACCGACGCCGGCGCCTCCCCGTGGGGCTTGTTCACCGTCACCTCGGCGAGCCAGGTGAGCAGCCTCGTGCCGCGGTCCGCGGTCGGCCGCGCCTTCACCAGCCCGGGGTGCTCCTCGATGAAGCTCGTGGTCACCCGGCCGGCCAGGAAGTCGGGCTCGTCGAGCACGGCGCGCAGGAACGCGATGTTGGTGGCGACGCCACGGATCCGGAACTCATCGACCGCACGACGGGCCTTCTGCACGGCCATCTCGAAAGTGCGCCCGCGACAGGTGAGCTTGGCCAGCATGGAGTCGAAGTGGGCCGAGATCTCGGCGCCGGTGTACGTCGTACCGCCGTCCAGCCGGATGCCGCCACCGCCGGGGGAGCGGTAGGTGGTGATCCGGCCGGTGTCGGGACGGAACCCGTTGGCGGGGTCCTCCGTGGTGATCCGGCACTGCAGCGCGGCGCCGCGGAGCACGATCTTGTCCTGGCTCAGCCCGAGGTCTGCGAGCGTCTCGCCCGAGGCGATCCTCATCTGCGACTGGACGAGGTCGACGTCGGTGACCTCCTCGGTCACGGTGTGCTCGACCTGGATCCGCGGGTTCATCTCGATGAAGTGGTACTCGTCGTCCTCGCCGAGCAGGAACTCCACCGTGCCGGCGTTGCGGTAGCCGATCTCGGTCGCGAACCGCACCGCGTCCGCACACATCCGCTCGCGGATCTTCGGGTCCAGGTTCGGCGCGGGGGCGATCTCCACGACCTTCTGGTGGCGTCGCTGCACCGAGCAGTCGCGCTCGAAGAGGTGGATCACGTTGTCCGCAGCGTCGGCGAGGATCTGAACCTCGATGTGGCGCGGGTTCACCACCGCCTGCTCGATGAACACAGTGGGGTCGCCGAACGCGCCCTCGGCCTCGCGCATGCAGGTGTCGATCGCCTCCTTGAGGTCCTTCTCCTCGTCGACCTTGCGCATGCCGCGACCGCCACCGCCGGCGACCGCCTTCACGAACAGGGGATAGCTCAGCCCCTCGGCGTCCTTCATCAGCGCCTCGAGGTCGTCGTTGGGGGGCACCGAGTCGAGTGTCGGTACGCCGGCCGCCTTGGCCGCCGCGATCGCCCGCGACTTGTTGCCGGTCAGCTCGAGCACTTCGGAGGTGGGCCCGATGAAGGTGATGCCGGCGTTGGCGCAGGCCTCGGCCAGGTGCGGGTTCTCGCTGAGGAACCCGTAGCCCGGGTAGACCGCGTCCGCCCCCGACTTCACTGCCACCTCGACGATCGCGTCGGGATCGAGGTAGGCCCGCACAGGGTGGCCGCGCTCGCCGATCTCGTAGGCCTCGTCGGCCTTCATCCGGTGCTCGGACCAGCGGTCCTCGTAGGGGAAGACGGCCACGGTGCGCGCGCCGATCTCCGTCGCGGCACGGTAGGCCCGGATCGCGATCTCGCCGCGGTTGGCCACCAGGATCTTGGAGAACATGTGACGAGGCTAGTGGCCTCGTATCTCGATCCGGTTACGTCGTACGCCAGGCGAACGCCCTCGGGGTGCTCAGAGCAGGTCCAGACCGGCGGCGTGCCGGCGTACGGCGTCGCTGTCGGCCGCGAGCACGAACGGCACGTCCTGGTCCCACGCTTCCGAGACGTGCTCGACGCGGCCGTCTCCGGGGTCGAGCCGCACCTCGCGGATGTAGACCGCCAGGATCCGGCCCGGGTGGGCGCGGACGATGTCGGCATAGATCTGCGGATCCTTCTCCCCCGAGTCGCCGATCAGCACGAATGGCAGCTGCGGGTGCAGGTCGAGGATCTCGCTGATCCGGCCGGCCTTGGGCTCACGACCGGCGGCGTTGCCGAGCAGGTCGCGCAGCAGCACCGGGCCCATCGGGAACGCGCGGTGTCGCAGGAACGCCGTCAGGAACGTGTGCAGGTTCCAGGGGCTCGATGAGACGTAGAAGACCGGGTTCACGGCAGCCGCCAGGTCGCGGTAGAGCTCAGGGGCACCCGGGAACGGGGTCCGGGTGAGCGCGGAGCCGGTGAATGTCTGGCGGATCATCTGGGCGACCCGCTGGACACCGGTCTCGAGGATCGTGTCGTCGATGTCGGAGAGGATCCCGAATCTCGCCTCCGGCCCGGGCACGCGTACGTCGAGCCGTGTGGTGTGCCGGCCCGTGAGCCCGCGGTAGTCGCCGCCGAGCTCCACGGTGCCCGTGGTCCACGGGCTCACGAGCTCCTCGCTCTCCGGCTGGAGGCGGAGGACGAAGTAGCCCTCGGCGTCGGTCACGCCCTCGACGCTCGCGCCCGCGACCGAGACCCGCACCGGCACACCGGGCAGCTCGTTGGTCACGAACTCCCGCAGCGTGCGACGCACCGAGGCGCCGACACCTTCACCGTCGACCGCCTCGGAGGCCGGCGGGTCATCCAGGACCCGGCCGCGCACCACCACGCCCTCAGGCCCGCCGTGCCCGACATAGGTCTCGAAGCGGAAGTGGGCGGGCGGTCGTCGGCTGGCGCGTCGCAGCCGGGCTCCGTCCCACGCCTTCTCCAGGGTGAGGACCCAGCGGTGTGCGCTCATGGGAGCACCGTATGGCTGCACCCGGGAGGGTCGGAGCCCGCCTGAGATCCACCTACGTCGCACCCGGCGATCCACACTGACAGCTCCGAGGTCGACCGACCAGGTCGACGCGCTGCCGGCGAGTGCCGCGGAGACACATCGCGTGTGGACCAGGAATTAGACGCTACCCTCAAGTAATCTGAGCAGGTGACCACTCAGAGCCACGACCCCGCGGAGTTCCTGCCGCGGCGGCGGCCTTCCCAGGAGCGGAGCCGGCGCCGCTTCGACGACATCCTGCGAGCTGCCCGGGCGCTGCTCGTCGAGGTCGGGTTCGAGTCGTTCACCTCCGAGCAGGTGGCGCTGCGGGCGGGGGTGCCGATCGGGTCGCTCTACCAGTTCTTCGGCAACAAGTACGCCATCATCTGCGAGCTCGACCGGCTCGACACCGTGAACGTCCAGGCCGAGCTGGAGATGTTCGCGGGCGAGATCCCCAGCCTCAACTGGGCCCAGCTGCTCGACAAGCTGCTCGACCACCTCGCCGCCCTCTGGCGCACCGACCCGTCGCGACGGGCGGTCTGGCTGGCGATGCAGGCCACCCCGCCGACCCGGGCGATCGCCGCCGAGCACGAACGCGACCTCGCCGTGCAGGTCACCCGGCTGCTCGCACCGTTGACACCGGGCTCCAAGATCGCGCAGCGCCAGGTGATGGCGGAGGTGCTGGTGCATGTCACCTACTCGATGCTGAACTTCTCGATCCGGGACGGTCAGTCGCACCCCGATGCCGTCGTACAGCTCAAGACGCTGCTGACCGGCTACCTGATCGCCGCCGAGAGCGACGCTGCCGAGCACAAGCGGTCGGCTCCCTGACTCAGGAGGCCGCGTAGAGCCTGGAGTGGGGGTTCATCGCGCCTGACAGGACGTAGTAGACATTGGTCGCGACGAACAGCACCACGCCCGTGACGGCGAACAGGACCTGGGTGAGCAGCGGCACCAGGTCGATCGGCAGCGAGTAGGCCATCACCCAACGCAGCACCGCGTCGACCAGGGTTCCGACGCCCCACATCGCGCTGGCGACGCACCACATCCGGCGAAAGCGGGGTGCTCGCTCCCACAGGCCCTCCCAGTCGGGAGGCCAGCCGAACCGGCCCTCGCCGATCGCCCGGGCGAAGGTGTAGGCGAGGGGGCGCGGTGCTGCCCAGCAGCTGGCGATGAACCAGAGCCCGGCGACCCCGGTCAGCCACGCCTCCCGTGCCAGCAGGAACCGCGGACTCCCGCCGATCAGCGACACGAGGGTGCTGAGCAGCAGCAGGGTCGTCATGAATGCCGCGACGCCGTTCACCCTCCGGTCCCGGACCAGGCTGACGGCGGCGCTCACCAGCGACGCGACGGCTCCGGCGAGCAGCGCGAGGTAGGCGCTCACTCCGGCCGCGCGAAGCAGGTAGAACAGGGCAACCGGGACCGCGAAGTCGAGGGCGATCATGACGAACCGGAGCCAGCGGGAACGACCGGCGACGGGCCGGGCGGGTGGCAGGGTCGCGGTGGTGCTCACGCGGCGTCCTTCCTCACCCCGCGGAGGTAGAGCTCGACGAGCTCGGCCGCGTAGAGGTCGCAGTCCAGGTCCGGTCGGGCGACGAGCATGAACGGCAACCCCTCGATGGCTCGCTGGATGGCCGAGCCGACCGACGCCACGTCGAAGTCCCGGAACTCGCCGGTCGTCTGTCCGTGCCGCAGGAGACCCTCGAGCGGCGACTCGGCCGCCGGGCGCGTTGCCGTGGGTGGCAGCCCCGCCGAGCGCAGCACGATCTGCACCAGCGCCTGCATGTGGGATCGGTGGCTGTCGATGAAGGCGACGTTGCCCTCGACGTAGGCGCGCAGGATGGCGGTCGCGTTGCCGACCCCGGTTGCTGTCTCGGCTGGTGTCTCGGCTGGTGTCTCGGTTGCTGTCTCGGTTGGTGTCTCGGTTGGTGTCTCGGCGGTTGTCTCGGCAGCGTCGATGCGCTCGCCGACGAACGCGGCCATGGCGCCGAGGACCGCGCGCACGACGGCGTCGATGAGCTCGTCCTTGTTCGCGAAGTGGTAGGAGATCAGCCTGGTGCTGGAGAGGCCCGCCCTCTCGGCGATCCGAGCGAACGACGCCTGCGCCAGGCCCTCCTCGGCGATGACCTCGACGGTCGCGGCGACGATCTGCGAGCGACGGGCGGTCGACGCGACGGACCGGGCCTCGGTGGTTACTTGCACGAGTAATACGTTACTCAGATGAGTAAGTCAGGTCAACAGGGTAGGAGGCGGGGCGAGCGGCTCGCCGTACGGACGGACAAAGCGGGTGGGGTTAGGGGTCGGTCCCTGTCGTTGTCCGGCGAAGCATCGGCCGACAACGTCAGGAGTCCCCGGTCGGCCGGGGAAACCTGCAACCCCTACAAGCGTCGGAGTACGACGAACGCCACGGCGATGTCAGCATCCGGGTCGTGCGAGAGCGAGACGAGCACGTCATACCCGACCATCGCCCGGGCGATGGCGCCGTGCAGCCGGATCGCGGGGCGGCCCCAGGCATCCGAGCGGACCTCGATCTCGCGCAGGTCGACCTGCTCGGGGTCGATCACCTCGGGGTGTCCGAAGCAGGTGCTCGACCACGCTTTGATCACCGCCTCCTTGGCAGCCCAGCGGGCGGCGAGGCGCTCGGCCTCCCGCTCTCCCGACCCCTCGGCGGTCCGGGCCGCGCGGCGCTCACCAGCGGTGAACACGCGCGCGAACCGGGTGCCGGGCTGGTCCAGCTGCTCGGCGAAGGCGGTGATGCCGACCACGTCGACCCCCACCGCGGCGTCGCCCGCCACGGTTCCGGGGTCGATCTGGCCCGGGGTGCTGCCAGGAGCGCTCCCAGGCGTGCCGCCTGGGAGCGCCTCGTGGGGAGACGAGGTCAACGCGTGACCTCGGCGTACACACCGTCCGCACCCAGGCGAGCCTGCGGGTCGACCAGCATGGCGCTCTCATCGGCCTTGGTGCGCTTCAGGTCGCTGTCGGCGAAACGACGCTTCTCGGCCTTCGCGAACAGCGGGTCACCGCCGCACATCGCGTCCAGTCGGCGTGCCTCGCCGGCTACGAGGCGAGCCGTGGCTGCCTCCAGCCAGGCATCGCGCTGCGCCGGTGAGAGCGCGGCCACGAACGCACCGGGGTGCGCCACGGCGACCATTGCGGAGACGTGACCGAAGCCGAGGCTGGTCAGCAGGCCGGCACGGAGCGGACCGGTCTGCAGCGACTCGCGCAGCCAGACCAGGTGCTCGTTGTCGGAGAGTGCCTCGTCGACGCAGTCCAGACCGCGGTTCGGGGGCACCGTGCCACCGGCCAGGGTCTGGCACAGACCGATCAGCTGGAAGGCGGCGGCGCCACCCTTGGCGTGACCGGTCAGCGACTTCTGGCTGACCACGTAGAGCGGCGAACCCTCGGTCCGTCCGAGCGCGGCTGCGAGCTTCTCGTGCAGCTGTGACTCGTTGGGGTCGTTGGCCGCGGTCGAGGTGTCGTGCTTCGACACCACGGCGAGGTCGTCGGCGCCCAGGCCCAGGGTGGCGAGACCCTTGGCCAGCGGCGAATCCGCGCCCCCGATGCCCGCGCCCAGGGCACCGATGCCCGGAGCCGGGATGGAGGTGTGGATGCCGTCGGCGAACGAGCCGGCGTAGGCGATCACACCGAGCACGGGCAGCCCGAGCTCGGCAGCCACGTCACCACGGGCGAGTACGACGGTGCCGCCGCCCTGCGCCTCGACGAACCCGCCACGACGGCGGTCGTTGGGCCGGCAGACGTGCTTCTCCTCGATGCCCTTGGCGAGCATCTCGGCGGTGTCGGCGGTCGCACTCATGTTGCCGAAGCCGAGGATGCCCTCGATGCCGAGGTCGTCGAACCCGCCGGTCACCACGACGCTGGCCTTGTCGAGGCGGATCTTGTCGACACCCTCCTCGACGCTGACCGCTGCGGTCGCGCAGGCGGCGACCGGGTGCACCATCGAGCCGTACCCACCGAGGTAGGACTGCACGGTGTGCGCCGCGATCACGTTCGGCAGCGCCTCCTGCAGCACGTCGTTCGGCGGCTGCTCACCGAGCAGCGCGTCGACGTACATCCTGCGGGTGGACTGCATGCCGCCGATGCCGGTTCCCTGGGTGTTGGCGAACTTGGTCGG
Organism: uncultured Actinomycetota bacterium; assembly: GCA_963781335.1. Lineage (GTDB taxonomy): Bacteria > Actinomycetota > Actinomycetes > Propionibacteriales > Nocardioidaceae > Marmoricola. The sequence goes on along the minus strand of CAWAFS010000036.1, from coordinate 126,299 downwards.
GTGGATCCAGCGCAGCAGCTCGGCGGGCTCGAAGCCCGAGGAGACGAACGCGTCCACCGTCGCCACCAGGTTCCACGCCGCGAGCCGGTCGACCGACTCGGTCATCGAGCCCAGGCCCCACACCGACGGGTCGAACCCGTCAGGGATCTGGGCGCCGACGAAGCGCGAGAGCTTGAACCTGCGCGGCACCCGGATCTCGCTGCCCGCGAGGCGGGTGACCAGCCAGTCACCGTCCTCGGTGGGAGTGATACGCGTGTGCTTCGGCGAGGCCTCGACCATCGCGTCGGCCTCGTCCCTGGTTCGGACCACGAACGACGTGTCCTCCTCGAGGAACACCGGCACCATCAGCGGTGCGGTGCCGTCGATCAGCGCACCGTCGTCGCGGTAGCTGCGGATCCCGACACTGCCCTCGATCTGCTCGCCGTAGCGCTCGACCACCTCGGCCTCGCTCAGCGGCTCGCCGCTCTTCACGTCGTGCCAGCCGGCGACCGGCTCGTGCTCCCAGACGATCAGACCGGTGGTCCACGCCAGCTCGATCACGCCCGCCGGGGACAGGCTGTCCTCGACCTCGAGCTCGAAGCGGGTACGCGAGGAGCCGACCGGGCCGACCTCGCCGGCACCGACGATCACGACCATGTCCTCGGGACGGGTCTCGATCTCGGGCCAGGCCATCGTCGCCTGCGTCGTACCCCACCCGGCGGGGTGGGTCATGGCCAGCAGTGCCTCGTCCGACTCGTCGGCCTCGGCCGCCGCGTCGTTCTCCGCGGCCTCCCGCGCCTCACGGGCGAGAGCGGCCAGGTCGAGCTTGGCCTCGCCGAGACCACCGGTGAGGTCGGCCACGATCGGCGCGACCGCAGCAGCACTGCGGGACTCGGGGCTGCACAGCTCGAGGAGCTCGGCAGCCATCTCCTGCGGGGACCAGGTGCGGACCCCGGCCTCGGTGACGGCGTCGACCAGCGGGTCGTTGTGACCCATCAGGCCGGTGCCGCGGACCCAGCCGATGTGGGCGTGCGCGAACGAGATCCGCGCTGCCCAGTCCTGCTCGGCCTGCCAGCGCTGCACGAACGCGTCGAAGGCGGCCTTGGCCTCGCCGTAGGCGCCGTCGCCACCGAAGGTGCCGCGGTTCGGCGAGCCCGGGAGCACGATGTGCACCCGCTGGCCGATCTTGTGGTCGGCGCCCTGGGCGGCCAGGCCGGTGACCAGGCGCTCCACACCCCAGAGCAGGACGCGGAACTCGACCTCGGCACGCGGACCGGCGTCGGCTGCGGTTCCCTGCACCGCGGGTGCGGCGAAGGGGAAGACCAGCGTCGGGGAGAGGGCGGGACGCAGCTCGGTGTTCTGACCGCCGGCGGACTCCACCACGGGGGAGGAGATCCACTCGACCAGCGCGTCGACGTCGGAGTACGACGCCAGGTTGGCCGGCAGCACCCACAAAGTGGCACCGTTCGACGCGTGGTCGCGGTAGAGGCCGCGGAAGAACGCGAGACGCTCGGCGTCGAGGCGCGAGGTGGTGGCCACCACGGTGGCACCTCCGCGCAGCAGGTCACCCACGACGGCCCCGGCGATCGAGCCCGGAGCGGCCCCGGTCACCACGGCGACGTCGTCGACCCACTCCAGGTCGCTGTCGGCCGCGGAGATGGCGCCGTCATAGAAGGAGACCAGGTCCGTGCGCTGCTCGCCGCGGGCGCGGTCCAGCCACCAGCGGGCCTGCGCCCGGGCGGCCGGGTCGAGCCCGACGAAGCTGCGCTCGTGCGCCGGCTCGTCGCCGACCCAGACGCGGGCGAAGTCCTCACGGACCGACGCCCAGCGGTCGTCGATCAGCACCGCACGGCGTCCGTCGAAGGACGGGGACACCTTGCGGGCCCAGTCCGAGCCCAGCTCGGACTCGACCAGCTTGACCAGCTCGGCGTCCAGGTCCTCGCCGTCGTCGGTGACACCGACGTCGGCGAGTCCGAGCTTGCCGAGCAGGTGACGCGCGGTCGAGGCGAGCACCCCGTCGGCACCGGTGATCGACTCGGTGAGCTCACCCAGCGCAGCGGCGTCGACGGTCGAGCCTTCGCCACCGCCCGAGGCCGGCATGCCCACGGAGACACCGTGCGCGGACCCCACGGCCTGCACCGCGTGGTCCACGACCGAGTTCAGGTCGCTCAGGTCGATGTCGAAGGTGAGCGAGCCACCTCGCGTCGACGAACCGTCGCGCAGGCCGGCAGCCAGCTCGGCGGAGACGTGCGAGACCCAGCCGGGGCCGAGCTGCCAGGTGTCGCGCACCCGGTCGGCGATCGCTGCGGGCTTGCTGCCCGCCGCGCCGGCGAACTTGCGCAGCTGCTCGCTCACGGCCTCGGTCAGCACCGGTCCGAAGGCGGAGTAGGTGCGGGCGAGCTTGGTGACCGTCGCCGCGAGGCCGTTCCAGTCGGCCTCGGCCGCACCGTCGATCGCGCCGAGCGAGAGCTCGGCACCAAGGTCGACGAGCAGCTGGTTGCGTCGCGAGGAGACACCGTCGCACAGCGCCTCGATCGTGTCGGCAGGACCGATCTGGTCCGGGCGCACCTTCGTGCGCAGAGCGGCCAGGGTCTTGGTCGCGTCCGCGGCGGTGTAGGCCAGGTCCGCAGGACGCTCGGCGCCCGCGGCGGCGACCGGAGCGGCAGCGGCCGGGGCGGCCTCCTTCGCCTCGGCGGGAGCCGACTCGGTCGCACCCCCCGTGCTCTGGTCGGCGGCCTCGTCCTCGGGCTCGTCGTCGGGGATCGGGCTGTCGGTCGCGAAGACGACGGCCGCGTCACGGGCGGAGTTCACGATCTTCGGCGCGATCCCGTCGTACGACGGGAGCTTGGTCGTCTGGGCGGCCAGGTTGGCCAGCGTCGGCGCGTTGGCGACGCCGACCTCCACGAACTGCTCGATGCCGAGACCGCCCCCGTCATCGACGGCGGAGCCGGGCGACCCGAACAGGAGGTCCTGGGTCTCGATCCAGCGCACCGGGCTGGCGAACTGCCAGGCGAGCAGCTCGACCAGCAGCGCGCGTCCGAGGCGTGCCGGGTCGGCCTCCCACGTGGTCCAGTCCTTCAGGACCGGCTTGAGGAGCGGGGAGTCGACGAGGTCGGAGACCTCCTGGACGTAGGCCCGGTCCAGGGTGAACAGGCGCGGCACCAGGTTGGGGATGTAGCGACCGATCAGGACCGACGGGTCGATCGACTCGGGCAGCAGCTCGTCGAGGCGCTGACGGAAGTCGTCGACACCCGCGTGCAGCTCCGAGGAGTGGAACGGGACGTCGATGCCGGGCACCAGGATGAAGGCGGGCTTGCCGCCCACCCGGGCCCTGCGCTCCTCGACCACCTTCTCCAGCGCCTCGAGAGCGGCCACGGTGCCGGCGATGGCGTACTGCGAGCCTCGCAGGTTGTAGTTGACGATCTGGATGAACTCGCCCGTGGACTCCGCGATCCCGGCGATGAACTCCGTGACGTCGTCGTCCGCGAGATCGATCTGCGAGGGACGGATGGCGGCCAGTCGGTAGTTGCTCCGACCGTGCTGGTCGCGCGGGACCAGGTGGTGCATCGCCATGCCGCGCCGGAACACGATCTCCAGCAGTGCCTCGAGCGGGAGGATCCCGGTGACGGCGGCCAGGGCGTTGTACTCGCCCACAGAGTGGCCACAGGTGATGGCGTCCTCGACGAAGATCCCTTCCTCGCGCATCTCGGCGACCTGCGCGACCGCAAGGGTCGCCATCGCGACCTGCGTGAACTGGGTCAGGAACAGCACACCGTCGGGGTGACGGTGGAGCTCACCGTCGGCCCACAGCTCGGTCGGGTTGTCACGCACGACCGCGAGGATCGAGAAGCCGAGGGCGTCGCGGGTGTGCTTGTCCGCACGGTCCCAGGCCTTGCGGGCAGCTGCCGAGCGGGTGCGGGCCTCGAGGCCCATGCCCTGGCTCTGGATGCCCTGGCCGGGGAAGGCGTACGTCGTGCGGGGAGCTGCCACGACCGCCTGCGCGACCATCGCCAGCTCGCCGTCTGCGCGGGCGGTGACCTCGACGACGGTGTCGCCACCGAGGACGCCGGTGCGCTCGACGGTGATCTCGACCTCGCCGTCGGGCAGCAGCGGGGAGACCCAGCGGGTCAGCCAGCTGCGGATCGGACGCGGGTGGTGCGTCGCGCCGACGGAAGCGGCAGCGCGTTGCGCCACGGCGGAGAGCCACATGCCGTGCACGATCGGCCCGTCGAAGCCCGCGAGGCGGGCTGCGGGGACGTCGGTGTGCAGCGGGTTGTGGTCGCCGCTCACGGCGGCGAAGGCACCCATGTGGTGCGGTGCGGTGACCTTGAAGCGGTCCAGCTTGGCGCGGGGCTTCTCCTTGGCGTCGGTGGCCAGAGGAGCGGGCGCGGCCAGCTCCTCGGAGCCCACGCGGCCACGCACCATGAAGCGCTCGGTCAGTGTGGCGAGGACCTCGTCGCCAGCGGCGACGGTGGCGTCCACGGTGATCACCTGACCGGCCGTGGTGTCGGAGACGGCGCCGCGGGTCGCGGTGACGGTCAGCTCGGTCTCGGAGACGGGGAGGTCGCCGAGCACCCCGATCCGGTGGTCCAGGTGCACCAGGTCGAGCAGACCCTCGACGGCGCCGATGGAGGCGAACACGGCGGGCCAGGCGAGTCCCACGAGCGTGTCGGGAACAGCCTGCTCCTGCGGGTCGGCCACGGCGTCACCGCGACGGGTGCGGTCGGGGCTGGTGACGCCGATGTGGTCGGCGACCAGGGCCGGGGTCCAGCTGGTGTGCGAGACGGCGACGCCGTCCTTGCTGATCTCGGGGAGGGTGCCTCCGGCCGTGAGTGCCAGCAGGGCACCCATCGCCTCGGTGACGGCGTCCTCGGAGATCACCGGCAGTCCGCCGTCGGGGACACCGGACAGGTCGATGCGCAGCTCGAGCGCGCCGCGGGAGAGCGGCACCCGCAGGACGGCGGAGGTCTCGCCCTCGGCCTCGAGGGTGGCGCCAGTGCCCTTCAGTCGGTGGAGCGGGTTGCGGACCACGCGGCCGGCCCACACGACGTCGTCCGAGGCGAAGGCGGCGTCGATCGGCGTGGTGCCCTCACCGACGGTGCTGCGGCTGGCGGCGGGCAGGGCGGCGGTGGCGCCCGAGGCGTTGCTCAGGCTGGCGACCATCGCGTCCTCGAAGCGGTCCAGCAGGTCGGCGACCGGCTCGTCCACCTCGGTGATCCCGCTGACGGCCACGGGGCCGGGGATCACGATGACCTGGTCGGCGCCGTAGGACTCGTCGTGGGCCTGCCACAGCGAGTCGGAGCGCCACCAGCGGCGGACGTCGGCGTCGATCACGGGGACGAAGTTGACCGGCTTGCCCGGGCGGCGGCAGATCTCGAGGAAGAACTGCACGTCGGCCGGGTGGAGCAGGCAGCTGGTGGCCTCGGGGTGTGCTGCCACGAGCGCGTCGATGGCAGCGGAGGGTGTTTCGAGGTTGGCACCGGTCATGGCCTCGGGGCGCTCGATCGGGCCGGACGTCTCGGGGTGGACACGGGCCAGGGTGCGGTCGAGCATCTCCACGAAGCGGGCTCGGAAGGTGATGTCGAGCCAGGTGTTCGAGCCCGCTCCGGTGATGAGGTGGTGGCCCGCCGTTCCGGCGCCCGCCAGCTCGACGTAGCGCCGCAGCCACTGCTCGTAGCTCATCTCGGCGACGTCGCCGAAGTAGGGCTTGCAGGTGTCGGCCATGGCGGCGACCAGCTCGTCCTTGCGGGCCAGTGCTGCCTCGGCGTCGCCGGCGACCTGGTCGAGCACGCGACCGCAGCGCGAGGCGGCGTTGTCGATCTCGTGGATGTCGGCACCGAGCTGGCTACGGCCGGAGGTCACGTTTCCGGCGCTGCGACCCGCTCCGACCCAACCGCCGTTGACGGTGGTGGCGACACCGGGGGTGTCGACCAGGAGCTGCTTCACGGCCGGCGACGTGGTGGCCTCCTTGGTGGCCATCGCGGCGGTGCCGATCAGGACCCCGTCGACGGGCATGGCGGTCTCGCCGTGCGCGGTCGCCCAGGCGCCTGTGAGGTAGTCGATCGCGCGCTCCGGTGTACCGATACCGCCGCCGACGCACACCACGAGGTTCTCGACCGAGCGCAGGTCGGCGTATGTCGCCAACAACAGCTCGTCGAGGTCCTCCCACGAATGGTGTCCCCCCGCGACACCGCCTTCGATGTGTGCAATCACGGAGGTGTCGACCTCGCGCGCGATCGCGAGCACCTGGCGAATCTGCTTCACCGTGCCCGGCTTGAACACGACGTGGCTGATGCCGGAGTCGTGCAGGTCTTCCATGATGGCGACGGCGTCCTCGGTCTCGGGGATGCCGGCGCTGATCACGAGGCCGTCCAGCGGCGCACCGGCGAGCCGGGCCTTCTGGACGAGGCGCTGGCCGCCGACCTGGAGCTTCCACAGGTAGGGGTCGAGGAACAGCGTGTTGAACTGCGCGGTGCGGCCCTCGTCGAGCAGCTCGGACAGACGCGCCATGTTGCGCGCGAAGATCGACTCGGTCACCTGGCCGCCACCCGCGAGCTCGGCCCAGTGGCCGGCGTTCGCGGCGGCCGCGACGATCTCGGGGTCGACAGTGGTCGGCGTCATGCCGGCGAGCAGGATCGGCGACTTGCCGGTGAGGCGGGTGAACGCAGTGTCGACGACCGGCTTGCCGTCGCCGCGGTCGATCAGCCGGGGTGCGTACGTCGACCAGTCGGCCGCCTGGGGCACGGTGGCTCCGGGGGTGAACAGCAGGTCGCGCCCCTTGGAGGTGGCGGCCGGGACGGTGGTCACGCCGCGGCCGCGAAGGGCGCGGCCGGTCATGTTCGCGGAGAGCTCGGCCGGCCCGAGGTCGACCACCCAGCGGGTGTTCGCGCCGACGGCGTCGGTCAGCTCGCGAGGCCAGTTGACGGTCTCGACGCAGATCGCCTGGGCGAGGTGCTCGGTGAGGCCGGCGTCCAGGCCGCAGGCGTCGGCCCAGTCACGCGCCATGGCGACGGCGGGAGCCAGGTCGGGGTGGTGGAACCCGAGGGCGACCTGCACGGACTCGACGGTCGGGTTGAACGCGCGCCCGCCGCGGGTCTTGGTGTCGATCTCGGCGGCCGCAGTGGCGCTGAGCTTGTCGATGGCGGTGCGGAGACGGCGCAGGGCCTCCTGCGTACCGCTCACCACGACGCGGCGAGGGCCGTTGATCGCGGCCACGGTGGCGGCGTCGCCGGGCTGCGAGACCTCGGCGACGAGGTCCTGGATCTCGGCGAGCGTCGCGCCGCTGACGGCGACCATGGGGGAGTCCTCGCCGTGGGCGACGAGGCCGGCACGACGACCGACGATCGCGGCCGCGGCGCCGATCAGGCGGGCGATGGCCATCAGCTCGGCGTCGCTGGCGCCTTCGGCCTCGCGACGGCCCGCGAGGGCGGCGACGCCGATGATGCCCTGGGAGTGGCCGACCGACGCGACCGGTGCGACGTTGGTCAGGTCCAGGCCCTCGTCGGCGAGCAGGTCCATCGTGGCGAGCTGGGCGAGCAGCACGCCGGGCATGCAGAGCGCTGCGCCGATGGTGTCGGCGCGCCGCGGGGTGAGGTCGTCGGCGAGCCACACGTGCGGCTCGAACGGGCGTGGCATCGCGGCGGCCAGCTGGCCGGCGACGGGCGCCACCAGGCGAGCGGACTCCTCGACCAGGTGGGTCAAGCGGGAGGTGTCGGCGTTCTCGCCGGCGAGCTCGGACAGGGTCGCGAACCAGTCCGCGCCCTGGCCGCCGAAGGTCACGGCGAACTCTTCACCCTCGGTCAAGCGGTCGGCCAGGGACAGGCCTCGCTCCGGGGTCTCGTGGTCAGTGGTCAGCGTGGTGGGGGGGAGCTGAGTCATATGAGTACTCTCTCATGTTCTCTCTGTGAACCCGAAATTCTCCTCACGTTTTTAACGAGGTCTTCATCACGTTCCTCCGTACCCGTCAGTAAGCGCACGGGTATGTTTCCGGTATGTCTCTCCCAGCGCCGAAACCCGCCCACGTCGCCGTCATCACCGGAGCCTCGAGCGGCATCGGGGCCGAGATCGCGCGCGAGCTCGCCCGCCGCGGGCACGAGCTCGTGCTGGTGGCCAGGTCGGCCGACAAGCTCCAGGCCCTGGCGGGAGAGCTGCCCACCACCGCGCACGTCGTACCCGTCGACCTGACCGACCGCGCCGCCCGAGCCGCGCTGCTGCCCGGCCTCGAGGCCCGCGGGCTGACGTCCCAGATCCTGGTCAACAACGCCGGGTTCTCCACGCTCGGCCCGGTGCACCGCAGCGACCCCGAGGGCGAGGTGCGGATGATCGAGGTCGACGTCGCCGCGGTCGCTGACCTCTGCAGCCGGTTCCTGCCCGGGATGGTCGAGCGGACGTCGGGGGCGGTGCTCAACGTCGCCTCGACGGCTGCGTTCCAGCCGCTGCCGGGCCAGGCGTCGTACGGCGCTGCCAAGGCGTTCGTGCTGTCCTACACGCGCAGCCTGTCCGCCGAGCTGAAGGGGACGGGGGTGTCGGCGACGGTGCTGTGTCCCGGACCGGTCGACACGGGCTTCGGGGAGGCCGCCGGGTTCTCCAAGGAGGAGGCGGACGACGCCCTGCCGGCGTTCATGTGGGTGCCCGCGACCGAGGTGGCCAGGGCGGCGGTCGACGGGATGGACAAGGCGACGCTGGTGGTCATCCCCGGGTTCGCGAACCGCGCGGGGGCTGCGTTCGCCCACCTGATGCCGAAGCGGGTACTGCTGCCGCTCCTCGCCAAGAGCCACCCTGGTCTTCCCTGAGCCAGGACCGGGCCGTCGTAGGGCGGACCGGCCCGGGCGGGGGACGGACCTAGCGCATCCGGTCCCGGAAGACGCGGTGGAAGACGCCCGCCCTGCCCAGGCGCAGGCCGTCCTCGGTGGAGATGGTCCTGCCGGCGAGGTAGTCGCTGAACCCCGGAAGGAGCGAGGCCTCGTCGGCGCTGAGTGACTCGAAGCCCATGGACCAGTCGGGGAAGTTGCGTGCGTCGACCTCCTCGCGGAGCGCGATGATCACGTCACGGTGCTTGGTGTCCTCCACGATCCGCGCGAACACCGCGTCCACCTTCTCCGGCGACCCTTCGAGGGTTTGCACGAAGTGTCCGCCTGAGTACAGCAACATCCCGGTCAGGTCGGCGGCATGGTTCTTCTCGCGGGAGGTGCGCAGCAGCTCGCGCAGCTCGTCATCGCTGTACGCCGTGACGGCGGTGCTGAGGTAGGTGAGCGAGAGCAAGACCCGGCCCTCCCTGTCGATCGTTCGTGAGCGTGGTCCGCAGGCGCTCTGCGCTGTTGCAGACGGCCAGGCTGACCGGCCAAGTGCCAATTGCCACAAACCGTACCTGAGAACTCGGCTGACCGAGGTCGCCTGGTCACACCCACTGTCGGCTTGGGGCCAGGAATCACGCGCGCCGTGAGCCGGCCTCCGAGAGTCGGCGGCGAGCCCCCGGTCCTGGCGGCTGTTATTCGGCGTCCTTGATCTCGCAGATGACCTCGCCATTGGTGACTCCCGAGCCGACCTCGGCCTTGAGGCCGCTGATCGTGCCGGCCTTGTGGGCCTTGAGGGGCTGCTCCATCTTCATCGCCTCGAGCACGACGATCACGTCGCCCTCGGCGACCCTGGCGCCTTCCTCGACAGCGACCTTGACGATGGTGCCCTGCATCGGGGAGGCCACCGAGTCACCCGACGCGGCGGCGCCGGCCTTCTTGCCGGCGGAGCGCTTGGGCTTCTTCGCTGCGGCGCCGCCGCCGATGGCGGCCAGCCCGGCCGGGAGGACGACCTCGAGCCGGCGACCGCCGACCTCGACGGTCACCTTGTTGCGCTCGTCGGGCTCCTCGGCCCCGACGCTGGCCCCGGCATACGGCGTGATCTGGTTGTCGAACTCGGTCTCGATCCACTGTGTGTAGACGCCGAACTCCGTAGGGCTCTCGACCGGGGTGCCGATGAAGGCCGGGTCGGAGACCACGGCGGCGTGGAACGGGATCACGGTCGGCATCCCGTCGACTCGGAACTCCGCCAGCGCGCGACGCGAGCGTTCGAGCGCCTGGGTGCGGTCGCGCCCGGTGACGATCAGCTTGGCGATCAGCGAGTCGAACGCGCCAGGGATGGTCTCGCCCTGGTCGTAGCCACCGTCGACGCGGACACCGGGACCTGACGGCGGCGCCCAGGTGGTCAGGGTGCCGGGGGCGGGCATGAAGTTGGCCCCACCGTCCTCGGCGTTGATCCGGAACTCGATGGAGTGGCCCCGGACCTCGGGGTCGTCGTACCCCAGCTCCTCGCCGGCCGCGATCCGGAACATCTCGCGGACCAGGTCGATGCCGGTGACCTCCTCGGAGACGCAGTGCTCCACCTGCAGGCGGGTGTTGACCTCGAGGAAGGAGATGGTGCCGTCGTCGGCGACGAGGAACTCGCAGGTGCCGGCGCCGACGTACTTCGCCTCGCGCAGGATCGCCTTGGAGCTCTCGTAGAGCCTGGTCAGCTGGTCCTCGGTCAGGAACGGCGCCGGGGCCTCCTCGACCAGCTTCTGGTTGCGACGCTGCAGCGAGCAGTCGCGCGTCGAGATCACCACGACGTTGCCGTGCCGATCGGCCAGGCACTGGGTCTCGACGTGTCGTGGCTTGTCCAGGAACTTCTCCACGAAGCACTCACCACGACCGAAGGCGCTGACGGCCTCACGTACGGCCGACTCGAAGGCGTCAGCGACCTCGGAGAGCTCGCGCGCGATCTTGAGGCCGCGACCGCCGCCACCGAAGGCGGCCTTGATCGCGATCGGCAGACCGTTCTCCTCGGCGAACGTCACGGCCTCCTCTGCGTTCTCGAGGGGGTCCTTGGTGCCGGGGGCCAGTGGGGCGCCCACCTTCTCGGCGATGTGGCGGGCCTTGATCTTGTCGCCGAGGTTCTCGATCGCCTCTGGAGGCGGGCCGATCCAGACGAGCCCGGCGTCGATGACGGCCTGGGCGAAGTCGCGGTTCTCGGCGAGGAAGCCGTAACCGGGGTGGACGGAGTCGGCGCCGGCCTTCTCGGCGACGGCGACGATCTTGGCGATGTCCAGGTAGGAGTCAGCCGGGGTGGCTCCACCCAGGGAGTGGGCCTCGTCAGCCAGCCGCACGAACAACGCATCCCGGTCCGGCTCGGCGTAGACCGCGACGCTCTCGATGCCGGCGTCCCTGCACGCCCTGATCACCCGCACGGCGATCTCTCCCCGGTTGGCGATCAGGACCTTGTGCAACGGCTTGACGTCGACGGGCTTGTCGGGCACAACTCTCCTCGGGGCTCCGGTGGTCTCCTCGGGGAGACTACTGCGCGGCTCGTGGGGGGCGGCGTAGGCCCTGTTGGTTTCCCCGGCCGGCCGGGGAAACCGGAGGTTGTCACCCGAAGCAGCACCCCACGACGTCCGGGAGGGGCCGACAACCCCCTCCGATTTGTCCTATGTGCTCGTGCGGGGCGGCGTGGGCGGGGTCACGGCTGGATAGGGTTCGGCGCATGGTCACACCCTCCTCAGAGCGTCAGTCGGGCGGGGGTGCGCTGCCGTTCGACCCGATCGACGAGGCGGCCCGGCAGTGGGCCCTGCACTGGGACGGTGTCCCACAGATGCACGCCGTCACGTCGCTGATGCGGGTGCAGCAGCTCGTGCTCGGCCGATTGGACTCGCTGCTCAAGCCGCTGGGACTGACCTTCGCCCGTTACGAGGCGCTGGTGCTGCTCAGTTTCTCTACGCATGGATCGCTGCCGCTGGGCAAGATGGGCGAGCGCCTGCAGGTCCATCCCACGTCGGTGACCTCGATCGTGGACCGGCTCGAGGCGTCCGGGCTCGTCGTACGCCGTCGGCACCCTGACGACGGGCGAGGCGTGCTCGCCGAGATCACCGAGCGCGGTCGAGCGCTGGTCGAGCGGGCCACTGCCGAGCTGGTCGGTGCCGACTTCGGGCTCGGTGCCCTGGATGACGACGGTCTGCGCGAGCTCTCGTCCCTGCTGCGTCCCGTCCGCCAGTCCGCCGGCGACTTCTGAGGCCTGGACTCGTGACGGCCGCCGGTGGTTCCCGGGGCGAGGACTAGGCAAAAGTAGTAGGACGTCCTAGTATCTAGTCATGAATGCACGCGAGCGCTGGCAGGACCGCTACGGCAAGTCGCGCGTGCGCGACGTCGACTTCACCACCTTGTCGCAGATGGAGGTCGAGCCGGCCTATGGCGCCGACGACTCCGAGTGGCCGGGTGAGTTCCCCTACACGCGTGGGCTCTACACGACCGGTTACCGCGGCCGGAACTGGACGATCCGCCAGTTCGCCGGGTTCGGCAACGCCCAGCAGACCAACGAGCGCTACAAGATGATCCTCGGTCGTGGAGGCGGCGGGCTCTCCGTCGCCTTCGACATGCCCACGCTGATGGGGCGCGACTCCGACGACCCACGCAGCCTCGGGGAGGTCGGGCACTGCGGTGTCGCAATCGACTCGGCCGCCGACATGGACGTGCTCTTCGACGAGATCGCCCTCGACGAGGTCACCACGTCGATGACGATCAGTGGCCCCGCCGTCCCCGTGTTCTGCATGTACCTCGTGGCTGCCGAACGCCAGGGCGCCGACACCAGCAAGCTCAACGGCACCCTGCAGACCGACATCTTCAAGGAGTACATCGCCCAGAAGGAGTGGCTCTTCGGCCCCGAGCCGCACCTGAAGCTGATCGGCGACCTGATGGAGTACTGCGGCCAGGAGATCCCGGCCTACAAGCCCCTCAGCGTGTCCGGCTACCACATCCGCGAAGCCGGCTCGACGGCTGCCCAGGAGCTGGCGTTCACGCTGGCGGACGGGTTCGGCTACATCGAGCTCGGCCTCTCGCGCGGGCTCGACATCGACGACTTCGCCCCCGGGCTGAGCTTCTTCTTCGACAGCCACCTGGACTTCTTCGAGGAGATCGCCAAGTTCCGCGCTGCTCGCCGGATCTGGGCGCGGTGGGTGCGTGACGTCTACGGCGCCAAGACCGAGAAGGCCCAGTGGATGCGCTTCCACACGCAGACCGCGGGAGTCTCCCTCACGGCGCAGCAGCCCTACAACAACGTCGTACGCACCGGCATCGAGGCACTGGCTGCCGTGCTGGGTGGCACCAACTCGCTGCACACCAACGCGCTCGACGAGACGCTGGCACTGCCCAGCGAGCAGGCCGCCGAGATCGCCCTGCGCACCCAGCAGGTGATCATGGAGGAGACCGGCGTGGTCAACGTCGCCGACCCGCTGGGCGGATCGTGGTACGTCGAGGCGCTCACCGACAAGCTCGAGGCCGAGGCCAACGCGATCTTCGACAAGATCCTCGAGATGGGGGGATCCTCGCTTCGTCATGACCAGACCGAGGCGCTGGCCCAGTCGGCCCGCGACGGTGATGACCCGGTCACCCAAGGACTCCTGAGGGGCATCGAGGACGGCTGGTTCATGGCCGAGATCGCCGACGCGGCGTTCGCCTACCAGATCGCCCTGGAGAAGGGTGAGAAGAAGGTCGTGGGCGTCAACTGCCACCACGAGTCGGTGACCAGCGAGCTGGAGATCCTGCGTGTGTCCCACGAGGTCGAGACCGAGCAGGTGCGGATCCTGGCCGAGCGTCGGGCCGGTCGCGACGAGTCGGCCATCGCCGCAGCCCTCGAGGAGATGCTCACCGCGGCCCGCGAGGAGCGCAACATGATCCCCTCGATGCTGGACGCCTGCCGTGCCGAGGCCACCCTCGGTGAGATCTGCGACGCCCTGCGGGCGGAGTGGGGCGAGTACCGGGAGCAGGCCCGCTTCTGAGGTCTGACCGTCTCCGGGGCCCGGCCCCGCTCAGGTGGAGGTCGCCCGGGCCATCGCCTCGGGTGTGGTGGGCAGGGTGAACTCGAAACAGCTGCCGACAGCGTCGGGGTTCGGGGCGACACAGATCGTCCCGCCGTGCCTCTCGATGATGCGCTTGCAGATGGCGAGGCCCAGACCGGTGCCGTGGTAGCCCTCGGTCGCGCGGTGGAAGCTCTCGAAGACGCGCTCACGTTGCATGACCGGGATCCCGATGCCGTTGTCGCGGACCATGGCCCGTGCCCAGCCGTCGTCGATCCGCTCCGCCTCGATCAGGACGCGCGGGGTGGTCCCGGCAGCGACGTACTTGAACGCGTTGCCCACCAGGTTGTCGAAGACCTGCCGCAGCAGCACCGGGTCACCCCAGACGTCGAGCAGGTCGCCGGCGAGGACCTCGCCTCCGGTCCAGGGCCGGTCATGTGTCGTGGCGATGTGCTTGACCAGGTTGCGCAGGGAGATCGGCTCGCACTCCAGGGCCTGGTCGCGTGAGACCGAGTGGGCAAGCAGAGCGGTGATCAATCCCCGCGCCTGCTCGACGCTTCCGCGGATGTGCTGGACCATCGACAGCGCTCGGGTCGCCTCCGCCGAGTCCGCCGTGGCGAGGTCCTCCTCCAGTGCCTCGGCCCAGCCGTCGATCACGCTGAGCGGGTTGTTCAGGTCATGGGCAACGGTCCCGGCGAAGGAGACCAGGGACTCGCGGTAGTTGCTCGCAGCTGTCGCGTCCCGGACGCGCGATCATCGCGCGCCGTGGTGCGCCGGGAGGGTTGGGCACCGGGAAGGCCGAGACCTCGAGCACCCGGAAGACCCCGTGCTCGTCGATGTGGTGGATCTCCTCGCCCTCGACGACCTTGCCCCGCATCGCCCGGAGGTAGGGGTTGTCCGCGGGGTCGAGTGGCCGCCCGTCGGGGTGGTAGGGCCTTTCCCTTCTGCTCGTGCGGCTCCGGGACCCTTTCGAGCGGTTCGACCGATCGGGTGCCGAAGGCGGTGAGAAGCGCAGCATTTGGCGTGCAGGACACGTCCGCCCTCCTCGATGATGGCGATGCCGTCGTTGAGGTGGGCCATCACCATGTCGAGATCGTCATGCCGGTGACCACCGGCCGCTGTCACGAAGCTGGGTCAGCCACCCAGCCAAAGGGCCAGCAACGTCTGGACGGAAACGGCGAGGGAGAGGATCGAGCGGGCCAGGCCGCCCTCGGTCAGTGCGAGCACCACCATCGTGGACACCGACATCAAGAGGAGGTCGATGGGCAGGAGCTTGCGGTTGCTGCTCGCGAGCCAGACGAGTGCGATGCCTGCTGCGGGCCAGACAAGCCCGACTTTCTCGGGCTGGACGACGACGGCACGGCCGAGCAGACTGGCCGCGAGGTACGCCGTCAGCCACAGCGCGGTGCGTCCTTGGGCGGGCATCCGTGACCCGCGCGATTCTCCCGTCCCACGTCGTTCAGTATCGTCATCAGAGCCCACGTGCGTGAGCGATATCGACCAGTTGGAACGATGGAGTCATGAGTCAGCAGCCATTTTCACGACCAGGCGCGATCGACCTGTCCGGATTGCAGGGAAACACGCCTTCCCCCGATGGTGACGGAGCCGTTCCCAGGCCCAGCGCCGCCTACGCGATCCAGATCACGGAGCAGAACTTCCAGGAGGTCCTGGAGGGATCTCGCGCGGCCCCCGTGCTGCTGGCCTTCGAGAGCCCGGGACGGTCGCCCGAGAGCGTCCAGCTGGCCGACGCGATGCAGTCGTTGTCGACCGAGTTCGAAGGACGGTTCCTGCTCGGGCGGGTCGACATCGACGCCGTGCCGCAAATCGCCCAGGCGATGCAGATCCCGTCGGTCCCGCTGGTGGTGCTGGTGGCCCAGGGTCGGCCGATGCCGCTGCTGCAGAACCTGGCGCCCCTCGAGGATCTGCGTCAGGCCGTCACCCAGGTGCTCCAACAGCTGACCGCGAGCGGTTTCACCGGCCGGCACCAGCCCCGCGTCGGCAACGGGGTGGTCGACGAGGAAACAGGTGAGGAGCAGCTGGACCCCCGCTACGCACCCGCCCAGGAGGCTCTCGAGCGGGGCGACATCGACGGTGCGGTGGCGGAGTACCAGAAGCTGGTGGACTCCAACCCCGCTGACGTGGAGGCGGCGGCCGGTCTGGCCATGGCGGAGCTGCTCCAGCGGACCGACGGTGTCGACCTGAACGAGGCGCGCGCTGCTGCGGCTGAGCGCCCAGACGACGTGGAGGCGCAGACCCTGGTCGCCGACCTCGACCTGCTCGGCGGGCACGTCGAGGACTCCTTCGCCCGGCTCGTCGCCCTGGTCCGGCGTACGACGGAGAAGGACCGAGACACCGCACGGACTCACCTGATCGCACTCTTCGGGGCGGTCGGCAACGACGACCCGCGGGTGATCCGGGCTCGACGCGATCTCGCGTCGGCCCTCTTCTAGCGGAACCTCACAACGGTCCCCGGCGGGCTGTGCGGCAACCGTTACCGGGGCGAAGCGCCCTTCGCCCGGCCGCGAAACATCCGCTGCCTAGCGTCTCCTGGCATCCGACCCGCACCCGCGGGTCCCGATGCGAGGAGGGCCGATGGCCGTCACCACGCCCGAGACCGTCACCCCCGAACAGCTCCCGGACGTCCCCACGCCCTCCATCGAGCGCGCCCCGGGCCGCTGGATCACCCACTGGGACCCCGAGGACGAGGCGTTCTGGGCCGGCGGCGGCCGAGCGGTGGCCCGCCGCAACCTGGTGTTCTCGATCCTGGCCGAGCACCTCGGTTTCTCGGTGTGGGTGCTCTGGAGCATCGTGGTCACCTACCTGCCGCAGGCCGGCTTCGCCCTGAGCGTCGGGCAGACCTTCTGGCTGATCTCGCTCCCGCCGCTCGTCGGGGCCACCCTGAGGTTGCCCTACACGTTCGCGGTCGGACTCTTCGGTGGGCGCAACTGGACGATCGTCTCCGCGCTGCTGCTCATCGTCCCGGCGGCCGGTCTTGCCTGGGCGGTGAACAACCCCGAGACGCCGTTCTGGGCGATGCTCCTGATCGCAGCCAGCGCCGGTCTCGGGGGCGGCAACTTCGCCTCCTCGATGACCAACATCACCTACTTCTTCCCCGAGCGTGAGCAGGGATGGGCCCTGGGTCTCAACGCCGCCGGCGGCAACATCGGCGTCGCCGTCGTGCAGGCGCCCGTCATCGTGGCCGCGATCGTGGTCGCCGGTGGCGGCTTGCACCTGTGGCGTGCCGGCGCGATGTGGATCCCGCTTGCGCTGCTCGCGGCAGTTCTGGCATGGCGCTACATGGACAACCTGACCGAGGCGAGGTCCGACTTCGCCTCCAGCGCCGTGGTGGCGAAGCGCAGCCAGACCTGGGTGATGTCGGTGCTCTACGTCGGGACGTTCGGCTCCTTCATGGGTTTCGCCTTCGCCTTCCCGACGCTGATCAAGACCCAGTTCCCGGAGATCGAGGTGGCCCACTTCGCCTTCCTCGGCGCGCTGGTCGGCTCGCTGTCGCGGCCCCTCGGTGGCAGGCTGAGCGACCGCATCGGCGGCGCCCGGGTCACCGCCGTCAGCTTCGTGGCGATGGGCGCCGGGGTGCTCTGGGCCGTCACGGCCGTGCGGGGTCATGACTTCGCCGGCTTCCTGGCCGCCTTCATGCTGCTCTTCGTCGCCACCGGTGTGGGCAACGGATCGACGTATCGGATGATCCCGGCGATCTTCGCGGCCAGCACACCCGATCACCGCACGGCACGTCGCCAGGGTGCCGCAGCCATCGGCATCATCTCCGCGATCGGTGCCTACGGCGGCTTCCTGGTGCCGCAGACCTTCCGCCTGTCGGTCGAGAACTACGGCACGATCATCCCGGCGCTCCACGTCTACGTCGGGGTGTACGCCGCGATGCTGGTGATCACCTGGGCCTTCTACCTGCGTCCCGGTGCGACCATGGCGAAGGTCGGTGTCTAGCAGCGTGGAGCGGACAGTCGAGACTCCCCAAGGGAGGTCGAGCAGCGAGCGAAGCGAGCGGACAGTCGAGACCCACTGCCCGTACTGCGCGCTCCAGTGCGCCATGACCGTCTCCGTGGGGCCGGCCGAGACCGTGCAGGTCGCCCCCCGCGACTTCCCGACCAACCGCGGGGGACTGTGCCAGAAGGGGTGGACGGCCGCCGACCTGCTGACCACGCCGGACCGGCTGACGACGCCGCTGGTCCGGGGTGAGGACGGGGAACTCGCCCCCGCCTCCTGGGACGATGCGCTGCAGCTCGTCGCGGACCGGCTTCTCGCGATCCAGGCGGAGCACGGGCGGGATGGCGTCGGTGTCTTCGGCGGAGGCGGCCTGACCAACGAGAAGGCCTACCAGCTCGGCAAGTTCGCCCGGGTGGTGCTGGGCACCAGGCACATCGACTACAACGGCCGCTTCTGCATGTCGTCCGCGGCTGCGGCCGGCAACCGTGCGTTCGGCATCGACCGGGGGCTGCCGTTCCCCGTCGAGGACATCGACCGTGCCCAGGCCGTGCTCCTGCTCGGCAGCAATGTCGCCGACACGATGCCGCCGTTCGTGCAACACCTGTCGGGTGCGCGCGACGCCGGCGGGCTGGTCGTCGTGGACCCTCGCGTGTCGGCCACGGCCGCCTTGACCGGTGAAGGCAGCGGACTGCATCTGCAGGTGCTTCCAGGCGCCGATCTCCCACTCCTGCTGGGGATTCTCCATGTCGTCGTCGCCGAGGGATGGGTCGACGAGGCCTACCTGGCTCGGCTTACGACCGGCTGGGACGACGTACGACGCTCCGTCGCGGCCTGGTGGCCGGCACGGGTGGCCGCAAGGACGGGTGTCGCGGAGGGTGACCTGCGCGAAGCCGCGCGGCTCCTGGCCGACGCCTCCCCGCACCGCGGAGGCGGCGGCGCGATGGTGCTGACCGGACGAGGTGCCGAGCAGCACACCGACGGAACCGACACGGTGACCGCTGCGATCAACCTGGCGCTCGCACTGGGCCTCCCGGGACGACCTGCCTCCGGCTATGGCTGCCTCACCGGCCAGGGCAACGGCCAGGGTGGTCGCGAGCACGGCCAGAAGTCAGACCAGCTTCCCGGCTACCGGAGCATCGAGGACCCGGACGATCGGCTGCACGTGGCGGCGGTGTGGGGTGTGCCCCCGGATTCCCTTCCTGGCAAGGGTGTCCCGGCCGTCGAGCTGCTCGGCAAGCTCGGCGGTGAGGTGCGCGCACTGATGGTGCACGGCAGCAACCCGGTCGTGAGCGCACCCGACGCCAGGGAGGTACGCCGTCGGCTGGGCGACCTCGATCTCCTCGTTGTCTGCGACTTCGTGCCCAACGAGACCACGGCGCTCGCCGATGTCGTCCTGCCCGTGACCCAGTGGGTCGAGGAGGAGGGGACGATGACCAGCCTCGAGGGACGGGTGCTGCGTCGGCGCCAGCTCCTCGCTCCCGCCGGAGAAGCGCGCAACGAGCTCGAGGTCCTCGCCGACCTGGCCCTGCTCCTGGACAGTCCAGTGACGCTCGATCGCGCCCCGTCCCTGGTCTTCGACGAGCTCGCCCGGGCCAGTGCCGGTGGCCGCGCCGACTACTCGGGGCTGAGCCACGACACGTTCGAAGACGACAGCCCGCAGTTCTGGCCGATGGCACCGTCGTCGACGCCGCGCCTGTTCGCCTCGGGATTCGCCCATCCAGACGGCCGTGCGCGGATGGTGCCGGTAGCGGCGAGCGGCCCGGCGGACGACCTGCGCGAGGACGCTCCGGTCTACCTCGTCACCGGACGGGTCCTGGCGCACTACCAGTCCGGCGCCCAGACCCGCCGGGTCTCCGCCCTCAACCGGACGGCACCCGAGTCATTCGTCGAGCTGCACCCCCAGCTCGCGCTCAGGCTGGGCATCGACGCCGGCGACCCCGTGCGGGTCACCTCCTCGCGCGGCGAGGCGACCGCGTCGGCGCGGGTCACCCGGAACATCCGTCCGGACACGGTGTTCATGCCGTTCCACTGGAGCGGGGAAGCCCTCGTCAACGCGGTCACCAACGACGCCTGCGACCCGGTCTCCGGGATGCCGGAGTTCAAGGTGTGCGCGGTGTCGGTGGCATCCGCCGTCGAGTCCGACGGCTCTGCCGGTCCGCTGTCGCAGGGTCGCCGGCTGGAGGTGACGGCATGAGGGAACAGGTGGTGGTGGTCGGCGCCGGCCTGGTCGGTCACCGGTTCGTCGAGGAGCTCGTCGCCCGGGACCGGGGGCACCGGTTCGACGTGCACCTGGTCGGTGCGGAGGAGTACGAGCCCTACAACCGGATCCTGCTGACCGACGTCCTTGCGCGCCGCTGCGACGTCGCCGCCCTGACGTTGCCACGTCCGCCGGACCGGGTCGTCGTACGACGTGGCGTGAGCGCGACCGCCATCGACCGCGCGGCCAAGGCGGTGCACCTCGACGACGACAGCGTCCTGGACTACGACCACCTGGTGCTGGCCACGGGCGCGACGGCGTTCGTCCCGCCGATCCAGGGACTCGGCCAGGAGCCGCCCCGACACGTCCACGTCCTGCGCACCATCGACGACTGCCGCGAGGTCGTCGCGCGCACCGTGAACGCCCGGCACGCGGTCGTCCTCGGCGGCGGGGTGCTCGGGCTCGAGGCCGCCTGTGGGTTGGCGCGACGGGGACTGGCCGTCACCGTCGTGCACCTGGACGGGCACCTGATGGGTGAACAGCTCGACCAGGGCGTGGCCGGGGTACTGGCCTCGACCCTCGACGACCTCGGCATCCGGGTGCAGACCTCCACGTCCGTGGCCGAGGTGATCGGCGCCTACGGCGAGCTCGTCGCGGTGCGACTCACCGACGGGTCCGTCGTGTCGACCGACCTGATGCTGGTCTCCTGCGGAGTGCGGCCCGACCAAGCGATCGCCTCGGCGGCCGGGCTGCCGACCGGACGGGGCATCACCGTGGACGCCGACCTGCGCAGCCCGGCGGACAGTGCGATCCGGGCCATCGGCGACTGTGCCGAGCCGCCTGGTGGCTGGACCGGGTTGCTCGCGCCGGGGTGGCAGCAGGCTGCCAGGCTGGCGGGACTGCTGTGTGCCCCCGCTGCGGTTGACGATCCCGGTGTCGACGGTTCGGCCACGTCGCTCGTCGCCCGGCCGGCTGCAGAGCTGGAGTCGTTTCCCGAGGGGGTCCGGCTGAAGGCGGCGGGCGTCGAGCTGGTCACCCGCGGGCTCCGGGCGAGCACCGCGCACTCCGAGGACCGGGTGATCTCGCTGGCCGATCCGCGCGCTCGTCGGCACGTCGAGGTGGTCGTGCGCCATGACCGTCTGGTCGGTTTCAGCTGTCTCGGGGCGCCGCGGGTCTCGGCGGAGCTCTCCGTGACCTTCGACCGGCGTACGCCGCTCCCGGTCGACCCGGTGCAGCTGATGGTGCCGCAGAGCGGGCCGGCCGACACCAGGGGCGGCGCCGTCGAGGGGTCACCCACGCTGATCCCCGCCGAGGCCACGATCTGCCGCTGCAACGGGGTCACCAAGAGCGACATCGTGCACGCCTGGGACGACGGCTGTCACAGCGTCGAGCAGGTGGCCGCGTCGACCCGGGCGACCACCGGGTGCGGCGGCTGCGCCGAGACGGTGTGCGGCCTGGTCGACTGGCTCACAGCGAGCGACAGCACGGGGGAGAGCTCCCCTCAACCTGCCCGAAACAAAGCCGCTCGGAGTGTTGCGGCGACGAAACATCAGACCCGATCCGACGAAATGCAGCCCTCGTAGGTTTCCGGACATGGACGATCAGCGCACACCCGGCCGCTGCGGAGGCCATCTCGTCGTGGTCGGTGGCGGGATGGTCGCCCACCGGCTGGTCGAGGCGCTCTCCGACCGCGATGACACACACGAGTGGTCGGTGGACGTGTTCGCGGAGGAGTCCCGGCCGCCCTACGACCGAGTGGCCCTGACCTCGTTCTTCTCCGGTCGCGACCCCGACGACCTGCTGTTGGGGGAGCCCGGCCTGTGGCGCCGCGAGGGTATCCGGCTGCACACGAACGCGCCGGTGAAGAAGATCGACACCGAGCGCCGCGAGGTCCACGCCCGTGGCCGGGTCTTCGGGTACGACGCCCTCGTGCTCGCCACCGGCTCCAGCCCGGCCGTGCCGCCCGTTCAGGGCAGCGACCTCCCGGGTTGCTTCGTCTACCGCACCGTCGACGACGTCTCGGAGCTCCGCGCCTGGGCCACCACCCGCAGGCTGAAGCGACCTGTGCGTGGTGCCGTGGTGGGAGGCGGGCTGCTCGGGCTCGAGGCCGCAGGCGCCCTCACCGCGATGGGCGTCGAGACCACGGTCGTCGAGTTCGCACCCCGGCTGATGCCGCTGCAGGTCGACGAGGGCGGCGGCGAGGCCCTGCGCCGGCTGATCGAGTCGCTCGGCGTCAACCTCCGCACCTCCACCGCGACCGCGAGGGTCCGTCCCGGACGCACCGGCCGGGTGAACCGGATGGACTTCGCCGACGGGTCGAACCTGCCCGTCGACCTGGTCGTCTTCGCCACCGGCGTCCGTCCGCGCGACGAGCTCGCCCGCGAGTCCGGCCTGGCGGTCGGTGAGCGAGGCGGCGTCGTGGTCGACGCGGCATGCCGGGTCTCGACAGGCTCGACCACCGAAGACGTCTCAACCACCGAAGACGTCTTCGCCATCGGTGAGGTCGCCTGCATCGACGGGCGCACCTGGGGCCTGGTCGCCCCGGGGTACACGATGGCCGAGATCGTGGCGGACCGGCTGCTCGGCGGTGAGGCGACCTTCCCCGGCGCCGACACCTCCACCAAGCTCAAGCTCCTCGGGCTCGACGTCGCCAGCTTCGGCGACGCGTTCGCTCAGTCACCGGGCGCCCTCGAGGTGGTGTACGCCGACCCGGTGGCCGGCGTCTACAAGAAGCTCGTCGTCTCCGACGACGCCCGGACCCTCCTCGGCGGCGTGCTGGTCGGCGATGCCAGCGCCTATGCGTCGCTGCGGCCGATGCTCGGGCAGGAGCTCGGCTCCGACCCGACGTCGTGGCTGTTGCCGGAGGGGGCGGCCGCACCTCCCTCACCGGACCTGCCGGACACCGCGAACGTCTGCTCCTGCAACAACGTGACGGCCGGCGCCATCCGCTGTGCGGTCACCGAGCAGGGTTGCACCGACCTCGCCGGCGTGAAGGCCTGCACGAGGGCCGGGACGTCCTGCGGCTCGTGCCTGCCGCTCGTGAAGAAGCTCGTCGGCACGGAGCTCGAGAGGTCGGGCGTCACCGTGAGCAACGCCCTCTGCGAGCACTTCGAGCTCTCCCGCGCCCAGCTCTACGACGTGGTGCGGGTGCAGGATCTCCGCACGTTCAGCGAGATCATCGAACGCCACGGCACCGGACGTGGCTGCGACATCTGCCGACCCGTGTGTGCGTCCATCCTGGCCAGCCTCGAACGGGGACACGTCCTGGACCGGGACAGCTCTCGGCTCCAGGACACCAACGACCACGCGATGGCGAACCTGCAGAAGGACGGCACCTACTCGGTCGTCCCGCGGGTGCCCGGTGGCGAGATCACCCCGGAGGGCCTGATCGAGATCGGCCAGGTGGCCAAGGACTTCGGGCTCTACACCAAGATCACCGGCGGTCAGCGGATCGACATGTTCGGTGCCCGGCTCGAGCAGCTGCCTGCGATCTGGCAGCGACTGCTCGACGCGGGGTTCGAGTCCGGTCACGCCTACGGCAAGTCGCTGCGGACGGTGAAGTCGTGTGTCGGGTCGCAGTGGTGCCGCTACGGCGTACAGGACTCGGTCGCGCTCGCCATCGCCCTCGAGCTGCGCTACCGCGGCCTGCGGGCACCCCACAAGATCAAGCTGGGTGTCTCCGGCTGCGCGCGCGAGTGTGCGGAGGCACGGAGCAAGGACGTCGGCGTGATCGCCACGGAGAACGGCTGGAACCTCTACGTCGGCGGCAACGGCGGCTTCACCCCACGGCACGCACAGCTCTTCGCCGAGGACCTGAGCACCGAGGCCCTGGTCCGCACCGTCGACCGCTTCCTCATGTACTACGTCCGCACGGCCGACCGGCTGCAGCGGACCGCTCCCTGGGTCGAGGCCCACGAAGGCGGCCTGGAGGCGATCGCTGAGGTCGTGATCGCGGACAGCCTCGGCATCGGCGCCGACCTCGACGCTGCCATGGCGCACCACGTCGACAGCTATGTCGACGAGTGGGCGGCGACGCTGGCCGACCCGGAGAAGCGCGCGCAGTTCGTGTCGTTCGTGAACGCGCCGGACACCCCTGACCCCGGCGTCGGTGGGGCCGCCGACAACGGTGCCGTCACCAGCGGGGGCACGATCATCGCCGGCACCACCCTGGAGGTACGCCGATGACCGTCACCACCGTCGCCTGGACGCACGTGTGCTCGATGTCCCAGCTGATCCCCGAACGTGGAGTGGCTGCCCTGGTCGAGGGGGAGCCGGTCGCCCTGTTCCTGCTGGACGACGGGACGGTGCACGCCGTCGGGCACCGCGACCCGTTCTGCAACGCCAACGTGATCGCCCGCGGCATCGTCGGCAGCGTCGGTTCGGGTGCGAGTTATCGCGACACGGTCGCCTCGCCGATGTACAAGCAGGTCTTCGACCTGGCCACCGGGGAGTGCCTGACCGAGCCCGGGACCAGCCTGCCGGTCTGGGCGGTGCGGATCGTCGACGACCACGTCGAGGTCGCTCGCGACCAGGGTCCACCGTGATCGAGCTCGGCCCGGTCCTGGCCGGCTGCCGGATCCTGGTCACCGCCCAGCGTCGTGCCGACGAGCTGGGCGGTGCTCTCGTACGCCGTGGCGCCGCTGTCACCGTCGCGCCTGCGCTCGGCGTGGTCCCGCACGTCGACGAGGCGACGCTTCTCGAGTCGACCCGAAAGATCATCGCCGACCCGGTCGACGTCGTCGTGGTGACGACCGGCATCGGCTTCCGTGGCTGGCTCGACACGGCCGAGGCCGCTGGGCTGGCCCACGACCTGTGCACCGCGCTTGAAGGCATCCGGCTGGTCGCGCGCGGGCCGAAGGCCCGGGGCGCGCTGCAGGCCGCAGGGCTCCGAGCCGACTGGGTGGCCGAGTCCGAGACCTCCGCCGAGATCGCCGACTTCCTGCTGGCCGAGGGTGTCGACAGCCAGCGGATCGCCGTGCAACGTCACGGGGCCGGGGACGACGGGCTCAACGACCGGCTCACCCGCGGCGGAGCCAGCGTGATCGACCTGGAGGTCTACCGGTGGGGACCGCCGCCGGATCCCGACCTGCTCAGCGAGACGACCATGGAGGTCGCGGACGGCGCATTCGACGCCGTGCTGTTCACCTCGGCACCCGGGGCAGCTGCCTGGCTCACCGAGCTCAGGCGCCTGCACCGGCTCGCCGACTCCCTCGAGCTCAATGCCTCCGGCTCCCTGCTCGTCGCGGCTGTCGGTCCGGTGACGGCCGAGCCGCTGCAGGTGGCCGGCTTCGACGTGGTCGTGCCGGAGCGGTGGCGCATGGGGGCGCTCGTGCGGCTGGTGATCATGGAGCTCGGTGGTCACTTCGGGGTGCAGACACCAGGCGGGCTGCTGCAGGTCCGGGCGCGGGAGGCGACGCTCGACCATCGCGTGGTCTCGCTCTCGCCGTCCGGCTTCGCCGTGCTCCAGCGTCTCTCGGTCGCGCCCGGAGAGGTGGTCTCGCGCGAGGAGCTCCTCCGGGTGCTGCCGGGCGACTCGGCCGACCCGCACGCAGCCGAGGTGGCTGTCGGGCGCCTGCGAGACGCGATGGCCGCACCCAACGTGATCCGCACCGTCGTCAAGCGCGGCTACGCCTTGAACCCGGTGGGGGGCTCATGAGCAGGCTGGTCGTCTGCTCCCACGGCACCCGGTCACCTGTCGGTTCCGCACGGGTCAGCGGCCTCGTGGCCGCGGTGGCGGCGGCGCTGCCGACGGTCGAGGTGCGCGAAGCACATGTCGACGTGCACCCGCCGTTCCTCGACGACGTGCTCACGCCCGCCGCGGTCGTCGTACCCCTCCTGCTCGGGCCCGGCCACCATGTGCACGTCGACATCGCGAGGGCTGCCTCGCGGGTCGCGGCCTCGGTGACGGCAGCGCTCGGCCCCGACCGGTCGCTCGTCTCGCTGCTGCACTCCCGGCTGGCCGAGCTCGACGAGCCGCTCAGCGGCGACGACGTCGTCGTCCTGGCTGCGGCCGGATCGACGGTCGCGGGATCGGACCGGGCCACCCGTGAGGTGGCGAAGCAGCTGTCGGGCCGGCTCGGACGGTCGGTCCATGTCGGGTTCGGCGCCGGCGCGACGCCCCGGCTCGACGATCTCGTGTCCGGGCTGCGGGCCGGGCTGCGGGCCGGTCGTCGTCTCGGGCGACCTGGCAGGCGCATCGTGGCCGCGTCGTACCTCCTGGCGCCCGGGCACTTCCACGACCGGGTGCTTGCCTGTGGGGCCGACGTCGTGACCGCACCGCTGCTCGACGCGATGACCCCGGACGGGCGCATAGTCGAGTTGGTGGCTCGGCGCTACCTGGACGGCTCGCTGGCCGCCGCGGTCTAGTTCGGCACAAGGTGCCTATTCACCCCGAACCGGCATCGGACATACCTTCACCCCACACGAGTCGTGAGGGGACGCATCGCCGATGAGACACCGCTGGGTGGTGCGCGCTCTTGCAGGCATCGGCGCATCCGGACTTCTCCTGACCTCCTTGGTCGTCGCCGGCCTGGTGACCGCACCAGCCGCTCAGGCCGCCGCCCCTCCCGGCACACCGTGGACCTTCGGTGAGAACGCCTTCGGCCAGCTCGGCAACGGCACCACTACCACCCGGCGCGCCGCCGGAGCCGTCGTCGGTCTGGACGGCGTCGTCGACATGCACGGTGGACGCGAGCACGTGGTCGCCCTCAGGTCCGACGGCAGTGTCTGGACCTGGGGCAGCAACGCCGAGGGCCAGCAGGCCCGGGGCACGACCGCCAACTCGCTGGTGCCGACGAGGGTGACCTCACTCGGGTTCGACAACGTGGCCGTCGAGACCGGCCACAACCACACCGTGGTCCTGAAGGCCAACGGCACCGTCTGGACAGCCGGGCTCAACAGCGACGGCCAGCTCGGCGACGGCACCACGACCCTGCGCCGGTCCCCGGTCCAGGTGCAGGGCATGACCGACGCAGTCGGCATCGCGGCGGGTCGGAACATGACCTATGCGATCCGCGCCAACGGCCAGCTCTGGGGCTGGGGTCGCAACAACGAGGGCCAGCTCGGCGACGGGACGCTCGTCCGGCGTCCGGCACCCGTGCGCGTCGGCACGCTCACCAACGTCAGGACCGTCACCGGCGGACGCGACCACGGGATCGCGGTGCTCGAGGACGGCAGCGCGTGGACCTGGGGCTCGAACGACTACGGCCAGATCGGTGACGGGACCATCACCGACCGCACCTCGCCCGTGCGGATCATCGCGAGCGGCATCGCGGATGCCGCGGGTGGGGCACACCACTCCTACGCTCTGCGCACCAACGGCACCGTGGCCTCCTGGGGCCGCAACTACCGTTCCGAGCTCGGTGACGGGACCGGCACGTCACGCCGCACGCCGGTCAACGTCCTCGGCGTCAGCCAGGCGGTCACGATCGGCTCCGGACGTGACATGGGCATCGTCACGCTCGGTGACGGACGGGTGCAGGCCTGGGGCCACAACCTCTACGGCCAGCTCGGTGACGGCACCACCACCGACCGGACCTCGGCGATCGTGGTCCCGGGGATCACGAACGCGGTGAAGTCCGCAGGCGGTGGAGCGACGTACGGGGTGGTGCTCAAGGGCGACGGCACGACGCCCCCGCCCAACCAGGACCCGGTGGCCCGGATCACGGGCTCCTGCACGGACCTGACCTGCCCCCTGAGCGGCAGCACCTCCAGTGACGACGGCAGCATCGCGAGCTACCAGTGGGACTTCGGCGACGGTGAAACGGCCACAGGAGTCGCGCCGGGACACACCTACGAGCTGGCCGGCTCCTACACCGTGACGTTGACGGTGACCGACAACCTGGGCGTGACCGACACGGCCACCCGCGACGTGGACGTCACCGACCCACCGCCGCCACCGCCCAACCAGGACCCGGTGGCCAGGATCACCGGCAGCTGCACCAACCTCTCGTGCCCGCTCAGTGGCGCCACCAGCACGGACGACGGCGACATCGACACCTACGCCTGGGACTTCGGTGACGGCGCCACTGCCACCGGCGTCGCCCCCGGCCACACCTACTCCGCGGCTGGCACCTACCTCGTCACCCTGACCGTCACCGACAACGAGGCGGCCACCGACACGGCCACCCTCGAAGTCACGGTCACCCAACCGCCCGCCTCGACGCTCGCGTTCCGCGCGGCGGCCTCCAGCGACGCCAACACGTCCTCGGCCAGTGTCACCGTCCCCGCCGGTGTGGTGGACGGCGACCGGTTGGTCCTGGTCGCGACCTCCAGCACCGCCGCGACCCACACCACCCCCGCTGGCTGGACGCTGCTCTCCTCGGCAGCCGACGGCACCGAGATGAGGTCCTCGGTCTGGACCCGGACCGGGCTCGCTGCCGGTGCGGTGGTCCGGGTCCCACTGAGCGCGATCGCGAAGACCAGCCTCTCGCTGGCGGCCTACAGCGGTGCCGGGCCGGTGACCGTGCTGACCTCTGCGGTGCAGGGGACCGCCGCGGTGACGGCGCATCCGGCTCCGGCCGCGAGCGTTGCCACCAACGGGTCGACGGTGCTGCGCTACTGGTCCGACAAGGCCAGCTCGGCGCGCACCTGGACGACACCAGCCGGCGTGACCCGGCGTACGACGACCAACGGCAGCGGGGGCGGCAGCATCGCCACCTTCTCGGCCGATGCGGCCGGCGTGCCCGCGGGGAGCGCTGCCGCGCTGAGCGCCACCTCCTCGCTCGCCGCCGCCAAGGCGCTGGCCTGGACGATCGTGGTGCCCCCCGCCTGATCGCTGACGGTGACCCGGTCACACCGGACCAGGACCTGAGACCATGGTGCCCATGAACGACGGGCCTGCGACGACGCTCCCCGGTGCGCGGCTGTCCGGGATGGGTCAGCTCTACGTCACCACGGTGGGGGCGGCGGCCGTGCTGACGATGATCTCCGACGTGCAGGCGTGGTACGTCGTGCTCATCGTCCTGGCGCTGCCGCTGAGCCTGCTGGCGCTGTGGGTGGGCTTCTATGCGGGCCTGGCGGTCGGGTTCGCGTTCGGGGCTGATCCGGGCGAGGTCTCGTGGCCGCTCGTGCTCGTCTGGGTCGGGGTGTGGACCATGACGGCGTGGATCAACGCGCAGATGCTCCAGAAGGTGCTGCGGCACGGCTGGCGGACCATCGCGGCACGTCCACGGGTCGCTCAGGACGACGACTGAGGTCCCTGCTCAGCCACCGTCCGGGAGGCTCCGCCCGCTCTCGGTGTACGACGGGCCGATGGTCGCCGACGACAGGTTCTGCAGGGCGGACTCGATCCGCCGGGCGGTGAAGTCGGCGCACCTCTCGCGGACCTGGGCCATCGTGTAGAAGTCGGCCGACCGGATCTCGCGCTCCTGGCGGACGATCGTGTCGACGACGCCCGCGTCGACCTCGCCTCCGTCGAAGACGAGGCAGATCGCGTCGTCCCAGCCACCCCATGGCGGAAGCCAGTCGGTGAGCAGCAGGCGCCCGGCCTCGATCGTCAGGCCGAGCTCCTCCTCGACCTCGCGCTCCACGGCGAGCTGGGGTGACTCGCTGACCTCGACGACGCCACCGGGCAGGTCCAGGTCGCGCTTGTAGGTGAGCTGGCACAGCAGCACCCGACCGTCGGTCGACCGGACGAGCAGCTGGCTGATCGCGCGCTTGCGAGGCAGGAAGGAGTTCAGCAGTGACCGGAAGCCCTTGGGGTCCTCCAACGGGGTGTCGTCGGCGAGGCGCGCGTAGACGATCCGGTCGGAGGCCTCGGTGACACCGGCTGCCACCCCGCGGGCGACCCCTTCACGCAACAGCCCGGCGAAGGTGGCGATCCGCTGGGCCGTCTCGTCGTCGGGGTCGACGTGGGTCTCGACACGGGTGCTGCCGCCCTTGAAGGCCGACTCGACGACGCGGCGTACCTCGTCGGCCGATGCGCGTAGCCCCTGGTCCTGGAGCTCCATGGGCCACGAGACGCGGACGACGCCGGGGGCGACAGGGGTGAGGTCGACAGGCACGTGGTCAGCCTAGGCGAGCCGCACCACTGCCGTTGCGGCGGCGACGGTCAGCGGACGAGGAGCTCGACGCTATCGACGCTGGCTGGTGAGCCAGAGCGTGCCGAGGGGAGGGATCCGCAGCCGGACCGAGGCGGGCTGGCCGCTGTGCGGGCTCTCGTGCGCGGTGACCGTGCCGAGGTTGCCGACACCGGACCCGCCGTAGTTCTCGGCGTCGGTGTTGATCACCTCGCTCCACTCACCTGCGAAGGGGAGACCCAGGTGGTAGCCCTCGTGGGGGATGGCGGAGTAGTTGGTCACGCAGACCAGAGCACTTCCGTCGGAACCCCAGCGCACGAACGCCACCGTGTTGCGCGGCGAGTCGTCGGCGTCGATCCACTGGAAGCCCTGCGATGAGTTGTCCTGTGACCAGAGAGCGGGTGTGTCGGCGTAGACGCTGTTCAGGTCGGCGACCAGACGACTGACCCCCGCGTGGCCCGGGTCGCCGAGGAGGCCCCAGTCGAGAGAGCGCTGCTCGGCCCACTCCTGGTCCTGCGCGAACTCCTGGCCCATGAACAGCAGCTGCTTGCCGGGGTGCGCCCACTGCCAGGACAGGAACGCGCGCACGTTCGCCAGCTGCTGCCACCGGTCACCGGGCATCTTGCGGAGCAGCGAGCCCTTGCCGTGCACGACCTCGTCGTGGCTGATCGGCAGCACGTAGTTCTCCGAGAACGCGTAGACCATGCTGAACGTCAGCTGGTTGTGGTGGTAGCCGCGGTGCACCGGGTCGCGGGCGATGTAGTCGAGGCTGTCGTGCATCCAGCCCATGTTCCACTTGAACCCGAAGCCGAGCCCGCCCTCACTGGTCGGCTTGGTCACGCCGGGCCACGAGGTGGACTCCTCCGCGATCGTGATGGCGCCGGGGACCCGCTTGTAGACGGTGCCGTTGAGCTCCTTGAGGAATTGTTCGGCCTCGAGGTTCTCCCGGCCACCGTGGATGTTCGGCTGCCACTCGCCGGCCTCGCGGGAGTAGTCGAGGTAGAGCATCGAGGCGACCGCGTCGACGCGGATGCCGTCGATGTGGAACTCCTCGAGCCAGTAGAGCGCGTTCGCGACCAGGAAGTTGCGGACCTCCTTGCGACCGAAGTTGAACACGAGGGTGCCCCAGTCGGGGTGCTCGCCGCGGCTCGGGTTGGGGTCCTCGTAGAGCGGGGTGCCGTCGAAACGGGCCAGCGCGAACTCGTCCTTGGGGAAGTGCGCCGGGACCCAGTCCACGAGGACGCCGATGCCGGCGTTGTGCAGGGCCTGCACCAGCCGGCGGAACCCGTCGGGGTCACCGAAGCGCGACGTCGGGGCGTAGTAGGACGTCACCTGGTAGCCCCACGACCCGCCGAACGGGTGCTCCATCACCGGCAGCAGCTCGACGTGGGTGAAGCCCATCTCCACGACGTACGCCGTGAGCTGCTCGGCCAGCTCGTCATAGCTGAGCGGACCACCGTTCTCGTGCTTGCGCCACGAGCCGAGGTGCACCTCGTAGGCGGACATCGGCTGCTGGTCGCTCCGGGTGGTGGCGGCCCGCTCGGCCATCCACTCGTCGTCGGTCCACACGTGCGTGCTCTCGAAGACGCGCGAGGCCGTCGCCGGCGGGACCTCGGTGTAGAACGCCATCGGGTCGGCCTTGTCGCGCCACACGCCGTCGGCGCCGCGGATGTGGAACTTGTAGCCCTCACCCGACCCGATGCCGGGCACGAACGCCTCCCACACCCCGGAGGTGCCGACGTGCGCCATCGGGTTGCGGCTGCCGTCCCAGCTGTTGAAGTCGCCGCGCACCTGGACCTCGCGGGCAGCCGGTGCCCAGACCCGGAAGGTCGTGCCACCCGCCCCGACGTGGGCTCCGAGCGCGGCCCAGAGCTCCTCGTGGCGTCCCTCGTTGATCAGGTGGAGATCCAGTTCGCCGATCGTTGGCTCGCTCATGGTCGCTCAGTTCCGATCCGGTCGATTGCCTTCAGGGGGATGTCCAGCCAGCTCGGCCGGTTGCGTGCTTCGTAGATCACTTCGTAGACGGCCTTGTCGGCCTCGTAGGCGTCGATGACAGCCTGCTCGGCCTCGGTCAGTGCGGGTTCGCCACGTTCGACGCGGCGCTCGACGTAGCCCTCGAGGAACGCCGCCCGGTTGCGCTGCAGCCACTCGTTGGCCCGGTAGGTGATCTGCGAACCGGGCTCCTCGGAGGAGTAGAGGTCCTTGACCACCGACTGGGCGGCGTAGTCGAAGGACCGCAGCATGCCGGCGACGTCGCGCCACACCGAGTCGGGCAGCCGGCGCTCGGCCAGCTCCTTGGCGGGCTCGCCCTCGAAGTCCACGAGCTTCCAGCCCAGGGAGGTGCGCAGGGTCTGGCCGAGATGCAGGTCGCCGTGGATGCGCTGCACCTCTGCGTCCGCGTCGGCGACACGGGAGAAGACGTCCTCCAGGGTGGCCGTGTGCACGGCGAGCTCGGGTACGACGCCGGTCGCGGTGGCCAGCCGCTGACGCATCGTCGCGGCGGTGCCGGCCGCGTCGAACGGCTGCGTCCCGAACTGCTCCCGGAGGAGATCGTGGACCTCGCTGACGGTGACACCGAGCCGGTGGGCCTCCCCGGCGAAGTCGCCCCCGACCTCGTCGGCGTGCAGGTCGGCCTCGGCGAACAGGTTGCGTGCGCTGGACAGGGCGAGCTCCCAACCGTCACTGGCGGTGCGCAGGAACTGCGACAGCATGGCCAGCTGGATCGGTGCTTGTTGAGCCGCGCCGAGGGGTTCGCCGTCGGGGAAGTCGGGCGCCAGCTCCAACCAGCCGTAGAGCTCGGCGATGCTGTGCGTGCCGCCGCGGGTCAGCGCCTCGTGGATCTCGATGTCGGGGTTCACGCCGGGTGTCAGCCGGCGGAACACCTTCATCAAGGCGTCGTCACCGAAAGCCACCGAGGAGTTGCTCTGCTCGCCGCGGAACAGGGTGGAGTGGGTCGACAGGTCGAGGTCGTGCTTGGCGGTGCGGTGGAAGGTGAGTCCCGAGCTCGGTGCTCCTGGCGTCCTCGCCCGCCTGCTGGAACTCCTCGAGCCACACGTGGGTCGCGTCGCGATCGTGCAGGGCGTCGTAGACGTAGCGGCCCTCGACGACTGCGATGAACGCGTGTCCAAGGCGGTCCTGCGGCTCGGCGTACGACGCGACGGGGCACTGGTAGACGTCGGTGTCCGACGCCTGTCCTGAGCCTGTCGAAGGGTCCTCGTAGGCCAGCGTGACCAGGGCGATGCTCACCCGTGGCTCACCGGTCCTCAGGGGTACGACGCGCACGTCGGTGACCGCGAACGCGCGGCCCTTCCCCCCGAACCATCGCGCCTGGCTGATGAACTCGACGAGGGCCGGCTCGAGCGGCTCGGTGCTGGTCGTCTCGGAGGTCATGCTCGGCTCCCTTCGGGGTCGGCCAACGCTTCGGCCCGGGCCGCGAGATGGGCGTCCGCCTGTGCCTCGGTCTGCGGCAGCCGGATCCAGTAGAAGCCGTAGCCGCCGAGGGTCAGCAGGTAGGGCAGCTCACCGATCTCGGGGAAGCGCACGCCGCCGAGGAGCTCCACGGGTCGTACGCCCTCCCACCGGCGCAGGTCCAGCTCGACCGGCTGCGGGAAGCGGCTCAGGTTGTTCACGCAGAGCACGGTGTCGGTGTAGCCGCTCTCGTCCGTGTGCTCACGCACGTAGGAGAGCACCGAGGGGTTGGAACCGCCGAGGTCGTAGAACGCGCCCAGCCCGAACGACGGGTGCTGCTTGCGGGTGTGGATCATCCGCCGCGTCCAGTGCAGCAGCGATGATGAGTTGTCCAGCTCGGTCTCCACGTTGACCCTCTGGTACCCGAAGACCGGGTCCTGGTTCACCGGGAGGTGCAGCTTTCCCGGGGTGGCGACCGAGAAGCCGGCGTTGCGGTCGGGAGTCCACTGCATCGGGGTGCGGACGCCGTCACGGTCGCCGAGCCAGATGTTGTCACCCATCCCGATCTCGTCGCCGTAGTAGAGCACCGGCGATCCCGGCAGGGAGAGCAACAGCGCGGTGAACAGCTCCATCCGGTTGACGTCGTTGTCCAGCAGCGGCGCCAACCTGCGGCGGATGCCGATGTTCGCCTTCATCCGCGGGTCCTTGGCGTACTCGTCCCACATGTAGTCGCGGTCCTCGTCGGTGACCATCTCGAGGGTCAGCTCGTCGTGGTTGCGCAGGAAGATGCCCCACTGGCAGCCGTCTGGGATCGCCGGGGTCTGCTCGAGGATCTCCGAGATCGGGAACCGGTTCTCCCGGCGTACGGCCATGAAGATGCGGGGCATCACCGGGAAGTGGAAGCACATGTGGCACTCGTCCCCGGGGGAGAGGTACTCGCCCGTCTCCTCGTCGCGCTTGCCGCCGAAGTAGTCGACCACGTCCGAGGGCCACTGGTTGGCCTCGGCGAGGAGCACCCGCCCCGGGTAGTTCTCGTCGACGTAGCGCCGCACCATGCGCAGCGCCTCGTGGGTCTCCGGCAGGTTCTCGCCGTTGGTGCCCGGACGCTCGTAGAGGTAGGGCACGGCGTCGAGCCGGAAGCCGTCGAGGCCCATGTCCAGCCAGAAGCTCATCGCCTCCAGCATGGCCTCCATGACCTTGGGGTTGTCGAAGTTGAGGTCCGGCTGGTGGGAGAAGAACCGGTGCCAGAAGTACTGCTGGCGCACCGGGTCCCAGGTCCAGTTGGACGGCTCGGTGTCGACGAAGATGACCCGCGCCTCCTCATAGAGCTCGTCGGTGTCGGACCACACGTAGAAGTCGCCGTAGGGACCCTCGGGGTCCTCCCGGCTGGCCTGGAACCAGGGGTGCTGGTCGCTGGTGTGGTTCATCACGAAGTCGATGATCACGCGGATGTCCCGCTTGTGCGCCTCGTCGAGGAAGTGGTGGAAGTCCTCGACGGTTCCGGCCTCCGGAAGGATGTTGCGGTAGTCGGCGATGTCATAGCCACCGTCGCGCAGCGGCGAGCTGAAGAACGGCGGGACCCACAGGCAGTCGACGCCCAGCCAGTGCAGGTAGTCGAGCTTGTCGGTCAGGCCGCGGAAGTCGCCGACGCCATCGCCGTTGGAGTCCTTGAAGGAACGGACCAGGACCTCGTAGAAGACTGCCGTCTTGAACCAGTCGGGCTGCTCGAAGCCACCCAGCACGGGGCCGTCCTCGATCCCCTCCGCGGGCACCAGCATCTCGCTCATGCGCGAATCCTGACGGAGAGGATGTGGGCCGGCTCGACGTAGGGGTCGAGGTGCACGAAGTTGTGGGCACCCCACAGCCAGTCCTCGCCGGTGATCTCGTCGTGCACGACGAAGGTGTCCTCCCAGCCCAACCCGAGGGCCGGCAGATCGAGATGCACCATCGTGGTGTGTGGAGCATTGGGGTCCACGTTGACGACGACGATGACGAGGTCGCGCCCGGCTCCGGGGCGGGGCACGGACTTGCTGTAGACGAGCACGGCGTCGTCGTCGCTCGAGTGGATGGTCACGTTGCGCAGCTGCTGCAGCGCCGGGTGGGCGCGACGGATCTCGTTGAGCCGGGTGAGGTACGGCGCGAGGGTCTGCCCGCTCCGGTCGGCGGCGTCCCAGTCGCGAACCCGGATCTGGAACTTCTCCGAGTCCAGGTAGTCCTCGGTGCCGGGGCGAAGCGCCAGGTGCTCGCCGAGCTCGTAGCCCGCGTAGACGCCCCAGCTCGGGGAGCCGGTGGCTGCGACGACGGCCCGGAGCTTGAACGCCGGGGGGCCGCCGTGCTGGAGGAACGCATGCAGGATGTCGGGGGTGTTCACGAAGAAGTTCGGCCGCATGAAGGCGGATGACTCGTGCGAGACCTCGTGCAGGTAGGTCTCGATCTCGGAGCGGGTGTTGCGCCAGGTGAAGTAGGTGTAGCTCTGGTGGAACCCGACCGTGCCGAGCGCGTGCATCATCGGTGGCTTGGTGAACGCCTCGGCGAGGAACAGGACGTCGGGGTCAGTCGCCCGGATGCGGCCGAGCAGCCACTCCCAGAAGGCGACCGGCTTGGTGTGCGGGTTGTCCACGCGGAAGACCCGGACGCCGTGCGACATCCAGTGGCGCACCAGCCGCTCGCACTCCGCGTAGATCCCCGCAGGATCGTTGTCGAAGTTGATCGGGTAGATGTCCTGGTACTTCTTCGGCGGGTTCTCGGCGTAGGCGATGGAACCGTCGGCGCGGGTGGTGAACCACTCGGGATGATCGGTGGCCCACGGGTGGTCGGGCGCGGCCTGGAGGGCGAAGTCCATCGCGACCTCGAGCCCCACCTCGTGGGCGGCTGCCACGAAGGCGTCGAAGTCCTCGATCGTGCCCAGGTCGGGGTGGATCGCGTCGTGCCCGCCATCCTTGCTGCCGATCGCCCAGGGTGAGCCGACGTCGTCGGCGGTGGGGGTGAGGGTGTTGTTGGCGCCCTTGCGGTTCTTCTCGCCGATGGGGTGGATGGGCGGCAGGTAGATCACGTCGAAGCCCATGGCCGCGACCGCGGGCAGCCGCTCGGCCGCGGTGCGCAGGGTCCCGCTGACCACTTTGCCGCTCGACTGGTCGACACGGGCGCCCTCGGAGCGCGGGAAGAACTCATACCAGCTCGAGAACAGGGCGCGCTGGCGGTCGACGAAGAACGGGTAGGGCCCCTCGACGGTGAGCAGGTCGCGCACTGGGTGAGCCGCGAAGACCTGGGCGATCACCTCGGACTCGGCTGCAGCCAGGCGTGCCTCGACAGGTCGCTTCCTGTCAGCGAGCGCCTTGGACGCGTCCTTGAGCACTGCCTTCGCGGCCTTGGCCTCGGCGGCGCTGGAGCGTTCCCCGGTGGTTGAGCCGGTCGAGACCCCCTCTGCCACCCGCTCGAGCAGCAGCACCCCCTCGGTGAACATCAGCTCGACGTCCACCCCGGCGCGGATCTTGATGCCGGCATCGTGCAGCCAGGTCCCGATCGGGTCGCTCCAGGACTGCACCTCGAAGGTCCACGCGCCCTCGGTGTCGGGGCACACGCTGGCCGCCATCCGCGAGACCTGTCCCTCGACGTCGTGCATCCGCTGCGGAGGGCGGCGTACGCCGGCAGGGTCGGTCAGCACCACCTCCGCTCCGAGCTGGTCATGCCCCTCGCGGAAGACCAGCGCGGTGACGTCGAAGAACTCGCCGACAGAGGCCTTGGCGGGATGCCGGGCGTGGTTGACAACGGGTGTCACGTCCATGACTGGGATACGTCCGACCATGCTCCCCAGACTTGCGGATGTCCGGTCGCCGATGCAAATGGCGCGATCAGGGAACCGGCTGCCGCCACGGCGCAGGGCCGGGGGCCCCACCCCGGTGCGGTCGCCCGGGCGATCGTCGGGTCCGTGTCCAGGCCGCATTGGATCGTTCCAACTTTCTGGGCTAGCGTTCTCCCGTGCGAGCCATCCGACGATTCACTGTCCGTCCGGTCCTGCCGGAGCCGTTGCAGGCCCTGGGCGACCTGGCCACCAACCTGCGTTGGTCCTGGAACCCCGAGACGCAGGACGTCTTCGAGGCCATGGACCCCGACATCTGGCGCGAGAGTGGCCACGATCCGGTGAAGACCCTGGGCGCCGTGTCCACCGACAGGCTCGATGAGCTGACGGCCGACGAGGGCTTCCTGCGGATGCTGGGCACCGCCGAGTCGGACCTGCAGCACTACCTCACCGGCGAGCGCTGGTTCCAGAAGGCCTCGGCCAAACAGGGTGCCGCCCTCCCCAAGGCGATCGCCTACTTCTCGCCTGAGTACGGCATCACCTCGGTGCTCCCGCAGTACTCCGGTGGTCTCGGCATCCTCGCCGGCGACCACCTCAAGACGGCCAGCGACCTCGGCGTACCTCTGATCGGCGTGGGCCTGCTCTACCAGTTCGGCTACTTCCGCCAGCAGTTCTCCCGTGAGGGCTGGCAGCTCGAGAGCTATCCGGTGCTGGACCCCGACGGTCTCCCGATCACGCTGCTGCGTGAGCCCGACGGCACACCTGCCCAGATCCGCATCGCCGTGCCAGGCGACAGCGAGCTCGCCGCACGCGTCTTCGTGGCGCAGGTCGGCCGCGTCCCGCTGCTGCTCCTCGACACCGACATCGAGGAGAACCCAGGGCCGCTGCGCGAGGTGACCGACCGGCTCTACGGCGGGTCCAGCGAGCACCGCCTCCTCCAGGAGCTGCTCCTCGGGGTGGGGGGAGTGCGCGCGCTGCGTACGTTCTCCCGGATCACCGGAGCGGTGGAGCCCGAGGTGTTCCACACCAACGAGGGGCACGCGGGCTTCCTCGGCCTCGAGCGGATCCGTGAGCTCACGGTGGCCCAGGACGGACCCGGCCTCGACTTCGACACCGCGGTCGAGGTCACCCGAGCCGGCACCGTGTTCACCACGCACACCCCGGTGCCCGCCGGCATCGACCGCTTCCCGCGCGAGCTGATGGAGCAGTACTTCGGCTCCCAGAGCCCGGTCGCCGGCGTGCCGACCGACCGGATCCTGCGCCTCGGCGCGGAGGACTACCAGGGCGGCGACAGCGGCGTCTTCAACATGGCCGTCATGGGATTCCGGCTCGCCCAGCGGGCCAACGGTGTCTCCGAGCTGCACGGCGAGGTGAGCCGGGGCATGTTCAACGGCCTCTGGCCCGCCTTCGACGAGGCCGAGGTCCCGATCACCTCCATCACCAACGGTGTGCACGCCCCCACCTGGGTGGCCCGCGAGGTGTTCGAGCTGGCCCGCAAGCAGGGCGCCGACACCGACTCCGACGCCGCCGAGATCTGGAACGTGGTCGACCAGGTGCCCTCCACGGATCTCTGGTCCACCAAGCGCGAGCTGCGCAGGCGGCTCGTCGAGGACGCCCGCGGTCGGCTGCGCAAGTCCTGCCTGAAGCGTGGTCAGTCCCGCGCCGAGCTCGGCTGGATCGACACGGCGCTCGACCCCGACGTGCTGACGATCGGCTTCGCGCGGCGCGCCGCGTCGTACAAGCGGCTCACGCTGATGCTCAGCGACCCCGAGCGTCTCAAGCGGCTGCTGCTGCACCCGGAGCGCCCGATCCAGCTGATCATGGCCGGCAAGGCCCACCCCGCCGACGACGGTGGCAAGAAGCTGATCCAGGCGATCGTGCAGCTGGCCGACGACCCGGAGGTGCGGCACCGCGTCGCCTACCTGCCCAACTACGACATCGCGATGGCACAGCCGCTCTACCCGGGCTGCGACGTGTGGCTGAACAACCCGCTGCGGCCCTATGAGGCCTGCGGGACCTCGGGCATGAAGGCCGCGCTCAACGGTGGCCTGAACCTTTCGATCCTCGACGGCTGGTGGGACGAGTGGTACGACGGCAGCAACGGCTGGGCGATCCCGTCCGCCGACGGTGTCGAGGACCCAGACCGGCGTGACGACCTCGAGGCCAACGCGCTCTACGACCTGATCGAGAACGACGTGGCGCCGCGGTTCTACGACCTCGACGAGACCGGGGTGCCGACCCGCTGGATCGAGATGGTCCGGCACACCCTGAAGTCGCTCGGTCCCAAGGTGCTCTCGACCCGGATGCTGCGTGAGTACGTCAACCGGCTCTACGCCCCGGCGGCGGTGTCCTCGCGTGCGATGAACCACTCCTACGCGGGCGCCACCGACCTCGCCGTGTGGAAGTCGCGCGTCCTGGCCGGCTGGTCAGAGGTGCAGATCGACCACGTCGAGACCGGCGGGCTCTCCGACAGCCCCGAGATCGGCGGCGGCATGGACCTGCACGCGTTCGTCTCCCTCGGCTCGCTGTCTCCCGACGACGTGGACGTCGAGGTGGTGCACGGCCGGGTCAAGGGCGAGGACCAGCTCGTCGACACCGCGACCACCTCGCTCCGCCTCGGCGAGACCTACGAAGGCGGCCGCCACCGCTTCGAGGGCCACCTCAAGCTCGCCCGCGCCGGCTCCTTCGGCTACACCGTCCGGATCCTCCCCAAGAACGACGCTTTGGCGAGCCCTGCGGAGCTGGGGTTGGTGGTGCTGGCGTAGGGGGTGCGTCGGTTTCCCCGGCCGACCGGGGACTCCTGACGATGTCGGCCGATACTTCACCCCACAGCGTCAGGGATCGGCCGCGAACCCTGTCCGCTTTGTACGCCGCGGGGCCCAGCTCGGCGATCGCCCGTCCGCTGGTCTGTTGGCGCACTCTAGGCTCGACCCCGTGATCGAGTTGCGCAGTCCCGCGGAGATCGAGCAGATGAAGCCCGCCGGGTCCTTCGTGGCCGAGGTGCTCCGCCGGCTCGAGGAAGCGGCCGACGTCGGCGTCAACCTGCTCGAGCTGGACGCACTGGCGCACGACCTGATCCGCGAGCGCGGTGCCGAGTCCTGCTACATCGACTACCACCCGTCGTTCGGTGCGATGCCGTTCGGCAAGGTGCTGTGCACCTCGGTCAATGACGCCGTCCTGCACGGTCTGCCGCACGACTACGTGCTGCGAGACGGCGACCTGCTCAGCGTCGACTTCGCCGCCTCGGTCGATGGGTGGGTGTCGGACTCCGCACTCAGCCTGGTCGTCGGCAGGCCAGCCGAGGAGGACCTTGATCTCATCGACATCACCCGCCGCGCCCTCGACGCCGCCATCGGCGCCGCGGTCAACGGGAACCGGATGGGTGACATCTCTGCTGCGATCGCGGCCGTTGCCCGCGCCGAGGGCCTCAGGATCAACACCGACTTCGGCGGCCACGGCGTGGGTCGGACCATGCACGGCGACCCGCATGTATCCAACGACGGCCGGCCCGGCCGCGGCTACGCGTTGCGTCCGGGGCTCGTGATCGCCATCGAGCCATGGTTCATGCGAACGACCGATCGGGTCTACACCGATCGCGACGGCTGGACCCTGCGCAGTGCGGACGGGTCCCGAGGGGCGCATTCCGAGCACACCATCGCGATCACCGACGACGATCCGATCGTCTTCACTCGGCGGGACTGACGAGCGCCTCGAAGTACAAATCGGACGGGGTTGTCGGCCGATCCCTGACGCTGTGGGGTGAGGTATCGGCCGACAACGTCAGGAGTCCCCGGTCGGCCGGGGAAACCGACGCCCCCTCAGACCTGCTCCAGGAGCACCAGACTGCGGGCGGCGAGGGTGATCGTGTCCCCCGCCTCGACCCTCACGCCGATCGGGTTGCCGGGGTCGGTGGAGAGGGCGATGGCGCCGTGCTGCACCCACGCGTTCAAGGGGAAGGTCACCTCGGTGTCTTCGGGTGAGCCGTTCAACCAGAGCATGAAGCTGCTGTCGCGCTGCTGCTCGCCGCGCGGACCGGGGGAGCGGAGCGGGTCGCCGGAGACGAACATGCCGACGACGTGCAGGCCGCCGTCCTGCCAGTCGTCGCCGGTCATCTCGCGGCCCTCGGGGTGGATCCAGGCGAGGTCCTTGGGTCCGCCGACGATGGCCGGCCGTCCCTCGAACCAGTGCCGCTGCCGCAGCGCCGGGTGGTCCCGCCGGATCTTCAGCGCCACCCGGGTGATGTCGAAGGTCCCCAGCCACGCGTTGTCGGGACGCCAGTCGACCCACGAGACCTCGTTGTCCTGGCTGTAGGCGTTGTTGTTGCCCCGCTGCGTGCGGCCGCGCTCGTCGCCCGCCGTGATCATCGGCACCCCGTTCGAGAGGCACAGCGTCACGATCAGGTTGGCGGCCTGGCGATGCCGCAGCGCGACCACCTCGGCATCGTCGGTCTCACCCTCGACGCCGCAGTTCCAGGACCGGTTGTTGTCGGTGCCGTCGCGGTTCTTCTCCCCGTTGGCCTCGTTGTGCTTGGTGTCGTAGGAGACCAGGTCGCGCAGCGTGAACCCGTCATGGGCGGTGATGAAGTTGATCGACGCGTACGGCGAACGGCCGTCGTCGAGGTAGAGGTCGGAGGAGCCGGCGAGTCTGGTCGCCACCGTGCGGACACCGTCGGTGGCCGCACGCCAGAAGTCGCGCGTGGTGTCGCGGTACTGGTCGTTCCACTCCACCCACGGCGGCGGGAACTCACCGACGCGATAGCCGTCCATCGAGGTGTCCCACGGCTCGGCGATCAGTTTCACGTGCCGCAGCACGGGATCCTGGCCGATCGTGGTCAGGAAGTGACAGGTCATGTCGACCTCGTGACCGGTGCGCGCCAGCGCCGAGACCAGGTCGAACCGGAACCCGTCGATGTGCATCTCGGTGACCCAGTAGCGCAACGAGTCCAGGATCAGCCTCAATGCCGCGGGGTGGTCAGCGTCGACCGTGTTCCCGCAGCCGGTGATGTCCCAGTAGGTGTCCGGCTGGTCCTTCTCGCGCGGGTCCGGGAACTCGCGCTGGTAGTAGCCGAGGTCGTCCAGCCCCCGGAAGCTGAGCGTCGGCCCGTTGGCCCCCGCCTCGGCGGTGTGGTTGTAGACCACGTCGAGGATCACCTCGATGCCGGCCGCGTGCAGGTCCTTGACCATCTGCTTGAACTCCGTGACCTGCTGGCCGCGGTCACCCGAGGAGGAGTACGCCGAGTGCGGCGCGAAGTAGCCGATCGAGTTGTAGCCCCAGTAGTTGGTCAGCCCGTGCTCGGCGAGGTGCGGCTCGGAGACGAACTCGTGGACCGGGAGCAGCTCCACCGCCGTGATGCCGAGGTCGGTGAGGTAGTCGGTGACCACGTGGTGGCCCAGTCCGGCGTACGTCCCGCGGAGCTCCTCCGGGATCCGGTCGTGCAGCTTGGTGAAGCCCTTGACGTGCAGCTCATAGATCGCGGTGTCGCGCCAGCGCCGCTGCATCGGCCGCTCGTCACCCCAGTCGAAGTCGTCGTGGACCACGACCCCCTTGCCGACGTACGCCGCGGAGTCGCGTTCGTCGCGGATCTTCATCTGGTCCTTGCCGTCATCGGTCCGCACGTGTCCGAAGACCGCCGGGTGGGTGCTGAACTCGCCCGACACCGCCTGGGCGTAGGGGTCGAGGAGCAGCTTCGCCGGGTTGAACCGAAGCCCGGCCCCGGGGTCCCACGGCCCGCCGGCCCGGTAGCCGTAGCGCTGCCCCCGGGGAATGCCCGGCAGCGCGCCGTGCCAGATGCCGAGGGTCATCTCGGTGAGCTCGTACCGGGTCTCGCTCTGCTGTCCTGGGCTGGCCGCGTCGTCGAACAGGCACACCCAGAGCCCGGTCGCGTCGGGGGCATAGACCGCGAAGTTGGTCGACTCCTCGGACCACGTCGCGCCCAGCGGCCAGGCTCGACCCGGCCACACCGCGAAGCTTTCGTCGGTCGCCGACCACGTCCCTGGAGTCACTCGCACGATTATGTACGCCGAGGAACCCGGGCGTCCGGCGTACCCCCGACTCCGGTCCCGATGCCGTGCATCACGACGTAATAGGTTGGCCGCGACGTCGCCACCCGCAGCACCACCGAAGCAAACCAGAGGAGCAGTCATGGCTGATCTCGACTCGGCTCGACCCCAGGAGTTCGTCCGGCTCGAGGTCGCCGAGGGCGTCGGCACCATCCGGCTCGACCGACCCAAGATGAATGCGATCAGCATCCAGGTCCAGGAGGAGCTGCGCGCCGCCGCCGCCGAGGCGACGGAGCGCGACGACGTCAAGGCGGTGGTCGTCTACGGGGGAGAGCGCGTCTTCGCCGCCGGCAACGACGTGAAGGAGATGGCCGGCATGTCCTACCCGGACATGGTCAAGCGCTCCGGCCCGCTGCAGTCCGCGGTGACGGCGATCGCCCGGATCCCCAAGCCTGTCGTCGCCGCCGTCACGGGCTACGCCCTCGGTGGTGGGTGCGAGCTCGCGCTGGCCGCCGACTACCGGATCGCCGCCGACAACGCGACGCTGGGTCAGCCCGAGGTCCTGCTCGGCATCATCCCCGGTGCTGGCGGCACCCAGCGGCTCAGCCGGCTCGTCGGCCCCAGCACGGCGAAGGACATCATCTTCTCGGGCCGGTTCGTCAAGGCCGAGGAGGCGCTCGCGATCGGAATGGTGGACCGGCTCGTCCCCGCGGAGCAGGTCTACGACGAGGCCGTGAAGTGGGCCCGCCAGTTCGCCAACGCCGCGTCGTACGCCGTCCGCGCCGCGAAGGAGGCCATCGACCGCGGCCTCGAGGTCGACCTCGACACCGGCCTGGAGATCGAGCGCCAGCAGTTC
This sequence comes from uncultured Actinomycetota bacterium, assembly GCA_963781335.1. Taxonomy (GTDB): domain Bacteria; phylum Actinomycetota; class Actinomycetes; order Propionibacteriales; family Nocardioidaceae; genus Marmoricola. The sequence continues at coordinate 82,269 of CAWAFS010000036.1, read as the reverse complement.
GCCGCACTGTTCGCGACACAAGACCGTAGCGTGGGGATGGCCTCGTTCGTTGAGAATGGTCCCGGCAAGGCCCGTTTCGAGGGTCGATGACCGCATTTCACGTCTCGCCCGCCCATCATCAGGAGTAACCGTGTCGCCGAAAGTCACCACCGACGATTCCAAGGATCGCAGCGCTCGTTTCGGCCAGGCCCAGGCCGCGGTCCGCTCCAAGGCAGCTCGTGTCGTGCGCATCGTGTTCGGCGTCCTGGCCACGGTCCTGGCCATCGGGGCCGTCCTCGTCGTGCTCGGCACCAACATCAACAAGGACAACTCGATCGTCGAGCTGGTGATCAACACGGCCGAGGCGATCTCCGGTCCGTTCAGCCGCACCGACGGCATCTTCTCCTTCAAGGGAGACAACGCAGCTTCGAAGAACGCCCTGCTCAACTGGGGTATCGCGGCGATCGTCTACCTGCTGATCGGCCGCCTGCTCGCCAACGCGATCGCCCCCAAGGGCTCGCGCTGACCAGCGGCTCGGCGTGGTCGAACGGCCCGGCGGCTGTGACTGAACCCACCCATCCCTGCTGTTTCTGACCACCCGACTCGGCGGTAGCCTCAACCCGGGGCCCCCGTGAAGGTGTCAGCAGACGCTGCGCAGCTCGGCGGGGCTCAGCCCCATCCGTCCCTAGTTCAGGAGGGGCCCGCCCAGGGCCGTGTGAGTCATGAACATTGTCATCTGTGTGAAGTACGTGCCCGACGCCACTGCCGATCGGCACTTCGAGTCCGACAACACCGTCGACCGGGTGGGCGTGCCTGGTCTGCTCTCCGAGCTCGACGAGTACGCCGTGGAGCAGGCGCTGCAGCTGAAGGAGAAGAACGCCGATGAGGACTCAGTCGTCACCGCGTTGACGGTCGGTCCCGAGGCGGCGGTCGATGCGATCAAGAAGGCGCTGCAGATGGGTGCCGACAAGGGCGTGCACGTGGTCGACGACGCGATCGCCGGCTCGGACTACCTGGCCACCTCGCAGGTGCTCGCCGCCGCGATCAAGAAGATCGGCGAGGAGGCCGAGGTCGACGTGGTCATCTGTGGCATGGCCTCGACCGATGCGACCGGCAGCGTGATCCCGGCGATGCTGGCCGAGCGCCTCGACCTGCCGCAGGTCACGTTGGGCTCGGTGATCGAGTCCCAGGGCGCAGGAGGTTCTTGGCAGTTCCGGATCAAGCGTGACGGTGACACCTCCACCGAGGTGATCGGTGCCACCGCGCCGCTGGTTCTCTCGGTCACCGACCAGTCCGGTGAGGCGCGTTACCCCTCCTTCAAGGGGATCATGGCCGCGAAGAAGAAGCCGATGGAGACCTGGTCGCTGAGCGACATCGGGGTCGACGCCGGCGAGGTCGGCCTGGATGCCGCCTGGACGCTGGTGGAGGACACCGAGCAGCGGCCGCCGCGCACCCAGGGCGAGATCGTCACCGACGAGGACGGATCGGGTGCCACGGCGCTGGTCGAGTTCCTCGCGTCCAAGAAGTTCATCTGACCCCCAAGATTTGTGACTAGCCGGAGGATTCGAAGCAATGTCTGAAGTTCTGGTACTCGTCGACCACGTCGACGGCAAGGTCCGCAAGCCCACCTACGAGCTGCTCACGATCGCCAAGCGCCTCGGTGAGCCGTCGGCGGTGTTCATCGGCAGCAGCGAGTCGGCCGACGGTGTCGTGGAGTCGGTGAGGAAGTACGGCGCCGAGAAGGTCTACGTGGTCGACGACGCCGAGATCAAGGGCTACCTGGTGGCCCCGAAGGCCGAGGCGCTCCAGCAGATCGCCCAGAAGGTGTCGGAGAAGGTGGGCGAGGTGGCTGCGATCCTGATCCCCTCCAACGCCGAGGGCAAGGAGATCGCCGGTCGCCTGGCGATCAAGCTCGGCTCGGGTCTGATCACCGACGCTGTCGACGTACAAGCTGGCCCGGTGACCACCCAGTCGGTGTTCGCCGGCAGCTACACCGTCCAGGCGAAGGTCACCAACGGCACCCCGATCATCACGGTCAAGCCCAACTCCGCGGCTCCCGAGGAGTCCGAGGGTGCAGCCGCGAAGGAGGACTTCGCCGTGGCGGTCTCCGACTCGGCGAAGAAGGCCAAGATCGTGGCCTCCCAGCCCCGCGCCGCGTCCGGGCGCCCCGAGCTCACCGAGGCCGCCATCGTGGTCGCCGGCGGTCGTGGCACCGGTGGCAACTTCGAGGAGGTCGAAGGCTTCGCGGACTCCATCGGTGCCGCCGTCGGTGCCTCGCGTGCCGCGGTCGACTCCGGCTGGAAGCCGCACGCCTTCCAGATCGGCCAGACCGGCAAGGTCGTCTCCCCGCAGCTCTACGTCGCCAACGGCATCTCCGGTGCGATCCAGCACCGCGCCGGCATGCAGACCTCGAAGACCATCGTGGCCGTCAACAAGGACGAGGAGGCCCCGATCTTCGAGCTCGTCGACTTCGGCGTCGTGGGAGACCTGCACACCGTCCTCCCCGCCGCCACCGAGGAGATCACCAAGCGCAAGGGCTGAGCCGGTTCCAGGACCGGACGCGCACCCAGCCGAGATGAAGCCGGCCAGGTACGCCGGGGCGTTGCTCGCCCTGGTCGTCCTGGCCGGCTCCGTCGTTCTCACGCTCTCCGTGCCGCTGCGCTCCGACCACCAGCTCTGGGTGCTGGCGGCGTCGTTCGTGCCGTGGGCGCTCGCGGGCTACCTGGTGGCGCTGCTCGTCCTGCTGCTGGCGCGGGGTGGTCTCTCCGGCCGGTTCCGGGGGCTGGTCACCATCGCCGCCGTGCTGTCGCTGCTCGGTGTCGGGCTGCACCTCGCGTGGCTGGTCCCGTCGTACGCCGGGGAGCACGCGAGCGGGAAGCCTGACCTGACCGTGCTCGGGGTCAACATGCACTTCGGCGAGGCCGACATCGGGGCGACGGTCCGGTTGGTCGAGCGCGAGAACCCCGACCTCATCGTGCTCAGCGAGGCCACGCCCGAGGCCGTGCAGGCGCTCGTAGCGAGCGGCTCGACATCGAGACCGGCGCCTACCGGATGCGCGTGGAGTCACCGACCCCGTTCTGGCTGACCGCGGTGCACACCACGCAGCCGCTCTACAGCAACAGCCTGTGGCGCCAGGACTTCGCACGTCTCGTGGCCGATGCCCGCGAGGTGGACGGCCCGCACCTGGTAGTCGGTGACTTCAACGCCACCCTGGAGCACGGCCGGATGCGCGACCTGCTGGCGACGGGCCTGCACGACGCGGCGGTCCAGGCCAACTCTGGCTGGCAACCGACCTGGCCGTCGCCCGGCTCGCGCACGGTGGCGGGGGTGTCCGTGCCGATCCGGGTGATGGCGCTCGACCACGTGCTGCTGAGCAAGGAGTTCTCGAGCATCTCCACGAGCGTCCACCCGTTGCCGGGCACCGATCACGACGCGATCGTCGCGCACCTCAGCCTGCGCTGAACCGGGTGGTCCGCTGCTCGCACGAGCGCATTGCGTTGCACTCGGTGTGATCGTCTCGAGGACCCGCGCCCTGGTCGGCACGTCGCTCTTCATCACTCTGGGGCGCAACAAGGGCCTGTTCTTGGGGCTGGCTGCACTTCGCCGGGAGGCTGATGCCCGGAGGACGGCTGCCGCGTCGGGAGACCGAGCTGACCATCCTGCGGGTCGCGACGCTGGCCCGCAGCGACTACGAGCTCGCCCACGACCGCCACCTGGGCCGGCGGGGCGGACTGCTCGTCGGCCGCTACCAGAGGCTGGCGACGACGCTGCGCACGCTGCGCGTCCGGCCCGACCTTCCCCGCGACTGATCCCGGGGTCAGCCCACTGCGAAGGCGCGCCGAAGCAGCTCGACCGCCTCGGTCTCGCCCATGCCGAGGGCGCGCAGCTTCTCGACGTACTCGTGGGCCGCCTCCCGGGCGGCACGATGCACGCTCGCTCCGGTCACGATGCTCCCAGCCCTGCCCCGCGTCTCGATCACGCCCAGCGTCTCGAGCTCCCGGTAGGCGCGGGCCACGGTGTTGGCTGCGATCCCCAGCTCAGCGGCGAGCCCGCGCACCGTGGGCAGCTTCGAGCCGGGCGCCAGCACGCCGGAGCCGACCTGGGTGCGGAGCTGCTCACGCACCTGCTCGAAGGGCGGCTCGGGCGAGTCGGGATCCAGGGTGATCAAGGGCATGCGTCCCATTGTCGGTGACGCCGTAGTCTTGGCAGGCGATGACCGTCTATCTCGACCACGCGGCGACCACGCCGATCCTCCCCGAAGCTGCAGCGGCGATGACCGCGCAGCTGGGCCGGGTCGGCAACGCGTCCTCACTGCACGCGTCCGGCCGCGGCGCGCGCCGGCTGGTCGAGGAGTCACGGGAGGCGATCGCGCGGTCCCTCGGCTCCCGCCCCAACGAGGTGGTGTTCACCTCGGGTGGGACCGAGTCGGACAACCTCGCGATCAAGGGCCTGTTCTGGTCGCGTCGTGCCGAGGACCCCCGACGGGTCCGCATCCTGAGCACGCCCGTCGAGCACCACGCCGTCCTCGACCCGCTGATGTGGCTGGCCAGCGAGGGCGCCAAGGTCGAGCTGGTCGAGGTGGACCGGCTTGGCCGGCTCGACGTCGACGCGTTCCGTGAGGCCGTCGAGTCCGACCCCGGCAGCGTGGCCCTGGTGACCGTGATGTGGGCCAACAATGAAGTGGGGACGGTGCAACCGGTCCGCGAGGTGGTGGAGATCGCGCACGCGCACGGCATCCCCGTGCACACCGACGCGGTGCAGGCGCTCGGGCAGCTGCCGCTGGACTTCGCGGCGTCCGGTGTCGACGCGATGACGGTGACCGGTCACAAGATCGGCGGTCCCTACGGGGTCGGTGCGCTCCTCGTCCGGCGCGAGCTGCAGCTCACTGCGCTGCTGCACGGAGGCGGCCAGGAGCGTGACATCCGTTCCGGCACGATCGACCCGCCCGCCATCGCCGGGTTCGCCGTGGCCTGCGAGGTCGCGGTCGGTCGGCAGACCGAGCTGGCCGAGCGGCTCAGCGACCTGCGCGACGCGCTTGTGGCCGGCGTACGCCGTGAGGTTCCCGACGCGATCTACAACGGCGACCCGGAGCCGGGTCCCGAGCACCGCCTGCCCGGCAACGCGCACCTCGAGTTCCCGGGCTGTGAGGGCGACTCGCTGCTGATGCTGCTCGACGCGCGCGGCATCGAGTGTTCGACCGGCTCAGCCTGCGACGCGGGTGTGCCGCAGGCCTCGCACGTGCTGCTGGCGATGGGCTCTTCGGAGGAGTTCGCGCGGTCCTCGCTGCGGTTCTCGCTGGGGCACACCTCCACCCAGTTCGACGTGGACGCCCTCGTCGAGTCGATCGGACCCGTCGTCGAGCGCGCCCGCAACGCTGCGCTCGCCTCGAGGGCGCGCCAGTGAACGCTGGTCCGGGGCAGGCGGGGAGCGAGCCGCCTCGCCGGGTCCTGGCGGCCATGTCCGGCGGCGTGGACTCGGCCGTGGCCGCTGCCCGTGCTGCCGAGCAGGGGCTCGAGGTCACCGGCATCCACCTGGCGCTCTCGCGCAACCCGAAGTCCTACCGCACCGGCGCGCGCGGCTGCTGCACGATCGAGGACGCCAACGACGCGCGTCGGGCGGCGGACGTGATCGGGATCCCGTTCTACGTCTGGGACCTGAGCGAGCGCTTCCACGAGGACGTGGTCGAGGACTTCCTGAGCGAGTACGCCGAGGGCCGGACGCCCAACCCGTGCCTTCGGTGCAACGAGAAGATCAAGTTCGCCGCCGTGCTCGACCGGGCGATCGCCCTCGGGTTCGACGCGGTCGTCACCGGTCACTACGCGCAGCTTCGCACCGGCACTGACGGCCTGATCGAGATGCACCGCGCGGAGGACATGGCCAAGGACCAGTCCTACGTCCTCGGGGTGCTCACCCAGGACCAGCTCGCGCACTCGATGTTCCCGCTGGGGGACACCACCAAGACCGTGATCCGGCAGGAGGCGACGCGCCGCGGTCTGGCGGTCGCCGACAAACCCGACAGCCACGACATCTGCTTCATCAGCGACGGCGACACCGGCGGCTGGCTCTCGGAGAAGCTGGACGAGGTCAACCGCGGCGGCGCGATCGTCTCCGAGGACGGCGAGACGCTCGGCGAGCACCAGGGCTCCTGGCGCTACACGATCGGCCAGCGTCGCGGGCTCCGGATCGGCACGCCGGCCGAGGACGGCCGGCCGCGCTACGTCCTGGACATCGAGCCGGTCTCCGGGACCGTCACCGTCGGGCCGCGCGCGTCACTCTCCGTGGACCGGCTCAGCGCGATCCGTCCCCGCTGGTGCGGGACGGCCCCCTCACCCGGCGTACCTCTCGAGTGCACGGTGCAGCTGCGCGCCCACGGTGGAGAGCACCGCGCCGTCCTGACCGCCGCCGTGGACGCGGTCGAGGTGGACCTGCTCGATCCGGCGTCCGGCATCGCGCCCGGCCAGGCGGTCGTGGTCTACGCCGGCTCGCGGGTCGTCGGGTCGGCGACGATCTCCTCCACTCGGCGCGCGAGCCCCACAATTGTTGGATCGTGACGTGCTGATCGCCCGTCTCGACGTCCGTGTCCAACAATTGTGGGATCCGGCCGCCCGGACGGCGCCCCGATGAGCGCAGCCACCGGCATCGGCTCGATGCCCGGCGAGGACTACCTCTGGGCGGTGCGGCTCGTGGTCGAGGAGCTGCCCGATCTTCCCCACCTTCCCGAGCTGCCCGCCCGCGGCCCCATCGCCGACCTGACCGGTCGCGCCGTCGCGGTCACCGGCGAGCTCGGCTTCGACCTGCAGCCCGCCGGCTGGCGGCTCACCGACGCTCCGGGGGTCGACCACCGCCGGGCACGTTCGCTGCTGGCCCAGGACCTCGACGTCCTCGAGGAACAGCTCGACGGCTACGACGGCCGGTTCAAGGTGCAGGTGTGCGGGCCATGGACGCTCGCCTCGTCGGTCGAGAAGCCCCGTGGCGACAAGGTGCTCTCCGACTTCGGTGCCCGCCGGGAGCTCGCGCAGGCTCTCGCCGAAGGGATCCGCGAGCACCTCAAGGATGTGCAGCGGCGCCTCCCCCGCGCCGAGCTGCTGCTCCAGCTCGACGAGCCGGCGTTGCCGTTCGTGCTCGGCGGGCAGGTCCCGACCGCGTCGGGGTTCAACCGCCATCGATCGGTCACCCCGCCCCTGGCCCAGGACGCGCTGGAATGGGTGCTCGCCGCCGCTGGTGACCTCGCCACCGTCGTGCACTGCTGCGCCTCCGAGGTGCCGATCGGCCTGCTTCGGCGGGCCGGTGCCCGGGGTGTCTCCGTCGACCTGGCGCTGCTCGCTGCGGGCGACTACGAGGAGCTGGCCGTCGCCCTCGACGAGGGTGCCGAGGTCTGGCTGGGAGCCGTGCCCTCGACGGGGCGAACGAGTCCCTCGACCAAGGCGCCGTTGCAGCGGGTGCAGCGGCTGCTGGACATGCTCGGGTTCGACCCGGAGGAGGTCTCCGGGCAGCTGGTGCTCACTCCGTCCTGCGGCCTGTCCGGTGCCGACCCGGCGTACGCCAAGGGTGCGCTGCGTGCGCTGCGCGAGGCAGCCTCCGAGCTCGGCTGACCGCCGCGTCCACGCCTCGCGCTCGACCTGAGGAACGCGCGCGCGACCTGGGTCGACGAGGAGGTCGTTTGTTGACGCGAAGCTGATCACCAGCCGCAACCCCGACGACGTGCCGGCCCTCGTCAACGCGATCATCGAAGCGCTCGTCGGCTGACCCGTCGTACTCCCCGACGAGAACTGCCACTTCCCCCTCGTTGCAACGCGGGGGAAGTGGCAGATTCACTGGGGACCCAGTGAAACCTCAGAGGACCGGCGGCCCATCCGTGGCCAGCTCAGCGTGCTTCACGTCGAGGAAAACCCAGACCACCACTGAGGCGACCAGCATCATGCCGGTGCCGAACAGGAACGCCGTGGTGGCGCCGTCGGTGAAGACCTGGTGCTGGGCGACCGTGGCCATCGCCTCCATCTGCTCAGCCGACAAGCTCTGCCCTCCGGCGGCAGCCGCCTTGTCGGCCGCTGCTGCCAGGCGGTCCCCGGTGCCGTTCCACACGTGCGTCGCCACGGTGGCCAGGGTGGCCAGACCGAGCGCGCCACCGACCTGCTGCATCGTGTTCAGCACGCCGGACCCGATGCCGGAGTCCTCGGTGCGCACGTGGTGCACGGCCGTCAGGGTGAGCGGCACGAAGGTCATCCCCATGCCGAGGGACATCAAGATGATGAACGGCAAGATGTCGGTGGCATAGCTGCCGGTGACGTCGCTCGTCGGGAACTTCGTGTCGTAGGGCAGCCGCGAGAACCCGAAGAGCGCGGTGGCGGCCATCAGGGTGCCGGTGCCGGCCAGCCAGCGGGGGTCGATGCGGCTGATCAGCGTCGAGGACAGCCCAGCCGCGATCACGATGCCGCCGGAGAACGGCAGGAAGGCGAAACCGGCCTGGAGCGGGCTGTAGCCCATGACGTTCTGGATGTAGAGGCTCAGGTAGAAGAACATCGAGAACATCGCGGCCGGCATCAGCATCATGGCCACGAAGCTCGCGGCCCTGGTGCGGTTCAGGAAGATCCGGAACGGCAGCAGCGGGTGCACGGCGCGGCTCTCGACGAAGCCGAACAGGGCGAGCAGTGAGACGCCCGCGACGAGGCTGGCCAAGGTCACCGTGTCGCTCCAGCCCTCCTGGGCGGCTCGGGAGAGGCCGTAGACGAGGCCGAGCAGTCCGAAGGTCCCCGTCAGCGCGCCCGGGACATCGAGCTCACCGGGGTGGGACTCCGACTCGGCGAAGACGCGGGGAGCGAGCGACGCGGCGATGATGCCGATGGGAACGTTGATCAGGAACGTCATCCGCCAACCGTCGACGACGGTGCCGAGCAGCTCGATGCTCGAGCCGGTGAGCCAGCCACCGAGGATCAGGCCGACCGCCGCACCGGCTCCGGACATGGCGGCGTACACCGCGAAGGCGCGGTTGCGGGCGGGACCGGCCGGGAACGTGGTGGTGATCAGCGCGAGCGCGGCGGGAGAGGCGAGTGCGGCACCCAGGCCCTGGAGCCCGCGGGCGGCGAGGAGCATCGGTTCGCTGCCGGCGATGCCGCCGAGCAGGGAGGCGATCGCGAAGATGACCAGGCCGCCCATGAAGACCTTGCGTCGTCCGTAGAGGTCACCGAGTCGACCGCCGAGCAGCAGCAGGCCACCGAACGCGAGGGCGTAGCCGGTCACCACCCACGTCAGGCCCGAGTCGCTGAAGCCGAGGTCGGCCTTGATGTAGGGGAGTGCGATGTTGGCGATGGTGCTGTCGAGCACCACCATCAGCTGCGCCACGGAGATGAGCACCAGTGCCCACCCCAGGCGGGTCTGCCCGTCGGTGGTCCTCTCGGGGGTGGCGTCGGGTGACACCTCCTCGGGTGTAGGTCTGGCCCGGGTGGTGTCGGTCATGACGTCCTGGCTTTCTTCTTGTCCGAGCTGGAGTGGGAGGCAATGACTGCGGGATGGCCTACGGCCGGGAGGATCTCGTCCTCGCGGGCGCGCTCCACGCGGGGCCGGGGGCTGGGCAGCTGACGCACGATGCCCTCCTCACGGCCTGAACATCGATGAGACGAAACGGCTCCGTTTCATCGGGGCACAGGTCGCAACCCGGTCGTCGCGAGGTCCATTCCCGCTGGTCCAGTTTTTTCGGGCCCAGTTCGGGCCGGTTCTTCGGGCCGGTTCTTAGGGCCCAGTGGCCAGATCACCCTCGAGCAGGTGTCGCCGGATCACGGCGCCGGGTTCGGGACCGCTCCCGGTTCTGTGCCCGGCTCGGCTGCCGGTGCCCCTTCGGACCCGTCCCCGGGGTCCACCGACGGCTCAGCGGAGGGGACCGCCGGTTCGGGAGTCGGCGTGATCGAGGGCACGGGAACCTCGGGCACCTCGGTCGGCTCCGAGTCGGGGTCCGGGGCCTGGGACTCCTCGCCCGCCGGGGTGCTGGCCTCGTCGGTGGGCGTGGGGTCGTTCGTGGAGGTGTCTTCGCGCGGCCGGACGAGGTTGCCCACGGAGGTCCCCTGCGAGTCGTCGCCCCCCACCAGTGATGAGATCGGCTGGCCGGTGATCGCCTCGAAGGTGGTGATGCCGCCGAGCGTGACCCCGGTCACCGCCAGGCTGGCGAGCAGGGCCTTGCCCCAGGGGATGGAGCGCCGCGAACGCTCCGCCTCGTCCTTGACCTCCGCTGCGTGCACGGCGTCCTCAGCCGGGTCGGCGCCTGTGTCGGAGGAGGGGTCGTCCTCGGAGCGCAGCGGACCCTCGGCGACCGTGCGTGGCAGTGGCCCAGTGAGCAGTGCGGTCTGGCGGACCTGCGCGGCGGTGCGTCGTACGGCGTCGGTCGAACGCCTCAGGGACCAGGTGTAGATCGCACCACCCACCGTGGCGACCACGCTCCCGACGGCGGTGCCGATGATGGTCCCGGTCGTGCCCGCGAAGGACGCGAGCAGCGCGCCGGACACCGCTGCCAGGGCGCTTCCGGCGACCTGGGCGGGGGAGAGGCCGAGCATGCGGGTTTCTTGTTCCTGAGCCATGATTTCCGTGGGGTCGAAGGGGTGCGTCCAGTAGTACGACGAAACCACGAGCCGACTGGTTTCGCATCTCGGGGGTGACGTCGGACACCCCGGTCCTGTTCGCGCCCCGTCGGGCGTCAGTCCGTGAGCGTGCTCCCGGTCCCGACGTCGGTCCCGACCGCCGGGCGAGCCGCCAGCTGTGGCCACAGCGCTGCGATCCCAGCCAGTGGGAGGGCGGCGAGCAGCAGCAGTGCGTAAGGCATCCCGATGACCTCGCCGAGACCGCCCACGACCGCGGAGCCCACCCCGCCGCCGACGAGGAAGAACAAGGTGGCCACCCCGAGCGCGACCCCGCGGACGTGCTCGCTGACGGCGTCGCCGACGGCCTCGATCAGGGCGGGCTGGCCCAGGCCGAAGGCAAAGGTGACCCCGACCACGGCTGCCACGAGCAGGGTCGCCGACGCGGCGTGTGCGCCGAGGGAGGCGACCAGCAGGGAGGCCGCGGAGGCCAGCGCCGCAAGGCCGAGGGACCTGGTCGGACCCACCCGGTTGAGCAGCGGACCGGCGAAGCGGGGAGCCAGCAGGGCCACCGCGGCGCTGGGAATCAGGGCCACCCCCACCTCCCACGGCTCCCAGCCGTCACCGACCAGCACGGCTGGGACGGCGATCAGCAGCGCGAACCACGCGCCGGGGACCGCGCCGGCCGCGAGTGCGCTGCGTACGACGGCAGGGTTGCGGATCACCGACATCGGCAGGAAGCCGTTGGGCCGACGGCGGATCCACGCGGCGACCGCGGGCACGCCGAGCACGGCCAGCACGGCGCCGACGACGGCCACGGTCGGCCCGGTCGAGGGTGATTGCACGAGCAGCACCACCCCGGCCGCCGTGGCCGCGACGAGCGCCGCGCCGAACAGGTCGAGACGGGCGCCGCTGCCCTGGGTCGGTATCGAGCGCCAGAGGATCGGCAGGAGCAGGAACCCGAGCATCGGGAGCGCGATCACCGCGCGCCAGCCGAGCAGTCCTTCGAGCAGTCCCCCGGCCAGCGGGCCGAGGCAGCTGACGGCAGCCGCGATTCCTGCGACACGACCCAGGGCAGGGCCCCTGGCGGAGCCCGAGAACAGGGTGCTGACGATCGCCACCCCGAGGGTCGGGACCGCAGCCGCACCGGCACCCTGCAGGATCCGGGCCACGAGGAGCATGCCGAAGTTCTGCGCGAGCGCTCCCGACAGGGCACCGAGGGTCATCAGGGTGACTCCGACGACCAGGGGCAGCCGGATGCCGACGAGGTCCGAGATCCGCCCGTAGAGCGCAGTCGCGACCGCGAGCATCAGCACGTAGAGGCTGATCGCCCACGCGCCGACGCCGATGCTGACGCCGAGGTCGGTGCCCATCACCGGGAGCACGATCGCCGCCGACGAGCTGCCGAGACCGGTCAGGCCGAAGAGCAGGCCGACCAGCATCGGGACCCGGCGGGCGGAGTCAGGGGTGGTGGGGGTGGCGGAGGACATTGTCTGCGTCAACGATGATCAGCGACCTGGCATTCCTTCCTGGCACGGTCGAAGATCTGCAACGTCGAGCGCAGTGCGTACTGGTTCCAGTCCGGTGCGCGGTGGAGCATGTAGTGCCCGAGCCGTCCCATGTCCACGAACTCGGCCGATGCGGTGATGGGGCGCGCCTGGTCGACGTATGCCCTGGTCATCCGCGCGGACGTGATCCGGTCACGGCTGCCGTGTCCCGCGACGAAGTGCCGTCCGGCGAGATGACGCACCGGGTCGGACGGCTCGAGCCAGGGAGCGAGCGCGACGACGCCCACCACGCTGGGGTGGTCGGCGACCCGCACGGCTGTGCGGGCGCCCATGGAGTGTCCGAGAAGCACGACGGGCACGCCCGGGTGCTCCTCCGCGATCCGGTCGAGCGCCCAGCGCGCGTCCGGGACGGGGGAGGGCTCGGGTCCGTTGCCCTCGTTCCACCCGCGCACGCCGAAGCGCAGCAGCCACAGGGACAGTCCCTGCTCGAGCACCCGGGGCTCGAGGACGTCGCGCATCGCGGTCGTACGCCGCAGGGAGGCGCTGCGACCTCCCACCGGCCTGAGGCCGGTCTTGGCTCCGCCGTGGAGCATCAGCACGATGCCGCGGGTCGCCCGCACCGGCTCGCTGCGGGTCAGTCGGGGAGAGGGCATGCGGAGCTCCAATGTTCACGAGTGCTTCGGAGCGGGGGCCAGAACGGATGGCCAGAACGGAGGGGAGGTACCCACAAACTGTCGGCGGCACACGGCAAGATGGCCCTCGTGACGGACCAGCAGACATCGAGCGACAACACCGCCGCGCAGGACCCCCTGGCCGAACTCCGGCAGGAGCACCGTGCCTTGTCGGAGGAGGTCGAGGACGCGCGCTGGCGTTACTACGTCCGGGACGACCCGACCCTCTCGGACGCCGACTTCGACCTCAAGATGCGCCGGCTCGAGGAGCTCGAGGCGGAGGTGCCCGACCTCCGCACGCCTGACTCCCCGACGCAGCAGGTCGGGGGTGCGGTCTCCACGGAGTTCACGGCCGTCGATCACCTCGAGCGGATGGAGAGCCTCGACAACGCCTTCTCCTACGACGAGCTCGAGACCTGGGCTGCTCGTCTGGCCAGGGACGGGATCACCGACCCGGCCTACCTCTGCGAGCTCAAGGTCGACGGTCTCGCGATCAACCTGCTCTACGAGAAGGGCCGCCTGGTGCGGGCGCTCACCCGTGGTGACGGACGCACCGGCGAGGACGTCACCCCCAACGTCAAGACGATCGACTCGATCCCGCACCGGCTGAGCCACAGCGAGGAGTTCCAGGTCCCGGCGCTGCTCGAGGTCCGCGGCGAGGTGTTCCTGCCCGTCGAGGCGTTCGGGCGGCTCAACGAGGCGATGGTCGACGCCGGAAAGCCGATGTTCGCCAACCCGCGCAACGCGGCTGCGGGATCCCTGCGCCAGAAGGACCCCAAGGTCACGGCGACCCGCGCGCTCGGGATGGTCTGCCACGGCATCGGTGCCCGCAAGGGCTTCGAGCCCAGGGCGCAGTCCGAGGCCTACGCCGCCCTCGAGGCCTGGGGCCTGCCGACCAGTGACAAGGTGTTGGTCGTCCAGGGGCTGAAACCGGTCGAGGAGTTCGTCGAGCACTACGGCGAGCACCGCCATGACGTGGAGCACGAGATCGACGGCGTGGTGGTGAAGGTCGACGACGTCAGCCTGCAACGACGACTCGGGTCGACGAGCCGGGCCCCGCGGTGGGCGATCGCCTACAAATACCCTCCCGAGGAGGTCAACACCGTGCTCCTCGAGATCCGCACCAACACCGGCCGCACCGGCCGCGTGACGCCCTTCGGGGTGATGGAGCCGGTCAAGGTGGCGGGTTCCACGGTCGAGCGGGCGACGCTGCACAACGCCCACGAGGTCAGGCGCAAGGACGTCCGTCCCGGCGACACCGTCATCCTGCGCAAGGCGGGTGACGTGATTCCTGAGATCCTCGGCCCGGTGCTCGCGCTCCGGCCCGATGACCTGGCCGAGTGGGTGATGCCGACCGAGTGCGAGTCCTGCGGCACGACGCTGGTCGAGGAGAAGGAAGGCGACAAGGACCTGCGTTGCCCCAACCACCACACCTGTCCGGCGCAGCTGCTCGACCGGGTCTTCCACGTCGCAGGCCGGGGTGCCTTCGACATCGAGGGGTTGGGTTCCGAGGCGGCGTACGCCCTCTGGAAGGGCGGCGTGATCCAGGACGAGGGCGACGTGTTCGACCTCGACCGCGATGCCATCGTGACGACCGACCTGTTCACCCGGGCACCGAAGAAGGGTGAGGACGGGCCGCAGCTCTCTGCCGATGGTTCGCGTGCGCTCTCGGCCAACGGGCAGAAGCTGCTCGAGAACCTCGAGAAGTCCAAGAACGTCCCGCTGTGGCGGGTGGTCGTCGCCCTGTCGATCCGTCATGTCGGACCGACCGCGGCACGAGCGCTGGCCACCGAGTTCGGCTCGATGGAGGCCATCGCGAACGCCTCCGAGGCCGACATCGCGGCTGCCGAGCAGGTCGGCCCGACGATCGCGGCCTCCGTGCGCGACTGGTTCGACGGACCGGGGTCCGACTGGCACAACGAGATCGTCCGCAAGTGGGCCGCGGCCGGGGTCCGCATGGCCGACGAGCGCGACGAGTCGACTCCGCGGACGCTGGAGGGCAAGACCCTGGTGGTCACCGGCTCGCTGGTCGACTTCAGCCGCGACGGAGCGAAGGAGGCGATCCTCTTGCGCGGCGGGAAGGCATCCTCCAGCGTGTCGAAGAAGACCGACTACGTCGTCGTGGGGGACAGCCCGGGCTCGAAGGCGGAGAAGGCCGAGCAGCTCGGCGTGACCGTCCTGGACGAGGACGGCTTCAAGAGGCTCCTCGAGAACGGTTCGGTCTGAGCAGGACGGATCGAGCGCCTAGCGGATCGCAGCCGTCACGAGGTCCGCGACGGCGACCTGCTCCTCGGCGAACGGATGATAGGCCGCCGCCCGCTTCTGGTCGGTGACCGAGCCGTTGACCCACGGGTCGTCGGAGCAGATGTCGTGCCCCTCGCTGGCCGACCACACGTCGACGTAGGTCGACCCGGTGCTCAGGGCGGCCAGGCGCAGCGCCTCGGTCAGGGCCCGGTTGACCGTCTCCGCGTAGGCGAAGTCGCCGCGGGCGAGCGGCAGCCGGTCGCAGACGTTGTCGGCATCGACGATCTGCGGGTAGCCGACGACGAGCACCTGCGCCCCGGGCGCTCGGCGGTGCACCTCCCTCAGGGCGGCGGTGAGCCGGGTCCGGGTGCGGCCGAGCGCGGTGAGCAGCACGTCGCGACCGTTCCGCTTCATCGCGTCCCGGCAGGGGGCTCCGTCGGGATCCGACGCGCGAAGCGCCGGACAGCTGCGGGTCAGCCGTGCGAACGTCTCCTCGTCGTTGCCGCCGACCCCGATGGTCACGAGGTCCACGTCCGGCCCGAGCGCGTCCTGCTGAGGGGGTACGCCGGGGAACTGGGCGGTCTCGAGGTCGCGGATCCTGGCCGCGCCACAGCTGCGGTCGTCGAGCTCGGCGCCGAGCTCGGCGGCCGCCAGCGTCGGGTAGTTCGCGGTCGAGCGGAAGCAGCCGTTCGCGACGTCGGTCACCGGCACCAGGGGGGCAGAGACGAACGAGTCACCCAGGGCGACGTAGGTCCGCGGGCTCGGCGGTGCGCTGGCCGGCTCCCGGCTGGACGAAGTCTGGGACGACCCGCCCTCCGCGCTCGAGGTCGCGCAGCCGCTCAGCACGCAGAGCAGCGCGACGAGCCACGCGGTCCACCGCAGGGGTGAGAGGGGTTGCTGCCGGTCCATGTGCCTCCAGTCGTGTCTCTCCGACGGTAGCCACTGTGTGGGCGGCCGGCTGCCGGGTCGGGCAGGCCCACCACGCGACGAGGAGGAGGATCGTCACCAACCCCGCGAGCAGCGCTGCACCGCCGACCAGCTCGACCATCATCGGTGCGACCAGGGAGCCGACCAGTGCCGCGGCGATGATCACCGTGTCGTTGATGCCGAGCGCGGTGGCCCGGACCTCGTCGCGGACGTTCTCCTGGAGCACCGCGGTCGCACCCGCTTCCACGCTCACCGCGGCCGCCCCCGCCAGGGCTAGTGGAGCGAGAGACCACACCAGTGACGGCACCGGGATGACGAGCGCCAGTCCTGCTCCCATCAGGCACAGCCCCCACACGATCGAGGACTGGGAGGAGCGTCCCAGCCGGCGGAGCACCGGTGCGCCGAACGCCGCGAACCCCAGGACGCCGGTCGCCAGCCCGTAGCCGGCGGCGTCGGAGGCCCAGGAGTCCAGCGCCAGCGGGAGGAGTGCGACGGCAACCAGCGCGATCACGAAGTTGATGGCCGCCATCACGGCGATCGCGCGCATGGCCGCGGGTGCTGCGCGCAGGGCTCGGTACGGCGAGGGGCGGGCGCCTGCGCCCTGGCTGTGCACCGGCGCGGGCATCGAGACATGGAGGATCGTCAGCAGCGCCACCAGCGTCATGGCCGCGGGCAGCCACGGCAGCACCGCGCGGGTGGCGGGGTGCAGCAGGAACCCGCCGAGGGCCGCGCCCACCACGAAGGCCGCCACCTCGATGGTCACGAGGAGGTCGGTCGCCCGGAGCCGTTGGGGGCCGGCGATGGCAGGCATCGCGGCGACCTGGGCGGGATAGGCCGGGGTGCCGACGGCCACGGAGAGGGTGCAGGCCGCCACCGCCCACCAGACGTGGTCGGCCAGCAGCGCGAGCGCCGAGGCGACCATCAGGGCCGCCCGGATCATCAGTGTCAGCCGCACGATCAGGTCGCGCCGCATGGCGTCTGCCAGCCGGGCCGTCCACCAGGACAGCAGCACGTAGGGGAGCATCCGCGCGGCGCCCACCAGGCCGAGCAGCAGCGGGTCGTTGCTCTGCTCGGCGACCAGGACGAGGAGGAGCGGCCAGGGCAGCGCTACCGCCAGTGCCGCGATCCCGTGGGAGGCGATCACCCGGCGGGTGACCGGGTTGAAGTGGTCCACGTCAGGACGCCGTGATCCGTGTGGGCAGCGGCGCGAAGCCGTTGAAGCCCACGCTGGAGTAGCAGCTGGTGTAGGCCCCTGCCGACTGCAACCGGACCTCGTCGCCCTCGGCGAGCGTGACCGGCAGGTCGACCATCGTCTGTTCGTAGAGCACGTCCGCGCTGTCGCAGGTGGGCCCGGCCAGCACGCACGGTCCCGTCGGGCCCCCGTCGGCCGAGCTGAGGATCCGGTAGCGGATGGCCTCGCCGAGGGTCTCCACCAGCCCGGTGAACACGCCGGCGTCCAGGAAGACCCAACGCACCCCACCTCGGTGGACGACTCCGATCACCGTGGAGACGAGCGTGCCCGCGTCCCCGACGATGCCGCGCCCGGGTTCGACGATGGTCTCGGGCCGGTGGTCGCCGAAGGCCTGTTGGAGGTGTCGCTCGATGGCCTCGCCGTAGGCCTTGATCGGCCGGCAGCCGTCGTCGTAGACCGCCGGGAAACCACCGCCGAGGTCGAGCAGCCAGGGGTTCAGACCGCTGTTGCGCAGCAACGAGAAGACCTTCGCGGCGGTTTCGATCGGTGCCGCCCAGGCCTCGGGGTCGCACTGCTGGGAGCCCACGTGGAAGGACAGCCCGGCCGGCTCGAGCCCGAGCTGCGCCGCCGTCATCAGGATCTCGATGGCCTCGTACGTCGACGCGCCGTACTTGCGTGAGAGCGGCCAGTCGGAGCCCTCGCCCGAGGTGACCAGCCGGCAGAGCACCTGGCTCCCTGGTGCTGCCTCGGCGAGCTTGACCGTCTCGGCCACGGAGTCGACCACGAACAGGCGCACCCCCAGCGCGGCGGCCTGGACGACGTGGTCGCGCCGCTTCACCGGGTTGGAGTAGACGAGGGACCCGGGATCGGCACCGGCCCCCAGCGCCGCTCGCACCTCGACCGGGCTGGCCACGTCGAACCGGCAGCCGACCGCCGCGAGCTCGGCCAGCAGCTGGGGGTGCGGGTTCGCCTTGACCGCGTAGTGCACGGCGGTGCCCGGCAGTGCCGTCGAGAGCGCCACGAAGCGCTCGACGGCGTGCGGCACGTCGAGCTCGAGGTAGGGCGTGGTGGGGTGCACCGAGTGAGTGCCGTGACGCTGCTGGGGAACAGCCAGGGTGGTGGGCATCTGATCTCCTGTTGCCTCGTTGCAGAGCAGGAGGCGCCAGGACACCTGTGGATACGGGTGGACCTCGACTGGTCCAGTTCAGGGGCAGGTGGGCCGCCCGTGGAGCTGCTTCGCCCGCACGAGAGCCCAGCGACTTGCCCCTCTAGGATGGCTCGCATGCCTGAGACTGCTGGGTCGATCCATGCCTGAACGCCGTGCCGACGCTGTCGAGATGATCAGCCGCGACGAGGTGCGTCACCTCGCCGACCTTGCCCGGATCGAGCTCGACGACGTGGAACTCGATCACCTCGCTCCGCAGCTGTCGGTGATCCTCGAGTCGGTGGCCTCGATCAGTGAGGTCGCGGCCGACGACATCGCGCCGACCTCGCACCCGCTGCCAGTGGTCAACGTGTTCCGCGACGATGTCGTCCGCCCCTCGTTGACCCCCGAGCAGGCCCTGTCCGGTGCGCCGCTCGTCGAGGGCCAGCGGTTCGCCGTACCCCGCATCCTCGGGGACGAGCAGTGACCCCCTCCCCAGGAAGCCTGCCACTCCTCCAGCGCAGCGGCGCTGACCTCGGCCGCGCGCTGGCGGCGGGCGAGACGACCAGCGTCGAGCTGACCCAGCTGTTCCTCGACCGCATCGCCGCGGTGGACGCCCCTCCTGGCCGACGGGGTGTGCACGCGTTCCTGCACGTGGACGCCGAGGGAGCGCTGGCGGCAGCGCGGGCCTCCGACCTACGCCGGGCGGCCGGCGAACTCGCCTCCCGCCTCGACGGCGTGCCGGTCGCGGTCAAGGACGTCCTGACCACCGACGGCCTGCCCACCACCTGCGGGTCGAAGATCCTCGAGGGCTGGGTGCCGCCGTACGACGCGACCGTGGTCGCCCGGCTCAAGGCAGCCGGCCTGCCGATCCTCGGCAAGACCAACATGGACGAGTTCGCGATGGGCTCCTCCACCGAGCACTCCGCCTACGGGCCGACGCACAACCCCTGGGACCTCGACCGGATCCCCGGTGGTTCGGGCGGAGGGTCGGCTGCTGCCGTCGCCGCGTTCATGGCGCCACTGGCGATCGGCACCGACACCGGCGGCTCGATCCGCCAGCCCGGCGCGGTCACCGGCACCGTCGGTGTGAAGCCGACCTACGGCGGCGTCTCGCGCTACGGCCTCGTCGCGATGGCCAACTCGCTCGACCAGGCCGGGCCGGTGACCCGGACGGTGCTCGACGCGGCGCTGCTGCACCAGATCATCGGTGGCCACGACCCGCTCGACTCCACCAGCATCGACCAGCCGGTGCCCCTCGTGGAGGAGTCGGCGCACGCCGGAGCCGACGGTGACCTCGCCGGCGTACGCATCGGCGTGGTCACCGAGCTCGGTGGTGAGGGCTACCAGCCAGGGGTGCAGGAGCGCTTCGACCAGGCCGTCGAGCTGCTGGTCAAGGCCGGGGCCGAGGTCGTCCAGGTGAGCTGCCCGAACTTCGTGCACGCGCTGGCCGCCTACTACCTGATCATGCCGAGCGAGGCCTCCTCCAACCTCGCCCGCTTCGACGCGATGCGCTACGGCCTGCGGGTGCTGCCCGAAGGGGTCGAGGCGCCGAGTGCCGAGGAGGTCATGCGGGCGACCCGCGACCAGGGCTTCGGTGACGAGGTGAAGCGCCGCATCATCCTCGGCACCTACGCACTGTCGAGCGGCTACTACGAGGCCTACTACGGCCAGGCGCAGAAGGTGCGCACCCTGATCAGCCGCGACTTCGAGCGTGCCTTCGAGAAGGCCGACGTGCTGCTCTCCCCGACGGCGCCGACGACGGCGTTCCGGCTGGGGGAGAAGCTCGACGACCCGCTGGCGATGTACCTCAACGACATCGCCACCATTCCGGCCAACCTCGCCGGACTCCCGGGCATCTCGGTGCCAGCGGGACTCGCCGAGGAGGACGGTCTCCCGGTCGGCCTGCAGATCCTGGCCCCGGCACTGGCCGACGACCGGCTCTACCGGGTCGGCGCGGCGCTCGAGGCCCTGCTGGAGCAGCAATGGGGCGGCCCGCTGCTCGACCCCGACAAGCTGGACAAGGAGTTGGCGCGATGACGCACCCAGCCAGATCGTCGGTCGAGCCCGTCGAGACCATGTCCTTCGAGGACGCGCTGGCGGCGTACGACCCGGCCATGGGGCTCGAGGTCCACGTCGAGCTGAACACCGCCACCAAGATGTTCTGCGGGTGTCCCGCACACTTCGGCGGCGAGCCCAACACGCACACCTGTCCGACCTGTCTGGGACTGCCGGGGTCGATGCCCGTGGTCAACGGCAAGGCCGTGGAGTCCGCGATCCGGATCGGTCTCGCGCTGAACTGCAGCATCGCCGACTGGTGCCGGTTCGCGCGGAAGAACTACTTCTACCCGGACATGCCGAAGAACTTCCAGACCAGCCAGTACGACGAGCCGATCGCCTTCGACGGCTGGACCGAGGTGGAGATCGCGGGGGAGAACGGGCCCGAGACCTTCCGGGTGGAGATCGAGCGCGCCCACATGGAGGAGGACACCGGGAAGTCGTTGCACGTGGGCGGCTCCACCGGCCGGATCCATGGCGCCGACTACTCCCTGGTCGACTACAACCGGGCCGGCATCCCCCTGATCGAGATCGTCACCCGGCCGATCATGGGTGCTCGCGAGAAGGCGCCCGCCGTCGCCCGGGCCTACGTCGCACACCTGCGCGAGCTCTTGCTCGGCCTCGGCGTCTCCGACGTGCGGATGGAGCAGGGCTCGCTGCGCTGCGACGTCAACCTGTCCCTGGCCCCCTCGGGCACTGGTGAGCTGGGCACCCGCACCGAGACCAAGAACGTGAACTCGCTGCGCTCGGTCGAGCGGGCCGCGCGCTACGAGATCGGCCGGCAGGCGGCCATCCTGGCCGGCGGCGGCTCGATCCTCCAGGAGACCCGGCACTGGCACGAGGACACCGGGGTCACCACGTCCGGCCGGGAGAAGTCCGACGCCGAGGACTACCGCTACTTCCCCGAGCCCGACCTGGTGCCGGTGGCGCCGTCCCGCGAGTGGGTCGAGCAGCTGCGCGTTGCCCTGCCCGAGCCGCCGCGCGAGCGCCGGGCGAGGCTGCAGGCCGACTGGGGCTTCTCCGACCTCGAGATGCGCGACACCGTGGGTGCGGGTGCGCTGCCGCTCGTCGAGGAGACCATCGCGGCGGGTGCCTCGCCGCAGTCCGCCCGCAAGTGGTGGCTCTCCGAGCTCGCCCGGCTGGCCAACGAGCAGGGCGTGGAGCTCTCGGCGCTGCCGATCACCCCGGCGGGCGTCGCGCGCATCCAGGCGCTCGTCGACGAGGGCGCCATCAACGACAAGCTCGCGCGACAGGTCTTCGAAGGCGTGCTGGCAGGGGAGGGGACGCCTGACGACGTCGTCACTGCCCGTGGCCTCGCAGTCGTCTCCGACGAGGGTGCCCTGGGCCAGGCCGTCGACCGGGCCATCGCGGCCAATCCAGACGTTGCGGACAAGATTCGCGACGGCAAGGTGGCCGCGGCCGGCGCGCTCATCGGCGCTGTGATGAAGGAGATGCGCGGTCAGGCCGACGCCGGGCGGGTCCGTGAGCTGATCCTCGACCGGCTGCAATAGTCCACTGGTGTATCGGGCGGTCGTGCTGCCCCGACTCGGTGTTAATGTTTCGCTGCCCCGTCGGGGCAAACTCCACACCCACACGTCCGTCGTCGGGGAAAGCCGGTCCAACTCCGGCGCTGACCCGCAACCGTAGGTCGTCATCTCGATGGCGACGAGCCGGAACACCCGCTGCGCGACGTCCTCAGAAGACACGCTGTCGTGGAAAACAGCGGGTTGGCGACGACGCCCTCCCGTTGTGCAGCGGGAAGGAAAACAACATGCGTGGAAACGCGCGCACCTCACGGATCGCGGCGTACGTCGCCTCCGGCGCCCTGGTCCTCTCCGGGGCCACCCTGGCCGCCACACCGGCCCGTGCAGTCACCCATGACCCGATCGCGGCCAACCAGGCAGCCGGCTGGCTTGCGGGCCAGGTGACGAGCGGGCTCGTCCCGGGCCAGTTCGGCGGGGCGGACGTGGGCCTGAGCATCGACACCGCGCTGTCCCTGCGGGCGGTCGGGGGCCAGGACGCCACGGTGACGGAGATCGCCGACGCCATCGAGTCCGGGGGGACGTCCTACCTGGAGTACGAGTACACCTTCGAGAACGTCGACTACGCCGGGCAGGCCGCGAACGCCACCGCCAAGGCGATGGCCCTGTTCCAGACGCTCAGCCCGGCCCGGACCACCATCGGCTCGATCAACGTCCAGTCCCGGATGGAGGCGCTCACTGCGCCGAGCGCTCCGATCGCGGGGCGGATCGGTGACGTGTCCACCGCCGACGGCGTCCCGGACGGCCAGGACTACGCGAACACGCTGGGACAGGCGTTCGCCGCCTACGCCCTGACCGAGGCTGGTTCCTCCGAGGCAGCCAACGCGGTGGAGTTCCTGCTCGAGCAGCAGTGCGCCAACGGGGGGTTCCGGCTGTCCTTCACCGCCGACCGGACTGCGGGCGACCAGTCCTGCACGGACAATTCCACGGCCGAGACCGACACCACCGCGATCGCCCTCCAGCAGCTGAACCAGCTCCCGACGACAGGTGCGATCACCACCGCCAGGAACGCGGCCCGGGCCTGGTTGGTCGATGCGCAGAAGACCGACGGCTCCTGGGGTGGCGGCAACACCACGGAGGCCTCCAACGCCAACAGCACCGGCCTGGCGGCCACGGCGCTCGGTGACACTGCCGAGTCCGAGCAGGCAGCCCAGTGGCTGCGCGCCCACCAGGCGACCGACTACGACCTCTGCGACAAGCTCGCCGGACAGCGCGGGGCGGTCGCCTACGACAACGCAGCGCTGGCCGCCGGTCGCAGCTCGGGCTTCCCGAGTCCCGCAGTGGCGGACCAGTGGCGCCGGGCCACGGCGCAGTCCCTCCCTGCGCTGGCCTACCTGCCGCTGGACACGACGCCTTCGGCACCCGCCCTCACCGGACCCAGCGGCTTCCTCAAGGCCGGCACCCGCCAGGTCCTGAGGACGACCGGCGTCTCCTCGGGTGACCAGCTCTGCCTGACCGGGGTGGGCGCTGCCGTGCAGGGCGTCGCGTCCAGCACGGCCTGGCAGAAGGCAGTGGTGCTGCCCACCGGCACCCGAACCCGGGTCTACACGGTCAGGGACTCCTTCGGGCACGCCGACGCAGTCGCGCTCAAGGTGCTCGGCCGGGCGAACCTTGGCATGGTGAAGTCGCGCAACCGGGTCAAGCGCTCTCGCTACGTGACCGCCATGATCACCGGCCTGGTCCCGAACGAGTGGGCCCGGATCGTCTACAAGGGCAAGCTCGTGCGCAGCGGCTTCTCCACCTCGACCGGCAAGTTCGTCGCGACCTTCCGGGTCGGCCGGGCCAAGGGCAGGAAGCAGATCGTCGGCTACGGCTACTTCACCGACATCCGTCGGGGGGCGACCACGATCCGGGTCGTGCGATGACCTCGATCCACCTCTCACGCCTTGCCGGTCTGGTCGCCGCGACACTCGTCGCGGCGGCCGGGCTGGTCGGGCTCTCCACCGCCCCGGCCGCGGCAGCGCTGTGCTCGAAGGCGGGAGTGAACGTCGTCGTCGACTTCAACGGCCTCGGGGGTGGCGTCCAGAAGGGCTGCGACCCGGGCGGTGCCGGCAAGTCGGCGGACCAGGTGTTCCCGGCGGCAGGGTTCCGGCTCACCCAGGCCCAGAGGCAAGCGGGTTTCGTCTGCCGGGTCGCCAACAAGCCGGCCAGTGACCCTTGCGTGAACGCGTCGCCGGCCAACGCCTACTGGGGTCTCTACTGGTCCGACGGCAAGTCCGGCAAGTGGACCTATGCGACGTCGGGGGTGAACGGCGTGAACGTCCCCAGCGGAGGCTTCGTGGCGTTCTCCTGGCAGAACGGGGGGAGCGCAGACCCTCCCGGAGCGGCCCCGGTGAACAACCAGCCGGCCCCCGCGCCCACCAAGGCACCCACCAAGGCACCCACCAAGGCGCCCACCAAGGCCCCCACCAAGGCCCCGACGAAGGCCCCGACGAAGGCCCCGACGAAGGCGACCAACTCAGCCACCAAGAAGCCGACCAGGACGCCGGCTGCGTCGTCGGCATCGACAACCGTGCCGAGCGCCACCGCCTCGGCGAATGCACGGGCCAGGGCCCGAGCGTCGGCCCGAGCGTCCGCGCAGGCGTCGGCGAGCGCGCCCCCCTCACCCTCGGGGAGCACCTCGACGATGCCCGAGCCTGAAGGCACCGGAGGCGCCTCCCCCGACGCCACCAGCGTCCAGGAGGCCAGCAACGCCTTCACGCCGGAGGAGGAGCCCAGCGGTCTGCCCACCTGGGTGCCGGTCACGGTGATCGTGGCTCTCGCCGGCGGCGCGGGGAGCGCGGTCTGGTGGCGCCGGCGGACCGCGGGGGCATGACCGAGCCGCGGCTGTCGAGGGACCTGCACCCCGGAGCCTGGTGGCTCTGGGCGATGGGCCTCGCAGCCGCGGCCAGCGCCACCACCAACCCGCTGCTGCTCCTGATGATCGTCGGCATCGCCGGCGTCACGGTGTCGCTGCGTCGCTCGGAGCACCCCTGGTCGAGGTCGTTCCGGCTCTACCTGCTCTTCGGCCTGGTGATCGTGGTCATCCGGGTGGTGTTCCGGGTGCTGCTGGGCGGCGGCTACGGGAGCGTCGTGCTCGTCGAGCTGCCCGAGATCCCGCTGCCGGACTGGGTGGCCGGCATCCGGCTGCTGGGCCCGGTGACCCTCGAGTCGGTCCTGGCCGGGCTCTACGACGGCATGCGGCTCGCGACGATCGTGATCTGTGTCGGGGCGGCGAACTCGCTGGCCAACCCCAAGCGGCTACTGAAGTCGATGCCACCCGCCCTCTACGAGATCGGCACCGCGATCGTGGTGGCGGTCGCGCTGCTGCCCCAGCTGGCCGACAGCCTGCGCCGCGTCCGCGCCGCACGCCAGCTGCGTGGCGTGCCGGGCAGCAGGTTCGGCGGCCTGCGCGGCATCGTCGTCCCGGTGATGGAGGACGCTCTCGAGCGCTCGATGTCGCTCGCCGCCGGGATGGATGCACGTGGCTACGGGCGTGCTGGCGACCTCACGCGTGCTCAGCGCCGCACCACCGGGTCGCTCATGCTGACCGGCCTCGTCGGCATCTGCATCGGCACCTACGCACTGCTCGACCAGACCGCCCCTCGGTGGCTGGTCCTGCCCGGCCTGGTGGGTGGGGTGGGTCTCGCCGCCGGCGGCTTCTGGTCCGCGGGGCGACGTGTGCACCGGACCCGCTACCGACCCGATCACTGGCACGCGGCGGAGATCGGTGTGTCGCTCAGCGGGCTGGCGGCCGTCGCCGGGATGCTCGGGTTCCTCCGCGCCGACCCGGTCCTGCACCCGCCGCTCGATGCGTTTCCGACCGTGACGACCAGCGCCCTCGTCGTGGTCCTGCTGGGCATGGTCGCGGCGTTCGTCTCGCCCCCACCGGTGCTCGCGCCGACGGACCGCCGCGTCGAGGAGCTGGCCGATGCTCGAGCTGCGTGACATCAGCTTCCGGTACGCCGCCGGAGGCCCCCCGGTCCTCGAGCGGGTCGACCTCACCCTGGCGGAGGGCGAGCTGGTCCTCGTCGCCGGTCGCACCGGGGTCGGCAAGTCCACGCTGCTCGGGCTGTTCAACGGGCTGGTGCCGTCCTTCACCGGCGGTCGACTCTCGGGCGACGTACTTCTCGACGGCGCCAGCATCGTGCACCTTCCTCCACGCGACCGGGCCCACGTCGTGGGCTACGTCGGTCAGGACCCGACCGCCGGGTTCGTCACCGACACCGTGGAGGAGGAGCTCGCCTACGGGATGGAGCAGCTCGGCCTCGACGGCCCGACGATGCGCCGGCGGGTGGAGGAGACCCTCGACCTGCTCGGTATCGCGGAGCTTCGCGGCCGGGATCTGCGCAGCCTGTCCGGTGGGCAGCAGCAACGCGTGGCGATCGGCTCGGTGCTGACCATGCATCCGCGGGTGCTCGTGCTCGACGAGCCGACCTCGGCGCTGGACCCGACTGCAGCCGAGGAGGTGCTGGCGACCCTGACCCGGCTGGTGCACGACCTCGGTGTGACCGTCGTCATCGCCGAGCACCGTCTCGAACGGGTCGTCCCCTTCGCCGACCGCATCGTGCTCGTCGGGGCCGACCTGAGCGTGCGGGCAGGCGACCCTGCCGCGATGCTGGAGCACTCCCCGGTGGCACCGCCGATCGTCGAGCTCGGCCGCTGGGCCGGCTGGTCGCCGCTGCCACTGAGCGTGCGTGACGCCCGTCGGCACGCTGCAGCTCTCGCACTGGTGCCGGCTCCGACCGCCGCTCTGGACGACTCCGCCACCGAAACGGCCCTCGTGGCCCGCGCCGTCACCGTGAGCTACGGCCGGCACGTCGCGGTGCGGGACGTCGACCTGGCCCTCGCCGCGGGGCAGGTCACCGCGCTGATGGGCCGCAACGGCTCGGGGAAGTCGACGCTCATGTGGGCACTCCAGGGCAGCCGCAAGCGGGTCCGTGGCTCGGTGAACGTCGGTGGTGAGGACCCCGCAGGGTTGGGCCCGGAGGCACGACGCCGACTGGTGGGGCTGGTGCCGCAGACGGCCGCTGACCTGCTCTACCTCGAGAAGGTGAGCGAGGAGTGCGCAGCCGCCGACCGGGAGGCCGGCGCACCCCGTGGTTCGGCCCGGGCGCTGCTCGAACGGCTGGCGCCGGGGATCGACCCCGAGACCCATCCTCGGGACCTCTCCGAGGGCCAACGGCTGGCCCTGGTGCTCGCTGTGGTGCTGACCTCGAAGCCGTCGGTGATCTGCCTGGACGAGCCGACTCGAGGGCTCGACTACCCGGGCAAGGCTGCCCTGGCTGACATCCTCTCGTCCCTCAAGGCCGACGGTTGCGCGGTCCTCGTCGCCACGCACGACGTCGAGTTCGTGGCGCAGGTGGCCGACCGGGTCGTCGTACTCGCGGAGGGGGAGGTGGTCTCCGAGGGCCCCACTGCCCGCGTCGTGGCCGAGTCGCCGTCGTTCGCCCCGCAGGTGCTCAAGATCCTCGGCAACGGGTGGCTGACTGTGGACCAGGTCGTCGCCGTGGGCAGCCTCGGATGACCGCGACGACCGAGCCGGGGGTGGGCACGCCGTCCGGTGCCGGGGTCGCGGTTCCGCTGCGGCTGCGGTCTGCCGCGGTGCTGACGATGGCTTCGCTCACCGGACTCGCGATGTTCCTTTGGCCGCTGCTCGTGCGGGTCCGCGTCGAGGGCCAGGTGCTCCAGCCGCCGTTCATCTTCGCCCTGCTGCTGCCGGTGGTGATCGTGGTCTGCCTGGCGGAGTTCACCGAGGGCGGGATGGACTCCAAGGTGCTCGCGATGCTCGGGGTGCTGACGGCGATCAACGCGGTGATGCGCGGCCTGAGCGCGGGCATGGCGGGGATCGAGCTGGTCTTCTTCCTGCTGATCCTGGGAGGGCGGGTCTTCGGGGCCGGCTTCGGGTTCGTCCTCGGCTGCACCTCGCTGTTCGCGTCGGCACTCCTGACCGCCGGCGTGGGGCCGTGGCTGCCGTTCCAGATGCTGGCCTCGGCCTGGGTCGGGATGGGTGCCGGCCTGCTGCCGAGACGGGTCAAGGGCGCCCCGGAGATCGTCATGCTCGTGGTCTACGGGGTCATCGCGGCCTACGCCTTCGGACTGGTGATGAACATGTCGAGCTGGCCGTTCATCCTCGGCATCGAGGTGCAGGGGCACACCGGTGGCCTCTCGTTCGTGCCCGGTGACCCGCTCCTGGAGAACCTGCACCGTTTCGGCATCTACACGCTGCTCACCTCGACGGGCAGCTGGGACACCGGCAGGGCGATCACCAACACGATCGCCCTGGTCGTGCTCGGACCGGCGGTGCTGACCACCCTGCGCCGCGCCGTACGCCGGGCAACCGTCAGCGTGCACTGAGCGCCAGGACTCGTCTTCCGGGCCCGTCTGATGAGCCCGTTCGTCAGGGGCGGACCAGCAGGATCCGGTCGTCGGTTTCCGCCGGTTGCCCGCGACCGTCGCGATTGGACGTGGTCACCCAGAGGTTGCCGTCGGGGGCCGCCACCACCGTTCGCATCCGGCCGTACTCGCCGACGAAGAAGCCCTTGTCGTTGCTGGCCTTCTTCGCGTCGACGTCGACGCGCCAGACCCGCTCGCCACGAAGCGCGCCGAGGTAGAGCCGGTCCCGCACGAACGCCAGCCCGGAGGGCGACGCCTCCTCGGTGCGCCACTGCACCTGCGGGTCGGTGAACCGGGTGCCGTCGCCGCCCTTGCCCTCGACCTCGGGCCATCCGTAGTTGAGTCCTCGCTGGATCAGGTTGAGCTCGTCCCAGGTGTTCTGGCCGAACTCCGAGGCCCACAGGTTGCCCTCGTCGTCGAAGGCGAGCCCCTGCACGTTGCGGTGGCCGGAGGTCCAGATCGGGGACGTCCGGTCGGGGTTGCCCTCCGCGGGCTCGCCGTCCTGCCCGATCCGCAGGATCTTGCCACCGAGCGAGTCCATGTCCTGGGCCAGCTCCGGCTGCCCGGCCTCACCGGTCGCCACGTAGAGCCATCCGTCCGGCCCGAAGGTGATTCGGCCGCCGTCGTGGTTGGACGCCTTCGGGATTCCGGTCAGGATCGGGCGCAGCTTGCCCAGCTGGCCGTTCTCGTAGGTCGTGCGGAAGACGCGGTTGTCCTCGGCGGCGGTGGCGTAGAGGAAGACCCGCTTGTCACGCTCGAAGGACGGCGACACGGCGATGCCCAGCAGTCCTGCCTCACCCTGGGCCTCGGCCTCCTCGACCTGCCCGACCTCGTCGACCTTCCCACCGCCGACCTGGAAGACCCGACCACTGTCGCGCTCGGTGACCAGTGCCGTGCCGTCGGGCAGGAACGCGATTCCCCACGGGACCTCGAGGTTGCGGGCCACGGTGCCGATCACCTTGGGCGCCGACCGAGCGGGGCCGGCGGACTCCGACGGGCTCGGGCCGGTGGTCGACGCGGTCGACGGGGTCGACGACGTCGACGAGGGCGCAGGGCCGGGAGTCTCGCCCGCCTCGGGCTCGCTGTCGCCACCGCAGGCCACGAGGGCGAACGCCGGGACGGTCAGGAACGCGGCCAGGCGCGCTCGGCGGACGAGAAGCATGCCGCGAGACTAGCGAGGCGGCCCTACTCCGGGACGCGGTCGAGCAGGTCGAGCAACGCCTCGTGGACCTCGTCGGGCTTCTCCATCGCGATGAAGTGGGTCGCCCGCAGCTTCTGGTAGTCCGCGCCGGTGATCCGCTCGGCCGCCGTCCTCAGGTCGTACGCCGAGGCAAGGATGTCGTAGGTGCCGGCCACGAAGCTGGTCGGCACGTCGATGTCACGCAGCGAGACCCGCAGGTGCAACGAGGAGTGCAGGGCGAGGTGCATGTACCAGTCGATCGGGGTGGTCAGGAACTCCTTGATCGCCCGCCGGGCCATCAGCGGGTCGGGCATGGGCAACATGAACCCGGTGTGCGTCAGCAGGTCGTAGGTCAGTTCTCCCACGGGGAGTCGCCTGGCCACCTCGGTGAGCGGCTTGCCGGCCAGCCTCATCAGCCGGGCGATGTTCACCGCGATCGGCTTTCGCAGCGGACGCGGGATGAGGATCGGCGCGCCCATCGAGGCGAACGTGTCGCCGGGGACACCTCCCACGGCGTACAGGCCGGTCGCCCGCTCCGGGTGGGTCACGGCGAGCTCGAACATCGTGTTCACCCCGATGGACCAGCCCATCAGCACGCACGAGTCGACGCCGGCTCCGTCCATCACCGTGACGGCATCCTCGACGAAGTGCTCGACCCCGACCCGCGTGGTGTCGACCGGACGCTCCGAGCCACCGGTGCCGCGGTGGTTCCAGGAGATCACCCGGACGCCGCAGTCGGGGTCCAGCAGGGCTGGCCAGGCATAGGGGTTGGTGCCGAGACCGTTGCAGAGGAGCACGGTCGGCCCGTCGACGTCGTTGGTCCACGCCTGCAGCTTGGTGCCGTCCGGGCTCGTGACGGGGAAGTACCGGAGCGCCAGGCCGTCGTCGGCGGACGGGGCGACGTGCAGGGGTACAGCGGTGGTGGCCATGCCAGAAGTGTGCCCCAGCGGGGGGCCTACGAACCGGATTGGTGGCTCAGGTCACCGCCCGCCGTTTGCGTCATACGAACGGTGGCCTGGAACCCACGTTCGTATCTGGAACCCCCCGTTCGTATGACGCAACGGGGGATCAGCCGAGCCGGGCCGCTGGGAGGCTGGGAGGCGCGGCACCGGCTCGGGGCTCTCGGCGAGCCAGGGCCGTCTCGACGAACTCCTGGACCTCGTCGCGTTCGCGTCGACGCTCGGTCAGGGCGGTGGAGGCGACCATGGCGTTGCGGCACGCCTTCCGCTGGCTTTCCTCGGCCCAGCGGGTGAGTGGCCGCATCATCGGTTCGATCAGCTGGTTCATGGTGTCCCCCTGTGGCGCCGGCTGCTCAACGCTTGAGCTCAAACCGTAGGCACCGGCGGAGTCTGGGAAGTCACGTCAATGTGACGTGCATGTGAACAGACACCTGTTCCTCAGCTGTCGTCCTCGATCCTGCGCAGCAGGTCCTCGATGATCGTGCGCTCGTGGTCGAAGTAGGACAGGCCCCAGTCCGCGACGAGGGCGGGGTAGCGGAACGTCTCGCCCGTCGCGTCGGCGCCCTCCAGCGAGACGCGCACCTGCTCCAGATCGGCACGCTCCTGGGCGAGTGCCACCAGGTGGTCGCGCAGCATCCCGGTGACCGCCTCGGGGTCCACCAGGCCGCCCAGCACCAGTCGCAGCGCGACCGGGTGCTTGAGCACCGGGAAGCCGACGGGGGTGTCGCGCATCCAGCGGTTGAGCGCCTTCGTTCCGTCCCTGGTCAGCGAGTACGACGTCGCGCGGGCCTCGCCGTGGCGTCGAACGAGTCCGTGGTCGTGCAGCCGTTCGAGCTCGGAGTAGACCTGGCTCATGGCTGGTGAGACCCAGTAGTAGCGAAGCGTGCGGTCGGCTCGCTGCTTGAGCTCGTAGCCGGTCAGCGGGTCGCCGAAGGTCAGCAGGCCGAGCAGGGCATAGGCCGTCATCGGCAGGTCGCGCGACTGGTCGCGCGTGAGGTCTTGACCCATGGTCTGATCAGGATAGTGTTCCTATTAGGAATAAGCGAGGAGGCAGTGGTGGCCAAGCAGACGGTGTTGATGGTCGGGACCCGCAAGGGGCTGTGGATCGGACGGTCCGAGGAGGCGCGAGCCGACTGGACCTGGACCGGACCGCACTTCGACATGGAGGAGGTCTACTCCTGCATGGTCGACACCCGCGGCGACAGGCCACGGCTCCTGGCCGGTGCCTCGTCGAGCTGGCTCGGCCCGCGGGTGCGTCACTCCGACGACCTCGGGGAGACCTGGGCCGAGTCGCAGGACGGCGGGATCCGGTTCCCCGAGGGCGCCGACGCCAGCGTCGAGAGGATCTGGCAGCTGACGGCCGGGGCCACCGAGGAGATCGTCTACGCCGGCACGGAGCCCGGTGCGGTCTGGAAGTCCACCGACCACGGCGAGACCTTCGAGCTCGAGCGTGAACTGTGGGACCACCCGCACCGGTCGCAGTGGGCCGCTGGCTTCGGCGGTCAGGCGTTCCACACGATCCTGCCCCACCCGCAGAACCCGGAATCGGTCACGGTCGCGCTCTCCACGGGCGGCGTCTACCAGACCACGGACGGCGGCGGCTCCTGGTCCCCTCGCAACCAGGGCATCCGCGCGAACTTCCTGCCCGAGGGTGAGCAGTACCCCGAGTTCGGCCAGTGCGTGCACAAGGTCGCCCGGCACCCGGCTCGCCCGGAACGGCTCTATCTGCAGAACCACGGCGGGGTCTACCGCTCCGACGACGAGGGCGGCCAGTGGACGTCGATCGCCGACGGGCTGCCGGCCGACTTCGGCTTCCCGATCGTGGTCCACCCCCACGAGCCCGACACGATCTATGTGTTCCCGATCAACGGCGGCGAGAAGCGCTACCCACCGGAGGCGAAGGCGCGGGTGTGGCGGTCCAGGGACGCGGGGGAGACCTGGTCGGAGCTCGGTGACGGGCTGCCCGATGCCTTCTACGTCGCGGTGATGCGAGACGCGATGTGCTCGGACGACCACGATGCCACCGGCATCTACTTCGGGGCCCGCAACGGGGCGGTCTGGGCGAGCAGCGACGCCGGGGAGTCGTGGTCGCTGGTCGTGGCCGACCTGCCGGACGTGCTGTCCGTGCGGGCGGCTTCGATCTGACCGGGTCGAGGCTCAGGCGCCGGGCTCGCGCGGTGCACGCACTCCGGCATCGGGATTGTTCAGGTCCATGGCTTCGAGCTCCTCGAAGGAGATCGGGTCCGGCACGCCGGCGGTGATCTTGGTCCCGTCGGCCCGGGTGCCGCCGAGGATCGGCTTGTCCCCGGTGAGCCCGTCGATCCGGTCTCCCTGGTGGTGCAGGGGGACCCTCAGCGTCGAGCCGGCCGAGATGACGTGCGGCTCGCCCCGCACCCGGAGCCGGACCTCGCTGGCTTCGGCATCCGCGATCGTGAAGCTGATCTCGTCCTGGGTCAGCTCCACGCGGAGCCGGGACCCCCGCCAGGTCAACGGGAACCGCAGATGCGGCCACGAGGCGGGCAGCCGCGGATCGAAGCAGAGCTCCGAGCCACGATCACGCATCCCGGCGAAGCCGAAGACCAACGCCGTCCAGACTCCGCCCGTCGAGGCAACGTGCAGTCCGTCCACGGTGTTGTCGTGCAGGTCCAGCAGGTCGACGTACAACGCGCGCAGGAAGTAGTCGAGCGCGGCCTCGTGATAGCCGACCTCAGCCGCGATCACCGACTGCACCACCGCGGAGAGGGTCGAGTCGCCCGTCGTGATCGGGTCGTAGTACTCGAAGTTGGCGCGCTTCTCCTGCGCGGTGAAGCGGTCACCCTGCAGGAACAGGGCCAGCACCACGTCGGCCTGCTTGAGCACCTGGAAGCGATAGATGACCAGTGGGTGGTAGTGCAGCATCAGCGGCCGCAGCTCGTGCGGGGTCCGGGAGAGGTCCCAGACCTCGCGGTCGAGGAAGAAGTCGTCCTGGGGATGGATGCCGAGACCTTCGTCGAACGGGATCGCCATCCCCTCGGCGCAGGAACGCCACTGCTCCACCTCGCGCTCACCGAGCCTGAGCCGCTGCACCACCTCGGGATACTCCTCGGGATGCTCGAGCCGGATTCTCTCGATCCCGGCCACGGCCCGCTCGAGGTTGTAGCGCGCCATCACGTTGGTGAACAGGTTGTTGTTGACCACGGTGGTGTACTCGTCCGGCCCGGTCACGCCGTGGATGTGGAAGCTCGGTGTGCCGTTGCTGCGCCAGAAGCCGAGCTCGACCCACATCCGTGAGGTCTCCACCAGGACGTCGATGCCGTCGCGAACCAGGAACGCCGTGTCGTCGGTGGCGGTGAGGTACTGCGAGAGCGCGTAGGCGACGTCGGCGTTGATGTGCACCTGGGCGCTGCCGGCCGCGTAGTACGCCGAGGCCTCCTCGCCGTTGATGGTGCGCCAGGGGAACAGGGCTCCGGCCTGGGCCATCTCGCGGGCGCGGTGCCGTGCCGCGGGCAGCATCAGCCGGCGGAAGCGGAGCAGGTTCCGTGACGAGTCGGGCTGGGTGTAGGACAGGAACGGCGCCACGTAGATCTCGGCGTCCCAGAAGTAGTGCCCCTCGTACCCCGACCCCGTCACGCCCTTGGCTGAAACTCCTTGCTGGTCGGCACGGGCACTGGCCTGGGCGAGC
Source organism: uncultured Actinomycetota bacterium (assembly GCA_963781335.1). Taxonomy (GTDB): domain Bacteria; phylum Actinomycetota; class Actinomycetes; order Propionibacteriales; family Nocardioidaceae; genus Marmoricola. The sequence goes on along the minus strand of CAWAFS010000036.1, from coordinate 48,268 downwards.
GAGAACAGGTTGAACCGGATGCCCTGCTGCAGGCCCTCGTCGTCGACCTGCACGTCGGTGGCTGCCCAGAACCGGTCGTACCACTCCCGCTGCTCGTGCTGGAAGTGGGCGGCGCCGTGTTGGGCAGCCCGGTCCAGGGTGCGGTCACACCGGTCCGACAGCTCGGAGACCAGAGCCTCCCGGGAGGTGTGGTAGGCGACCGCCTTCTCCAGGTGCACCGTGCTGCCGGCGCACGCCTCGATGCGGAACGTCGTCTTGACCTGGTCGTCCTCGGCATGGAGGAACGCCTCGAACTGGTCAGGTGTCTCGATCCGGTGGTCCGCCCCGACCGCGATCGTCATCCCGGAGTTGGCGCACCGGTAGCCGAGCATCATCCGGTCGTCCCGCGCATAGCTCAGCTTCGGCACCAGCACACGCTCGGTGAAGTTCGCCGCCTTGCGAGGGTCGAGCTGCTCACCCATGGCCTGGACCTGGTCGGGGTACTCGCCCCCGGCGTCTTGGCGGTTGAGCAGTTGTGAGGAGATCACGATCGGGGCGTCACCGGAGAGCATCGTCACCTCGAGGGTGAGCAGGGCGAGGTGCCGCTGGGTCATCGAGATCATCCGGGTCGATGCGATGTTGACCCATTTGCCTGCCGGCGTACGCCACACCATGCTGCGCCGCAGCACGCCGTCGCGGAAGTCCAGTGATCGCTCGTAGTGCTCCAGGTCGGCGGTGCCCAGGGTCAGCGGCTCGTCGTCGACGTAGACCTTCAGCAGCTTGGCGTCGGGCGCGTTGACGATGGTCTGCCCGGTGCGCGCGAAACCGAACGCCGCTTCGGCGTGGCGGATGTCCCACGTCTCGTGGAAGCCGTTGACGTAGGTGCCGTGCTCGTAGGCGTTCCGGCCCTCCTCGGGGTTGCCCCGCATTCCGAGGTAGCCGTTCCCGACGGAGAAGAGAGTCTCGCTCACGCCGGGGTTCTCCAGGTCGTGGCTCAGCTCGACCAGTCGCCAGGGATCGACCGGGAAGCGTCGCCGGTCCATCGGGTCGCCGGTGACGCGACGCCCCCTCATGCGTCCGCCTGGGCCGGATGGTCCGGGAGGGTCTCGGCCAGATCGGTGACCACCATGTCGGCGCCCGCCTCGGTGAGTGCCTCGGGGCCGGCGCCCCGGTCGACCCCGACCACCAGCCCGAAGGCGCCGGCACGGCCGGCCCGCACTCCGGAGACCGCGTCCTCGAGCACCACGGCCTTCGCCGGCGTCGCGCCCAGCGCGGTGGCGGCGTGCAGGAACGTGTCCGCTGCGGGCTTCCCGGCCAGGTCGAGCTCCCGGGCGACCCGACCGTCGACCACGGTCGCGAACCGGTCGGACAGTCCAGCGGCGTCGAGCACGGCAGGTGCGTTGGCAGAGCTCGACACCACGGCCAGCGGCAGACCGAGGTCGCGCAGGTGGTCGAGCAGCGCTACCGAGCCGGGGTATGCCGTGACCCCGTCGCGCTCCAGGACGTGGTTGAACGCATCGTTCTTGCGATCGCCCAGGCTGCGGACCGTCGGGCCGGAGTCGGCTGGTCCGTCCTCGGGCAGGTTGATCTCGCGCGAGGACAGGAAGTCGCGGACGCCGTCGTAGCGCGGTTTGCCGTCCACGTGGGCGAAGTAGTCCGCATCGACATACGGCGAGGTGTCGGCGTCGGGATGCACCGCGGCGTACTGGTTGAGGAACTCGTTGAACATCTCGGCCCACGCCCGCATGTGCACCACGGCGGTCGGAGTGATCACGCCATCGAGGTCGAAGAGGACAGCGGCGTAGTCGGACCAGGCGACGCTGTGCGCCGGGCCACCCTGCTGGACCGGGTGAGGGGAGTTCACTCCCCAAGGCTAGGCTTCCGGGCCCCTCAGCGCATCGATCCTCCGCACTTGCGTGTCAAGGAGGCAAAGTACTCTCGGCCACATGAGCGACTCAGCCTCTGGCGCCCCCGACATCAAGCCCCGTTCGCGCGACGTCACCGACGGCCTCGAGAAGGCCGCCGCGAGGGGGATGCTGCGCGCCGTGGGCATGGGTGACGACGACTGGGTGAAGCCGCAGATCGGGGTCGCCTCGAGCTGGAACGAGATCACCCCGTGCAACCTCTCCCTGGACCGCCTGGCCAAGGCGAGCAAGAACGGTGTCCACGCTGCCGGCGGATACCCGCTGGAGTTCGGCACGATCTCGGTCTCTGACGGCATCTCGATGGGCCACGAGGGGATGCACTTCTCGCTCGTCTCCCGTGAGGTGATCGCCGACTCCGTGGAGACCGTCATGATGGCCGAGCGGCTCGACGGTTCGGTGCTGCTCGCAGGCTGTGACAAGTCACTCCCCGGCATGCTGATGGCCGCGGCCCGGCTCGACCTGGCGAGCGTCTTCCTCTACGCCGGTTCGATCATGCCCGGCCAGGTGGACGGCCGGGACGTCACGATCATCGACGCCTTCGAGGCCGTCGGAGCATGCCTCGCGGGCAAGATCACGCGTGAGGAGGTCGACCGCGTCGAGCGCGCCATCTGTCCTGGCGAGGGTGCGTGCGGTGGCATGTACACCGCCAACACGATGGCCGCCGTGGCCGAGGCGCTCGGGATGAGCCTGCCCGGTTCCGCAGCACCGCCGGCCGTCGACCGTCGTCGCGACGGGTTCGCGCACCGGTCGGGCGAGGCCGTGGTGGAGATGCTGCGCCAAGGGATCACCGCCCGGCAGATCATGACTCTCGAGGCCTTCGAGAACGCGATCGCTGTGGTGATGGCTCTGGGCGGCTCCACGAACGCCGTGCTCCACCTGCTGGCGATCGCACGGGAGGCCGAGGTGGAGCTGACCATCGACGACTTCAACCGCATCGGCGACAAGGTGCCGCACCTCGGCGACCTGAAGCCTTTCGGCCGGTTCGTGATGAACGACGTCGACAAGATCGGTGGCATCCCGGTGGTGATGAAGGCACTGCTGGACGCAGGGCTGATGCACGGGGACTGCCTCACCGTCACCGGCAGGACCATGCGCGAGAACCTCGAGGCGCTGGCCCCCGCCGGCCTCGACGGCGAGGTGCTCCGCACGCTGGACCGGCCGATCCACAAGACCGGTGGCCTGACCATCCTGCGCGGCTCGCTGGCGCCCGACGGTGCCGTCGTGAAGTCAGCCGGGTTCGACGACTCGACCTTCACCGGCACGGCCCGCGTCTTCGACGGCGAACGTGCCGCGATGGACGCCCTGGAAGCCAGGCAGATCACGGCCGGCGACGTCGTGGTGATCCGCTATGAGGGCCCCAAGGGCGGCCCCGGGATGCGCGAGATGCTCGCGATCACCGGCGCGATCAAGGGTGCCGGCCTCGGCAAGGACGTCCTTCTGGTCACCGACGGCCGCTTCTCCGGTGGCACGACCGGCCTGTGCGTGGGCCACATCGCGCCGGAGGCCGTGGACGGCGGTCCGATCGCGTTCGTGCGCGACGGTGACCAGATCACCCTCGACGTGTCCGGCCGGACCCTGGACGTCGCGATCGAGGAGTCCGAGCTGGCCGCCCGCCAGGACGGCTGGACCCCGAACGCCCCGAAGTACACCAAGGGCGTGCTCGGGAAGTACGCCAAGCTCGTCCAGTCGGCGGCGCACGGGGCTGTCTGCGGCTGAGGGGCTCGGCCTCGCTTTGTGGGGCGCCCGCGCCCCACAAATGTTGGATTGTGACGTCGAGACGCAGCGAACAGACGTCCGTCCCCAACATTTGTGGGTATGGGGCGCACCCACAGCTGCCCCTCCGACTTCCCGAAAGCGTGTTCAACCAAACGGTTGACAATGATCTCCGCCCTGTCCTAGGGTCAACGTATTCAACCAATCAGTTGAGGAATCCGATGCCCGATCCGCTCTCCCAGGTGTTCGCCGCACTGGCCGACCCGACCCGCCGCGACATGGTGGCCCGACTCGCCACGGGTGACGCCACGGTCGGCGACCTGGCCGCGCCGTACGACGTGAGCATGCAGGCCGTCTCCAAGCACCTGAAGGTCCTGGAGAAAGCGGGGCTGGTCACGCGGGGACGCGATGCCCAGCGCCGGCCGGTGCACCTCGAGGCGGAGGTGTTCGACCTGATGACCAAGTGGATCGAGCGCTACCGCCAGGAAGCCGAGGAGCGCTTCCGGCGCCTCGACGCGGTTCTAGCGGCGATGAGCGAGCCAGCGAGCACGACCGGAAACGACGGATCACCCGACACCGAGGAAGGAACCGCATCATGAACACCACGATGAAGACCGAAGACGGCACCACCACGATCGAGGCCGACCCGGACCTGCCGCTGATCACGATGACCCGCGACTTCCGGGCCACTGCTGCGCAGCTGGTCCGGGCGCACACCGACCCCGATCTCTTCGTGCAGTGGATCGGCCCGAACGGCATGGACACCCGCCTGGTCGACTGGGACGCCCGCACCGGCGGCAGCTGGCGCTACGTCATGACGCTCGGCGACGAGGAGTACGCGTTCCACGGCTGCTTCCACGAGGTCCGCGACGACCGCCTCGTGCAGACCTTCACCTTCGACGGGTTCCCCGACGGGGTCTCCCTGGAGACCATGTGGTTCGAGGACCTGGGCGAGGGCCGCACCCGCATGCACGCGACTTCGCTCGTGGACAGCATCGAGGGCCGCGACGCGATGCTGTCCAGCGGCATGGAGGTCGGCGTCAACGACGGCTATGCCAAGCTCGACGCGCTGCTGGCCGACGGAGCGCTCTGACTGACCGCGACGTCATCCGAACCGTGGTCTCGAGGACAGAGGTCTCGAAGCCACCGTTCGGATGACGTCCGCCGGGCGTCGGGCCGCCAGATGGTTGGGTGGAGGGCATGGAACAGCGAGTCAGCTTCATCACCCTGGCCGTGACCGACCTCGACCGGACCCGGACGTTCTACGTCGACGGGCTCGGGTGGGTTCCCGAGGTGTTCGTGCCCGACGAGGTGTTGATGATCCGCGTGGGCGGGAGGCTGATGCTCTCGCTGTGGTCGGAGCGGGGCTTCGAGGCAGAGGTCGGCACGATCCGGCGCGGCGAGGGGGTCGTGCCGATCACGCTCTCGCACAACGTCGCCACCGAGCCCGAGGTCGACGAGGTCCTGGCGTTGGCGGCCTCACTCGGGACCGAGGTGAGTCGGGGGCAGCATCGAGAGTGGGGCGGCTACACCGGCTACTTCTCCGACCCCGATGGCTACCGCTGGGAGGTCGCCACCAATCCTGCGATGGCGTATCTCGTCGAGCCTTGAGAGCTAGCTCGGGCGCACGTCCATGACGACCTCGAACTCGAGCAGGTCCGCACCCGAGGACACCGGGTCGGCACGCTCGCCGGAATGCGCAGCGACCGCGGGACCGTCGCGCCAGGCGGCAAAGGAGTCCTCGTCCTCCCACTGCGTGACCACGAAGTAGCGCTCCTCGCCCTTGACCGGCCGGAGCAGCTGGAACCCCAGGAAGCCGGGGGTCCCGTCGACGCTGTGGGCCCGGTTGGAGAAGCGCTTCTCAAGCTCCTCGTGGGCCTGCGGCGGGACGGAGATGGCGTTGATCTTCACGACTGGCATGGGCCGAGGGTAGCGACGGCCGTTGCTACCCCATGGCCGCGAGGTGCTTGGCGGTGTCGGCGTAGTGCCTCATCGTGTGCACCAGTCCGTCCTCGCCGATGCCCCAGAGATGCATCTCGTCGTCCTCGAGCACGGTCCCCGCAGGTGTGGTGAGCCTGAGCTGGATCCGGGCGGCGACATGGACGAGCGGCTCGCGGCTCGCGGGGTCAGGGCTGCTTCCGGAGCTGACCATCATGTCGAGCACATCGAACCGGCTGAACTCGTAGGCCGCGAGCTTGGTGAAGAAGTCTGTCACCCCGGACTTCCCCCGGTGTGTCGACAGCAGCGGGTGCCCGGCGCGCTGGGCCTCGGTCGGCAGCGAGTCGTCGTCGAAGACGACGTCGTCGGCGCACAGGTCGAGGATGCCGGGTACGTCGTCGCGGCCGAAGGCCTCGTAGACAGCGGCTACCACCCCGACTGGTGGCAGGGAGCTCAGCGTGCGCGTCCGGTCGACGGTGTCGGTGGTGTTCATGGCGTCTCCTCGCTGGTGGGGATGGGTCCTGTCGAGGACGGTAGGTCCGCGCCGGCGTGCGGCACATCGGCCAGATGACCTACTGCGCCGGGTCGTCAGCGTTCCTCGGCAGCACCCCCGCCTCGACCGCCCACACGGCAACGCCCGCACGGCTGCGTCGGCCGGTCTTGTCGTAGACGTGGGCGAGGTGATGTCCCACGGTCCGCCCGGAGATCTGCAGGGCCACCGCGATCTGGCGGTTGCTCAGACCCCGAGCCGTGAGCTCCAGGACATCGAGCTCCCGGGGCGTGAGCGAGGGGCCGGCTCGTGCTCGTGAGGGCTGTTGTCCTGCTCCGGCGAGCACCGCCTCGACGCTGTCCGGGTCCAGCAGGCCAGCGCGGGCAGCGGCCACCAACTGCCCACCTGCGGCCCTTCCGGTGAGCGCGGGACGGCCGGGGCGCGGCTCGGTCCAGGACGCGTACGCCTCGGCGGCCTCCAGCAGCCGTGCGACGCGAGGGCTCGCGCCGTGCCCGGGCAGGTCCGCTGCGCGTTCCCAGGTGCGGAAGCCGCCCTCGGCGAAGGCGGCGTGGTGTGCGGCCGCGGAACAGGCGAGCGGCTCGAGATCGCGCAACGACGGGCACCGCCCCAGGATGCGGCGGGTCCAGTACCCCTGGAGCCGCATCCGTTCGCGGTCGGCGACGCCGGGCCCGCCGGGTCGATCGAGCACGGAGCTGGGTACGACGACACAGCCCAGGTTGTGCAGCAGGGCAGCGGCCGACGCCTGCTCGATCAGCTCCCTGGGCCACGACCTCGTCGCTGCTGCGGCCCGGGCGACGGCAGCGACGTGGGGACTGTGTCCGATCAGGTACACGCTCTTCAGGTCGGCCACGGTGCCGAGTACGGCGCACATCCGGTCGAACTGGTCGGGAGCGATCGGCCGCTGCGGCCCGGGGTCGCGACGGAACACCTCGACCAGCAGATCGTCGGTGTCGAGGGCGCCGAGGATCTCGCGTGCGTGTTCGTCGAAGACTCCGGCGATCTGCGGGTCGAGGTGCCCGCCGGCCCGACGGCGTACCTCCACGACGGCCTCGTGCTCGCCGCCCGCCAGCAGCGCCAGCACGGCCTGCTCCGCGACGTGCATGATCCGCGCCTCGATGGTCAGCTCGTCCGCGCGCCGCTGCCCCGGGATGCCCAGCCCGTCCCAGCGCTCGTACACGTCCTCGAGCGCAGCCACCACTCGCGCGGACGCGCAGACACCGGGGGCGAGGGCTCGACTCACCTCGCAGCCCGCGGTCGACGCCACCGGCCCGGTGGTCGGGGCGATCTCGAGGAAGCGCTCGGCCAGGGCCGGGTCGCCGAACATCTCGAGCTGGCGGGAGAGAACCTCCGGCGTGCCCAGGTCCAGCTGCTCCAGGATGCGATGGAACGCGACGTCGTCGCGGAAGTCGGCGGCGTTCTCAGGAGCGTGCGAGGTGCAGCCGATCGAGCGCAGCAGCGTCGTGGTGAACACGGTGGCCTGCGTCTCGGGGCTCAGCCCCAGGCACCTGGTGAGGCTGTCGGCGACCAGGCAGACCCGCAGGCCCTTTTCGAACGGCATTCCGGTCGCCAGGTCGGTGGTCAGGGAGAGCGTGGCCAGGACCTCGACGAGGCGGACGGACGACACGCGGTCCCTCACTCCACCGAGGCCGCCGGCAGGTCGAACCAGCGCAGGTGCTCGAAGTCCGCACTCAGGCTGACCGGGGGAGTGAGGTCCGGTTCGGGCGCCTCGGCCAGGATCTTGGCGCCGTCGGCGAGATGCTGCTGGAGCAGGGACTCGTCGCCGGCCAGGTACGAGGTCGGAGCGTGCATGCCCTGGTCGTCGTAGGTGATGTCGCCGAGCCGGAGCGGTGGCTCGACCACTCCGTCGCGGTGGGTCCAGATGCCGGTAGCGGTGTCGAACCGGTAGTCGACGAGCAGTCGCCATCCGTCCCGGGCCACGAGCCGGACCGCCTCGACGATGTAGTCGGCGACGGCGTCGGAGAGGAAGTAGTTGAAGTTGACCCTGACCCATCCCGGCTTGATCCCCTCGCAGCCACCGGTGATCTCGCGCTCGAACTCGTGGCTGCGCTCGATGTCGATGCCGAGCAGGCGGTGGCCGTAGGGCCCAGCGCACGAGCAACCCCCGCGCGACTGGATCCCGAACAGGTCGTTGAGCACGGCGACCACGAAGTTGTGGTGCAGGTAGGCCCCGGACGGCGTGCGGACGACGAACGAGACGATCGAGAGGCGGTTGGCGTCGAGGTTTCCGAGGATCTCGATGGACGGCTCCTCGCGCCACGCGGCCACGGCCCGGTCCAGGAAGCGCTCCTCGGCTGCCCGGATCGTCTGCACGCCCACTGCCTGCTTGAGCTGGAAGACCAGGCCGGCCCGGATCGACTCGATGATGGCCGGGGTGCCGCCCTCCTCACGATGCTCCGGGTCGGGCAGGTAGGCGTGCTCCGCGTCGTTGACGTAGGAGACGGTGCCGCCTCCCGGCGCGTCGGGGACCCGGTTGCTGAACAGCTCGCGGCGCGCGACCAGGACCCCGGGGGTCGACGGGCCGCCGATGAACTTGTGCGGCGAGAGGAAGATCGCGTCCTTGTAGGCGAGCGGGTGCTGCGCGCCGCCCACGCACATCTCGATGTCGATGTACGGCGCGGCCGCCGCGAAGTCCCAGAACGAGAGCGCACCGTGCTCGTGCAGCAGCACCGAGAGGCCGACCGTGTCCGAGACGATGCCGGTCACGTTGGAGGCGGCCGAGAAGGAGCCGATCTTCATCGGCCGGTCAGCATGGGCGATCAGGGCCGACCGCAGCACCTCGAGGTCGATGTGGCCGTCGGTGTCCTGCGGGATGACCACCACGTCGGCGATCGACTCCCGCCACGGGATCTCGTTGGAGTGGTGCTCGAAGGGGCCGATGAACACGACGGGTCGCTCCGACGCGGGGATGTGCTGCAGCAGCGCGTGCCGGTCCTCCATGGCCGAGGGGATCCGCAGCCCGAGGACGCCGATCAGCTTCGAGATCGCGCCGGTGGTGCCGGACCCGGCGAAGATCACGACGGTCTCGTCGTCGCCACCCACGGCCTCGTGGATGATCCGTCGAGCGTCCTCGCGCAGTCGGGTGGTCTGCAGGCCGGTCCCGCTGGACTCGGTGTGGGTGTTGGCGTAGCTCGGCAGCACCTCGTCGCGGATGAAGTCCTCGATGAACGACAGCGCCCGCCCCGAGGCGGTGTAGTCGGCGTAGGTGACCCGCCGTTCGCCGTACGGGGTGTGCATGATGTGGTCCTCGCCGATCACCGACTCACGCACCAGTCGCACCAAGGGAGAGTCAGTCACCTCTACACCATAGGCTCGACCGGTGCCCCTGAACGAGTACGGCCAGCCGGTCGGCGACCCAGTCACGTGGACACCCGGACCACCTCTGGTCGGCGTCGCGCTCTCCGGCCGCACCTGCCGGCTGGAACCGCTCGACGCCACCCACGTGACCGGGCTCCATGCCGCCCTCTGCGTGGAGTCTCCTCCAGAGGTCTGGACCTACTCCTCAGCCGGCCCGTTCCCGGACCTTGGGGGCTTTGCGGCCCACCTCGACGGGCTGCAGGCACTGCCCGCGGCGGTCCCGATCGCGACCCTGCTGCCGGACGGCACCCCCGTCGGCCTCGCCACCTGGATGCGGATCGACCACGCGATGGGCTCGGCGGAGGTCGGCAACATCTGCTGGTCCGCAGCGCTGCAGCGGACGACCGCCTCGACGGAGGCGATGTACCTGATGGCAGCGCATGCCTTCGACGTTGTCGGCGTGCGCAGGTATGAATGGAAGTGTGACTCCCTCAACGAGCCGTCCCGGCGCGCCGCGGCGCGTCTCGGGTTCACCTTCGAGGGGATCTTCCGGAGGGCCGTCGTCTACAAGGGCCGGAGCCGCGACACGGCCTGGTTCTCGATCACCGACGACGAGTGGCCACGGATCCGGGCGGCGCTCGAGCGCTGGCTGGACCCGGCCAACTTCGACCGGAGCGGCCGACAGCTGTCGGCACTCGACACCACGACGAGGAACAGGACGAAGGACTGATCGATGAGCATCGACGAAGCAGACAAGAAGCCGCTGCGCGGACAGGAGATCCACGACGAGGGGTTGGACGGCTGGCGCAAGGTCCTCGACCGACTCATCGTCCGGTTCGAGACTGGCGACTTCAACCGGGGCGCGGCGCTGGTCAGCGAGATCGCGAAGGCGGCCGACGAGGCCAACCACCACCCCGACGTCGACCTGCGCTACCCGCACCTGACCGTCTCCCTGAAGAGCCACGACGTGAACGCGATCACCGCTCGCGACATCCGCCTCGCGCGCAGGATCAGCGAGCTCGCGGCCGAGGCCGGGGTGAACGCTGCCGCCGCGGCGCCCGACGTCCTCGAGCTGGCGCTGGACACCTCCGACCACGAGAGGATCAAGCCCTTCTGGGCCGCGATCCTCGGCTACGCGGCCAAGGACGACGAGGTCACCGACGGTGCCGGTCGCGCGCCGAGCGTCTGGTTCCAGAAGAGCGACTCGCAGGCTCCCGACCGGCAGCGCTGGCACCTCGACGTGAGCGTTCCCCACGACGTCGCGCAGGAGCGGATCAAGGCGGCGCTGGATGCCGGCGGCACGCTGGTCAGTGAGCAGCGTGCTCCGGCCTTCTGGGTCCTCGCCGACGCGGACGGCAACCAGGCGTGCATCTGCACCTGGGAGTCCCGGGACTGAGGTCGCCGACGCCAGAATGCGGGCACCTGTCCCACGATCCGGGACGGGTGGCACACTGAGTTGAGCCGCGGACGGTGCGGGGGCATTGTGGTGCCCATGCGTTTTGAGATTCTCGTACGCACGCGACGCGTGAGCTGAGGGCCCAGGCCCGAGCCCCACGCGTCGACCCCCTCGTCCGCCGAAAGGCTCGAGGGGTTTTTTGTTGGCCGAAACCGCGACAGAGAAGATGAGCAGATGTCCGAGCAGGGAACCGCAGGCGCCGAGGTGATGACCGGTGCGCAGAGCCTGATCAAGTCCCTGGAGAGTGCCGGCGCCGAGAACATCTTCGGCATCCCTGGGGGCGCGATCCTGCCGGCGTACGACCCCCTCTACGACTCCAGGATCCGGCACATCCTGGTCCGTCACGAGCAGGGCGCGGGCCACGCAGCGCAGGGTTACGCCGTGGCCACCGGCAAGGTCGGCGTGTGCATCGCGACGAGCGGTCCGGGGGCGACCAACCTGGTGACGCCGATCGCGGACGCCTACATGGACTCGGTGCCCATGGTGGCCGTCACCGGGCAGGTCCCGGCCGCCGCGATCGGCACCGACGCCTTCCAGGAGGCGGACATCCGTGGCATCACGATGCCGATCACCAAGCACAACTTCCTGGTGACCAACCCCGACGACATCCCCCGCGTCGTGGCCGAGGCGTTCTACATCGCCTCCACCGGACGCCCCGGGCCGGTGCTGGTCGACGTCGCCAAGTCCGCACTGCAGGCGCAGACGACCTTCCGCTGGCCCACCGAGCTCAACCTGCCCGGCTACCGCCCGGTGACCCGACCGCACAGCAAGCAGATCCGTGAGGCCACCCGGCTGATCCTGGAGTCGCGCCGTCCGGTGCTCTACGTGGGTGGCGGCGTCATCCGGGCGCGGGCGTCCAAGGAGCTGCGACTGCTTGCGGAGCTGACCGGCATGCCCGTCGTCACGACGTTGATGGCTCGCGGCGCCTTCCCGGACAGCCACCCCCAGCACCTCGGCATGCCCGGCATGCACGGCACCGTCGCCGCGGTCGCCGGGCTCCAGAAGAGCGACCTGATCATCAGCCTCGGGGCTCGGTTCGACGACCGGGTGACCGGCAATCTGGACAGCTTCGCCCCCGGAGCCAAGGTGATCCACGCCGACATCGACCCTGCGGAGATCGGCAAGAACCGGGTCGCGGACGTCCCGATCGTGGGTGACGCCCGCGAGGTGATCTCGGACCTGCTCGTCGCGCTCCAGGCGGAGGAGGACAAGGGCACGACCGGAGACTACGAGGGCTGGGTCAAGTTCCTGGCCGGTGTGAAGACGCAGTACCCGCTCGGGTACGACGCGCCCGCTGAGGGCCTCGCGCCGCAGTACGTCATCGAGCGCCTGAGCGCGATCGCCGGCCCCGAGGCGATCTACGTCGCGGGTGTCGGCCAGCACCAGATGTGGGCCACCCACTTCGTGCAGTACGAGCACCCGAACACCTGGATCAACTCCGGTGGCCTGGGCACGATGGGCTTCGCCGTACCCGCCGCGATGGGCGCCAAGGTCGGCTGCCCCGACACCACCGTGTGGGCGATCGACGGCGACGGCTGCTTCCAGATGACCAACCAGGAGCTGGCCACCTGCACGATCGAGGGGATCCCGATCAAGGTCGCGATCATCAACAACGAGTCGCTCGGCATGGTGCGCCAGTGGCAGACCCTGTTCTACGAGGGCCGCTACTCCAACACCGACCTGAACTCACTGCGCCAGACCAAGGGGCGCGTGCCGGACTTCGTGAAGCTGGCGGAGGCGTACGGCGCCGTGGGGCTCGCCTGCGACGACCCGGGCGACGTGGACGACACGATCCGCAAGGCGATGGAGATCAACGACGTGCCGGTCGTGGTGGACTTCCGGGTCGAGCGCGACGCGATGGTCTGGCCGATGGTCGCAGCAGGCACCTCCAACGACGAGATCAAGTACGCCCGGGACCTCGCTCCCGAGTTCGAGGAGGATGACCTGTGACCTCGACACACACGCTGTCGGTGCTGGTGGAGAACAAGCCCGGTGTGCTCGCACGCATCGCAGGGCTGTTCAGCCGCCGCGGCTTCAACATCGACTCCCTCGCGGTGGGACCGACCGAGCACCCCGAGATCTCCCGGATGACCATCGTGGTCGGTGTCGAGGACTCCCCGCTGGAGCAGGTGACCAAGCAGCTGAACAAGCTGGTCGAGGTGATCAAGATCGTGGAGCTCGAGGACCGCGACTCGATCGAACGTGAACTGCTGCTGGTCAAGGTCAAGGCCGACGTCGAGACCCGTGGCCAGGTGCTCGACGCCGTACAGCTGTTCCGCGCCAAGGTGGTCGACGTCGCTCCCGAGGCGATCACCATCGAGGTGACCGGCAACGCCGGCAAGCTCAAGGACTTCCTCGCCGTGATCGAGCCCTTCGGCGTCCGCGAGCTCGTCCAGTCCGGCATGGTCGCCATCGGTCGGGGCAGTCGTTCGATCACCGAGCGCACCCTGCGACCCGTCCCCGTCCCCGTCCCTGCGGCCCGTGCGATTCCTGGCTAGGGGGACGTCGGTTTCCCCGGTCGACCGGGGAAACCGGACGTTGTCCACCGAAGCAGCACCCCACAACGTCAGCGATTGCCCCACAACTCCACCCGATTTGTCCCACACGTCAATCAAGAAGGAGCCCTCCTGTGGCTGAGATGTTCTACGACGACGATGCCGACCTCTCCCTGATCCAGGGCAAGAACGTCGCTGTGCTCGGCTACGGCAGCCAGGGGCACGCGCACTCCCTGTCCCTGCGCGACTCCGGTGTCGACGTGCGCATCGGCCTGCCCGAGGGCTCCAAGAGCCGCGCGAAGGCCGAGGCCGAGGGGCTGCGCGTCCTGACCCCTGCCGAGGCCGTCGAGGAAGCCGACGTCATCGTGATCCTCGCGCCGGACCACGTGCAGCGCAAGCTGTACGCCGAGTCGGTGGAGCCGAACATCGCCCCCGGAGACACGCTCGTCTTCGGCCACGGTTTCAACATCAGGTTCGGCTACATCACGCCACCCGAGGGTGTCGACGTGTTCATGGTCGCTCCCAAGGGGCCGGGGCACCTGGTCCGTCGCGAGTACGTCGACGGGCGCGGCGTACCCGTCCTCGTCGCTGTCGAGAAGGACGCGTCCGGCAAGACCTGGGACCTCGCCCTCTCCTACGCCAAGGCGATCGGCGGCCTGCGCGCCGGTGGCATCAGGACCACCTTCACCGAGGAGACCGAGACCGACCTGTTCGGCGAGCAGGCTGTCCTCTGCGGCGGCGCTAGCCAGCTGGTGCAGTACGGCTTCGAGGTGCTCACCGAGGCCGGCTACCAGCCCGAGGTCGCCTACTTCGAGTGCTTGCACGAGCTGAAGCTGATCGTCGACCTGATGTATGAGGGCGGCATCGCCAAGCAGCGCTGGTCGGTCTCCGACACCGCGGAGTACGGCGACTACGTCTCCGGACCGCGTGTGATCGACGCTCGCGTGAAGGACAACATGCTGGCCGTCCTCGAGGACATCAAGAACGGCTCGTTCGCGCAGCGCTTCATCGACGACCAGGACAACGGCGGCAAGGAGTTCAAGGAGCTGCGCGCCAAGGGCGAGCAGCACCCGATCGAGGAGACCGGTCGCGAGCTGCGCAAGCTGATGGCCTGGGTGAAGAGCCACGACTCGGACTACGTCGAGGGGACCGCCGGTCGCTGACCCGCAGTGGGCCACGATCCTGAGGTGACCCGACGTCCGCTGTTCGTGCTGCACGAGCACGACAGGCCGACCCCTCACTTCGATCTGCGGCTCGAGGAGGACGGGGTGCTGCGTTCGTGGGCGGTGCCCAAGGGCCTGCCCGATGACGTACGACGGGACCGGCTGGCCATCGCCGTCTCGGACCACGACCTCGGCCACGCGTCGTACACCGATGCCGACAAGCGCATCGCCGACGCTGGCTGGTGGGAGCTCGAGGACCGCAACGAGCGTCGGTTCGTCTTCGTGCTGCACGGGCAGACGGGGGAGCGCCGGTATGCGCTGATCGACACCGGGAGCGACTGGCTGCTGCATCTCACCAAGGACCAGCCCTAGAAGGCACAGCCCCGCAGACGTGCGCACTGCCCTTCACACGCCCGGCGCGGCGCGTGAAGGGCAGCGGGTCGGATCCGGGCTGCTATTTCACCTCGGAGCGCAGCACCAGCCACACGCCGACCGTGAGCGGGGCGACCAGCCAGAGGAGGCCGGAGACCCCGATCTGGGACCACTGCTCGCCGGTGGGGGCTCCGTTGAACAGCGCCGACTGGGAGTAGTTGAAGTCCACCCAGCCCTGCAGGTCCCTGAACCAGTCCTGGAAGGCTGCGAGCATCCCGAAGACGGTGGGCAGCAGCAGGGAGTAGACGAAGTAGGCAACGATCGCTCCCGCCGAGTTGCGGACGAGCACCCCGAGCATGAAGCCGATCAGCAGCCCGAGCACGTTGGCGAGGATGATCAGGGAGAAGTCGCCCGCCGTCACGTTCCAGATCGTGTCGGTCCCGGTGATCGCTGTCCCGACCACGTTGCCCACAGCGCCGACCACCAGCGCGATCACCATCGAGGTGACGCCGATGACCACCGAGCAGATCGCCTTGGCCCAGATGACCCGGCCACGGTGGGGGACCAGCGTGAACGTGGTCAGTCCGCTGCGCTGGCTCCACTCGCTGGTGACCGAGAGGATGGCGATCATCGGGAGGATGACGGCCATCGGGAACCCGATGGCGGTCGAGAAGGTCTGGAAGGTGAGCTCATCGTTCGGGGCAAACGCGATCACCGCGGTGGTCGCGAGCAACGCAGCGATGCCGATGCTGGTCATCAACCAGAACCCGGACCGGGTGTCGAACATCTTGCGCAGCTCGACGCCGATGATCCGTGTCAGCGGGATCGGGGCCTGCTCGGCCCTGGGCGCGGCGACCCTGCTGGCTCCGCGCTCGACGGTCATGGTGGTCATGCTGCTGCTCCTTCTCGTTGTGACTCTGCGGTGAGCTCGAGGAACATCTCCTCGAGCCCGGCTCCGTCGGCGGACCGGAGCTCGGTGAGCGCGACCCCGGCGGCGAGGGCGACCTGGCCCACACGCTCGGGATCTGCCGTGGTGCGCACGGACCCGTCAGGGGTCAGGGTGTTGGTGATGCCGGCGGCCGCGAGCGACGCAGAGAGTGTGGCCGGGGAGGCGCTGCGAACGACGGTGCCGGCCGCGTGCAGCAGGTCCGCCTTGGTGCCCTGGGCCACGATGCGCCCGTCGCCGATCAGCACGAGGTCGTCGGCGATGACCTCGATCTCGTGCAGCAGGTGCGAGGAGAGCAGGACGGTGCCGCCCTGGTCCGCGTAGGACCGGAGCAGGTCGCGCATCCAGCGAATGCCCGCCGGGTCGAGACCGTTGGCCGGCTCGTCGAGGATGAGCACCTGCGGTTCACCGATCAGCGCGGTGGCGATGCCGAGGCGTTGGCGCATGCCGAGGGAGTAGTTGCGCACCCGGCGGCCGGCCTCGCTCTCGGTCAGGCTGACCCGGTCGAGCATCTCCTCGACCCGGAGCTTGGGCAGCCCCATGGTGCGCTGGGCGATCGTGAGGATCTCCCGACCGGTCCGCCCGGCATGCTGCGCCGAGGCGTCGAGCAGCACGCCGACCTCGAGGCCAGGGTTCGGCAGGTCGGCGTACTTTCGACCGTTGATGGTGACCTCGCCGGCGGTGGGCGGCGTGAGCCCCACCATCACCCGCATGGTCGTGGACTTTCCGGCTCCGTTGGGGCCGAGGAAGCCGGTCACCCGTCCAGGGCTGGCGGTGAAGGTGACGTCGTCAACGGCCGTGAAGCGGCCGTACCTCTTCGTGAGGGAATCGATCGTGATCATGGGCCAGAGCCTCGCCGGGATCACGTCTCGCCACATCAGGGAGCGTGCTGGACTCACCCCTGACTGATCCCCTAGGGATCTCGGGGGTCCCCCGAGGGTGTCACCCGGCGGGAACAGATCGTTGCGCGCCGTCGTTGCGCCACTGTGCGAATCGAGATCTGGTCCGACGTCGTCTGCCCATGGTGCTACATCGGCAAGCGTCGACTCGAGACGGCGCTGGACCTGTTCGCGACCGGGCCTGACCATCCGGCGCGCGACGAGGTCGAGATCGTCTACCGCTCCTTCGAGCTCGACCCGTCCTCGCCACGGGTCCCGAACCAGACCGTGATGGAGCACCTCGGACAGAAGTACGGCGGAGGACCGGAGGCGGGCCAGCAGATGGTCGACCGCGTCGAGGCGGTCGCGGCCGAGGAGGGCCTGCTGTTCCGGCTCGCCGAGGCCCAGCGCGCGAACACCGTCGACGCCCACCGCCTGCTGCACCTCGCGCTCTCCGAGGGAGGTCCGGCGCACCAGGCCGGGCTCAAGGAGGAACTGTTGGCGTCGTACTTCCTGCGTGCGGAGAACGTCGGGGACCACGACGTGCTTCGGCGAACGGCGCAGCAGACCGGCCTCGACCCCGAGCGGGTCGACCAGGTCCTCGCGGGCGAGGAGTTCGCCGACTCGGTCGAGCATGATGTCCGCGAAGCCACCGCACTCGGTGCGACCGGCGTCCCGTTCTTCGTGATCGACCGCAAGTACGGCATCTCGGGTGCCCAGCCCGCCGAGACCTTCGGCCAGGTCCTCGAACGTGCCTGGACGGAGTCGCGTCCCCGGCTCGAGCACGTCGGACACGGTGCCGACGAGGCCTGCGGTCCCGACGGGTGCGCGATCTGAACTGACGAAGCCAGCGGCCTGATCAATCCACAGGTCGAGGCTCGAACCTGTGGACCCAGCCGCAGATCTGTGGACGACGGGGCGGCTTCTGTGGAGGACACGCCGAGCGCCTGGAACTCTGTCGAAAGCATGGCTGAAAGGCCTTGCGCCAGCGCCCTCCCAGGGCATAGAAATCTCTTACGCACTCCCTCCGGGGAGAGCCGATCACTCGGAGAAGAAGGTCCTCACAGCGGGGCAACTCGTTGCGATGTGAAGGTGACGATCATCGGGACCGGACCAGAAGAGTGATCGATCGGAAGGTCACCGTTCTCCGGTCAACCAGAAAGGCCCAGCAACTCATACTTGCTGGGCCTTTCGCCTGTCCTGGGGGTTCCGTCCCGGCCGGGCGACACCGCGGACGGCTCGGCCCCGACACCGACGGGTCGGATACGCTGACAGACGCACAGCGTCGTGCGGCCAGATCTCCATCACTCACGTCAGGACCGTTGTGACGCTCACCCCGACTCCCACGGCAGTGACCCGCCCCGTCGTACTCATCGCCGAAGAGCTCAGCCCCGCGACCGTGGACGCCCTCGGCCCGGACTTCGAGATCCGGCACTGCAACGGTGCGGACCGCACCGAGCTCCTGACCGCGATCGCCGGCGTCGACGCGCTGCTCGTCCGCTCCGCCACGGTGGTAGACGCCGAGGCCCTGCTCGCAGCCAAGCGACTCAAGGTCGTGGCCCGCGCCGGGGTCGGCCTGGACAACGTCGACGTGAAGGCAGCCACCCAGAACGGCGTGATGGTGGTGAACGCCCCCACCTCCAACATCACGAGCGCCGCTGAGCTCGCCGTGGCGCTGATGCTCGCGGCTGCCCGCCACATCAGCCCTGCGCACGCCGCGCTGACGCGAGGTGAGTGGAAGCGCAGCAAGTTCTCCGGCACCGAGCTGTTCGAGAAGACCGTGGGCATCGTCGGACTGGGCCGCATCGGCGTCCTGGTCGCCCACCGCCTGAGCGCGTTCGGCATGGACGTCATCGCCTACGACCCCTACGTGCAGGCCGGCCGCGCAGCCCAGATGGGCGTGCGGATGGTCAGCCTCGACGAGCTGATGGCGGAGTCCGACTTCATCAGCGTCCACCTGCCCAAGACCCCCGAGACCGTGGGCCTCATCGGGGCCGACCAGTTCGCCCTCGCCCGTCCCGGGCTGGTTCTGGTGAACGCGGCCCGTGGCGGCATCGTCGAGGAGAAGGCGTTGTACGACGCGCTGAAGACCGGCCGCATCGCCGCGGCCGGCCTCGACGTGTTCGCCCAGGAACCCTGCACCGACTCCCCGCTGTTCGAGCTCGAGAACGTCGTCGCCACCCCTCACCTCGGTGCCTCCACCGCCGAGGCCCAGGAGAAGGCGGGTGTCGCCGTGGCTCGCTCGGTGCGCCTGGCCCTGTCCGGCGAGCTGGTCCCGGACGCGGTCAACGTGCAAGGTGGCGTGATTGCCGAGGACGTCCGCCCGGGGATCCCGCTGGTGGAGAAGCTCGGCCGCATCTTCACCGCCCTGGCCGGCGAGGTGGCCCAGCAGATCGACGTCGAGGTCCGGGGCGAGATCACCGAGTACGACGTGAAGGTGCTCGAGCTCGCCGCGCTCAAGGGCGTCTTCTCCGACATCGTCGAGGACCAGGTCTCCTACGTGAACGCCCCGCTGCTGGCAGCCGAGCGGGGCATCGAGGTCCGGCTGGTCACCGAGTCCGAGAGCCCGGACCACCGCAACCTGATCACGATCCGCGGGACCCTGGCCGACGGCACGCAGGTCTCGGTCTCCGGCACCCTGATCGGGATCGCGCAGAAGGAACGTCTGGTCGAGGTCAACGACTTCGTGGTGGATCTCGAACCCACCGAGCACCTCGCGTTCTTCACCTACGAGGACCGTCCCGGCATGGTCGGCACCGTCGGCAACATCCTCGGCGACGCCGAGGTCAACATCGCCGGCATGCAGGTCTCCCGGGCCGAGAAGGGCGGCCAGGCACTGGTGGCCCTCTCGGTCGACTCCGCCATCCCCACCGACGTCCTCGAGGAGATCCGCGGCTCGATCGCCGCCGACATGGTGCGCGGGGTGGACCTCACCGAATAGCGCCGACCTGTCGGCGGGTCAGTGGGACTCGGCCGTCAGGGTGTCGCGGACCTTCTGGGCGGCACTTCTCGGAGCGAGGGTCGCGCTGGCCGGGCTGGGGTTGTCGAAGGTCCGCCGCATGCCGCGCACACCGTCGTCCACGACGTACGTCGCACGGGTGAACGCTGCGGAGCCCTTGACGCTGACCTTCGGGACGCAGCGGTAGTCGACCCTGAACGACTCGGGCGTGATCCTGGTGTTCACGTAGCCGCGGAGGTTGGTCCAGAACCGCAGGTTCGGGTTGTACTCCGCCCACGGGTGCTGACCGGTCGGCTCGTCGTACCCGTCCCCGCCGGCAGTGATCGACGAGCAGACGAACTCCGACCCGACGACGGGGGAGCCCGGTGTGCTGAAGTCAGCGTGCACGTCGGAGGCCCAATGGGCATGCACGTCACCGGTGAGCACGATCGGGTTGCGGACCTGCGCGTTCTCCCAGGCAGCGGTCACGCGGGCGCGGGATGCCGAGTAGCCGTCCCACGCGTCCATCCACACGGTGTTCTCGGACGTGGAGGTGGTGTCGCGGCGGCTGAAGAACGCCTGCTGGCCGATGAGGTCCCAGTTCGCGCGACTGTTCGCGAACCCGTCCGCGAGCCACTGCTCCTGCGTCGCGCCCGTGATCGTCCGGGCGGGGTCGTCCGCAGCCGGGCAGGCCTTGAGCCCGTCGTCGCAGGCCTGGTCGCTGCGGAACTGGCGGGTGTCGAGCATGTGGAAGTTCGCCAGCCGGCCCCACTGGAGCCGGCGATAGATCTGCATGTCCGGGCCGTCGGGGATCGAGGCACGGCGCAGCGGCATGTTCTCGTAGTAGGCCTTGAAGGCTGCGGCCCGGCGGTTCACGAACCCGGGCACCGATGCGGGATCCTGCGGAATCTTGTCCGCCCAGTTGTTGTCCACCTCGTGGTCGTCGAAGACCACCACCCACGGTGCGACCGCGTGGGCGGCCTGCAGGTCCGGGTCGGCGTGGTACTGCGCGAGCCGTTGGCGGTAGTTGGCCAGGGTGACGGTCTCGGGACCGCGGTGGTTGCGCGGCGTGGCACCGGGGACGGTGTTGCCGCGGTACTCGTACTGGTAGTCACCGAGGTGGAGGATCAGGTCGGGCTGGTCCTCGGCGAGCCGGCGGTAGGCCGTGAACCAGCCGTACTCGTAGTGGGCGCACGAGACGAACGACATCGCGAGCGATCCGGGGAGGCTGGTCAGCGCGGGAGCCGTGCGGGTCCGTCCGGCACGGGAGGTGTAGGGGCCCAGCTTGAACCGGTAGAAGTACACGTGCCCAGGCAGCAGTCCGCTCACCTCGACGTGCACCGAGTGGGCGCTCGCCGCCGTGGCCGCCACCGTGCCCAGCCGGACGACGTTGCGGAACCTCTCGTCGGTGGCCACCTGGTAGCGCACGGGGTAGGTGCTCGACGACATCGCGCCGAGCCCGTCGTCCGCGAGCGGGTTGACGGCCAGCCGGGTCCACAGCACCACCCCGTCGGGCAACGGGTCTCCACTGGCGACGCCGAGAGTGAAGGGGTTCGTGGTCGGCAACGTCGCCGCCGCGGAGGCCCGGATGTCGCGTCCTGGAGCAGCCAGGACCGCGGCAGCGCCGGTGACCAGGCCGGCACGCATCAACGCCCTGCGAGAGGTCTGCATCGCGCCCGCCAACTCCGTTCGGCACATCCGGCGGCGCGCCCGCGAACACCGTGGGGGAGAGAGACGGGCCGATCCGAGCCGCGGTCAGGCTACCAACGTGGGGGCGCTCCGCGCGGTGAATCCGGGATCTTCGAGCGTCTCCCGCCAGGCGTGGCCCAGCCGACCGATCGCGTCGGTCAGCACGTGCGCGGGCTGGGTGTAGGGCAGCCGGACGAACCGGTCGAGCCCGCCCTCGGGGGCGAAGTTCGGCCCGGCAGCGATCAGCACGTCGTGCCGTGCTGCCTTCGGCACCAGCGCCGAGGACAGCGCCTGGGGCAGCTCGCACCACAGGTTCAGGCCGCCGCTGGGGCGGCTCACCCGCCACTCGGGCAGGTGTTCCGCCACTGCCGCGAGTGCTGCGTCACGCGAGGTCCGGAGCTGCGCCCGTCGGTGGTCGAGCAGCTCGTCGGAACAGCTCACCAGGTCGACGGCCACCAGCTGCTCGAGCAGTGCGGCGCCGAGGTCGAGGCTGAGCCGCGTCCGGAAGAACGCGTCAACGCGGGGCTCCGGGATGCGCAGCCACCCGATCCTCAGGCCTCCCCAGAAGGGCTTGCTCAGGCTCCCCACGCTGACCGCGTCCGGGGCGTAGGAGGCGAACGGCGCCGGAACCGGCTGGCCGTCCAGTGCCAGGGTGACCACCGACTCGTCGATGATCGCGGTCGTCCGTGTGCTCGCCAGCACCTCCCCGACCTGCTGCCTGCCGAGGTGGGCCATCAGCGCGCCGGTCGGGTTGTGGAAGTCGGGAATCAGGTAGGCCACCCGCGGCCGCACCTGTTGCAGGGTGGCGGCGAGCTCCTCGGTGTCCGGGCCGGCCTGCGCTGCGTCGGGAGGTACGTCGACCCCGACGACCCTGGCGCCGGAGTGCTTCAAGGTGGCGATGGCGTTGGGGTAGGTCGGGCTCTCGACCACGGCCCGGTCACCGGGGGAGAGCAGGGCGCGCGCGGCGATCGCGACCCCGGCCTGCGCACCCGGCACGATCATGATCTGTCCCGGGCTGGTCGGCAGTCCTCGGGCGGCGTACGACGCGGCCACCGCCTCGCGGAGCAGCGGCAGCCCGGAGGGGTAGTAGCCGGTGCCGGCGAGGTAGGCAGGCAGCTCACCGACCGCCCGCTGGTAGGCGGCGAGGACCCCCGGTCCGGGCACCGGGGCCGCGCAGGTCAGGTCGATCTTGTCCTCGGGCAGGTCGCCGGGAGGCAGCGCATGGTCGCCCCGGTGGCCCCGGCTGGCGGGCAGGCTGGCCACGCTGCCCGACCCTTGCCGGGAGACCAGGAACCCGTGCTCGCGCAGCTCGGCGTAGGCCCGGGTGACGGTGGTGCGGCTGACCGCGAGAGCCTCGGTGAGCTCCCGCTCGCTGGGCAGCCGGGCACCGACCGGCACCCGGCCGTCGGTGATCAGCACCCGCAGGCCCTCGGCGAGGCCCTTGTAGGCCGGGGACCGGTCGAACCCGCTGAGCAGAGTGGCTATCCGGGAGGCGGCCAGGACGCGTGTCACGCAGGCCAGTGAACCACGATTGGCTATTTCGAACCAGACCACTTCGTGGTGGACTGGTCCTCATGACCAGCGACATCGGCCTCGAGGCGGCGCACGGAACCCCCGGGAGACGAGTGCGCGAGCTCGCCCGGCTGGGGCCGATCGCCCAGCTCCGGGCGGGGCGGCTGCCGCGTCGGCTGTCCCAGCTCGCCATCGGCCTCACGCTGTACGGCGTGACGCTCGCGATGATGATCCGGGCCACCCTCGGCAACGCCCCCTGGGACGTGCTGCACCAGGGCATGGCGATCCACCTGCCGATCAGCATCGGCACGGCCGTCATCGTGATGAGCCTGGTCGTGCTCCTCCTGTGGATCCCCCTGCGCGAGATGCCGGGCCTGGGCACGATCACGAACTCGTTCGTGGTCGGTCTCGTGGCCGACCTGACGCTGGCCGTGCTCGAGGCTCCGAGCGGCCTGTGGCAGCGCGCGCTGCTGATGACGGGCGGGGTGGTGCTCAACGCCCTGGCGACCGCGCTCTACATCGGCTCACAGTTCGGCCCCGGTCCCCGGGACGGGCTGATGACCGGCCTGCACCGGCGCACGGGTGTCTCGATCAGGCTGGTCCGCACCGGCCTCGAGGTCTTCGTGGTGGCCATCGGCTGGCTGCTCGGGGGACTGGTCGGCCTCGGCACCGTGCTCTATGCCGTCGCGATCGGTCCGCTGGTCCAGCTGATGCTGCCCCGGTGCATCGTCGAGCTCGGCGGGCCGGAGGTCAGCGCCGCGTCGCGATGAGCGCGGACGCGTCGGGGGCGACCATCACCTCCACCGCGGTGAACCGCTCGTCGGTCAGCCACATCTCGCGCAGGATGTCGACCCGGCCAGCCGTGATCGGCGGCCACATCTCGCAGGGTGCGAAATCGTCGAGGACCACGATCCCGCCCGGCTCGACGAGGTCGGCGACCGCGTCGACACTCGCGTCCTCAGGGACCGACGGGTCGAGGAACAGCAGCGAGTAGGGACCCTTGTTGCGCAGCGTCGACCAGTCGGCGGCCAGCACCTCGACCTGGGGGTCGTCCTGGAAGATCTCCTGCGCGGCGACGGCGAGGTCGGCGTCCAGCTCGGCGGAGATGATCTGCGTGCCGGGGCGTACGCCGGAGCGCAGCCACGCGGTGCCCACGCCTGCCCCGGTCCCGAACTCCGCCATCGTGCCGCCCCGGGTGGCCGCCAGCGTGGCCAGCAGTCGTCCGGTCTCGTTGCGGCAGAACGACACGTAGCCGGCGCGACGGGAGACCGCGAACGCCCTGGAGACGATCGCGGGTACTTCGGGCGGCGCGCTCATGGCAGGAGTCTTTCAAATCCGGTGGTGCAGACCAGTCTTGAGACGAGAGTCTCAGATCATGGGACGGCAGACCCAACCGGATGCGGCGTTCGTCGGACCGGCCTACCATCGACTCACCATGCGGAGGAACTTCGTACTTATTTGCCGCCGTGGCGGGGCCTGACATTCGATAGGCCACCTCGCCGCGGAGTTCGGCGTACCCCGCCACCGGCCCGTCACCCCCTCCGCGAGCGAGACAGAGAAGTTCCACCCTCTACTTTTCGCGAACGTGATCCGGCCGTGCGATCCGTGGCCGTCGACTCCGTTCACTCCTCACGGAGCACCCCAGTTCCAGCAAGTGCGCTCCAGCACTTCATCCGTCGAGGAGACAGCAGATGTACGACATGTACCCCGAATGGGGCCCCGCCAAGAACAACCCGGACAGCTCGCGCAGCAACCAGGCCGTGCAGGCCGCGCTTGACCTGCGAGACAACGGCGGCGAGCGTCCGGACGACAACTAGCCTCACAGCCATGCCCCAGACACCAGACCAGTCCTCTGGCTCATTGAAGCTTGCCGTCATCCCGGGCGACGGGATCGGGACCGAGGTCACGGCCGAGGCCCTGAAGGTGCTCGAGCACGTCACGCCCACCGGTGTGAAGTTCGAGCCCACCCGCTATGACCTCGGTGCGGAGCGTTACCTCGCGACCGGCGAGGTGCTGCCCGACTCGGTGCTCGAGGAGATCCGAGCGCATGACGTGATCCTCCTCGGCGCCGTGGGCGGCAAGCCCAACGACCCGAGGCTGCCTCCGGGCATTCTCGAGCGCGGCCTGCTCCTCCGGCTCCGCTTCGAGCTCGACCACTACGTCAACCTGCGGCCGAGCCGGATCTTCCCCGGTGCCGCCTCACCCCTGGCGGACCCAGGCGAGGTCGACTTCGTCGTCGTACGCGAGGGCACCGAGGGCCCCTACACGGGCAACGGTGGTGCCCTCCGCGTCGGTACGCCGCACGAGATCGCCACGGAGGTCTCGGTGAACACCGCGTTCGGTGTCGAGCGCGTCGTACGCGATGCGTTCCGACGGGCCGAGAAGCGACGCAACAAGCTGACCCTGGTCCACAAGACCAACGTCCTGGTCAACGCCGGCGCCGTGTGGTGGCGGCTGACCCAGGAGATCTCCAAGGAGTTCCCCGAGGTCACCGTCGACTACATGCACATCGATGCAGCGATGATCTTCATGGTCACCGACCCCGCCCGCTTCGACGTGATCGTCACCGACAACCTGTTCGGCGACATCATCACCGACCTGGCCGCGGCGATCACCGGCGGAATCGGACTGGCTGCCAGCGGCAACGTCAACCCCGACCGCACCGCGCCCTCGATGTTCGAGCCGGTGCACGGCTCCGCCCCCGACATCGCCGGCCAGCAGAAGGCCGACCCCACGGCGGCGATCCTGTCCGTCAGCCTGATGCTCGACCACCTCGGCCTCGAGGACGCTGCTCGCCGGGTCGAGGACGCCGTCGTCGCCGACCTCGCGGCCCGCGAGGACGGCGAGCGGGGCACGACGTCGGCGATCGGCGACTCGATCGCCGTCCGGGTAGCCGGCTGACCCACGGTCCGCCGATGCCCGGACCGGACTCGGCCGGGACGGGCAGGGCCCCGACGCTCGACCACCTACAGATCGCTCGACCCCTACTCCCGAGAGATAACGTGCCCTCATGACGCTCGACATCACCACCACTCCCTCGGACCGGCCGCGCAGCGAGTCCGAGGTCTCCGAGATCCTGGCCAACCCCGGGTTCGGCGTGTACTTCACCGACCACATGCTCACCCTGGAGTGGACGCCCGACGAGGGGTGGCACGACGGGCTGATCGCGAAGTACGGGCCGCTGAGCATGGACCCGGCCAGCGCCGTCCTCCACTACGCGCAGGAGACCTTCGAGGGGATGAAGGCCTACCGCCACGCGGACGGCTCGATCTGGCTGTTCCGGCCCGAGGAGAACGCCAAGCGGATGATGCGTTCCTCGCACCGGCTGGCGCTGCCGGTGCTGGAGCCCGAGGACTTCGTGGCGGCTGTGGACGCGCTGGTCAAGGTCGACCAGGGGTGGGTGCCCGAGAACTCGGCAGACGGATCAGGGGAGAAGAGTCTCTACCTGAGGCCGTTCATGTTCGCCTCCGAGGTGTTCTTGGGGGTGCGCCCGGCCCAGCACGTCACGTTCATGGTGATCGCCTCGCCGGCCGGCGCCTACTTCAAGGGCGGCATCAAGCCGTTGACCCTGTGGCTGACCGAGGAGTACACCCGCGCCGGCCGCGGCGGCATGGGGGCGGCCAAGACGGGCGGCAACTACGCCAGCTCGCTGGTGGCCCAGCAGGAGGCCAGCGCCCACGGCTGTGACCAGGTGGTGTTCCTCGACGTCGCCGAGGGGAAGTACGTCGAGGAGCTCGGCGGGATGAACCTCTACTTCGTCTACGCCGACGGCCACATCGTCACCCCGGAGACCGGCACCATCCTCGAGGGCATCACCCGCTCCGCGATCATCGACCTGGCCCAGAAGAAGGGACACCAGGTCGAGGAGCGCAAGATCTCCATCGACGAGTGGCGCGAAGGGGTCGCGAGCGGCGAGATCACCGAGGTGTTCGCCTGCGGGACCGCAGCGGTGGTGACACCGGTCGGGACGTTGAAGTGGGACCCGTCGACGAGCTCAGGACACAGCGCCGGCGAGGTGCAGGGCTCGACCGAGGCTGGTCCGCTGACCCTGGAGATCCGCGAGGCGCTGGTGGACATCCAGTACGGCCGCGCCGAGGACTCGTTCGGCTGGATGCACCGGGTCTGCTGATCGGGTTTCGAGATGGGCGCTGCGCGCCCTCCTGGCCCACCGAGGGCCCCCGGCTACCGTTGGCGGGTGACCACCCTGGACAGCCAGCGGCCTGAGGAGACGCGCGTCGGCGCCTACCGGCTGCTCGCCCCGATCGGGGAGGGCGGCATGGGCGTGGTCCACCTGGCGCAGGGGCCGGACGGCAGTCGGGTCGCGCTGAAGGTGCTGCGACCGCACATCGTCGGAGACCTCGAGGCCCGGGAGCGACTGGCGCGCGAGGTGAGCTCGCTCAAGCGCATCTCCAGCCCCAGGATCGCCGAGATCCTCGACGCCGACCCGCACGGGCCGGTGCCATTCGTGGTCACCCGCTACGTGCCTGGTCTCTCGCTCTACCACCACGTCGCGGAGGAGGGGCCGATCGCAGGCACCGACCTGCTGCACTTCGCCGATGCCCTCGCCGAGGCACTCGAGGCGGTTCACAAGGTGGGCGTCCTGCACCGCGACATCAAGCCGACCAATGTGCTGATGGAGGGCCGGTCGCCGGTCCTGATCGACTTCGGCCTGGCGCGGGTGGCCGAGGACCCCCGGCTCACCCAGACCGGTTGGTTGCTCGGCACTCCCGGATATCTGGCACCCGAGATCCTCTACGGCGACGACGCGACCCCTGCCTCCGACGTACATGCGTGGGCGGCCACCGTGGCCTTCTCCGCCACCGGCCGTCCGCCCTACGGCACCGGGCCGTCCATCGCGATCATGGATCGGGTCCGCCGCGGCGAGTACCAGCTGGCCGGTGTCCCCGACTCGCTCGCCCCGGTGCTGCGTGCCGGCCTGGACCCCGAGCCGCTGCAGCGCCCGACCCTGCGCGAGCTGCGCTCCCGCCTGCACGAGCTGCGGGAGGCCTCACATCTGTCGGCTCCGGCGGACGCCGCGCCCGACCTCTGGACCAGGCCGTTCTCGCCGCAGGCCGATCCCGCCCCCACGCCGACCCGGATCCTGCCCGCAGACCCGCCGCGACCGGACCCGCCGCGCTATGACCACGCCCGACCAGACCAGCCGAGACCTGAGCAGGCTCGGGTGCCCTACCCCGGCCCCCCGAGGGAGAGCAGCAGGGCGCAGCGAGTGCTCCAGCTCGCCGGGCTCGGCATGCTGACGAGCGCTCTCGTCGGCTACGCCCCCTATGCCGGAACCGCCCTGGTCGCGACGCTCGTGCTCCTGCTCCGCACCGCGTCGGTGACCCGGCAGCGGCACGGTCGGCGTCGCCTGGTGCGCGGGCGACCACGCTGGTACGACGTCCCGACGACCACGCTCTCCCTGCCCGGCTACCTGCTGCTCGCGCTCTTCGGCGCCCTGGCCGTTGTCGCCGTCGCCGGGCTCGCTGCGCTCGCGATGTTCTCGCTGGGCTACCTGCTGGGCCAGCCGGTCGCGATCGGGATGGTGCTGGCCGGGCTGGCCTTCACCCCCGCGCTGTGGTGGGGCCCGGGGTCCGGGCGGTTGCGGGAGGTGACCCGTGGGCTGGTGGCCAGAACCGCCAGGTCGGAGTTCGGCGGCTGGTTCGTGGCGGCCATGTGCGTGCTGGGCACGGCGGTGCTGCTCGGGCTGCTGCTCAGCGGAGGGCCGAACTGGGCGCCTGCCCTGGGCGCACCCTGGCCCTGACCGATTTGTCGGAAATAGTGCATTCCACCCCTCAGTCGTCGCCCGATGATGCAAAATGGGTGAAATGCCTGATTTCTCTGCGCTCGCGCGTGCCGCTTTGGCGCTCCTGGTCGCCGGCACGCTCCTGGTGACAGGTGCTCCGGCGGCTGTTGCCGACCCCGCGCCCCGGACAGAGACGCAGGCTCGGGCTGCGCGCTCGGCGCCGGTGGACCTGCACGGAGACGCGAGTGCGCAACGCTCGGCCCGGTCTTCCGGGGCCTGGAGGCTGAGCACCCTCTACTACTACGAGACCATCCCGTCCAAGTGGGACTGGAGCCTCTCTACCGCGGTCGCGAAGTGGAACGACACGGGCGCCAGGATCAAGCTCGCCCGGACCACGGACAGGAGTCGCGCCCGTCTGTTCATCTCCTACGGCAACACCGGGACTGCTGCGGGCATGGCCACGGTCGGCGCCACCCCGGGCGCCTGGGTGCGCCTGAACGCGAAGTACGACAAGGTCGACTCCACCGACGCCTGGCGGCGGGTCGAGGTGATGGCCCTGTTCACCCACGAGATCGGGCACGTCCTCGGTTTCGGCCACACCAGCGCCGCCTGCTCGCTGATGCGTCCGGTGCTCGACATCAGCGCCTGCTACCTGCCACCGACGAGTCCAGCCGGCCAGTACAGGTGCCGGGTGATCGACCCGGCCCTGGTGGTGACCTTCGTGCGTGCCTACGGCGGCACGGCGAGATATCCCGGCACCTGGTGCCTGATCGACCCACTGCCCTCGCAGCTCGCCGGCGTCAGCTTCAGTGGTGGCACCAGCTCACCGGTGGTGGCGCGCTGGGCGAAGCCGACCTCGCTGCCCTCGGGATCACGGGTCCAGGTCCGGGTGTGGGGTGGCTCGAGCTGCGCCGTCGTACCCGCGTGGGCGGAGTCCCACAGCGTCTCCGCCACAACACTGACCTGGCACGACAGCGCGACCGGACGAGACGGCACGAGCTGCTACCAGCTCAACCTGGTGAACCGGTACGGCGCTGGCCGGACCGCCGTGTCTCGGCTGATGGTCGGCTGGTGAGCCGACCGGCCGCTGTGGCACACTCGTGAACGTGCAGCACTTCGACATCATTATCGACTAGCGCGACGATCCTCTGACCCCAGAGCCGCCGCGCTGACCTCTCGTCCTGACGAGAGGTTTTTTGTTTGTCCCACCCCACGGAAAACGAGCCGCAGAAGGAAGACTGGCCATGACCAGCGACCTGTTCCACGTCTATGACACCACCCTGCGAGATGGCGCGCAGCAGGAGGGACTCAACCTCTCCGTCGCGGACAAGCTGGCGATTGCCCGACAGATCGACGGACTGGGCGTGGGCTTCATCGAGGGTGGCTGGCCGGGCGCGAACCCCAAGGACACCGAGTTCTTCCAGCGTGCCCGCGAGGAGCTGGACCTGAAGCATGCGCAGCTCGCTGCCTTCGGCGCCACCCGTCGTGCGGGGATGAAGGCGGCCGACGACCCGCTGATCGCCGCGCTCCGTGACTCGGGCGCCGGCGTGGTCACCCTGGTGGCCAAGTCGCACGACCGGCACGTCGAGCTGGCGCTCCGTACGACGCTCGAGGAGAACCTCGCGATGGTGCGCGACACCGTTTCGCACCTGCGTGCCGAGGGGCAGCGGGTGTTCCTGGACGCCGAGCACTTCTTCGACGGCTACCGCGACAACCGCGACTACGCCCTCGAGGTGCTGCGCACGGCCTTCGAGGCCGGCGCCGACGTGGCCGCGCTGTGCGACACCAACGGCGGGATGCTGCCCGACTGGGTTGCCGACGTGGTCGACGACGTCGTCGCGACGACGGGCGTCCGGGTAGGGATCCACTGCCACAACGACACCGGTTGCGCCGTGGCGAACACGCTCTCCGCCGTCGATGCCGGCGCGACGCACGTGCAGGGCACCCTGAACGGGTACGGCGAGCGAACCGGCAATGCCGACCTCGTCAGCGTGGTCGCCAACCTCGAGCTGAAGCTGGGACGCCAGGTCCTGCCCGACGGCCTGCTGCGCGAGGCGACCCGGATCGCGCACGCGGTCGCCGACGTGACCAACTTCCCGCCCGCCTCCAGGCAGCCCTACGTGGGTGTCTCGGCCTTCGCGCACAAAGCCGGTCTGCACGCGAGCGCGATCAAGGTGGACCCGAACCTCTATCAGCACATGGATCCCGAGGGAGTCGGCAACGACATGCGCCTGCTCGTCTCCGACATGGCCGGCCGTGCCTCGATCGAGCTCAAGGGTCGCGAGCTCGGCTTCGACCTCGAGCCCGAGCTGGTGCAGCGGGTGACCCAGCGGGTGAAGAAGCTCGAGTCGCACGGCTACACCTTCGAGGCCGCGGACGCCTCCTTCGAGCTGATGCTGCTCGAGGAGGTCGAGGGTGCGCGACCGTCGTACTTCGAGACCGAGTCCTGGCGAGTGATCACCGAGACCCGTCCCGGTGACGAGGCGATCTCGGAGGCCACCGTGAAGCTGCTCGCCGGAGGCGCCCGGATCGTCACGACCGGCGAGGGCAACGGGCCGGTCAACGCGCTCGACCACGCGCTGCGCCAGGCGATCCAGCAGCTCTACCCGGAGATCGTGAAGTTCGAGCTGATCGACTACAAGGTGCGCATCCTCGACCAGGGCCACGGCACCGACGCGGTCACCCGGGTGCTCATCGAGACCAGTGACGGCCAGAGCTCGTGGGTCACGGTCGGCGTGGGCCACAACGTGATCGAGGCGTCCTGGATGGCGCTGCTCGACAGCCTGACCTTCGGACTCCGGCGGCACGGCGCCTGACCGTCACCTGGGAGTGGCGGTGAGCATGGGCCGGTAGCGTCGCGTGCATGAGTGAGCTGCACGACCTGACCGCGCTGGAGCAGGGTGCTGCGATCCGTTCCGGTGAGGTGTCGACGGGCGAGCTGGTCGAGCACTACCTCTCGCGGATCGACCGCTACTCCGAGGACCTCGGTGCGTTCGTCACGGTCACAGGAGAGCGGGCACGATCGGCGCACGCTGTGGGAGACGGCCCACTCGCCGGCGTACCGACCGCGCTGAAGGACCTCAATGCCACCAAGGGCGTGCGCACCAGCTTCGGGTCGCCGGTCTTCGCCGACCACGTGCCGGAGTTCGACGACGAGGTGGTCCGGCGCATCGAGGATGCCGGGCTGGTCAGTCTCGGCAAGACGAGCACGCCGGAGTTCGGCTCCCCCTGCTACACCGAGCCCGAGGGCGCGCCTGCGGCAGTGACGCCGTGGGACACCAGCCGGATGGCCGGCGGCTCGAGTGGCGGGTCCGCGTCGGCGGTCTCGGCCGGGCTGGTGCCGCTGGCTCTCGGGTCCGACGGCGGTGGGTCCATCCGGATCCCGGCGAGCTGTTGCGGGATCGTCGGCCTCAAGCCGACCCGGGGGCGGATCTCCGGCGCCCCGATGTACGGCGACCCCGTGGGCCTGGGTACCAACGGCCCGCTCGCGCGCACGGTCCGCGACGCCGCCGCCTACCTCGACGTGATGGCCGGTCGCGCCGTGGGCGACCCGTTCTGGGCGCCAGAGGGCACAGGGTCGTTCCTCGCCGCGTGCGACCGTCCGCCCGAACGGCTGCGGATCGCCCGGTTCAGCGCGCCCGTCATCGCCGACGCGGACGTGGATCCGGAGTGTGTGCTGGCCTGGGAGGTCGCCAGCCGTGTGCTCGAGTCGCTGGGTCACGAGGTCATGGACATCGAGGTGCCGCTCCCACGCGACGCGGTGCCGGTGTTCGAGACCTGCTGGGCCGTGCTGACTGCGCTGTCGGTCGTGAACCTGCCCGTCGAGAAGCGTGCGCTGCTGCGACCGCTGACGCGCTGGCTGGCAGAGCGCGGCGCAGACGTGAGCGGACCGGAGTTCGGGTTGGCCGTCGGTCAGCTCCGTCGCGTCGCGGCGCGGACGCTGGCCGAGATCTCGTCGTACGACGCGGTGCTGACCCCCACCCTCGCGGTGCCACCCCTGCCCGTCGGTGCGATCCGCGACGACACCGACCCGGCCGAGGACTTCGAGGCGCAGAAGCGGTTCACGCCGTACACCTCGATCTGGAACGTCACCGGCAGCCCGGCGATCTCGCTGCCCACCCACCACACGGCTGGCGGCCTGCCGGTGGGGGTGATGCTCGCGACTCGCCCCGGCGACGAGGCAACCCTGGTGTCGCTCTCGAGCCAGGTCGAAGCTGAGGGCCCGTGGCTCGACCGCACCCCGCCCTGCTGGTGACGGGTCAGACCTCGCGCAGTCGCAGGGCCGAGAGGGGGCACGCGAGCACGGCCTTCCGAGCCGCACGGACGAGGTCCTCGGGCAGTAGGTCGTCGACCACCGGGTAGCCCCACGGATCCACGTCGATCACCTCGGGGAGCAGCTCGTGGCACAGACCCCGAGCCCGGCAGCGCGGCCAGTCGACCTGCAGGCGGTGTCCGGAGGCGGGGGTCATCGCAGCACCTCCCCACGGCGTGGCGACCCGAGGCAGGTGCCTCGAGTGTGAGCCAGCAGCTCCTCGGGGAACGCGTTCAGGGCAGAGCGCAGCAAGCGGACCGTGCCGTCCGGGTGAGCACAGGCGCCGCGCCCCTCCACGAGAGCCGACAGCCGGTCGAGACCGGTGTCGGGCACACCCGCCAGACGGTCCTCGAACGCGTGCGCCAGGGCGGGCAGGCCGTTGAAGCAGGGGCCGCAGCGACCGGAGGTCTCCTCGGCCAGGTAGCGCAGGATCTGGGCGGTGTGCTCGAGTGGGCAGACCTGGGCAGGGAGCGGCAGCACGACGCCGGCGCCGAGCGTCAGCCCGTGGCTGCTGAGCTCTGCAGGGGACACCCGTGCGTGCGTCAGTTCGCCTGGCCGGGCCCAGGTGCCGTGGTACCCGCCGAGCAGCACGGGGCCGGAGCACTCCTCGGCGCTGAGCACGCTCGCCCACGGTGTGCCGTGCGCTACCTCCACCACCCTGGCGGCCGCGGACCGGGACCCCAGGGTCAGCAGACGCGTACCGGGCTCCTCGCGGGTGCCCAGGGCGGCGTAGGACGCGCCGCCGTGCAGCACCAGAGCGGCGACGTGGGCGAAGGTCTCCGCGTTGGACAGCAACGTCGGCCGGCCACCCACGCCGGCAACGGCCGTGGGGTGCCAGTTCGTGACCGGCAAGCCGGGACGGCCATCGATCAGCTCGGTGACCGCGCTGGACTCACCGGAGACGTATCGCCGGGCCGCGAGGTGCGTGTGCCAGCGCAGCCGGGACACGCGGTCGAGAACGGCCCGGTCGCCCAGCGCCTTCTGGATCGCGGCCTGCGCGTCGAGGTGTTCCTCGGGCAGGACCAGGTGGATGGTGCGGACCCCCAGTGCCTGGGCCGCCAGGCTCGCACCGTCGAGCACGAGGTGGGGTTGGGTCAGCGCCAGCGCCAGATCCTTCAGGCTCGCTGGCTCGCCCTCGCTGAAGTTGACCACGACGTGCCGAGCGCGCCGGTGGCTCGCGCACGTGCGGAGCTTCCTGGCGAACGGGAACCCGGCGCCACCACGGCCCCGCACGTCCGCCGGGTCGACCACTGCCAGGAGCGCCTCCAACGACAGGACCGGCAGGCTGCCGTGCGTCGAGCGATGGCTGAGCAGGTCGGGGTTGGTTGCGCGCAGCAGCCAGGGACCCGGGACGACCTGGAACGCGGGGCGCATCAGCGGGTCCTCACTCGCGCGAGAAGGGGGTCCCGAGAGGCCCGTGCGTCGGCGAACAGTCGCATCAGGGCGGCGCCGAGAACGGCTCCGATGCAGACAAGGCCGGTGCGGCGACCCCAATCGGTGCTCGCGTCGGTGCCGATCCCGGCGGCGTGCGCCATCGAGACCGCCCAGGCCAGGTAGCCCAGCCAGTGCACGCCGCGCCACACCCGATGGGGGATCCGGGCACGGAGCATGCTGGTCAGCACCAGGACCACGATCAGGTCGAGGGCGATGGCGCCGGCCCCGAGCCACAGGGGCTGGTAGGTGGCGCCCAGGGGGGAGAGCGCCTGCCACCAACGGATGTCGACGAAGGTGTCCACGACGGCGCTGGTGACGTGGGCCAGCAGGAGCCCGAGCGTGATCAGTGCGAGGTTGCGGTGCAGCCCCTGGGTCACGATGCCGGGCACCAGGCGTCGGCGCCCCTCGCGGGCGCTGAGGACTCCCAGGACCGTGCTCACGGTGAACAGCACCATCAGGGTCACCCCGGTGCCCCGGTTGAGGTACCAGAGAACTGGTCCGTCGGTCAGGGTGCTCATGCGTCGGTCCCCTCGACAGGCCAGTTGCCGACGCGGCTGACGCCACCGTCCTGGCCCACGAGGCGGGCATCCACGCCACGCGCCCCCAGCCATGCGCGAGCCTGCGACCCCAGCACCAGGGCGGCCGTGGTCGCGGCATTGGCTGCGACGCAGGTCGGTCCCGTCGCGGTCACGGTGCGCCAAGGGCCGTCGACGGGGAGGCCGGTGCGTGGGTCCAGCAGGTGGTGTCTCTCGGTCCCGGCGGCCCTCCAGCGGCGTACGACGGTCGTGGACGTCGCCACCCCGCCGCTGTCGAGCCAGACCGTGCTGCCCCGCGAGCCGTCCGGCTTCTCGGTCACCGAGACGGGCCAGCTGGGCACCCGCTCGTCAGAGACCACACGCACGTCGCCGCCGATGCTGACCGCCACCCCGCCGCCCAGACCGTGCACGATGCTCAGCGCCACCAGGTCGGCGGCCCAGGCCTTGGCCGTGGCGCCGAGGTCGAGGGCGACGCCGGTCGGGATCCGGATCGCCGAGTCGTCGATCTCGACCTCGCGCCAGGCACCGGTCGGGTGCGGGGGTGCCTGGTAGCCGGGTGCGTCGTGCCGCAGCCGCACCACACCGAAGTCCGCGTCGTAGCCGAGGTGGACGAGTCGTGCGCCCAGGCACGGGTCGACGAGTCCGTCTGTCTCGTGGGCTGCGTCGAGCGCCACCTGGACCGCGGCAAGCAGCAGCGGAGCAACCCGGACCCATCGTCCCGCCGCGGCGTTGACGAGGGAGAGGTCGGAATCGGGCCTGAACCTGCTGCAGGTCGCGTCCACACCCTGCAGCAGACGCTCGGCGACCGCAATCGCAGGCCCCAGCTCGGCGGGATCACTGGTGGCGACATGCACGTGGCAGCCCAGGGCCTCGAAGGTCCGGTACTGGTCCTGAGCCGGCGGCACCACACTCACCGGCTCAGGACCCGGACGAGGGGGCCGGGGCTGGCTTGGGTGCCGGAGCCGGCGCCTGTGCCGGAGGTGCGGGGGCGGCATGACCACCACCACCACCCGACGATGAGGAGGAGGACGACGAGGACGAGGCGGAGCCGGCCCCGCTCCCGGAGCCACCGGTGGCCGTGGCGCTGATCGTCCCTCCTGTCCCGACGGTGGCGGCGTTGCTGCTCACCTGGTGCACCACCTCGGTCCGCACCACGGTTCGGTAGGGCCGCCGTCTGGCGACCGCCTTCACCGGGGGCGTGGGAGCTGCGGTGGTGGCCGCAGGTGTCTTGGACTGCTGCTCGCCCTTGTCCACCAGGTCCTGGCGGTGGGCGATCGCTCCAGCGGCATACCCCGTGCCCACCAGTGAGCCGAAGGCCGCCAGACCGGTCAGCACAGCGGTCGCAGCCTGGTACAGGTCCCGCCGGCGAGGCGTGTGGGGCACGGTCATGTGGTTCTCCCTGGTTGGTCGCGAGTGGATCCGAGCATGCGGGAGCCGCAGGCAACGCGACCTCATCCGAGGCTCAAGGGAACCTCAGATCCGGCGGGTGCCGGCACGACTTGGGGAACTCTTGAGGTTGTCACGACCTGCGCTCAACACCCCGCTGCGCAGACTCACTGGCGTCGGGCGGAGACGCTGCCCGCAAGCGAAGGAGCCCATCGTGCGCGCTTCAGCCCCCGTCCTCACCGTGGTCGGGACGGCGGTGGGTGCCGTCGCCGCAGTCGTGGCCTACCAGGCCGGAGCAGGCGGTGTCACCGAAACTGTCTCCTCCGGCAAGGACCAGGTCCCGGACACGACCACGGTCGTCCCTGCCACGACCAAGCCGACGTTCCTGCCGTGCGAGAAGGGCACGAAGCTCCGGAAGGGCATCTGCGTCAGGGTGCAGAAGAAGGTGGTGGTCGTCGTCGACCCTGCTCCTGTCGTTTCGGTCACCCCTGCCGTGGGACTCGCTTCGGGCACCTCGGCGGGCACCGGCTCGAAACACCGTTCCGGCGACGATCGCACCCATGCGCGACCAGGACCAGCCGAGCCTGCCGAGGACGGGGACCTCGAGGCGACGGAGTCCGACGACGACGACGAGTCCGAGGACGACCACGAGGTCGAGGACCATCACGATCACGAACAGGATGAGCACGAGGCCGAGGCCGAGGAGGAGGACTGACGGATCACTCCGTGTGGTCACTCACGCACTGTCGCCTCGGACTCCACGAGCAGCGCCGTGACGCGGGTGCCACCGTCGGTGGACTCGACGTGCAGCTCGCCA
This sequence comes from uncultured Actinomycetota bacterium, assembly GCA_963781335.1. Lineage (GTDB taxonomy): Bacteria > Actinomycetota > Actinomycetes > Propionibacteriales > Nocardioidaceae > Marmoricola. Next base: position 11,210 of record CAWAFS010000036.1, on the reverse strand, counting down.
CCTCTGCTCGCCAGCGCCCGGCGGGCGATGCTCAGGCCGAGTCCGGACCCGGTCGCTGCCCCCGCGTCCCGGTTTGGGGCCCGGTCTGGAGCCTGGTCTGGGGCCCGGTCGATCGGGGCCTGGACGGGCGATGTGACCGGAGTCCCGTCGGCGGTGGCAGCGTCGACCACTTCGAGCAACACACCGCCCGAGCTGCCCGAGCTGGGGGCACGCCGACCGAGCGAGACCTCGAAGGGCGTCCCCTCGGGTGTGTGGGCGAAGACGTTGTCGATCAGGATGTCCACCACGTCCCGAAGATCGACCTCGTCCATCTCGACGAGCAACGGGGCTTCCGCGAGGCTCATCCGCAGCCGTCGTCCCTGGTCCTCGGCGAGGGGGGCCCAGAACGCCACGGTCGCGCGCACCACCGCGACGGCGTCGCAGGTGAAGTCGAGCCCGTGGCGGACCGGACGCCGCGCGTCCTTGACGATCGCGTCCACGCTGCGCTGGAGGTTGCCGACGTGACGGCGCAGCCGCTCGGCGAGGTCCGCATCCGCCAACCGCTCGACCTCGATGCGGAGTGCCGTGACCGGGGTGCGGAGCCGGTGCGAGAGGTCGGCGACGGCGGTCCGCTCGAGCAGGAGGAGCTCTTCGATCCGCTCCGCGAGCAGGTTCAGGGCGGTAGCCAGCGCCCGGGTCTCAGGAGGGCCCTCGGGTACGGCGCGGGCGCCCAGGTCTCCTTCGCGGAGGCGGTCCGCGATCAGCGCGACCCGCGTGACCGGCGTACTGACCCGGCGCCCGAGCCGGTCCGCGATCAACAGGGCGAGCCCGGTGAGGCCCAGCCCGAGCAGCGTGATCAGGGCCCAGGCCTGGGCCACCCCGCGGCGCATCTCCTCTGCCGGCAGCCAGGTGGACACCACGTTCGTGCCGTTCGCAGTGAGCACCGGAACCACGATCAGCGTGCCGGCCCTCTGATGGACCGTGAAGGCGGAGCCCGAACGGGCCTGCTCGAGCTCGGTCGCCGAAGGGGTGACAGCGCCCCGGTCGCCCCCGAGCAGCTGGTCGTCGGGCAGGGTCACCGTGGTGGCACCGACGGACCTCGTGTCAGCCGTGGCGACGGCATCCTCGAGAACCCCGCTGTCGTGCAGGCTCGACACCAGGACCGCAACGTTTCGGGTCTCCTGGTCGGCCTCGGCGAGGGCCCGGTCGGCGGCCATCGTGCGCACGAGCAGGCACAGCGGGATCACGAACGCGAGGACGACAGCTGATGTCGTGGCGGCAACCAGCCACAGGATCCGGCGCCGCATCAGTGGCGCCGCTCGGCGGCGACGAGCCGGATGCCCACCCCCCGCACGGTGTGCAGGTAACGCGGTTCGGCTGCCGTCTCACCGAGCTTGCGCCGCAGCCAGGAGAGGTGGACGTCGACGGTGCGGTCGCTGCCCCCGTAAGCCTGCTGCCAGACCTCGCTCAGCAGTGTTCGCTTGGACACGACCTCCCCGTAACGCGAAGCCAGGGCAACCAGCAGGTCGAACTCCTTGCGGGTGAGGTCCACGCGCTCGCCGTCGAGGGTGACGGTGTGCTGGCGCTGGTCGATCTCGAGCCCTCCGACGCAGATCGCGGACTCCTCACCCTCCACGGTGCCCCCGCTGCGTCGGAGCACTGCCCTGATCCGTGCGGCGACGTGGTCGAGCCCGAACGGCTTGACCACGTAGTCGTCGGCCCCCGCGTCGAGAGCCTTGACGATCGTGGGGTCGTCGTCACGCGCGGTGATGACGATGACGGGGACCTGGGTGACGCCCCGCAGCATGCCGAGCACATGCAATCCATCGAGGTCGGGAAGGCCGAGGTCCAACAGCACGACGTCCGGCTCAGCCGCGATGACCAGCTCCAGGGCGCCGAGCCCCGTGGGAGAGGTGGCAACCAGGTAGCCGCGATCACGGAGCGCGCCCTGCAGGCCCTCCCGGATCGCGGGCTCGTCCTCCACGATCACGACGGTGGCCACGGGGCCAACGCTACGACACTCTCGTCGACAGCCTTGGCAAGATGGGCTGCATGAAGGCCCGGACGCTCCTCGTCGGTGTTGTGCTCTGGCTGGGCGTCGTCGCAGTCGGGTCGGGTGTCACCTGGCTGGTCATCGGGCAGGTCGGACGCCACGTGGTGAGCGGGCAGGACCCCAGCGCGACCCGCATCGTCACCGGCGCGCCGGAGCCCTCGTCCTCTCCGTCCAGGACGTCGAGAGCGACCCCCCCGGCCCCGACGGGGCCGGGTCCGACGGCGAGCCCGCCCACCGCCACGGCAGCGCAGGGGACGCCTGGGGCCACCCCGCCGACTGTTCCCGCCGGTAAATCCGCCACAAGATCCGGCGGCGCGTCCGGCACGTCGGGCGACAGGCCGCCACGACCCCCGGATCCAGCCCCGCCCGGGAAGGTGACCCGGACCTGGTCGGGTGGTGCTGGTCTCCTCACGGTGTCCTGCACCGGTGCCCGTGTCGAGCTGGTCTCCGCCTCACCGTCGGACGGATGGAGGGTGGAGATCGGCTCCCGGGGACCCGAGGAGGTCGAGGTGGAGTTCAAGCCGGGTGGCGAGGGCGCCGAGACCCACGTCACGTCCCGGTGCAGTGGTGGCGGGCCACGTTTCGAGACTGAGACCGACGACTGAGGCCGGGGTCGTGCCGTGACCTCCCAGGCGCCCCCAGCGAGAGGTCGCCCTGCGCTGCACGGCCCACCCGTGGCCACTAGGCTCCGCCCATGACCGAGTCTCGGGAGGCCGGGGAGTCCCGGCGCGGGATCTTCCGTGCGCGTGCGCTGGCCCGGCGCACCAACGGCCGCCAGCGCCTCGGTGCCGGCGTCGCCGCAGCGCTGCTGGTCACCGCCCCCTTCGGCGGTCTCGAGGCGGCCGAGGCCCCCGGTCCGGCCAAGCTCGTTCCCGCGAAGTCCTTCAAGGTCGGGCCGTATGACGTGACGATTCGCAAGGTGGTCACCGTCGGCGACCTCGCTCCGTCGATCGAGCCTGAACAGGAGGGTGGTCGCCTGCTGGTGCTCGTCGGCGAGGTGACCAACCCGGGGGACCGTCCGGAGTTCGCCACCCTCGTCACGGACGCCTTCACGGTGAAGGGTGGCGACGTGGTGGTGCCCGGCGCTGGACGCTCCGCCGGGCGTCTGGTCTCGGTCGAGGACGGGCAGAGCATCAGCGCGGTCAACCCGGGGCTGACCTACGACGTCGCGATCGTCTTCGAGCAGGAGCCGGGCTGGACCGAACAGTCGGTCACGGTGGAGGTGGACGGCTACGACTACCTCGAGGAGGACCCGCTCACCCTCGACCCGAAGTCCTGGCTCGACACCGATGAGGTCGTCAGGCGCGGTCGCTTCGAGGTCGAGGTGCGCCGATGAGAAGGTGGGCGGCGCTCGCCGCCCTGGTGCTGGTCGCGATGGCGGTCGGACGGGTGATCACCGACACCGTGCCCGTGAACGAGCTCGCGACCGAACCCTTCGTCCGCAGTGGCGAGGTCGGCACGCCGGTCGCACTCAGGTACGCCGACGTGGAGGTCACCGGGGTCCGTGCCGGCCCCCACCTCTACGGTGCCGAGCCGGTCGCGGCCGCCGGTCAGTTCCTGCTCGTCGACCTGCGGATCGTGGCGCGTCGCGAGTCCACCACGATGTACGGCTTCGAGCTGATCGACGAGGACGGGAGACGCTACTCGCCGATGGGTCGTGGGGCCACCTGCCCCACCAACACCACTGCTCCGGCCGGCGTGCCGTGGTTCGCCGTGTTCTGCTTCGACGTGCCTCCGAGCCGCCTGCGCGGGATGCTGCTCGAGGTTGCGAAGGGTCCGTACGAGGCCGATGGCTCGCGCCAGCACCGTGACGACCTGGCCCGGATCGACCTCGGCATCGGCACGTCGAAGGCGAAGGAGATGGTGGCGAGCAGGACCGCCTGGCGGGGGCAGTATCCCGGCCTGGCGCCGATGGACACCGCACCGGTCAAGGAGCAACCGGGTCAGGAGGCCGCGCCGTGAAGGTGGTCGAGCAGCGAGCGCCGGCGAGCGATCAGTCGAGACCGTGGTGGCGCACGAACCGCTGGTGGCTGCCGCTGGTGCCGTTCGGGCTGGTGGTGATGGTGGTCGGCTCGGGCTACCGGGTGCAGACCTTCTGGTGGGAGAGCGGGCTGCACCGGGAGACCGCGTCAGCGTCACCCGGTCGCTACGCGCAGGTCAGCCAGGAGTTCGAGGACGCCCTGGGTCCGACGCGACGGACCTTCGCGGTGCGGGTGGCCAGCCTGGTCGAGGTCGACGAGGTCCCGGCGCGGTCGGGGACCGAGCAGGAGGACGTGCCCGACGGTCTTGATGCCTATCAGGTCAACCTCGGCTTCAGGGCCGATCCGGACCAGGACCTCAACGGCTGCAGGGTGATGCTGCTGGACAAGCGAGGCCATCGCTATGGGGGCGACCTCTCGGACCCGCTGGGCCAGGTCTACCGCTGCGTGCCCGAGGACACCCCCGGTGCGGCGAGCCCGTTGGGCGAGGGCAGTCGCCGCGGCGTCGTCGACCCCGAGGCCGAGCGTCCCGGGGAGTGGGCGACGCACACGGTCGTGCTGGTGCCCGAGGACGTGGCGCCGACCAAGGTGTGGATCGCCTTCTTTCCGCCGGACTACGTCTCCCTCGATCTGCCGCGCTGAACCGTCAAGGGCTGGTGGGCTCCGGCAGGGGTTGCTCCTGCGCCTGGGCCCGCTCGGCCAGCTTCGGCGCGACCAGCCAGTCCATCGCGGCGGCGAGCAGCGGCGCAGTGAGGGCCATCGAGACCGCCATCCCCAGGCTGCGTTCCATCGGCGAGAACGCCAGCCAGGTGATGGTGTCGACAGGGCCGGTGGCCTGGCGGACCAGCTGCGAGACCAGGACGGGCAGCCGGATTGCGAGCAGGAACACGAGTCCGAAGGCCAGCATCGGCGCGAACCCGGCGGCACCGAGGAGGCGCAGCCCGCCCCAGAAGGCCGACCAGCGCTCGCGCAGGTCGGCCAGCAGCGAGGACGACGCGCTGCGGACGACCGACGGCACCCGCTGCCACCGTGGATGTGGCTCACGGGCCGGGGGCGGCGACAGCTTGTGCCCGAGCACCACGGCGCCGACGGTCAGCCACGCCACGGGGACGACGATGACCGCGTCCACCGAGCCGATCAGCGCGAACAGCCAGGAGGTGACGGTGTCGATCGGGTTGGCCAGCCAACCCAGCCGGCCGACGCTGTCGTCGTACCACCCCACGACCTCGGAGGCGACGCGTCGCTGCTCGACCCAATCCACCGCGCTGGTCTGGATGCCGGTGAGGCGGCGCGCGACCTGGCTCGTGTAGTAGACCTCGACCAGCGCACCGACGAAGGCCAGGGCGAGGAAGCGGGATCGCATCTCGATGCGCCCCAGAGCGAAGCGCAGCACCCAGGCGACCAGCACGATGGCCAGCACCGTGAGCGGGGCGTAGATCCCCACCCGACCGGCGAAGTCGTAGTCCGGCGGCCTGGCGAGGTTGAACTGGTTGAACTCCGCGAACGCCGCCTCGTTGATGAACCGTTGCCGGTCCTCGTCGAGCAGCCCGTAGGAGACGTAGACCGCGAGGAACGGCACCAGCATGCTGACCGACACGTCGACCAGGCGCCGCTCCCGCTTCTCGGTGGTCGCCTCCGGTCCCGGCAACGCATCGAGCGCCGAGACGTTGGGCAGCGACCCGCGGCACAGGTAGAGCATCGCGATGATCGGCAGGAGGTAGCCCAGCGGCGCGAGCACCAGGATCAGCTGCGCCGCGAACGAGCTCTGGTCGCTGACGATCACCGCCAGCCACAGCACGCCGGCACGCAGGCCGGTGCCGAGGAAGGCGAGGGCGAGAAGGGCGGGCCAGTGCCGAGCGATCAGTCGACCCGCGGTCAGCAGGACCGCGGGGATGTCTCGCACCCGAGTGTCGGAGACGGTCATGGGCGGAGCCTAGTTCCTCAGGTCGGGACGGTTCCGCCGCTTTCCCGGCCGGCCGTCCCAGATGGACCGGCCACGAGCTCGTCCAGGGCAGCACGCTAGCGCGCGGAAGCCTCCAGCTCCAGGCACTCCTGCACCAGGCGTTGGCGCAACGGGGCGCCGCGTTCGGCGAAGGCACGCTGCGCGGCGACGTACTCCTGCTTGCCCTCGGCAGTCTCGATGCGCACGGGCGTGAAGCCCAGCTCGCTGAAGTCGTACGGCGAGGCCCGCATGTCGAGCTCGCGGATGTCCCAGGCGAGAGCGAAGCAGTCGGCGACCAGCTCGGAGGGGACCAGCGGGGTCAGCCGGAAGGCGTGCTTGTAGAGGTCCATCCCCGCGTGCAGGCAGCCGGGTTGCTCGTACGCCGCACGGTCGTCGCGTCCCGGCTGGAGGGTGTTCAGGGGACGCGCGCTGTCGGTGAAGAACCGGAAGGCGTCGAAGTGCGAGCATCCGATCCGGTGCGACTCGACCACGGCGTCGGTCGCCGATGGGCCCAGTCTCAGCGGCCAGTCGTGCCGGGTGGCCGGGGCCCGGTGCACCATCGCCCACTCGTGCAAGCCGAAGCAGCCCAGCGTCGGCGGACGTCCCGCGGTCGCTGCGAGCAGACGGTGGATGGACTCGATGAGCGGGAGCTGGGACCGCAGATGATCCCGGGAGACGGATAGTCCGGAGCAGTCGGGCCCCGATCCGTCCGCTCGCAGGGTCGGTTCGCTCCGGACTATCGGGTCGTAGCCGCGCTGGGCGGCGTACCCCGGCGCATCCACCAGTGCCACCCCCCAACCCGGGTGCCACCGCCGCAGGGCGGCCGGGCGCTGGGAGTAGTAGGTGAACAGGAAGTCGTGGACCGGGTGCATCTCCCGGCGACGACGGCGCGCCAGGTGCGGCTCGATCCACCGGTCGACACGCGCCTCGTGTGCCGCAGCACGGGCGCGCCACGTCGTCTCGTCCAGGTGCTCCACCGGGCCAGCCTAGGAGTCAGCCGACGAGTCGAGCTCGCGCACCAGCCGGGCCGGCGCGAGCAGGCGGTAGCTCTCGGCGACCAGCTCCTCGAGCTCGGTCCAGTCGGTGTCGTCGTCGAGCACCACCGCGACCACGTCGTCGCCCCACGAGGCGAGGAAGGGCGGACCGATCGCTGCCAGCGCTGCTCGTTCCTCACCCGTGCTGCGCAAGGTCACCACCGTGACCGTGCGTCCGTCGGTGATTCCCAGCCGCTCGACCGCACTGGCGTGATGCAGCCCCACCACGTGCGCGAAGGTCCGCTGTCGCACCCGCCAACGCACCCCTGTCCAGGCGTCCTCCTCATGCGCCGCGGGCAGGCGCAGCGCGATCTCGGCGACCCGAGCGACGAGCCGTGGATCGGGCTCGGGGCGTCCGCGGACCATGACTGACAACCTAGTCACCGGGTCCGACAACGCCGCTCGATCCACAGGTCCTCACGCGGGTTCGTGAGTGGGACCACCCGGTCGATAGGCTCCTCGGGTGCGTATCGCAAGGTTCACGACCGGTGACGACCCCCGCTTCGGCATCGTGACGGGAGACATCGACGACTTCGGCATTGCCGACGAGGACTCCGTCATCACGGCGCTGGCGGGAGACCCCCTCTACGTCGGGCTCCAGCCGACCGACGAGGTGGTGCGGCTGGCCGACGCCCGCCTGCTCAGCCCGGTGCTCCCACGCAGCAAGGTGGTGGGCTTCGGGCGCAACTACGCAGCCCACGCCGCGGAGCTGGGCAATGAGCCACCTGAGGATCCGTTGATGTTCCTCAAGCCCAACACCAGCGTGGTGGGGCCGGGCGACCCGATCTTCTACCCCCGCCAGAGCGAGGACGTGCACTACGAGGGCGAGCTGGCCGTGGTGATCAGCCGGATCTGCCGCGACGTGCCGAAGGAGAAGTTCTCCGACGTGGTGCACGGCTACACGATCGGCAACGACGTGACCGCGCGCGACCTGCAGCACAGGGATGGCCAGTTCGCGCGGGCCAAGGGCTTCGACTCGTTCTGCCCGCTCGGACCCTGGGTGGAGACCGAGCTCGACGTCAGCGACCTGCGATTGCAGACCTTCCTCAACGGCGAGGTCATGCAGGACGGTCGCACCGCCGACATGATCTTCGACGTGCCCACCCTGATCGCCTACGTGACCAGCGTGATGACGCTGCTCCCCGGCGACGTGATCCTCACCGGCACCCCCGAGGGTGTCGGTCCGATGAACGTCGGTGACGAGGTCGAGATCTCGATCCAGGGCATCGGCAACCTGACCAACAAGGTGGTTTCGCGTGACTGACCCAGTTCTTGGAACCCTGGCTCCCGAGCAGGTCCGGGTCCGGTTCCCACCGTCGCCGACCGGCAACCTGCACGTCGGCAACGTGCGCTCCGCCCTGTTCAACTGGGCCTTCGCCCGCCACTACGGCGGCACCCTGGTGCTGCGCATCGAGGACACCGACCTCGCCCGCAACACCCCCGAGGGTTATGCCTCGATCATCGACGCGCTGTCCTGGCTCGGCATCGACTACGACGAAGGACCCGGCGTCGGCGGCGAGTTCGGCCCCTACAAGCAGTCCGAGCGGTTCGACACCTACCGCGAGATCGTCGAGAAGCTGCTCGAGGCCGGTTCGGCCTACGACTGCTACTGCACCAACGACGAGGTCGAAGCCCGTCGCAAGGCATCCGGGTCCAAGATCCAGGGGTACGACGGCTTCTGCCGCGCCCTGACCGACGAGCAGCGTGCCGCGTTCGAGGCGGAGGGCCGCACCCACGTCGTACGCATCAGGATCCCCGACGGCCCGATCACCTTCGACGACCTCATCCGTGGGGAGGTCACCTTCCAGCCCGAGCACGTGCCCGACTTCGCGATCGTCCGGGCCAACGGCGACCCGCTCTACACGCTGGTCAACCCGGTCGACGATGCCCTGATGGGCATCACCCACGTGCTTCGCGGTGAGGACCTGCTGTCCTCCACGCCGCGCCAGATCGCGCTCTACCACGCGTTGGAGGCGCTCGGGATCGGCACCGGCTCCCCTCGCTTCGGGCACCTGCCGATCGTGATGGGGGAGGGCAACAAGCGGCTCTCCAAGCGCGACGCCGGCTCCGGCCTGAGCGAGTACGTCGAACGCGGCTTCCTGCCCGCCGGGCTGCTCAACTACCTGGCCCTGCTCGGCTGGGGCATCGCCGAGGACCGCGACGTCTTCACCATGCAGGAGATGGCCGATGCCTTCGACATCCGCCGGGTCAACCCCAACCCCGCGCGGTTCGACCTCAAGAAGCTCGAGGCGATCAACGCCGCGCACATGCGACTGCTCAGCATCGAGGAGCTCGAGGGACGTCTCGTGCCGTTCCTCCAGGGCGCCGACCTCATCGAGGACCCGCCGACTCCGGCGGAGACGCTCACGATCACCGAGGGGAGCGTGCTGATCCATGAGCGCGTCGGCACCCTCGGCGAGGCCGCGGACATGCTGGCGTTCCTGTTCCTCGACCACGTCGTCTACGACGGGGCCGACGTGGCCAAGGTGCTCGACGAGGACGGTCTGAGGGTCGTCGCTGCAGCCCGTGAGGCGCTGGCCGCGCTCCCTGACTGGACCACCGAGTCCGTCGACGGGGCCCTGCGCGCCAAGCTCGTGGACGAGCTCGGGCTCAAGCCACGCAACGCCTTCGGCCCGGTTCGGGTCGCCGTCACCGGTCGCCGGGTCTCGCCGCCTCTGTTCGAGTCCCTCGAGCTGCTGGGCCGGGAGCAGTCGCTGGCCCGTCTCGACGCCGCCCCCGCTGCGGCCGCGGGCGTGGTGCACAGCTGATGTCCTACCCACCGAACCCGTCGGGTGGCTCTCCGTGGCCACCACCGACACCGCTGCAGCCCCAGCCGACCGGGTGGCCTCCGCCGCACCCACCGGAAGGACAGCGGCAGTGGGAGCCCCAGATGGTGGTCCACCCGCACTCCGAGCCGCGCAGCTATCCCCTGATGCTGCGGACCTGGGACTACGCCTGGTGGAAGCCTGTCGTCGGCCTCCTGCTGTTGCTGGTCGGTGGTTTCATCGTGGCGCCGATCCTGCTGATCCCCGTGCTGGCGGTCGCCGTGGCGTTGGAGGGTGGGTCGGGGACCTTCGGCGAGCAGTTCGCCGATGCCCTCACCCTGGACTCGGTCACCCCGGCCTCGATGCTCTTCCTCAACCTGAGCCTGGCGGCGCTGACGCTGGTCGCGATGGGCATCACCCGATGGGTCCACCGGCTGCGCCCTCGTTGGCTCTCCTCGGTCCTGCCGGGGATGCGCTGGAAGTTCTTCCTCGCCTGCATCGGCCTGTCCGTGGTGGCGTTGGTCGCTTCGGTGTTGATCAGCCTGCTCCTGCCACACGACCCCACCGAGCTCGGCGGTGAGCCGAACAAGCTCACCGGGACCCTCGTCGCCACCGGCATCGTGATCCTGCTGACCACGCCGCTGCAGGCGCTGGGGGAGGAGTACGCCTTCCGGGGCTACCTGATGCAGGCCTTCGGGTCGTTCACGCACGGGATCGCGGAGGCGTCCGGGGCGAGCGCGAGGGTCGCCCGCGCGATCGCCATCGGCATCGCCCTGATGCTGACCTCGGCGCTCTTCGCGCTGGCCCACGGCACGCAGAACTTCCCGCTGTTCTTCGACCGTTTCGCGTTCGGGTTGATGGCCGGCCTGGTCGTCGTACTCGTCGGTGGGCTCGAGGCGGGCATCGCCCTGCACATCTTGAACAACCTGGTCGCGTTCGGGATCGCCATCGCATTCGGTGACCTCCAGGGCGCCCTGGAGGTCTCCGAGGTCTCCTGGTGGCAGCTGCCCGTCACGGTCGCCCAGAACGGGATCTACCTGGTGCTGGTGCTGATGGTCGCCCGTCGGATGGGCCTGCGCAGCAAGACCTCTCCGCCAGAGGCGCAGCGTGCACTGCAGCAAGTTGGATGAGCCCCGGGACAGGCTGCGGGCGGGCCGCGAAGGTCACACTGCCCCGATTGGTCGGGGAACCGGCGCTTGTGTATCTTTGACCCTCGGTTCGCCCGGAAAGCAGAAGTGCCTCCTGGGCGGGCCGATCCCATGGGGTATGGGGTAATTGGCAGCCCGACTGGTTCTGGTCCAGTTAGTCTAGGTTCGAGTCCTAGTACCCCAGCGAGTCCAACGATTTGGCTGTCCCTGCACGGGAACGTTAGAGTCTCGTCGGCTCTCACCATGTACGAAACAGGCCCCCGTTGTGTAGTGGCCTAGCACGCCGCCCTCTCAAGGCGGTAGCGCGGGT